>DATMTA010000001.1:0-7120 GCA_035565055.1 Ensifer sp.
GGCCGGGCGCCGTCGGAAGCGCCGCGGCTCGCTGGACAGATCTTTTCGCTTTGCGGGTTTGCGCAGGCGACCGCTTCGCGGCTCGCACTAGCGCAGGCAGGCGGGGAAAGCATGAGCCGCGAAGGCCGCTGCTTCGCGGCCGCTGGTCTCTTGGCGGAACGCATCTTTGAAACGCTGCGCTCGCTGGTCATGCAATGGCCAGGCAAGCTCCCCGCTACGGCGCAGGCCTCTGCGGGCCAGCATCTGCGCGAGGCGCTGAAAGCCTCCCGCACCATCATTGGCCTGGCAGAGGCCGGATGGGAAAGCCCGCGCGTGCTGGCCGATGCCCGTGACGCCCTGCGTCAGTCGGCCAGCGCCATCGGCGTTCCGGCGTCCGGGGCTGAGCCGGCGAAGGGCAGCCTGCTGGAGACGATCGCGCTCGATCTTTCCCGCGACGATATCTTCCTGCGCCGCCCGGTAGAAGCGCTGGAGCCACGCGATGACGACGAAGTGATTGGTCTTCTTGTGAAAGCCGAGACTTATGCCCAGCGCCCGTCGCTCCCCGGTCGGGTCATCGAGACGGGGGCCTATAGCCGGATGCGCCAGCGGCAGGCGGGCGACGCGGGCAGGGCGCTCTCTGCCCGTCTCCGCGCCCGGATTGCCGACCTTTCCGCATCTCTTTGCCAGTTGGACGCCATCAACGATGGCCGCACGATAGAACTCGAAGCTCTCATGTGCGACGGGGTGGCGAGCGGCCATGGCTATGGCGCGGTGGAATGTGCGCGGGGGCGGCTTTATCATGCCGCCCGGCTCGACGCCGAGGGCCGCATCGCGCAATATCGCATCCTTGCGCCGACCGAATGGAATTTTCATCCCGCCGGGCCTTTCGTCGAAACGCTGCTTTCGTCAAGAATAGGCGCGGGAGACATGGCCCGCCTGCGCATTGCCAAGCTTGCCGCGCTCTTCGACCCCTGCGTCGCATTCGACATCACGGTGAAGGAGATCGCCCATGCATGAAATGTCGCTGATGGAAAGCGTCGTGGAGATCGCCTGCGAAACCGCCGTGAACCACGGCGCGAAGGGCATTCGCGTGATCCGGCTGGATGTCGGGCGTTTGAGCCATGCCGATCCGGAAGCGCTGCTATTCTGCTATGACGCCATCCGGCGCGGCAGTCTGGCGGAGGAAGCGGAACTCGAAATCAACCGCATCGCCGGCGAGGGCTGGTGCCTCGATTGCGAAAAGACAGTGCCTTTGGAGGAGCGTTTCGGGGCCTGCCCCGAATGCGGGCGTTCGCGCGTCCAGATGACGGCGGGCGATGAATTGAAGATCAGGGATTTGGAGGTGATCTGATGTGTACGGTTTGCGGATGCGGGACCGATCCCGTGATCGACGACGGAACGGAAAAGGGTGAGATCGGTCATTCGCATGACCATGGCCACCACCATCATCACGACCATGATCATGACCACGCGCATGGCCATTCCCACAGCCACGCGCACGGGCACAGCCATTCCCATTCGCACGGGCATGGGGCGCGTGATCACCATCATGATTATGGGCATGACCATTCACACGACCATCATCATGACCACCACGACCACGAACACGTGCATCACGAGGATGGCGCGTCGCATTACGGCAAGGGCATCGCCGGCGTGCATGTTCCCGGCATGAGCCAGGAAAAGATCATTCAGGTCGAGCGCGACATTCTCTCCAAGAACGACCGGCTGGCCGCCGCCAATCGGGTGCATCTCGCGCAGCGCGGCATTTTCGCGCTCAACTTCGTCTCCAGCCCCGGTTCCGGCAAGACGACGCTTCTCGCCCGCATGATCCGCGAGTTGAAGGATCGCATGGAGATCACGGTGATCGAGGGCGACCAGCAGACCTCCAACGATGCCATGCGCATTCGCGAGGCCGGCGCACGCGCCGTGTAGATCAATACCGGCAAGGGCTGCCATCTCGACGCCCATATGGTCGGCCACGCCATCGAAACGCTGGAGCCGGCCGAAAACTCGGTGCTCTTTATCGAGAACGTCGGCAATCTCGTCTGTCCCGCCGCCTTCGATCTCGGCGAGGCACACAAGGTCGCGGTGCTTTCCGTCACCGAGGGCGAGGACAAGCCGCTGAAATATCCCGACATGTTCGCCGCCGCCGATATCATGGTGCTGAACAAGTCGGACCTCCTGCCGCATCTCGATTTCAACACCGGGCTCTGCATCGCCAATGCGATGCGGGTCAATCCGAAGCTGCAGACCTTCATCGTCTCGGCCCGCACCGGCGAGGGCATGGAGGCGCTCTATGCCTGGCTCGAAGCCTCCGCCGCGCGCCGGGCCGCTGCCGCAAAGGTCGCCTGAAACATGGCGAACCGGGTCAACATCACTGACGCCGACGCAGGGAAGCGGACGATCCGCCGCTTCCGCTTACGCGTCAGGGGCGTTGTGCAGGGTGTCGGGTTCCGGCCCTTCGCCTTCGCGCTCGCCCGGCAGATGGGGCTTTCCGGTTTCGTGCTGAACGACAATGCCGGCGTGCTGATCGAGGTTGAAGGCGAGGGCGCGGACGGGTTCGCCCGCGTGGTCGAGGCCGATGCGCCGCCGCTGGCGCGCATCGATGCGATCGAGACGCAGGAGATCGACACGAACGGCGCGAGCGGCTTCGAAATTCGCGAAAGCCTCGGCGGCAAGAGCGCCACGCGCATCGGCGCAGATGCGGCGACCTGCCGGGAATGTCTTGACGAGCTTTTCGATCCGGCAAGCCGCTTCTTTCACTATCCCTTCGTCAATTGCACTCATTGCGGCCCGCGCCTGACGATCACCCGGCGCCTGCCCTATGATCGCGCGCAGACCTCCATGGCGGGCTTTGCGATGTGCACTGCCTGTCGCGCCGATTACGAAAACCCGCTCAACCGCCGCTTCCATGCCGAGCCGGTTGCTTGTCCCGCTTGCGGGCCGAGGCTGAGTCATACGGTTGCCGAAATCGCCCAGGCGATCCGCGTGGGTAAGATCGTGGCGCTGAAGGGCATCGGCGGATTTCATCTTCTCTGCGACGCGGAAAACGCAAGCGCCATCGCAACGCTGCGGCAGCGCAAGGCGCGCGACGAAAAGCCATTCGCCGTCATGCTGCGCGACGTCGCCGCCGCCCGCCACTTTGCCGACCTGACCGATGTGGAAACGGCACTGCTGGAAAGCCCGGCCCATCCCATCGTGCTGGCCGCGGGCCGTGGTAACCTGCCGCAGGGCATTGCGCCGGGGCTGAACCGGCTCGGCGTCATGCTGGCTTATGCGCCGGTGCATCATCTGTTGCTGGTAGCGCTGGAGGAGGGCGGTAAGGTCCCGGTTCTGGTCGCCACCAGCGCCAATCCCGGCGGCGAGCCGCTGGTTGCGTCGAATGAGGATGCGCATCGCCGGCTTTCCGACATCGCCGATCTCGTTGTGACCCATGACCGCGATATCGTCGTGCGCGCCGATGACAGCGTCATGCAGATTGTCGCGGGCGCGCCCGCCTATCTCCGCCGCGCCCGTGGATATGTTCCCGAGCCGGTTGATCTCGGTTCGAACGGACCATCGATCATTGCGCTCGGCAGCGACCTGAAGAACACGATCTGCGTGACGCGCGGGCGCGAGGCGTTCCTGTCGCAGCATATCGGCGGGCTCGACAACGCGGAGGCGATCCGCTTCCAGCGCGAGACGGTCGCACATCTCTGTTCCATTCTGGACGTGACGCCGGACTACGCCGCCTGCGATCTGCACCCCGATTTTCGTTCCGTGCGGCTTGCCGAGACGCTGGATCTGCCGTTGATCCGCGTCCAGCACCATGTCGCCCATATCGCCGCCGTGGCCGCCGAACATCATCTGACCGGGCCTGTCACCGGCCTCGCGCTGGACGGCCATGGCTATGGGCCGGGCGGCGCGATCTGGGGTGGCGAGCTCATCGATCTTAATGGTGCCGCATGGACCCACAAGGGCGGGCTTCGCCCGCTGCCGCTCGCTGGTGGCGACAAGGCGGCGCGCGAGCCGTGGCGCATGGGCATCGGCGCGCTGTATCAGGGGGGACGCGAAGATCTCGCCAGCGCGCTTTTCGCCAGCCATCCCATGGCGGAGAAGCTGATCTCCCTCTTCGGCCTCGGGATGCGCGTGGGCCTCACTTCCAGCATGGGCCGCCTCTTCGATGCCGCCGCAGCCATTGCGGGCGTCCGTCTCGTCCAGCATTACGAGGGACAGGCGGCGATGGAATTCGAGGCGATGGTCAGCGCGCCGGAGGGGCTCGGCGGCGGCTACAGGGTTGACGGCAGTCAACTCGATTTCATGCCGCTTCTGGTTCATCTGGCGGAAAATCGCCTCACCGGCGTTGAGGCCGCCAACCTCTTTCACGGCACGCTGATTGCCGGTCTCGCTGACTGGATTGCAGCGACGCGGAGCCCACAGGATCAGGGCCGCATCGTCCTTTCCGGCGGCTGCATCATGAACCGTGTGCTGACGGAGGGCCTCGTGAACCGGCTCAAGGCTCAGGGCCTCGCCGTCTTCCTGCCCCGCCTTTCACCTGCCAATGACGGCGGAATTGCGCTGGGACAAGTCGCGTTCGCGCGCCACGCCTTACAAAACCAAAATATGCATTCGGAGGAGATCGAGACATGTGCCTAGCCATTCCCGTCCAGGTGAAGGAAGTGCTGACCGACAACATGGCCAAGGTGACGCTGGATGGCGTGTCCAAGATCGTCTCTACCGCGCTCGTCGATGACGTGCAGGTGGGCGACTATCTGGTGCTGCATGTCGGTTATGCGCTGGCCAAGATCGATCCGGAGGAGGCGGAGCGCACGCTGGACCTGATCCGTGAAGCCGCATTGGGAGAGGTGGCATGAAATATATCGACGAATATCGCGACGGCCGGCTGGCCAAGGACATTGCCAGGCAGATTTCGGAAGAGGTCCGCGCGGATGTGAATTACCATTTCATGGAATTCTGCGGCGGCCACACCCATGCCATTTCCCGCTACGGGCTGGAGGACCTGCTGCCGGACAATGTGCGGATGATCCACGGGCCAGGCTGTCCCGTCTGCGTGCTGCCCATCGGGCGGCTCGATGCGGCGATTGCGCTCGCACAGCGGCCTGAAGTGACGCTCTGCACCTATGGAGATCTGATGCGCGTTCCGGGCTCCAACGGCTCGAGCCTGCTCAAGGCCAAGGCGGCGGGCGCGGATATTCGTATGGTCTATTCGACGCTCGATGCGCTGCGCATCGCCGAGGCCGAGCCGCATCGCGAGGTCGTCTTCTTCGCCATCGGCTTCGAGACGACCACGCCGCCGACCGCGCTTGCCCTGCGCGCCGCGATCGACAAGGGGCTTGAGAACTTCTCCATCTATTGCAACCATGTTCTGACGCCGGCGGCGATCCAGACCATTCTGGCAAGCCCGGAAGTGGCAAAGCTCGGCACGGTGAAGGTCGATGGCTTCATCGGCCCGGCCCATGTCTCCACCGTCATCGGCACGGAACCCTATGACGAATTCGCCGAGAACTTCCGCAAGCCAGTCGTGGTTGCCGGTTTCGAACCGCTCGATGTCATCCAGGCGATCCTCATGCTGGTGCGCCAGATCAATGAGGGGCGCTATGTGGTGGAGAACCAGTATATCCGCGCCGTCAAACCCGGCGGAAACCGCAAGGCGCAGGCGGAGGTCGCGGAGTTCTTCGAGCAGCGCGAGAGCTTCGAGTGGCGCGGGCTGGGCGACGTGCCGCAGGGCGCGCTGCGGCTTCGCGAGGAATACAGCCGCTACGACGCCGAGAAGCGCTTCGGCCTGGTGACGCCGGCGGCCAAGGACAATCCGGCCTGCGATTGCGGCGCGATCCTGCGCGGCGTCAAGCGGCCGACCGATTGCAAGCTTTTCGGCACCGCCTGCACGCCGGATACGCCCATGGGCTCCTGCATGGTCTCCTCCGAAGGCGCCTGCGCGGCGCACTGGACCTATGGCCGCTTCCGCGAGCATGCGAAGACCAAGGAAATCGAGAGGAGCGTGGCATGAACATCGCCGTCGTGAAGCCGACAAGGCGCAAGCTCGATCTCCGCAACGGACGCGTCGATCTCTCGCATGGCGCGGGCGGGCGGGCCATGGGGCAGTTGATCGAGGATATTTTCCACACCGCCTTCGACAATGACTGGCTGCGCGCCGGCAATGACCAGTCGGCCTTTGCCGTGCCGGCGGGGCGCATGGTGATGACGACGGACGGCTATGTCGTCTCGCCGCTCTTCTTCCCCGGCGGTAATATCGGGTCGCTCGCGGTTCACGGCACGATCAACGATGTCGCGATGTCGGGGGCAAAGCCGCTCTATCTGTCAGCCAGCTTCATCATCGAGGAGGGCTTTCCGCTCGCGGACCTCGCCAAGATCGCCGACACGATGGGGACGGCCTCGCGCGAGGCGGGCGTGCCGATCATCACCGGCGACACGAAGGTGGTCGAGCGCGGCAAGGCCGATGGCGTCTTCATCTCGACCGCCGGCGTCGGCATCCTGCCCGAGGGCATCGACATGCGCTCCAACGCCGCGCGGCCGGGCGATTGCGTCATCGTTTCGGGCTCGATCGGCGATCACGGCGTGGCCGTGATGTCGAAGCGGGAGAACTTGGAATTCGACACCGATATCCTCTCCGATACGGCAGCGCTCCATACGCTGACGGCGGCGATGGTCGCGGCCGGCGGGCAGGCGATCCGCCTGATGCGCGACCCGACGCGCGGCGGGATTGCCGCGACGCTGAACGAGATAGCCCATCAATCCTCGGTCGGCTTCCGCATTGATGAGGAAAAAATTCCTCTGAAGCCGGAAGTGGCGGCGGCCTGCGAGTTTCTGGGCCTTGATCCGCTGAATGTGGCCAACGAGGGCAAGCTGGTGGCCATCGTGGCACCTGAGGCGGCGGATGCGGTGCTGGCCGCCATGCTCGCGCATCCGTTGGGCCAAGAGGCAGCGATGATCGGCCACGTGGTCGAGGACCCCCATTGCTTCGTGCAGATGGAAACCTCCTTCGGCGGCGGGCGCATTGTCGACTGGCTTTCGGGCGAGCAATTGCCGCGCATCTGCTGAGCGGCTTGCGGGGATGACGAAGAGTTTCTACGGTTCCGAACCGGGGATGAGGCCGACCCTTTGGGCAACGGCGGGGAGC
>DATMTA010000002.1:0-94402 GCA_035565055.1 Ensifer sp.
GCGGGAACGCAATATTTCACTTCCTCGCCATGGAATCTCTGCTACTCACTGAGCCATTGCCGAATACGCTGAATTTGACGAAGGACTGATCGCCCTTGAAAGATGCGCTTGCCCATGCCGAACTGATCGCCGTGCTCACCGCCGTCACCAATGACGAGCCGCGCGTGATGACCGTGAGCAAGGGCGAAGCCCTGCCCTCCGGCCCCTTCGAGGTAGAGCATCGCAGCCTGCAGGCGGGTCTTCGCGAATGGGTGAACGAACAGACCGGCCATCCGCTCGGCTATCTCGAACAGCTTTACACCTTTGCCGACCGCGACCGTTCACCCAAGGACAAGGCGCGACGCACCATCTCGATCAGCTATCTCGGTCTGGTGCGAGAACAGGCAGCCCCAGGCGCGGGGGCGCCCGGCTGGCATGGCTGGTATGAATATTTCCCCTGGGAGGATCACCGGGAGGGCCGACCGGCGGCGCTTGCGAATATGGCCGATGCACTGAATGCCTGGGCCGCTTCCGACCCATCTCGACGCGACCACCGACAGAAGCGCATCGATCTCTCCCTCGGATTGAACGGCGCGGCCTGGAACGAGGAGTTGGCGCTGCAGCGCTACGAACTGATGTATGAAGCCGGACTGGTCGTCGAGGCAGGCGGCGAACCGGGCCCTTCCTATGGACGGCCGATGTTTGCCGATCATCGCCGCATGCTGGCGACCGCCATCACGCGCCTGCGCGCCAAGATCAAGTACCGCCCGGTTGTCTTCGAGCTGATGCCGGCCAACTTCACGCTCTCCCATCTGCAGCGCACCGTCGAGGCGCTGGCGGGGCTAGCGCTGCACAAACCCAATTTCCGCCGCCTCATCGACCAGCAGGAGCTGATCGAGGAAACCGGCGAGATGTCGAGCGAGACCGGCGGCCGCCCCGCCAAGCTCTATCGCTACCGTCGCGCCATTCTCGAAGAGCACGCGCTTTCGAGCGCAAGGCTGCCCCTGTCGCGCAATTGACATATACTCCAAACGAGTATAACTATGCGCCCGACATATACTCAACCTGAGTAAAAGGGACGCGCCATGAACACAATGCCCTCCGTTTCCGCGCTTTACGAGCGCGTTGCCCGCGTGATGCCGAAGGCCGAATGGCTGTCGCATGAGGAGGATGTCGCCGCGATCCTCGAACTGAAAAAGAAGCGCAACGCGGTCATTCTGGCGCATAACTATCAGACGCCGGAGATTTTTCATGGTGTCGCTGACATTGTCGGCGACAGTCTGGCGCTCGCCCGCAAGGCGGCGGAAGTGGATGCCGATGTCATCGTTCTGGCCGGCGTTCACTTCATGGCCGAGACGGCGAAGCTGCTCAATCCGACGAAGACCGTGCTGATCCCCGACATGGGCGCCGGCTGCTCGCTTGCGGATTCGATCACGCCCGAAGATGTCGCGCTGCTGCGCCAGGCGCATCCGGGCGTGCCGATCATCACCTATGTGAACACATCCGCCGCCGTGAAAGCGGCTTCCGACATCTGCTGCACCTCGGGCAATGCGAAGAAGGTGGTGGAGTCGCTCGGCGTACCGCGCGTCATCATGATCCCGGACGAATATCTCGCACGGAACGTCGCCCGCGAGACGGATGTCGAGATCATCGCCTGGCACGGCCACTGTGAGGTGCATGAACTCTTCACGGCGCAGGATATCCGCGACCTGCGCGAGGCGCATCCTGGCGTCGTCGTGCTCGCCCATCCGGAATGTCCGCCGGAGGTGGTCGCGGAAGCCGATTTCGCCGGATCGACCGCTGTTATGTCCGACTATGTCGGTATCAACAAGCCGGCTCGCGTCGTTCTGCTGACGGAATGCTCGATGAGCGACAATGTCGCTGTCGATCATCCGGACGTCGACTTCGTCCGCCCCTGCAATCTGTGCCCGCACATGAAGCGGATCACGCTTTCCAATATCCGTCAGGCGCTGGAAGAAAACCGCCATGAGGTGACGGTGGAGCAAAGCCTCGTCGCCCCCGCCCGCCTTGCCGTCGAGAGGATGCTCGCCATATGACCGTCCTTCCTGACAGCTTCGCAGGCCGTGTCGCCGTCGTCGGCAGCGGCATTGCCGGCCTTGTCACGGCGCTTAGCCTCGCCCCGCAGCCGGTCGTGCTCCTGACGCGTGCGGGCCTCGGGGCCGAAAGCTCCAGCGGCTGGGCGCAGGGCGGCATTGCCGCCGCGCTGGGACGTGATGACAGTACGGAGTTGCATCTCGCCGATACCCTTGCGGCCGGCGACGGCCTCTGCGACGAAGAGGCTGCTTCCGCAATCCTTTCCGAAACGGCAGCGGCAATCGCTGCACTTGAACGGTTCGGCGTCCGCTTCGATCGGACTGCCGATGGCGAACTGCAATTCGGCCTGGAGGCGGCGCATTCGCGGCACCGGATCATACACGCGAACGGCGATGGTACGGGCGCGGCCATCGTGCAGGCGCTTGCGGCCGCCGTCCGTGCCTGCCCCTCCATCACGCTCCTTGAAGGTGTCGAGGTTCGCCGTCTCCTGACGACAGACGGCACGGTCTCGGGCCTGCTTTGTGCACGGGCGGAAGGCGCGTTCATCCTGCCGGCGACGCGCGTCGTTCTGGCGACGGGCGGGATTGGCGGGCTCTACGATGCCAGCACCAATCCCGCCGGCAATTTCGGACAGGGCGTCATGCTGGCAGCGCGCGCCGGCGCTGAACTTCGCGACATGGAATTCGTGCAATTCCACCCCACCGCTCTGGCCAGCGCACGGCGACCATTGGCTCTGGTCAGCGAAGCCGTGCGCGGAGAAGGCGCATGGCTCCTCAATGAGAAAGGCGAGCGCTTCATGAGCAGCACGCCGGGCGCGGAACTTGCTCCCCGTGATGTCGTGGCACGCGCCATCGGCCGCGAAATCGCCCGAGGCGGCAAGGTTTTCCTGGACGCCCGTGCGGCGCTGGGCGCTCGTTTCGCACAGCGTTTCCCGCTGATCCATCAGCTCTGTGCCGAAGCAGGCATCGATCCCCAGCACGATCTCATTCCCGTTCGTCCGGCCGCGCATTACCATATGGGCGGCGTGGTAACCGACGTCAGCGGGCGAAGCACGATCGAAGGCCTTTGGGTCGTTGGAGAGGCCGCCTGCACCGGTTTGCACGGAGCCAACAGGCTGGCGAGCAATTCGCTGCTGGAGGGCACCGTGATGGGCCTTCGCGCCGCACAGGACATCGCGGGACGTGAGCAGAGCCCGGTCAGATGCCCCTCAGATTTCGCGCCCTGCCCCGCACCCGATCTGCGTCTGGTTCGTGAAACGGCCTCGCGCGATCTCTCGGTGATGCGTGACCGCACAGGTCTCGACCGCGCCATCAACCGGCTTCTGCCGCTTGCCATGGGTGCCGGCCCGTCCTCAGATCCGGCGCTTGTCGCATTGTCGATCGCCGTCTTCGCCCGCCTCAGGGAAGAATCGCGTGGCGCCCACGCCCGCAGTGATTTTCCGGAGAAGGACATGGCTGCCGAACGCCGCACCATGTCGCTTGCCGCAATCATCGAGACCGCGCAGCGGCTGAACATGCCGATGCTGGCGCAGAGCGCATAAGGAGCGCCTCATGTTACTATCTCCCCTTCCGCGCGTCATCGTCGAACCGGGTGTCCGCGCCACGCTGCTCGAAGATCTTGGCCTTGCCGGCGACATCACCTCGACGGCAGTCATCCCGGCCGATCACCGCTCGCGCTTCGTCATGGCCGCCCGCAAACCGGGCGTGATTGCCGGGCTCGACATCGCGAAGCTGGCCTTCGAGCTGGTCGATCCGGCCATATCCATGATGGCGCATGTATCGGACGGCGCGCGCGTGGCTTCGGGGGATATCATCGCCACGATCGAAGGCCCGTCGCGCGGGCTCCTGACCGGCGAGCGCACCGCGCTGAACTTTCTCGGCCATCTGTCCGGCATCGCCACCGTCACCTCGGGCATTGTCGATGCCGTGGCTGGCACGAAAGCCGCCGTTGTCTGCACCCGCAAGACGACGCCGGGGCTGCGTGCCTTCGAGAAATATGCCGTCCGCGCTGGCGGCGGCATGAACCACCGCTTCGCCCTTCACGATGCCGTTCTGATCAAGGACAATCACATCGCCATCGCCGGCAGCGCCGCCGAGGCGATCCGACGGGCAAAGGCCAATGTCGGGCACATGGTCAAGATCGAGGTTGAGGTGGATACGCTCGACCAGTTGCGTGAGGCCATGGAGATGGGCCCCGACGCCGTCCTCCTCGACAACATGTCACCAGACTTGTTGAAGCAAGCCGTCGACTTCGTCGCGGGCCGCGCAATCACCGAGGCCTCCGGCGGGATCACGCCGGACACCGCCGCAGCGATTGCCGAAAGCGGCGTGGACCTTCTCTCGATCGGGTGGATCACGCATAGCGCGCCATGCCTCGATATCGGGCTGGATGCGGCGTAACCGAAAAACGGGCAAAAAAAGTGGGCCAGCGGAGACCGCGGCCCATTAGGTGTGAAGGTAAATTAAACCTCCAGAGGGGAACAGCTGATGCAGCGGCACTGGGAGGAGGCCGCCAACGCATCAACTGCAAGCATTATGCCTGAATTTTGGACAACTGCAATCTAATTATTGTGCAATGCAGCTATGCGCCTGCTGCACTGCATGAATATGCATGTAAAAATGCAGCGGGCCGGGCGGTCTCGCCCGCGCCGGCCGTGGCGCCCTTTCCCGCCCATCGCCGCGCGTTCCGAAGCATTGCAACACCTCATCAAGCCGATGGAACCGTCTGCGGCCCGCGGCGGCAGAAGCTGTCAAACCGCAAGTTATGAAGACTTAAACATTGATCCTTATAAACTGACTGGAATTTGACCTTCTTCCGGCACGCGGGACAACATATGCAGGCGGATAACACGGCAGCCGAGCAGCGCCATTATCGGTTTCTGGGACTCGATCTCATCTTGCAAGGCTCCGTTCTCGCGCCTCGTGCGGAAACCGAGCTTCTGGCAGGCCATGCGATCGCCATGCTACGCGAGACCGGCGAGGCTGCACCGCTTGTCATCGACATGTGCTGCGGATCCGGCAACGTCGGGCTCGCCATTGCGGATGCGGTGAAGACCGTCACGCTTCTTTCCGCCGATCTCACCGAAGATACGGTCGAGACCGCCAAGGTCAATGCAAAGCTTCTCGGCCTCTCCGATCGCGCCACCATCTGCCGGGGCGATCTCTTCGGTGCGCTGGAGGGTCAGGGCGCTGAAGGCAAGGCGACGATGATCGTCTGCAATCCGCCCTATATTTCGACCGGGCGTCTTGAGGGCGAGAGCGCGCATCTCCTTGAAAACGAACCGCGCGAAGCCTTCGACGGTGGCCCCTACGGCATCTCGATCCAGCAGCGACTGGTGCGCGAGGCCCCCGCATTCCTGAAACCCGGTGGGCTCCTGCTGTTTGAGTTCGGCGTCGGGCAGGAGCGGCAGGCGCAATCGCTTCTCAATCGCTCGCGCGTCTTCGAGTGCCTGGACTTTCCCATAGATGAGGAAGGCCGGCCGCGCGTGGCCGTCGCCCGCCTGAAGGACATCGCAGCATGAGCGAGGTGCGTCCGCTGGCCGCAGACGATATCGGCGCGGTCACCGCGCTCTACTATCGTATTCTCCGGCAAGGCAAGGCCGCGCCGCCCGCAGCGCTCGCCGCCTATTTCCGCGCCTTCTATCTGGATAGCCCCTATCGCGATCCGGACATTCCGGCGCTGGTTCATGTTGCCGATGACGGCCGCGTATCGGGCTTTGTCGGTGTCCATTTGGTCCCCTATCTCCTCGGTGAGCGCAAGTTGCGCGCCGCGTATTGCGGGGCCTTGATGTCGGAGGACCATGAAAGCGACCCCCTGGCCGGAGCGCGCCTGCTCAAGGCCTTCATCAGTGGACCGCAAGACGTGTCGCTGAGCGAGACCGCCAATGTGATCTCGGAGACGATGTGGACGAAGCTGCGCGGGCGCACGATCCCCGGCTACAGTTTCGAGTGGTTTCGCGTCTTGCGTCCTGCCGGATTCGCGAGCGCTCTGGCGGGTGAAAAGGTCACTCTCCTGCAGCATCTGGCGCCTGTCGCCCGGATCATCGATGGCAGGGGCACGGGCAAGTCGAGCCTCACCCGTTTTGCGCTCACGCCAGCGCCCGCCGGGCTTGCTCTGGAGGATGCGGATTTTGCCGGGTTCGCCGATGCGGTGCGCAAACTGAATGCTGCCAAGCTGGTGAAACCTGATTGGGCCCACGGCTATCTCGATCATGTTCTCGCCAACGCCGTCATCAAGCCCGCCTACGGGCAGGCGCATATGGGACTGGTGAAGACGAAAAGCGGTGAACCGATCGGCGCGTTCCTCTATCACCTGAAGCCCAGCGGCATCGGCCGCGTGCTTGAAGTCTCGGCAATGCCGGGGCGGCTCGGGCCGGTGCTGGACCTGCTGTTTGCCCATGCTTTGGAAAACGGTGCGGCTGGGCTTCGCGGACGCTCGAGCCCGGAGCTGATCGAGGCGGCCACCGGACGCTCCATGATCATGGCGACGATCTCCTCGACCGTCGTCCACTCGAAAGATCCCGCAATTGCCGAAGCGTTCCTCTCCGGCAATTCCATGCTCACCGGCCTTGCCGGCGAGCGCTGGAACCGCTTCTTCGGCGGCGATTTCGGCTGAAGCGGCTCAGTCGAGCCGGTCCAGTTCCTCGACCTTCTCAACCAGCAGCGGACCGGCGTGCAGGTAGCGCGTTGCCGAACGCTTTGCAGCGATGTCGGCATAGACATACTCGACCGCCTCGCGCTTGAGACCGGCAGCGGCCGCCACCTCGCCAGCGTCGAGACCATGGTTCAGGCCGTAGAGGCACAGATCCATCTTGTCCCACGGCAGCGAGAAGTAGAATTCTTCCTGCGTCTGGGCGAGCGAATAGGTGTCCGTGGTCGGCGGACGCTTGCGGATTTCTTCCGGCACACCGAGATGGGCGGCGAGCTGATAGACCTGGCCCTTGTAGAGATGCGCGATCGGCTTCACGTCGGCCGCGCCATCGCCGTTCTTCACAAAGAAGCCCTGATCGTATTCCAGCCGGTTCGGTGTGCCGAGAACGGCGAAGTTCAGCCGATCGGCATGGTAATATTCAAGCTGCTTGCGGGTGCGCTGCTTCATGTTGGTGGCAGCCACAATGCCGAGATAGGCATTGAGCGGCATACGGTGACGGCTCTGCTTGCCATCCGGATCGGCGACAACGAGATAGGAAATATTGAAGCCGCCGCCTTCCGCCGAATTGGAGATCGCGACTTTGGAGGCCCAGCCGGGACCATATTCCGGCACCAGTGTGCGGATGAATTCATCGCGCCGGCTATAGCAACCCATGGAGGCAAGCGTCGGGCCGATATCCTCGACGACGCTTTCGATGCCATAGGTCTCGGCAACGAGACGGCCGAGCCGCAGGCTTTCCGGATCGGAATCATGCTCCGGCATGAAGAGCGTAAAGACGTTCTTGGCGCCGACCGCGCGAACGGCAAGTGCTGCCGAGACGCTGGAATCGATGCCGCCGGAAAGGCCCAGCACCAGGCCGCGCTTGCGCATGGCGCGAAGCTGGCTACGGAGCGCCGTAACGATCTTCTCGACTTCCGCCTCGCAGTCGATGTTCAGCGTCTCCGGGCCAAAGGCTGCGGCCTGCTTCAGGGCGGTTGCAGTCTTGCTCATGCGGCTTGCTCCAAATCTGCGGCCGCCAGACGACGGCTGACCTTGCCTGTATCGGTGCGCGGCAGCGCGTCCTTGAAGACGATCCGCTTCGGCACCATGAAATCTTCGAGATTGCGGGCGCAGTGGGCGAGAACCTCGCGCTCCGTCAGCGCGGGATTGCTCAGGACCACCATCGCCGTGACGGCCTGCCCGAGGATCGGATCGGGAATGCCGGCGACAACGGCTTCGGCGACGCCCGGCAGCGCGTGTAGCACCGCCTCGACCTCCTTCGGCGCGACCTTCTCGCCGCGCGTCTTGATGATGTCGTCCTTGCGCCCGACGAAATAGAGGAAGCCTTCCGCATCGGTGCGGAAGAGATCCCCCGTATGCATCTGAATGAGGCCGTCCGGCCCCGTCTTCAGCATGGCATTCGTCGCCTGCTCGTTGCGCCAATACCCTCTCATGACATGCGGGCCGCGAATGACCAGCTCTCCCTCGACGCCCGCCGGCACCGGCGCGCCGTTGTCATCAACGACAAAGGCCTGCGTGCCAGGGATGGCAATGCCGACCGAGCCCGGACGGCGATCCAGCTCGTCCGGCGGAAGATAGGTGCAGCGCTTGCACTCGGTGAGGCCGTACATCGAATAGAGCCGTGCGCCGGGGAAGAGCCCGCGCAGCTGGGCAATGTGTTCGGCCGGAAGGGCGGCCGCCGTGTTCGTCAGATAGCGAACGTCGGGCAGGAAGCCGGGCTGCAGTTCGTTCATCCGCAGGATCATCGCGGCCATGGTGGGCACGAGCGGGAAGCCGGTGACGCGCTCGCGGCGCATGAGATCGAACATGGCCTGCGGGAAGGCGAAAGACTTTTCGAGCACCAGCGTCGCGCCGAGACGGAAGGTCATCAGCAACTGGTAGAGGCCGTAGTCGAAGGCAAGCGGCAGGACGTTGAGCACGATATCGTCGCTGCGGCCTTCGAGATAGGTGATGATCGAGCGCGAGGCGGCCTCGATATTGTCATGCGTCATCATCACGCCCTTGGGCTGGCCGGTGGAGCCGGACGTGTAGATGAGCATGGCGAGATCGGTTTCGACGCTCCCATGGGCGGGCGGAGTCGCATCGCCCTCAAGTGCCTCCATGAACGAGCCGGCACCCTCCGGAACGCCATTACGGCCTTCGGTCGAAAGAACGGCGATCTCGCGACCCTGATGTTCGGCCAGCGCCTCGCGCACCACCGGCATCAGCCGTGCTTGCGTTAGGATCGCCGCCGGTTCGCAATTGCCGATGATATAGGCGAGCTTGTTGCCCTTGGTGGATGCATTGATCGGGCTGAACGTGCCGCCGGCCTTCAGGATCGCAAAGATCGAGACGGCCGCTTCCCAACAATTGTCCATGAAGACCAGAACGCGGTCGGAGCGCTTGACGCCTTGCGAGGCCAGCGACGCGGCCAGCGCATCCGTCAGCCGGTTGAGCTCGGCATAGGTCAGCCGCCGGTCGGCGGTGACGAGAGCCGTCTTCTCCGGAAAGGCTTGGGCACTGTCTGTCAGGAAGCGCTCGACCCGCATGGGTTCATCTCCTCAAGCGGCGGCCGCTGTGGAAGCGTTGCGGCCGACATAGCCGGCAATGGCGTCGATCGTGTCGAGATTGGCCGGTACGATGTCGCTGTCTGCAACCGTGAAGCCGAACTGCTCCTCGATGAAGGCGACGAGTTCGAGAACGCCGGTGGAGTCGATGATCCCGCCCGCGATCAGCGATTCAGCGTCGCCCGGAAGGGCGGCTTCGTCACCGAAGAGGAAGTTTTCAACGATGAAGGACCGGATGGTCTGCTTGATGGATTCGCTCATGATGTATCTCCTTATTATTTTCAGGCGGCTTCGCTGGCGCGCCTGTTCGTTCCCTGGAAAATGTCGAGCCACATCTGCGTCGACAGGACGCCGATGAAGGCCGTGTCGTCGCGGAAGCTCGGGGCTGTCTGCCCGGCGCATTTCTGCACCAGCTTGTCGACCGCTGCGGCATTGAAAAGACCGTCGCCGGCGACACGGCTCGGGTTCAGGACGGCATGAACCTGCTCCTGCGCCACGGCACCTGAAAACGCGCGGCTGTCCGGCGCGCGATAGGGCTGCTTGACGCGATGGGTGATTTCGGCGGGCAGCTTGTCGGCCATGGATTTGCGCAGGAGATATTTCTCCTTGAGGCCCTTCAGCTTCATCGACGGCGAAAGCGTGGTGGCAAACTCGACCAGACGATGGTCAAGGAAGGGAAAGCGGCCCTCGACACCGTTGCCCATCGCCATGCGGTCGCCCTGGCTGGACAGGATATAGCCCGGCATGAGGAAGCGCGTTTCCAGATACTGCGCCTGATGCAGCGGATGCCAACGGCCAAAACGCTCCGGCAATTGCGCGATCATGTCGTCCGCCGCGTCATAGCCGGCAAGCTTGCTCTTGAGATCGGCGGAGAAGAACAGCTTCGCCGCCGCCGTGCCACGCAGGCGCGGACGATGCGAGAAGAGCGGATCGGACAAGGGTGCTGCATCCGCGCCGAAGAACGCGGCGAGATACTCGGCCGACTGTTTCTGCAGACCCGGCAGATAGGGATAGAGCTTGCGGAAGAGATGCGGGCGGAATTTCGAGCCCGGCTGGCGCGCGCAGAAGCGGCGCACCTGCGCCTCCTTGAAGAGATCGTAGCCGGCAAAGACCTCATCGGCCCCCTCGCCCGTCAGCACGACCTTCATGCCCGTCTCGCGGATCAGCGAGGACAGCCGATACATCGGCGCCGGTGCGGTGCGGATCAGCGGCTTTTCGGCAAGGCGAACCACATCCGGAAATGCGGCGGCGATATCGGCTTCGGTGCAGTTGATCTCGTGATGCTTGACGCCGAGATGGCGGGCCATGAGTTTCTGGAAGCCGCTCTCGTCATGCTCGGCGCTGTCGAAGGTGATGGCGAAGGTGTCGAGGCCGCGCGGTGCCATTTCGGCGGCCAGCGCCGCAACAATGGAGGAATCCAGACCGCCGGAGAGGCAGGAGCCGACCGGCACATCGGCACGGAGACGGATCCGCGTCGCATCTTCCAGCAGATGACGCAGCTGAGCCGCCTTGTCGTCCTCGTCCATGTCGGGACGGACATCGCCGGCATCGGGGAAATCAAGCGACCAGTAAGTCGAAATGCGCCGGCCAGAGGCGTCGGCGATCATATAGTTGCCGGGCTCCAGCTCGAAAACGCCTTCAAACGCCGTGCGCGGCGCAATCGGCGACCAGAGCGTGAAAACCTGATCGAGCGCGAAAGGATCAAGCGTGGCGTGGAAGCCGGGGATCGTGAGCAGCGCCTTCACTTCGGAGGCGAAATAGAGCGTTCCGGCTTTCTCGGTATAGAAGAGCGGGCGTACCCCCATCCGGTCGCGTGCGATAAACATGCGCTTGGCGCGGCCATCCCAGATCGCAAAGGCAAAATCACCGTTGAGGCGCGAAAGGCAGCCTTCGCCGTAAATTTCATAGAGCCTGAGGAGAACTTCCGTGTCGCCGCTGGTGTGGAAGCGATGGCCGCGCGCGATCAGCTCCTCGCGCAGCTCGACATAGTTGAAGATTTCGCCGTTGAAGGCGATCGAAAGTGAGCCGTCTTCGGAGGTCATAGGCTGGGCACTGTCGGCAAGTCCGACGATCGACAGGCGGACATGGGAGAGGCCGGCACCCGGCGCGGAGCCCGCCGGCGCCATGACTTTCAGGCCGCGGCCATCGGGTCCGCGGTGCGCAATGGCGTCGCCCATCGCCGCCAGAAGCCGCTCCGGCTCAGCTGCAGTGCCGATATATCCCGCCAAACCACACATGCACGTATCCGTGTTCAAGACCGGAGCCGACTATAGGTGGCAGGGGCTTGAAAGAGCTTAACGCCGCATTGCAATTATGTTTTTCGGTGAAAAGACCGTAAATGCCGCATTTCAGCAGGTTTGCACATTCGGGACGGTTCACAACAAAATCGTTCGTAACTCTTTCACAAGAGTTTTCCTTCTTGTCAGCGCCCGGGACCCTTACGTAATAATTTGACCAGTAGAATCAGCGACTCAGTGGTTTGTATCAGGCGGCGTTAGCGATCTGAGATTCGCGGTTCTGTCAGGTCCAACAGGGGAAACATCATGACAAGCATTCAGGACATCGACAAGCTTCGGCCCGAACTGATGTCTAAGTCCGACGCGGAACTTGAGCGCCAGATCACGGAACTCCAGCTCGCGCTCGAGAAGAAGAAGGCTCTCGAAGAAGAGAAGGAACGCGCACTGGTGCTGGCGGAAGCACGCGAGCGCATCGACCGTCTCGTCTCCGACATCATGTGGCTGCATGAGAAGAACCTTCTCATCGACGTCGCTGCGGAGCTCTTCTCGTTCCCGCCGGCTCAGAACCGCGACCCGGCGACGGTGAAGTCTGCCTTCGCGGCGACCCGCTTCAAGAAGTCGGGGACCTGAGCGAGACAGGTTACGCAAGCCTGACGACGAATTCAGGTCCACCCTGTGCGACCTGAATTATGCGGCTGATGATGCTTGCGAAACGTTTGTCCTGTTATGGCCCTGTATCATCACGGATATAGTCGGCGCGGCTGATCCCGTGCCGGCTCAGTTTGTCGTAAAATGTCTTGCGGGCAATGCCAAGCTTCTCGATCGTGGCGCGGACGTCGCCATGGCAATGCTCCAGCGTCTGACGAATGATGTCGGCTTCCAGCCGGTCCATCCGCTGAGAAAGCGGCTCCTGATCTTGCTCAGGGCGCTTCGTTTCCACCTTCTCCGCATCCTCATCCAGTCCCAGAACGAAGCGTTCCGCAACGTGGGACAGTTCGCGCACATTGCCCGGCCAATCCCGCGCCTGCAGAGAGCGCATGTAGGGCTGCGATATCTCCGGCCCATCTTTCCGGAAACGCTGCGCAGCGCGTCCGGCAAAATAGGTGAACAGCAGCGGGATATCATCCCGTCGCTCACGCAGCGGCGGGATGGAAATGCTGACAACATTCAGACGGTAGAACAGATCCTCGCGAAACCTGCCCTCGCGCGATGAAACCACGAGGTCTTCCTTGGCCGCCGCGACAACCCGGAAGTCGACAGGCCGCACCTCGTTGGTTCCAAGAGGCGTCACGACGCGGCCCTCCAGCACCCGCAGCAACTTGACCTGCGTGGACAGCGGGATGCTCTCGATTTCGTCGAGGAAGAGCGTCCCATGATCTGCATGTTCGATGCGGCCGATGCGCTTCTTCTGAGCTCCGGTAAACGCGCCTGCCTCGTGGCCGAACAGCTCGCTTTCAATGACGGTTTCCGGCAGCGCACCGCAGTTCAGTGCAACGAAGTTGCCGCGCCTTCGGTGGCTCCAGTGGTGCAGCAGATTGGCCACCACCTCCTTGCCGGTTCCGGTTTCGCCCGTCACCAAGACATCGACATCGGTATCGGCGATCTGCCTCAGCGTCTGCCGCAGGCGCGTGATCGCCGGCGTATTGCCCAGCATCGGCATATCGTCATCCACCGCTTCCGCCAACCGGCGAAGGCGACGGTTTTCCAGCACCAGGGCCCGCTTTTCCTGGGCGCGCGCTATGCTGCGGGACAGATAGTCGGCAGGAAACGGCTTAGCGATGAAGTCGTAGACGCCATTCTGGATTGCCTGCACCGCCATGGGAATGTCGCCATGGCCGGTGATCAGGATTACCGGCAGATCGGCATCGCGACCGTTGATTTCGGCGAAAAGCTGCAGACCGTCCATCTCGGGCATACGGATGTCGCTGACGACGACACCGGCAAAATCGATCGGCAACGCGGCCAGCGCCTCTTTCGCCCGCGCGAACGCCTGGACCTCGAAGCCGGCAAGCTCCAGTGTCTGAGCGGTCGCCCGTCGCAGATCCGTGTCGTCGTCGACCAGAAAAACCGATCCGCCCGTCTCCAAACTCATGCTCCTTTCAGAAAAACCGCAAAGCGCGTGCCTGTCTCACCGCTCTCGACGGAAATCGCCCCGCCATAATCGGACAGGATCTCCTTGCTGATGACCAGACCGAGACCCAGCCCCTGCTCCTTGGACGTGTTGAAGGGCGTGAACAGGACGGAACGGATCTCCGGCGGGATGCCGGGACCGTTATCCGCGACGTAAACGGTCACGCCAGCCATCGTCTTTTCCACGCTGACCTCCACCCGCGCGTCCGCCTTGTCCTGCAGAGCCTCCAGCGCATTCTGGAAAAGGTTGATGAAGACCTGCTCCAGCCGGATGCGGTTTCCGAGCACCATGGTGTCGTCGGCCGGAAGGTCGATCGAAATCGCCTCGATGCGGCCGGCAAAGCGCGTCTTCAGAAGGACCACCGCGCCCTCCAGGACACCGCGAAGCGGCACCGGCTCGGGTGACCCGCGCCCCTTGCGGGCAAAGGCACGCAGCTCGTCGGTAATCGTCGCTATTCGCTGCGTAAGGTCGACGATAAGGCCGACATTTTCTCGCGCCGTGTCGATCTTCTGGCGCTCCAGGAAAGTCTGCGCATTCTCGGCATAGGCACGAATGGTGGCCAGGGGCTGGTTGATTTCATGCGCCACACCCGCAGCGACCTGTCCGAGGATGGCCAGCCGGTTTGCCGCAACGAGCTCCTGCTGCACCCCCTTCAGCCGCTGTTCGGTATTGCGGTGCTCCGAGACTTCGGCCTGCAGAAGGTCGCGCGCGCGGCTCAGGTCCCGAGTTCGCTCGCGCACGCGCCGTTCCAGTTCGGCGCGAGCAAGCGCCGCACGCGCCAGCCCAAACAGTGTGGCCTGTCGTCGCCAAAGGACGATTGCGGTGAGGACCGAAAGGCCGACGTAGAGCGCAAATGCCACGAACATCGCCTGCCCGACGGAATCCCCCAGCACCGGCTGCAGCGGGACGAGATAATGCAGCACCCAGCTCGTCGTCGCCACATCCGTCGTCAATTCGAGAAAGGAGGCTTCGCCACTGCCCGGAAGCACGGCGCGAACCTCACCCACATCTTTCGATCGCGACGGCTCGGTTCTCAGCGGCAATGGCTGCAACGGTGCGCCGCCAAATTGCAGGCTGTCGCGGATTTCCGCCGCCTTCGCCGGTTCCAGTACCCCAAGCGTCATGAAGCGCCAGCTCGGCAAGTTCGTTACAAGAACGACATTCTGCGAACCAGTAATGAAGGCCGGCCTGCCGCTATCGCGCCAGTCCTGTTCCAGTTGCTCGAACTCCATCTTGACGACGACCACACCCAGCGGCCTGCTGGCGGACGAAACCCGATTTGAAATGTAGAGGCCGGGCCGATTGCTGACACTGCCGAGGGCAAACTGCTCGCCCGCGCCGCTCGCCATCGCATCCTTGAAATAGGCCCGGAAAGAGTAATCGCTGCCGACAAAGCTCGTCTTCTCCTGCCAGTTGCTTGAGGCAACCGCGACACCCTTCTCGTCCGTGACATAGATGACGGACGCCTTCGTGCCGGTCACGAGCGCCTCAAGCCTTCGGTTCAGCCGGTTGATATCGGTTGCGGATCGCGTCGTCAGCGCATCGGAGACATCCCTGTCCTCGGACAGGACGAGCGGGAGTGCGCGCGGGCGTTCGAGAACGGACCGCAGAAGCGCCGCCTTCAGGTTGATTTCGGTCCGTCCCTGCTCCAGGAGACCGGCAACGGCGGCATCGCGCCCATAACGGTTCGCCGCCACGGCGACAAGGATTGCGCCCACGGCGAAAACGAGAGCGAAGAGAAGCCACGCCCGCCGGACGCGCCGTTTCAGACCCGCCACAGGCGGAGCTATGGGGCCGCTATCAACAGTTCCTGTCGCGTTGTTCATGCGCCAATCTGCGCACTTTCCCACACAACTGGCAAGCCCTCCTGTGTGGAAATCCGCACAAACATTCCCGAACGACATGACGACACAAGAAAATCACATTAATTTACAATCCGTTAACAAGTCGCCGAATCTGGCACGCGGGTTGCAAAGGTGGGAACGACGGCAGGACAAGGTGCCGTGCGATCAACGTTACGCCTCGGGAGGCGCATTCATCCGGGCGGGGCAAGTGGAGGCTCACATGCAGATTTCAAACGCGGTCGCCGAACCGCGCGGCAAGACGCCGCTTTATCGGCAGCTTTATGTTCAGGTGCTCGTGGCTATCGCGGCCGGCATCCTTCTCGGTCACTTCTATCCGGCGATCGGCGAAAGCCTGAAGCCGCTGGGCGATGCCTTCATCAAGCTGGTGAAGATGATCATTGCCCCCGTGATCTTCCTGACGGTCTCGACCGGCATTGCCGGCATGGCGGATCTCAAGAAGGTCGGCCGTGTGGCTGGCAAGGCGATGATCTACTTCCTGACCTTCTCGACACTCGCCCTCATCGTCGGCCTGGTTGTCGCAAACGTCATCCATCCCGGCACTGGCATGAACATCGATCCGGCGACGCTCGACACCAAGGCTGTTGCGACCTACACGGCCAAGGCGCATGACGCCACCGTCACCGGCTTCCTGATGAACATCATCCCGGACACGATCGTTGGCGCATTCGCGCAGGGCGATATCCTCCAGGTTCTCTTCTTCTCGGTCCTGTTCGGCATCGCGCTCGGCATGGTTGGAGAGCGGGGCGAGCCGGTTCTCAACTTCCTGCAGGCGCTGACAAGCCCGATCTTCCGTCTGGTGGCCATTCTGATGAAGGCCGCACCGATCGGCGCTTTCGGCGCAATGGCATTCACGATCGGCAAGTACGGCATCGGCTCGGTCGCCAACCTCGCCATGCTGATCGGCACGTTCTACCTGACGTCCTTCCTCTTCATCTTCGTCGTTCTCGGCGCAGTGGCCTGGTACAACGGTTTCTCGATCGTCGCCCTGATCCGCTACCTCAAGGAAGAACTGCTCCTGGTGCTCGGCACGTCGTCTTCGGAAGCAGCCCTCCCCGGCCTGATGACGAAGATGGAGCGCGCAGGCTGCGCCCGTCCTGTCGTTGGCCTCGTCATTCCGACCGGCTACTCGTTCAACCTCGACGGCACCAATATCTACATGACGCTCGCGGCTTTGTTCATCGCGCAGGCGACGAACACGCACCTGTCCTTCGGTGAAGAGGTTCTGTTGCTGCTGGTCGCGATGCTGAGCTCAAAGGGTGCAGCAGGCATTACCGGCGCAGGCTTCATCACGCTGGCCGCCACCCTCTCGGTCGTCCCGGCAGTTCCGATCGCCGGCATGGCGCTGATCCTCGGGATCGACCGTTTCATGTCGGAATGCCGCGCGATCACCAACTTCATCGGCAACGCGGTTGCCACGGTCGTCGTCGCCCGCTGGGAAGGCGAACTCGACAAGGATCGCCTGGCCGCAGCCCTCTCTGGCCGGCTGGTGACCGAAGAACCGCAAATGGCTCCGGTGGCCGTTGCCGCCGAATAAGGCGCCTGCCAACCTCAATACAGAAGGCCCGCGCGTTGAACGCGCGGGCCTTCTGCTTTTTCAGTAACGCTTTCGATCAGGTTCCAGCCAGCCGGCGGCCATCCTTGTCGAAGAGATGGAGATCGGCCGGATTGAAGGCAAACCGGAGGCTGTCGCCGCGGCTCAAGCTGTGCTGGCCCTGCAAAACGGCGAGAAGGAGCTCGCCCGTTGGCGCATGGGCATGAACCACTGTTTCCGAGCCCAGCGCTTCCACCATGTCGATCGTCACCGGCACGCCGCTATCGCCCTCCTGCGCAACGCGCATGTGCTGCGGACGCAGGCCGATCGACACATCCTGCCCGGATTGCGCCGTTTCAGCGCGCCTCGGCACGGTCACCACTTCCCCGTCGAAGAGGCGAACTTGCGTGCCGGCCTCTGTAACGCCCTCGATTCGGCCCGAGAGGAAATTCATGCTCGGCGCACCGATAAAGCCGGCGACGAAGCGGTTGGCGGGGCGATTATAGAGCTCCAGCGGCGAGCCGATCTGCTCCACCCGCCCCTTGCGCAGCACGACGATCCGATCGGCAAGCGTCATCGCCTCGATCTGGTCATGCGTCACATAGATCATCGTGGTCTTCAGCCGCGCATGAAGGGCCGCGAGCTCGGCGCGCATCGAGATGCGCAGCTCGGCGTCCAGGTTCGAAAGCGGCTCGTCCAGCAGGAAGGCGGTGGGATTACGCACGATGGCGCGGCCGATGGCAACACGCTGGCGCTGGCCGCCGGAGAGCTGGCCGGGACGCCGCTCCAGATAGTCGCCAATCTCCAGCATACGCGCCGCTTCGGCAATGCGCGCATCGATTTCCATCTTCGGCATCCGCGCGTTCTCGAGCCCGAAGGCGAGGTTCTGGCGCACGCTCATATGCGGATAGAGTGCGTAGGACTGGAAGACCATGGCGAGGCCGCGATCGGAGGCCGGAACATCGTTGACCAGCGTTCCGTCGATGCGGATTTCGCCGCTCGTCGGACGATCCAGACCCGCGATCTGCCGCAGCAGCGTCGACTTCCCGCAGCCGGACGGGCCGACGAAAACGACGAATTCGCCCTCTCCGATATCGAGGTCGATGCCATGCAGGACATCGATGGTACCGAAGGACTTGGTGACTTTTTCGAGCGTTATACGGCCCATGGGATGTTCCTTACTTCAGGCCCGAGGTCGCGATGCCGCGCGCGATGAAGCGCTGCAGGAACACGAAGACGAGGACGACGGGGATCATGGTGACAACAGTCATCGCCAGGATGAAATGCCACTGCACGTTCAACTGGCCGGAATAGACATTGAGGCCCACCTGCAGCGTATAGAGCGACGAGCGGCTCAATACGATCAGCGGCCAGAGGAAGTCATTCCAGCGCCAGACGACCGAGAAAATGGCAAGCACGGCGAGCGCCGGCGCCGACAAGGGGAGCACGATGCGCCAGTAAATCTGCCATTCGGACGCCTTGTCCATGCGCGCGGCATCGATCAGTTCATCCGGGATGGTGAGCATGTATTGCCGCAGCAGGAAGACACCGGTGGGTGTCGCAACGGTTGGCAGGATCACGCCCCAGAGCGTATCGAGCAGGCCAAGCGAGGAAACGACCGAATAGAGCGGCACCATGATGACGGCGAGCGGGACCATCAGCGTCCCGACGATGACGATCAGCACCGCATTCTGGCCGCGGAACTGGTATTTGGATAGCGCAAAGGCCGCCATGGAATTGACGAGCAGCGTGATCAGCGTCGCAGTGACGGTCACGAAAACCGAATTCCAGAGATAGCGCAGGAAGTCGAAATGCACGAAGGGCTCGGTATAGTTCGACGTCTCGAAATGCAGCTTCTGAACCGGCTTGCGATCCTTGATGTTGACCTTGACGATGGTTTCGGGACTGGCCGGATCGACCATCTGCGCGACGATGCCGACGCGCCGAAGTTCGACGAGCCGCGCCGTCTTGCCGTCCGGCAGCGTCACATCATAAAGCGGCAATGGCTTGTCGTTGCCGGCAATCTTCACCGTCTCGGTGACGTAAGGGAGCAGCGTCGGCGGAAATTCCGACAGGGCCGCCGGCGTCTTGAAGGAGGAGAGCGCGAGCCAGCCAGCCGGCGCGAACATGATGAACAGCCCGCCGATCAGCCAGCCCCAGGTGAACACATCCGTCCAGTGCCAGCCACGGCCCGAACCGCTGGCGCCGCGACGGCGCGTGACAAATTCCACAGCGCGCGCCATCAGCGAGCCCCCTTCTTTTCATTGCGCCGAGACGCGGCCATCTGGGCGAGGGTCAGAACGACAAGCACCGCACCCATGAGAATGGAAGCCGCCGCCGCCAGACCCGGATTGCGAAGCTCCGAGGCAAAGCCGGTTTCGTAGATGTACTGAACAAGATACATGGTGCTGGTGCCCGGCCCGCCATGGGTCAGCACGAAAGCCTCGTCGAAAATCTGCACGGCCTTGATCAGCGCGAGAACGAGAACCACGATCAGGTTCGGCATCAGCAACGGCAGCGTGATGCGCCAGAAGACGCGCTGGCGGCTCGTGCCGTCCATCTGCGCGGCCTCATACAGGTCCTTCGGAATCGCCTGGAGCCCGGCGAGCAGAATGAGTGTGTAGAAGCCGACATGCGCCCAGATCGACACGCCGATCGAGGCGAAAAAGGCGCTGTTGCGCTCGGTCAACCAGTCGTGCGGCTCAAGTCCGACAGACTGCATCACGGCATTCAGCACGCCCTGCCGCTGGAAAATCCAGCGCCAGATGAGACCTGTGACGACCGGCGACAGCAGAACCGGAAAGAAGAAAACGGCGCGCCAGAAGCTGCGCCCGATGATCTCGCGATTGAGGATCAGCGCCGTGATCAGCGCCGCAACGATCATCAGAGAGACCTGGAGCACGACGAAGGAGGCCGTATTGCCCGCTGCGATCCAGAAAACGTCCTGCTTGCACGAATTGGGATCGAGATAGTTGCCGCAGGCGAAGATCTCGGAATATTGCTGCGCGCCCACGAAGCTACGTTCGCTCAGGAAAATGGCCGAGCCGCCGGTCAGCGAATAGACGAAATTGATGACAAAGGGCACGAGCACGAAGACGGCGAAGATCGCCATGTTCGGCGCCAGGAAGAAGGCGGCCATGCCGCTCTGCCCGGTCTTGCGCTGGAGAGTGCGCAGCGGCACATCGACGATGCCCATCAGACGGACGACCACGGCCATCAAGGCCGATTGCGACGCCGACAGAAGCCCATTGGCTTTCATGATGTGCCCTCCCTTATCCTAATGAAGCATCCGGTGCGCGGGAACCTCCTCCCCGCGCACCGGCAATCTCGGCCTTACTTGGCGGCCTTGACCTTTTCGGCGATGTCGCTGTCGATGCGCTTGAAGGCTTCGTCAGCGGTCATTTCGCCCGCCATGGCCTGACCCACACGGCTAACCAGCGCGCCATAGACGGTATCGGACCACTTCCAGCCGGGAAGCTTGAGCGCTTCCGGCGCGGTCGTCGTCGTTGCCTTCACGAAGGTGTTCAGCGCTTCTTTGGCGAACTTGTTGTCCGTTTTGAAATCGAGGCCGCCGGCAACGACTTCCTTGTTCGACGGCAGGAAGAGCGTGCGTTCGGCGAATTCCTTGGCAATCGGGGTCGAAGCCAGGAAGTCCATGACCTTGGCCACATCCTTCGGGTTCTTCGTGTCCTTCATGGCGACGAGACCAGCGCCACCGGGCATCCCGGTGCAGGCTGCCGGGCCGCAGGGGCTGCCGATGGCAACCCAGTCGAAATTCGTACCGATCTTGGTCATGAAGTTGGGGATCTGCCAGGAGCCGGCATAATACATCACCACCTGCGCGTTGATGAAGTCGTCAGCGGCCGGCTTGTAGGTCGTGCCCGAGGCCGAAACCCAGACATCCTTGTCGGAGACGCCATCGGCATTCCACTTGATGAGCTGCGTCAGGTATTTCTTGGCAGCATCATCGAGCGGAGCCGGCATGCCGTCCTTGCCGATATAGTTCGCACCATAGGAAATCGCCGGACCGGTGATGCGGTGACCCGAACGGTCGATGGCGAAGGCATAAGGAACCTGCTGGCTCTTGGCGACCTTGGCGGATGCGTTGACCCAGTCTTCCCACGTTGCCTTCTCGCCCGGCAGCGCGACGCCGGCCTGATCGAACAGCGTCTTGTTGACGAAGCCGCCGGTGAGCGTGATCTGCGTCATGAAGCCCGGAATAATGTTCGAACCGTCAGGGCGCATCCAGTCGAGCTGGTCGCCATAGTTCTTTTTCCAGAACTCGGCGTCCTTCAGATAGGGCGTGAGGTCCAGCCAGTATTGCGACAGAGACTTCAGGTTGGTGACGCGGGCAATGTCCGGACCGTTGCCGGCAGCAAGCTGCACGGGCAGCTGCTCCTTGATGGTCGAATAGGCGACTTCATCGACGGTCACCTTGATATCCGGATTGTCCTTCTGGAACTTGGCAATCAGGTCCTTGAAGACCTGGCCTTCGACGCCGTCCGAATACCACATGATGCGGACGTCGCCCGCAAAGGCAGCTGTGCTTGAAAGCAGCGCAAGACCTGCGGCTGCCAGAATGGAAATGCTTTTCATCATCGTCTCCTCCTTCGATGGACGGTTATCCCGTCAGTTAACCGGGCCGCGGACCCTCCTCCGCCAACCCGGCTTGTATCGCGCGGGGATCAGCCCCCGTGCGTCATGTTCGTTGCCTTGCCCTCGACGCTCCAGTCGGCGGGGTTCAGAACGCGGCCTTCAGCCTCGGTCCGGCCATCTGCATGGCAGATGACAGTGCCGTATTCCGGGTCCTCGACGGTCAATACGCCGTCCGCGCCTTCCGAGATCGAAAGGCTGCTGAAACGGGCAGCGAAATCCTGCTCCGTTCCCTGATCGTCCAACCGGACGATCCAGTGCGTCTGATGACCATCGATGCGCAATTCGTTGCCAGCAGTCGGCCCCGTCTCGACATTCACGAACGCGCTGCTGCCCTTCAGCATCACCATGCCCTGACCCGAGCGGGCAACTGCGACATTTCCGTTGACCGAAGACGCCTCAAATTCCTGGCGCGGGAACCAGGCATGTGAGAAGCCCGGCTGTTCGGCTGCGCAGTTGAAGGTCAGAACCGCAAGGCCGCGATAGTGATGCAAGCGCGGCAACGTGCCCGAACCGCCCCAATAGGACGGACGACCATAGCCGGAATGGATCGTCTCACCCGGATGGTTGATCCAGATCTGTGCATCGGCGTTTTTGCCGAGGCGAAGCTGCAGCACGGTTTCCTGATAGCCCCATTCGTTCCAACGGTAATGCGCCGCCGTGCCGATGGCGTAATGCGTCGTCTTGTAGTGGTAGAGCTTGGCGATACGGTTTTCACCCTGCGCGAAGACCCATTCCTGACCTTCCGGCGAGCGCCAGTCGGCAACCTCGGCCAGTTCTGCGGGGATTTCAAGCCCATGATCGCGCAGCGAAATCGCCATCTGTGGCAGCGCGTGAACGCGGCGGCCGTAATTGCCCTTGCCCCAGATGAGGCGGGCAATGCCGGAGAGTTCCAGCGACCCGGCTGCGCGCAGCGTATGCTCATAGGAGCGCCCTTGCGCGCCGGTCAGGATACCATGATGGGCGGAGCGGGCGACGATGGTGACGAGACGGACGATCGCCTTGCGGGCACGTTCGCGGACATCGGCATCGGGAGCCAGCGCGAAGAGTGCTGACAGCCCCTTGAGGTCGATCGGGAAATACGGCGCGGAGTTGAACTCCGCCATTTCCCATTTCTCGAAATGATCGAGCCAGGCGCGCACGCGCTGGAGGCCGGTCGCCGACTGTTCCGAACCCAGACGGCCAGAACGGAGGAAGCGGGCTTGCGGATGCAGCGCACCGGCCAGATAAGCCGCCGTGTGGAAGAGAAGCGCATGGTTTTCCGAGAAATACCATTGCACGTCATTGCCCGGCTCATCCATCCAGTAGCGATAGGAGAGGATGGCCTCATCGATCTTGGCGACCACGTCCTTGCCGATATGCTGGCCGTAGGCGGTGCGGCACCACAGCAGCGGCACGAGCGCGAAGTCGGCGCAGTCGTGGCAATCGACGATGGTCGGCAGCGTCGCCGAAATCATTTCATCCGTCTTTGCGCCGTAGCGGCCGGAGGCGAGACGCGCCAGCGCCATCACATTGTCCGGCTCGCCGAATTCGGAAATCTCGGTGAGCGTTTCGGTGATACGGTCGGCAAGTGCCGAACCCGCCTCGCCCTGCCGCTCTGCATGGCAGATCTCGACGCCGAAGACGCGCGCGGCGGTGAAACCATCTGCCGTCAGGCTGACGTGGAAATGGCGGAAGTCTGACGGGAGCGCCGCCGTCTCGCCGAGTGACAGCCGGGTCTGGCCCGCAGCCAACATCAAGGCCAGCCGCATGGGCTCCTCGCGCGACATGAAATCGCCTTCGACAGTCACGTGGGCTTCAGCCGAAACCGGCAGCGCCGCGCCGGTTACGAGAGCCACTTCGCCGGCGCGATAGACCGGCTTCTCGAAATGCATGTCGTCCAGCGCCGCCTCGATGGCAGAGGCCTTCGCGGCTGTACCCGGAACCGGCATCGCCTGCGCTGCAACGGGACCGGAGACGTAATCCATCTGGAAGAAGTAGCGCGCATCGCGCTCGGCCAGATCGTCGAAGAAGACGGCAATCTCGTTGAGACCGGCCTTGAGGGAGACTGTGAAATCCTTCTTCGCTTCAAGGTTCCGGACGTAGTCCGCCATGAAGCCGACTTCCTGACCGTTCACGAACAGGATCGCACCGCCGCAGGTGCCGAGCCGCAGAACGGCCTCGCCGGCGCTTAGCGTTTCGACGCAGGTCCGGGCCCAGGTGCCGATCACGGTCGGGCGGAACCAGAAGCCGGAGAGATCCACGCGCGGCGAGCCGAAAGGCAACCAGAAGCGGGACAGCGCGAACTCGCCCGTCACGTCCGGGCGCTTGCCGCGACGCTCCACTCCGAACGCCGTGCGGCACGGATATTCGTGCGGAATGAAGTTCTTGTGCTTGGTCAGGAAGAAGAAGGGGTCCATCTCCCCCTTCATCGGCTGGTCCGGCACGTCATAGCGCGCCTCATCCGTTGCGCCGAGCTGCCAATAGGTGATCGGCGCGCCGGCGGGCAGCGGACGCTTCAGGTGATCTGTCGAAAGAGAGGTCATGTGCGTGTTCATTTCAGGGTAGCCACGGGAACGGGGTCGACATCGGTATAAGCCTGGTTTTCACCGGTCATGCCCCAGACAAAGGCGTAAGGCCCGGTGCCGGCGCCCATATGGATGGACCAGGCCGGCGACAGAACCACGTCGCCATTGGCGACGATCAGATTGCGCGTCTGGTCGGGGCGGCCCATCAGATGAATGACCCGGTCGGCCTCGTCGAGGTCGAAATAGCAATAGGCTTCCATGCGCCGCTCATGGAGGTGTGGGGGCATGGTGTTCCAGATGCTTCCGGGTGCGAGATCGGTGATCCCCATCAAAAGGAGGGAAGACGGGGCGACCTCGGGATGAATATACATACGCAGCCGGCGCTTGTTGGAGCGCGCCTCATCACCGAGATCCAGCGCCTTGGCTTCGGCTTGCGTGATCAGCCGGTGCGGAATGTCGCGGCCGGCGGGCACGGAATTCATATAGAAGCGCGCTGGCTTTGACGGATCGTCGCTCGTCAGCGTCACCTTCTCAGCGCCGCGGCCGATATAGAGAACATCGCGATTGGCGAGCGCGAAGGTCTCGCCATCCACCGTAATCTTGCCGGCCCCGCCGAGATTCGCCACACCCATTTCGCGCGCGGTGAAGAAGAGCGGCGTGCCGATTTCCGCACCGTCGCCGAAGGAAAGCGGCTCTGCGGCGGGCGTTGCCGCGCCCACGATCATGCGGTCGACATGCGTATAGGCAAATTCGATGTGACCGGGACGATAAAGCCCCTCGATCAGGAATTCGGCGCGCAGGCGCTCCGTGTCGAAGGTTTTGATATCATTGGGGGAAACCCCGTAAAGCACGCGCATGGTCATGCTGCGGCCTCCTTCTGGTCTACATGGGAAAGCGCCTCGGTGAGACAGAGAATGGCCAGCGCCTGACCGTAGCCGGTCGGCTCGATCGGGATGTCCTTGTAGAATTGCAGGTCGTGGCCCATGCGCGTCCCGTAGGAGACGTTCGCAACCGTGCCCTTGTCATCGATATTCGCGAGAACGACGTTGAGCGCCTTCAGCCCCGCTTCGCGGCAGCCCTTCGGTCCGATACCGAGGCGTGCGGCCTTCATGAGGCCGTATCCAAAGCCTGCGGTCGCGGAGATTTCCTCGTAGGAGGTCGGATCGTCGAGCAGCGTGTGCCAGGCGCCAGAGGGGGCCTGAAGCTTCAGCAGTGTTTCGATCTGCGCTTCCAGCACGCCGAGCAGGAAGGTGCGGATCGGCGCCGGGATCTCGGCGATCTCGATCAGGTCGAGAATGCCGAGCGTGATCCAGCTGTTGCCACGTCCCCAAAGCGCGCGGGCAAAATTGTGTCGTCCGTCGAAGGTCCAGCCGTGGAACCAAAGACCGGTCTTGGTGTCGGCCAGATAGCGTGTGTGAAGAAGGAACTGATGGCAGGCCTCGTCGACCAGCTCTCGCCTGCCGCTCGACTGGCCGTAGGAGGCCAGGAACAGGCCGACCATGACGAGCGTGTCGTCCCATAGTTCCTGATCGTTGATCTTGTCGGAAACAATATGCGGGATGCCGCCTTCCGGCGTGCGCGGCATTTCGGAGAGAACCCGGTCGGCCCACTTGTCGAGCTGGCGCTGCCAGCGCGCCTCGCCCGTCTCGCGCCATAGAAGCGAGAGCGGCAGCATGGGGGCGGTCGTGTTGATATTGAGCTTGGGAAGACCGGCTGCGAGGCGGCCGTCGAACCAGTTCTCGATCAGCGCCTTCAGGCCCGGATCGCGGTTGAACATCCAGAGCCTCACGAGGCCATAAAGCCCGATGCCCTGCGGCCACTCCCACGAATTGAAGCTGATATAATCGCCCGCCGTACCATCCAGATTGGGCTCGTTGTAGCGGCCGTCATGGCTGAGCTTGGTCATGCCCTGCACAAGTCGGTCCAGGCGCTCTTTCAGAACGCTAGCCTGAGGCTTCATATCGATTTCCTCCCGTATCGCGCCACCTCTTGCAGCCGTGAAGGCGCGCCGGATGGCTTGGAAAGAAAATTGGCACAGCGAAAATTCTTGCGCAATATGAAAATTTCTTGCAGTTTCGTCGCCGACATTCGTGAGGAGACGGCATGAGCAGCGTGGGCAAGAGGGGCAAGCCGAGCCGAAAGGTTCGGCTGGAAGACATTGCGGCGCGCTGCGGCGTCTCGATGAGCACGGCCTCGCGGGCGCTGGCCGGCGAAAAGGGCGTGCGGCCGGAGATCCGTGCGCAGGTCATGGAAATGGCCAAGGCGCTGAACTACAGCATCCCCACTTCCGTCACCGGCCAGAAGATCATCCTGGCGGCCAGCAGCGTCGCCATGATCGACTATGTGCGCAACCAGTTCACCGCGCAGGTTCTGCAAGGGCTCCACCAGCGCGCCGAAACGCTGGGCGTGGAGATCGTCACCCGCCCGGTTTCCGGTGCGAAAGGCGATATCGAAAGGCTTCGGATCGCGCTGGAAGATGATAGCGTGGCCGGCTTTCTCTTCCTCTCGATCGACGATGAGAACGCGCTGGCGCTGAGCCGCGACTTCGGCAAGCCCGTTGTCCTGATCAACAGCGACGATCCGCTGATGCGGCTTTCGAGCGTCACGCCCTGCAATCGTTCCGGCGCGCGCATCGGCGCGGAATATCTGCAGTCGCTCGGCCACGAGCGCATCCTGTTCCTCATGCGCCGCGGCCGCCGCACGATCGAACGCCGCTTCGAGGGCTGGCGCGACGCGCTTTTCGCCGAGGGCATCCGAGATTTCGACGAACTCACCGTCGAGGTGGAAGACTGGCTGCCGGAGCTGGCGGCTGCAGCGATCGAACGACGCATTGCCGAGCGGGGACTGGATTTCACCGCTGTCCTCACAGCGGGCGAAAGCCTTGCCGCCGGCGCGATGATCGGCGTGCAAAAGGCGGGCTTTTCTGTTCCCGGTGACGTTTCCGTCATCGGCATGGACGACCTGCCGCAGGCGGCTTTCTATAACCCGCCACTTTCCTCGATCCATGTTCCCATGCACGAAATCGGTGCCAGCGCGCTCGACCTGCTTCTCGACGCGGTGAGCGGCAATGCCACGCCGGCGCGCCGCATCGAATTGGCCTGCCACATCGTCGAACGACATTCGACAGCGCGGGCGCGCATTCGACAGTGATGTGAGCCCGCGGCTCAACGCTTCACCCCGTAGGCAACCTGATCGAGCCGCACCGCCTCGCCGGTTGCGGCCGACTGCTGCGCGGCCATGCCCATGGCCACCGCCCACCAGCCGTCTTCAAGCGTCACTTCAACCTGCTGCTCGCCCAGCGCCGCCAGCTGGAACCGCTGATGCTGGTAGAAGGTCGAGCCATTATGGTCGCCGGCGGCGAGCAATTGCGGATCGACCGGGATTTCGACCAGACGCGGCCCTTTCGGCTCGCGCGGCGAGACGACGACCTGCGGCACCGGCGGTTCTCCCAGATGCTCCGGCCAGAAGCGGCCGGGCCCGGGCACATGCGCCTCGATCTTGCCCTTCGGCCCGACGGCGGAAATCTCCTCCTGATAGCGTGCGCCTTCCGCAAACATGCAGAGCTCCAGCATGGCGCGCGCGCCGGAGGCGAAGTCGACGATCACATAGGCATTGTCCCAGATGTCGGAACGCTGACCCATATAGACCTCATCGAGATGGTTCACCGACTGGCCGCCGGACGCCATGACGCGCACCGGATCGGACTTGAGGATGAAGCGCATCAGATCGAAGAAATGGCAGCATTTCTCGACCAGCGTCCCGCCGGTGTTGCGGTTGAATCGATTCCAGTCGCCGACCTTTTCGAGGAAGGGAAAACGGTGCTCGCGGATGGTGAGCATCCTGATGCCGCCAGTCGCGGCTTCCGCCTCTTCCGCCAACCGGGCGACGGGCGGCATGTAGCGATATTCCATCGCCACCCAGATCGGCGCGGGATATGCGGCGCGAAGCGCTGCCAAGCGCGGGGCATCGGCGGGGTCTGTAAACAGCGGCTTTTCGCAAAGGATCGGCAGCGGGCGGATCGACGCGATCTCCTCCAGCTGCCGCAGATGCATATAGTTCGGGCTGACGATCAACAGGCAATTGACCTCTTCGACCGTCAGAACATCGGCAATCGAATTTGCCATGACCGCATCCGGCACCATACCGGCAGCAATGGCACGCATAGCCTCGTCCGGCTCGAAAATCGCGGCGACGCGGGCATTGGGGAGCAACGCGATATTGCGCAAATGCTCCTGCCCCATCATGCCGCAGCCGATCAATCCGTAGTTCAACGTCGTCATTTCAATTTCCTATTTCAGTCGCGCCACATAGCGGGCGACGTCGGGGTCAAACCATGTGTGGGAAACTTCCGCCTTGGCGCCATGCTGGTCCTGGCTGATGCGCAGCACCTGCGGCGTGGGCGCGCCGGCGGGCATGGCGAATTCTTCAGGCCGCCATTCGGGAACAGCGCCGAGGCCAATGCGATCTTCGGCCCGCACGATCCAGAGATTGAGCTTCTGGCGATAGTAGAGGTAGAGCGACTCCGAAACGTCCTCGACTTTGAAGCCGGCGCCGATGCCGGCATCAAGCCAGATCTCTTCGAGCGCCGCAGGCTTGCCAGACAGGCGGCGCAAGCGGCGGATACGCCAGGCTTCGGATGACGTTCCGAATTCCGGCAGTTCAGCCGGCTTTTCCCGACGCACGACACTCAGGATTTCCGCCGTCGGCAGGCCGCCACCCTCAATCAGTTCGAGGCGGAACATGGCGTAGACACTTTGCGGATCGCTGACGGCGCGAATGTAGTTGCCCGAGCCCTGCCGACGCTCCAGCAGGCCGCGTTTTTCGAGTTCCGCCAAGGCTTTGCGCAGCGTTCCTACAGCAATGCCGAGCCCCGCTGCCATGTCGCGTTCCGGCGGCAGACGCTCGCCGTCGATCAGCCGGTTGGCGGCAATGTCGCGCACCAGAAGCTCGGCGATCTGGACATAGATGGGCAGGCTGCCAGGGGCTGAATTCATGACCGCCGCGCCCTCCCAAACGCATGTGTCGATTAGCCTGGGCACCGTTCAGGCCGGCGCCTCAAAAAATTGATACACTATTGATCTACATCAAACTTGATGTTAGGCAAGAGAAAAATGCGCATCCGGGAGGAAAAAGTCATGACGGTCGTTCCCGTCACATCCGCCGATCTCGACGCCGCCGAAGTGTCCTGGTTTGCAGCTCTGTGTTCCGATGATTATGAATATCTCGGCGTGCCGGATGGCCGCCTGCGCTCCAGCTTCGAGCATTGCTCGGACATCGTGAAGACCGCCGAGGGCTTAGGCTTCCGCAACATTCTCTGCCCATCCTCCTATCAGGTGGGACAGGATACGCTCTCTTTTGTCGCGGCCTGCGCGCCCATCACCGAGAAGATCAACATGCTGGCCGCCATCCGCTGCGGCGAGATGCAGCCGATCATGCTGGCGCGCACCGTCGCCACGCTCGACCACATGCTGAAGGGCCGGCTGACGCTCAACGTCATTTCCTCAGACTTCCCCGGCGAAGTCGCCGACAGCGCCTTCCGCTACCGCCGCAGCCACGAGGTCGTGGAAATCCTGCGTCAGGCCTGGACCCGCGACAAAGTCGACTTCGAGGGCGAGGTCTATAGTTTCAAGAACGTGCCGACCGACCCTGCCCGCCCCTATCAGCAGAATGGCGGCCCGCTTCTCTATTTCGGCGGATATTCGCCCGATGCGCTGGAGCTCTGCGGCGCGCAATGCGACGTCTATCTCATGTGGCCCGAGACGAAGGAACAGCTTGCCGAGCGCATGAAGGCCGTCCACGCCCGCGCCGCCGCCCATGGCCGCACGCTGGATTACGGTCTCCGCGTGCACATGATCGTTCGCGACACCGAAAAGGAAGCCCGCGAATATGCCGAGCACATCGTCTCCAGGCTCGACGACGAATATGGCAAGCTGATCCGCGAGCGCGCGCATGACTCGATCTCGCTCGGCGTTGCCCACCAGGCGCGCGCCCGCGAGCTGGCCGACCAGTTCGGCTATATCGAGCCGCATCTGTGGACCGGCATCGGCCGCGCTCGCTCCGGCTGCGGCGCGGCGATTGTCGGCTCCACCGATCAGGTGCTCTCCGAATTGGAGGCCTATCGCAAGATGGGAATCCGCGCCTTCATCCTTTCCGGCTATCCGCATCTTGACGAGGCCGAACATTTCGGCACCAAGGTTCTGCCGCAGCTGAAGACCTGTTCGCTGCCGCATGAATATGGACGCGTGCCCGCCGAAACCCCGGCGACGCCGCTTGGAAACGGAGTTCGCCGCTGATGGAACGCATTGATATTACACCCGATCTCACCTTCAGCCGCCTCGTGTACGGCATGTGGCGGTTGGGCGATGACAAGGACACGTCGGATGCCCATATCCGCGCCAAGCTGGATGCCTGCCTCGGACAGGGCATCACCACGATGGATCACGCCGATATCTATGGCGGCTACACGGTGGAAGGCCTCTTCGGCCGCGTCTTGAAGGCGACGCCGTCACTGCGGGATCAGATCGAAATCGTCACCAAATGCGATATCGTCGCGCCTGTCGGTCGCCATTCGGCCGCGCGCGTCAAGTACTACGACACGAGCGCCGCCCATATCACTGCGTCGCTTGAAACCTCGCTGAAGGAACTTGGCACTGATCACGTCGACCTTCTCCTGATCCACCGCCCCGATCCCTTCATGGACCCGGACGAGACCGGCCCGGCGCTCGATGCACTGATCGCCGCCGGCAAAGTCCGGGCGGTCGGCGTGTCCAATTTCCGCCCGTGGGATTTCTCGCTGCTGCAATCGTCCATGGAGACAAACCTCGCAGTCAACCAGATCGAACTGAGCCTCACCTGCACAGACCCCTTCACCAATGGCGATCTCGCCTATCTGCAGGAGCGGATGATCGTGCCCATGGCGTGGTCGCCACTCGGCGGCGGCGGACTGATGGATGGCTCCAAGCCGGCGCTGGCGGCAGCGCTCAAGCGCATTGCGGGCGAACAGGGCGTGGATGAGGCCGCCGTGGCCGTGGCTTGGCTGCTGGCGCATCCGGCACGCATTGCGCCTGTGCTGGGCACCAACACACTGTCCCGCATTGCCCGGATCAGCGAGGCAACGAAGGTCGAGATCGACCGGCAGACATGGTTTGAACTCTACACTCTGGCTATCGGAAAAGAGGTGCCCTGATGACACTGGCGGCGATGGAGCGAACTCAGGAACAGGTCTTCGTGCCGGGCAAAAGCGATGCGCAGCATCTGCGTTCGGCGCTCGGCACCTTCACGACAGGCGTTGCCGTCGTCACCGTCATGGGCGCAGACGGTCCTACCGGCATCACGGTCAACAGCTTCGCCTCCGTTTCCCTCACGCCGCCGCTCGTTCTCTGGTCGATCGACCGCAACTCCGCCCGCCACGGCCTTTTCACCGCGGCGGAGCATAGCGTCATCCATATTCTGGAGGCCGATCAGGACAAGATCATGCGCCGCTTCACGCGCGGAGGCGCAGGGTTCCAAGACCTCGACTGGTCGCTGAACGATCACGGCGCGCCGGTGATCCACAACACACTCGCCCGCTTCGAATGCGCCCGCGCCTCGCTGCATGACGAGGGCGACCACACGATCCTGATCGCCCGCGTACTGCGCGCTGCGCATCGCGAAGGCGAACCGCTCTGCTTCTCGCGCGGCGCCTTCGGCCGGTTTTCCCGACACGCGGCTTAAGCGGCGAACTCGGTTCCGGCCACTTCGCGGCCTGCCACCCAGACTTTGGCTATGTTGCCCTTCGAAGCCGTGAAGATGATCCGCTGCAGCAGATCGTCGCTCGCCTCCGCCTCGTCCCAGAGACGGATCGTGCCGCCCGGCGCGGTGCAATCGATCAGCATCGCATCGAAGGCATAGCCAGGCGCGAATTGCCCCACCGGCAGGTCCAGCGCCTTGGCACCCCCGGCGGTCGCGACGTGGAAGGCTTGGCGGAAGTCGATCCGCGCCGGTTTCCCGGATGCGCGCTCGGCAGAAGCCTCTTCAGGATCTACACCGCTTTCCAGCATCCGTGAAACAGTGATCGCGCTGCGGCTCGCCTCGAACATCGACGCGCTGGGCCCGCCTGAAATATCCGTGCCGAGACCGACATTCAGTCCCTTTTCGAGCGCCGCGCGTAGCGGGAAGACTGCGCCGGCGAAGAAGGCATTGGAGAGCGGGCAATGCGCCACCGCCGCCTCGCGCGTTTTGAGAAGCTCCATATCCGATGCTGTCAAGAAGTTCGAATGCGCCAGCATCGTGTGACGACCGAGAAGCCCGAAGCGATAAAGGCTCTGCGCGTCGGTTATTCCATGCCGATCCAAAACGTAGCTGTGCGCCCAATCACTTTCCGAGCAATGGGTCTGGACATGGCAGCCACATTCCTGCGCCAGCCGGCCCAGCCCCTCCAACGCCGCGTCGGTGCAGGCCGGAATGAAGCGGGGCGTGATGACGGGCTTCACAAGCCCGGCGGCATTGTCCGGATGCGCGAAGATGTAATCGATCAGAGCCCGCGTGCCTTCGACGGCCGCATCGGCGGACACATCGCGGTAATAGTCCGGACAGTTTTCTGGATGGTCCATAGCGACCTTTCCGACGAGTGCACGCTGACCCTTTTCGAGGCAGATATCAGCGAGCAGGCGCGTCGCCTCCTGATGGATCGTCGCGAAATAGAGCGCGGTGGTCGTGCCGTTCGCCAGCAGATCGCTCACCAGCAAATCGTAGACACGGCGCGCATAGGCGAGATCGGCAAAGCGAGCCTCAAGCGGGAATGTATATTTGTGCAACCAGACTTCCAGCGGCACGTCGAGAGCCGATCCAAGCTGCGGATATTGGGGGGCGTGAACGTGGCAATCGACGAAACCAGGCAGAAGATAGCTGCCATTTGGCAATACAACTAAATCTCCATGCCGCTCAGCATCGGATTTCACTGCCTGGAAGCGGCGTTCGTCTGGATAGACGACATCCACGATGACCCCGTCGCCGCCAATGGCGATGAGGACATTATCCAGAACCTCGACCTCGCCGCACTCCGGCGCGTGAAATCCCCGCGCCAAAAGCCACTTGTTTCTGAGTGTCATGGGTTCAGGCAGCCTGCGCGCTGGTACCGTACGTTACGCCCTTCTCCTTCAGCCAGCGGCGATAGGCGATGGAAGAGGCGTCCGCGCGCGTGGGGATCTCCGAGCGCGGCTCAAGCGGCAAGAGAACAGGGCGCTGGTTTTCCAGAATGATGCGATCCTGGAGGAAGATGAGTTGCTGGAACTCGATCAGCGAACTCGTCGTCGACACATCGTCAATCAGATACATGACCGGGTGAGCGCGGCAGCGATCGACGTCAACGGGCTGCACGAAGAGGCAGATCAGGTCCCAGCGGTTCGCCGAATTCGGGCAGGTCTTGTAGAGCAGGGTCGTGAAGGGCGTCATCACGCGATAGATATACTGCGTCATGATGCCCTCCGTTGCCGAAAGGGCTGCCTGCGGCTGGAAGAACTGGCAATTCGTCGCCCAAACCTCGTCCACATCGCGCCGGATTTCGACGTTGTAGTGTTCGACCTCGGTATGCGGCTCGGAGCCCAGGATGTCCGTGTGCACGAAGGGGAAATGCGCCATGTCGAGGAAGTTTTCGACGATCCGCAGGCCCGATGCGTTCACCGACACCACGCCACAGGGCACATAGCGCCGGTCAGACTCGTCCGCTTCCGGCATGGGGAAGACGTCTCGCTCCGGCGTGCCCAGCGTTGTCCAGATGAAACCGAAGCGCTGGCGGATCGGCAATGGTGTGTCGCTGCCCTGGCAATAGACCGCGACACCGTCTGTCTTGCTTCTCACTACCTTGAGATCGAAGCCGAGCAACCGGTTGGAGGAGATGCCAAAGGGGATCTGGGCCTCAGTATCGATAACGTACCATTGATCGATGGATGCCTTGTCTTTTGCCTGGACCATGATCTCTCCCTCTCGGAATTCGCCGCAGACACAGCTAGAATGTTAGCCAGCCAATGCCGCAGGCGTCGTTCAGTTATGAATATTTCCACCGTACGGGGGACTTTATCCCCACGTCTGACTTCGTTCTAGCGCACGTTTCTATAATACGGCTCGCCCAGCGCAGCCGGTGCTGCCATGGCGCGGCGCATCTTCTGCCAAGCGATGACCGGCACGATGATGAAACCGAGCGTTCCGAGATATGGTAGCATAGACAGGAAGGCCGGTGCGATCGGCCAGCCCCTCGCCTGCCCGACAAAACCGAGTGCCGTGATCAAGCCAAACAGCAATCCGGAAAGGGCAGCCATTCCGGGCCGATAACCGGCGAAAATCACCAGCGCAACGGCAATCCAGCCGCGCCCTGCAATCACGCCATCCGACCACGAAGGTACGAACGCCAGCGTCAGATAAGCCCCGGCACCGCCGGCGAGCGCTGCACCGGCCGTTACGTACATGAAGCGGATCTTGTTGACCGAGATACCCGCCGCATCTGCAGCGGCCGGGTTTTCGCCGACGGCGCGCATGTTCATGCCGTGGCGCGTGAAGAACATGAGATAGCTGAGGCCGATGGGCAGAATAAGATAGATCAGGTAAATCAGGATGTTCTGCGAGAAGAAGGCCTTGCCGATGATCGGAATTCCGGAAAGCAGCGGGATCGCGATGGGCTCGAAGGTCGCCACTGCCGGCATTCCGGAATAGCTGCGCCCGATGGTCTGCGCGAGGCCTGTGCCCATCAACGTCAAGGCAAGGCCGCACAGCACCTGGTTTGCCTTGACCATGACGGTCGCGAAGGCAAAGACGGCGCCGAAGATCGCTCCGACCGCTAATGCGGCAAGAAATCCAAGCACGGGCGAATGCGTGGCCGTGACGGCTGCGATGCCGGTCAGAGCGCCCATCGCCATCAAGCCTTCGACGCCGAGATTGACGACGCCGACGCGCTCGGCGAGCACTTCGCCAATGGCCGCCAGCGCGAGCACGCCGCCGGCGAGAAATGCGGTCGTGAGCAGTCCGGTGATCAGATCCATGACGCGCTCCTAAACCTTGTCCCGCGTGATACGGTAATATGAAAGTTCCTCACCGATCGCAGTCAGGAAGAGGATGAGACCGGTCATGGCCAGCACCGCCGACGTCGTCAGGCCTTCGGTTTGGAGGATGATGCCGGAATTCTGGATGAAGGCCATGAAGGCGCCCGCAAAGATCACGCCGACGAGCGACCCCCGCGCCAGCACCGCGACCATGATGCCGATATAGCCGTAATTGTTGGAAATTCCGCCCTGCAGGCGATGAACGGTGCCGGCGACTTCCAACATGCCCGCAAAGCCTGCAATGGCACCGGAAAGCAACATCACCGTAATCAGATGCCGGCGCACCGGAATACCGGCATATTTGGCAGCCGACGGATTGGAGCCGGACAGACGAACCTCATAGCCCCATTTCGTGTTGCTCAGCACCAGCGCAAGCACGATCGCGAACAGGATGGCGATCGGAAAGCCCCAATGGATCGCACCCCAGAATTCCGGGATTTCCGCCTTGACCTTCGGCGTCGCGGAATTTGTCATGCGGTCGTGCCACGGGCCGGTCGCGACATAATAAACCATCAGGGCCGCGACGAAGTTGAGAAGCAGCGTCGAGATCAGCTCGCTGACATCCGCATAGGCCTTGGCAAGCGTCGGAACGAGGATCCAGATCGCCCCGGCGGCGAAACCACCGATCACCATGAGGATGAGGCCGAGCCACTCCGGCGCGGGCACAAAAAGACCGATGGCCGTCGCGGCGAAGGCACCGGCATAAAACTGCCCCTCCGCGCCGATATTCCAGGCGCCGATCTGCTGTGCGACCGCAACCGAGAGGCCGGTGAGCATCAGCGGGATAAAAATGACGCCGAGATCCTGAAGGCCGAAACTGTCAAGCAGGGAGGAGGAAAACACCTGCCCTGCCAGGTCGACCGGATCGTGACCGCTGACGGCCAGGATGAGCGCAGTCACGAGGAGCGCCAGCACAACCGCGATGACGCGGGCGGCAAATGCAATCATCGGCGTGGAAGACGGGAGACGCTGGACGCGAAAGGCCATCAGGCAGCCTCCCCTGCACCGATATGTGCTCGCCCGCCCATCATCAGGCCGATCTCGTCAATGTCGAGATTGTCGTTGTCGAGGATTCCCATGATGCGGCCTTCATAAAGCACGGCGATGCGGTCGGAGAGGTTCAGCAGTTCCTCCAGCTCCTCCGAGATGAGGATCACGCCGGCACCCGCATCGCGCAGTTCGACGATATAGCGGAGCATCGTGTTGATCGCGCCGACGTCGAGACCACGACTCGGATAGGCCGCTACAAGAATGCGCTCGGCAATCCGCATTTCACGGCGGGCGACAAGGCGCTGCTGGTTACCGCCCGAGAGGTTGCGGATCGGCATGGCGAAGTCCGGGATTGCGACGTCCGCCGCCCCGGCAATCTCACGCGCAAGCTTGCCCGCCGCCTCGCGGCTGAAAAAGCCGCCCTTTGCGACCGGCGGGCGACCGTATTCCCGCATCACGGCATTGATGGTGATCGACATTGCCGGCGCGAGACCGCTGTGCAAACGGTCTTCCGGGATATGGCCCATTCCGGCGGCGGCAAATTCTCCGGCCTTCAGACCTGTCATCGCCTTGCCGGCCAACACGATCTCACCGGTGGAAGCCGGACGAACACCGGTCAAAACCTGACTGAGCTCGCGCTGACCGTTGCCGGCAACACCTGCAATGCCAAGAATCTCTCCTGCCCGGAGCGAGAAATCGAGCCCATGCAGCGCCGGCAGTCCATTGTCGCCAAGCGCCGACAGGCCGGTAACTTTCAAGACCGGTTCCGTGGACATGGGTTTGGCATTTGCCGCGCGGCCGCGCATATCATCGAGTACGATATCGCGGCCGACCATCAACTTGGCGAGCATACGCGGATCGCAATCGGCGGCCTTCTCTGTCGCGATCTTGCGGCCCTGCCGCAGGATGCTGATACGATCGGATATCTCCAGAACCTCGTCCAGCTTGTGGCTGATGAAAATCACCGAGTTTCCATGCGAGACGAAGTCGCGCAGCGCCCGGAATAGCTCTCGCGCCTCGGCCGGTGTCAGGACAGCCGTCGGCTCGTCGAGAATGAGGATCTTTGCGTTGCGCGACAGCACGCGCAGGATTTCGACGCGCTGCTGCTCGCCGGTCGAAAGGTCGCTGACGCGCGCGCCGGGCTTGACCTGCAGATTGAATGTCTTTGCAAGTTCGGCGGTCCGCGCCTCGAGCACCGCCGCGGATGTCCGCTTCGGCGTCTCCTCCCAGCCGAGGTGAATGTTCTCGGCGACGGTAAACGCCTGCACCAGCTTGAAATGCTGGTGGACCATGCCGATGCCCGCCGCAATCGCCTGCACGGGAGAGGCAAACTGTTTCGCATAGCCGTCGATGATGATTTCGCCGGCGTCCGGCTGATAAATGCCGGTCAGAATGTTCATCAGCGTTGATTTGCCCGCGCCATTTTCGCCGAGAAGCGCATGGATTTCGCCGGGCAGCACCTCGATATCGACGTTCTCGTTGGCAATCACGCCCGGAAAATATTTAGAGATACCCTTCAGGTAGACGCGCGGCGGCGTTCCTGGCGATGGGGCGGCGGCTGGGATTTCGTCTTGCATTCGCTGCTGACCGGACGGGCTTTCGTTGGAGTGTGCCGAAGCGACCTCGGACGGCTGGCCGGCGCGGCTGGACACCGCGCCGACCAAATGTTGGTTCAAGCCGAAAGGCCCGAAACCCCTTCAATGGACCAATCCCAATGATAGAGTTCGATTTCCGACATCGTCTTGCCGGCTGGAACCTTCACATTGCCCTTGGAATCCTTGATTTCGCCGGTGAACGGCGACCAGCCGCCGAGGATCTTGTCGCGCACCGCATCGGCCGCCTTGGCGACTTCAGCGGGAACCTTCTCGCCCCATTTGTCGCGATCGACGCCCTTGCCCATGCCCATCAGCGTCTGCGACGGCGTCCACTTGCCGGCAAGACGCTGCGTGACCTGATCGACATAGAAATCCTTGAAGTCGATGACGATCGACGAGACATAAGAGTTCGGGCCATAACGGCGAATGTCGGTATTCCACATGACCGCCCACACGCCGCGTTTCTCTGCGACCTGCAGATAGGCAGCCTCATCCATGATGCCGAAGAGGAAATCGCATCCGTTGTCGATCAGCGCCGTTCCGGCCTGCGCGGCCGCCTGTGGGTCGAACCAGGAATTGATGACGATCGTCTGCAGCGTGGCATTCGGGTTGACCGAACGCGCGCCCATCAGGAAGGCATTCGTGCCCGAAAAAACGGACGGCACCGGGAAGGAGGCGACGTAGCCCAGCTTGCCCGTCTTCGACATCATGCCGGCGGCAACGCCTGTGACATAAGTCGGATACCAGTGTGCGAGATAGTACCAGCCGAGGTTCGGCATGTCGCCCGTGCGGCCGTCGCATTCCATGAAGCCAACCTTCGGCGACTTCTTGACCACTTCATGAAGAAAGTCCCCGGTCGAGGATGTGTCGAAGATCAGGTTCGCGCCTTCGCTGACAAACTGGCGATAGGTGCGCGTTGCGTCGGCAGAATAGGGAACGTTTTCAACCTCGAGGATCTTCTTCAGCTTCGGGAACTTCCCCTTGACTGCCAGCACGCCCTGGTGGTGTGCCCAGGTCCAGCCTTCATCCGTCACCGGGCCGACATGGCCAAAACCGATGATGGCATCCTCTTCCTTGACCGCCGGCAAGGGCGCGGCAAAAGCCGGGCGAGAGAGAGCGCCGGACATGAGGGCGGCCGCACCGCCAGCCGCCGTCATGTTCAAGAATCCGCGACGGGATAGATTGCGAATGTCGATCATGTGAACCCCTGTTTCGTTTGTTGACCGTCGTGTTCGCCGGCACCGGTTTTCCGGCCCCCAGGCGATCGTCCTGTGGTGATGTTCAGCAATATCCGTGCCAGAAACGTCGAATTCCGCCCCGCCTACCCTGCCGTGCAGATCGCGCATGACCATGCACGCTTCACAGGCATGTCGTTGCACTTCATTGCAACAACGAGAAGACCCGCTCCGGATGGGAATTCGACCCTTTCGGCCCTGAAACCGCTGCCAGTCTTGAGATTTTCAAAAGGGACTTGTTCCGGATAGACGAAAAAAATCGTCGAGTTTGATGCGGAATAAGCAACAAGTGCGACGAAAAAAGCGCTTGAAATGCAAACCAACCTGCCGCTAAATTGACTAATAATGATGCATGATTAAATTATAGGCATTTGCATTCGCGAATGCCGCTTTGGCGATCAGATGAGAGCAAACCGACCACGATCCGGGCCCGCCGCCTATCCAGGGAGAACCGACCTTGGCTGAGGTGGCATTCGTATTTTCAGGCGACCTGGTGCAGGCGAGCTTCCGGCAATTCGCCTTGCATCGCGCCGCAAGGCTGGCACTGGCGATCGATTTCGGCGCATCGGGCGAGCGCTTTGTCGACGTCACCGTGGCGGGCGACGATGCGCTGATCGACATGTTCGAGATGGCCTGCAGCCTCGGCCCGTATGACTGCATCATCCATGACGTGGCGCGGCGGGACGTTAGCCCGTCGAACAGAAATTGAGGGGAAGCGGAACGATGACAATTCAACCCATATGGTCTCCGGTCGCATTATCGACCATGGTCGAGCCCAGCTCGTCGACTGGCGCGGTCGTGAACGGCGCAGAACTGGTCGTGTGGCGCGACTCCAGCGGCAAGGCGCATGTTTGGGAAGATCGCTGTCCGCATCGCGGAATGCGCATGAGCTTCGGCTTCGTACGTGGCGACCACCTTGCGTGCCTCTATCACGGCTGGCAATACGACACGGCTGGTCAATGCCGCCACATTCCCGCACATCCTCAGCTGGAAGTTCCGCAGACAATCCGGATGCAGACTTTCGCGACGGCCGAACGCAACGGCCTGATCTGGGCGGGTGCCACGGCTGATGTGGATCCTGCTCTGCTGCCGGCTGAGATTCCAGGCCTCGTTCCCGTCCGCAGTCTTTACGCCGATTGCACTGTTGCAAAGGTCATGGCCACGCTCGGCGCAACACCGCTGCCTGGATCGGACGATGCGCCGGCGCTGGAAACCATCTCGGAAAACTATCTTTCCGTTTCCTCCGGACCGCTCCGCCTTTTCGTCGCCATCCAGACAATGGGACCGGACAAGGTCGCCCTGCATCTGATGACAAACCAGGGCGCGCCGATTGCGGCCCTTGCCCGTTATGCGCAGCCCTTGCGCCTCTCCCTCGAAACACCGCTTGCAGAGGTTGCCTGATGTCCGCCATGACGCTCTATAATTACGAACTGGACGAGAACAGCTATCGCGTTCGCGTCCTCCTCTCCATGCTGAAAATCGAGCATGAGGTTTACTCCGTCAACATGCTGCCCGGCCGCGAGGAAAAGTCGCCGGCGCTCCTGGCGCTGAACCCATGCGGCACGCTGCCCTTCATCCAGCAGAACGACACCGTGATCTTCGGCGCGGAGGCCATCCTTGCTCACCTCGCGCGGAACTTCGATCCCACCGGAAAATGGCTACCGATCGAAGGCCCGGCCTTTTCGGCAACCATGATGTGGGTCGGTTTCGCAGCCGGTCCGCTGCAGGCGGCCGTCAAGGCGCGCGAGGTCGCCGTCTTTGCCGTCGGCGGGCATCTGGAGCGGCTGAAGGCCGATGCCCGTGCGGCGTTCCGGACCATGGACGATCACATGACGCTGCGCCAGATCGAGGGTAAGGACTGGTTCGCCGCCGATCACCCGACGATCGCCGATCTTGCGCTTCTCCCCAGCTTTGCCTTGTCGCGCGATTTCAATATCGATCACGAGGAATTTCCGGCGCTGCGCCTTTGGCTCCGCCGTTTCCGGCGGCTCCCGGGCTTTATCACCATGCCCGGCATTCCTGACTATCATTGAGGCCAGACCAGCCGGTCCACCGAAAATCCAAGGAGATCTGACATGGCCATCACCCGCTTTTCCGTCGCACCTCTCGCGACGATGACCCGCAAACTGGCAGACGTCGCCTCGGGGCGCACAACGCCGGACCTCGTCATACAGGGCGCGCGGGTGCTCTCGACCTATTCGGAACGCATCCTGCCGGACCGTGAAATCTGGGTCTCCGGCGGCCGCATCGCCGCCGTCAAGCCGGCAGGCACCTACAAGACCGGCGGCGCGAAGCTCTACGACGCCAAGGGCGGTATCATCGCGCCCGGTCTCGTCGATCCGCATATCCATATCGAGTCCAGCATGGTCACGGCCTGCGCCTATGCGGAAGCGGCGCTCTTGAACGGCACGACCTCGATCTTCTGCGACAGCCACGAGATCGGCAACGTCATGGACGTCGCCGGCGTCGAGGCGATGCTGGAAGACGCGCGCCATGCGCCGCTTTCGATTTTCCTCACCGTTCCCTCCACCGTGCCCGCCACCTCGCCGGAACTGGAAACCGCCGGCGGTGACCTCACGCCGGAAAAGATCGCCGCCATCTTCGACAAGTGGCCGGAAGCGGCAGCCCTCGGCGAGAAGATGGATTTCGTGCAGGTCGCCATGGGGGACGAGCGTAGCCATGCGATCCTCGCGGCAGCGCTCTCACGCGGCAAACCGGTCAGTGGCCATGTCTACGGCCGCGAATTCGTCGCGGCCTACGCAGCCTCCGGCGTCACCGACACGCACGAGGCTATAGACCGCGAGATTGCCGACGACATGCTGGAAGCCGGCATCTGGCTCTTCCTGCGTGGCGGCCCGCCGACGACGCCGTGGCATTCGCTGCCGCTCGCCATCAAGACCGTCACCGAACTCGGCGCTTCCCACAAGCGCATCGCGGTCTGCACCGACGACCGCGACGCCGACGATCTCCTGAGCTTCGGTCTCGACTGGGTGGTGCGCGAGGCGCGCAAGGCCGGCATGTCGCCCGAACAGGCTTGGGCAATGGGCTCGCTGCACGGCGCGACGCGCTTCGGCATGGATGGCGATTTCGGCGGCATGGGCGGCGGCCGCCGCGCCGATCTGGTCATGCTGGATGACGACCTCAACCCCATCTCCACCTGGTATGGTGGCGAGCTGATGGTCGACCAGAAGAAGATCACGCCGCTGCTGGATGAGACGCTGTCCAAGCCCTGGCGCTATCCGGACGCCGCCTATCACACAGTCAAGCTGCCGAAGGCCATCAAGCTGACGCCGGACCTGCCGACTGAGAAGGTCGTCGCCAATACGATCAAGACGGAGCTGCCCGGCATCATTCTCGGCCATGTGAAGGTCGAGCTTGAACCAGCAAATGACTGGCAGACGCATTTCGAACGGCATGGCCTCTGCTTCGTGACCGTGGTCGAGCGTCACGGCAAGTCGGCCGGCAATGTCGCCTACGGTCTTCTCTCCAATTTCTCGCTGAAGAGCGGCGCGGTTGCCTCCTCTGTCGGTCACGACAGCCACAACATCATCCTCGCCGGCACGAACGAGGCAGACATGCAGGTGGCGCTGCGCGCCATCGAGGAGCATCAGGGCGGCGCCTGCGTCGTGCAGGACGGCAAGGTGACGGCCATGGTGCCGCTGCCGATTGCTGGCCTCCTCTCCGACAAGCGGGTTCATGAAGTCGCCAAGGAAGTTCAGGCACTGAAAGTCGAGTGGGACAAGGCCGGCTGCACCATCCCATATATGGGCTTCAACCTCATTCCGCTGTCGGTCATCCCGGAAATACGCATTACCGACATGGGTCTGGTGACCGTGCCGCAGATGGAAATCGTGCCGCTGTTCGAACCCGCCTGAGGCCGCAATGGATCCTTACCGCCTCGGCCTCGTCCCCGCCCGCATCCACTATTTCCAGCTGGTGGCGCGCCTCGGCTCGATAAGGCAGGCGGCTTTGTCGCTCAATGTCGCTCCCTCCTCCATCAGTCGGGTCATCCGGCAGATGGAGGAGGAGTTTGGTACGCCGCTGTTCGAGCGTGTGCGCCAGCGGCTGAAGCTGACCTCTGCTGGCGAACTGCTTCTCTACCATGCCCGCGCCGCCCTCTCGGAACTGGCCCGTGCCTGCAGTGAAATCGACCAGTTGCATGGGCTGCATCGCGGCACGGTGTCGATCGCCGTTGTCGAGAGTGTTGCGAGGGGATTGATGCCTCGGGCGCTGGAGGCGTTCTGGAACCGGCATCCGGATGTCTCGGTCGACGCCAAGGTGATGAGTTCGCAAGCCGCCTGCAATGCGATCGCCGAGGGTGAAAGCGACCTTGCCATCATTTTTGACGTCCGCGCGCCCCGCGCGGTTCGGCGGATCACGTCAGTCTCGCTGCCGCTCGGCGTGCTGGCGCTGCCCGGCAGCGACAAAGCGGACAGGTCGTCGCTCAAGCTGTTCGACCTCGCCAACCAGAAGGTCATCCTCTCCGATGCCAGCCTGACGCTGGGTTCCTCGGTCGAAGAAGCCTTCAGCCGCTCGCTCGTCGATATCCAAAGCCGGTCGCGCACGAACTCGATCAGCCTCATGGTCGAACTGGCGAAACGTGGCCTCGGAATCGTGCTTCAAACACGCGTCGGCGTGGAACAGGAACTGATCGATGGAACGATCAAATTTGTGCCACTCATCGATCCCCGCCTGCCGCCGCGCAAGCTGACGCTGCTGTCGCGAACGGAAAAGGAGATGTCCGACGCCGCACTCGGCCTCGGCCGCCTGCTGGAACAGTTCATTGTCGAAATGGCGGAATAGGAGATGTTCGAGTTGTTGCATCCTGCGCAACGATCTTGCCAAAAATTTCCGTCTATTCGGCACATCTTGCTTTTGCTTTCCTCTACCCGAACAGAGGAAATGACATGAAGCAATCATCCGTCGATGCGGTCATCCGGGGGCTCAAGAAGGCGGGCGTCAGCATCGTCTGCTATCTGCCGGATTCGCTCTTCAAGCAGCTCTATCCGGCCCTCGACGCCGATCCCGATATCCGCACCATCCGCGTCACCAACGAGGGAGAAGGAGCAGCCATCTGCGGCGGTGTGTTCCTTTCGGGCAAGCGGGCGGCGCTGATCATGGAAAATTCCGGTCTTCGCGCCTCCGTCGAACCGCTGGCTCGGATGGGTCTCGGCGCCGGTATCCCGGTCGTCATGCTGATGAGCTATCGCGGCGAGCTTGGCGAGAACAACTGGTGGGCCATCCCGCATGGCATCACGATGGAACCCGTGCTGAACGCGCTTCGAATCCCCTACCGCATCGTGCGCGCGGAAGACCAGATCGAGCAGTCGATCGTCGACGCCTATAACTGGTCCTACAATGCCTATTACCATTCCGCGATTGCCCTTGGCGGGGAGATCGTTCGATGAAGCGCTATGACTGCATGAAGCTTCTCGCCGCCCGGCTGAAGGACGAACTGGTCATCCTCTCGCTCGGCGCGTCGGTGGACGAATGGTACAACGCTGCCCCGCACATGCGGGAAGCCAGCCTCTTCCAGCAGCAACTCGGTTGCGTCACGCCGCAGGCCTTCGGGCTGGCCGCCGGCCTGCCACATCGGCGCATCATCTCGCTCGATACGGATGGCGGCATGATGTTCAACCTGGGCATCCTCGCTACGCTCGGCAATGAGCAGCCGAAGAACCTTTTCACCGTCGTCTGGGACAACGAGTGCTACCAGTCGATCGGCGGCCCGCCGACGCATACGGCCTCCGGACGTGTCGATATCGCCGCGATTGCACGTGGCGCTGGCGTGGATAACGCGTTCACCGCCCGCACGCTGGAGGAGTTCGAAGCGCATTGTGAAGCGGGCCTCAAGGCGGACGCACCCTATATCGTCGTCGCAAAGGTCGCCGGCACGGTGCAGCCGGACATCAAGCGCAAGCATTCGGACGGCCGCGAGGACAAGTACATCTTCGTCCGCCATGTCGAGGCCACTGAAGGCATCGTCATCATGGGCCCGAGCGAGCATAACTGAGGAGCCAGCGACACCGTGACCACCCTTTCCGCCCGCACGCTCGAAAAGGCCTACGACTATATCGTCGTCGGCGCGGGCTCTGGCGGGCTGCCGGTGGTGCGGCGGCTGATCGAGCGGACCGATGCGACCGTGTTGCTGGTCGAGGCCGGTGAAGTGGGTTTCGGTATTCCGGAAATCGACGATCCCGGCGAATGGGTGCCGCTTGGCCGCGGCCGCTTCGACTGGGGCTATGACTATGCGCCCTCGCCACTCGTCAACAACCGCGCGATCGGTATTCCGCGCGGCAAGGCTCTGGGCGGGTCCTCTGCCATCAACGCGCTGATGTGGTATCGCGGCAATCCGCGCGATTACGATGCGTGGGAAGTTGCCGGTTGCGAGGGCTGGGGCTGGTCGTCAGTGTTGCCCTATTTCAAGCGTGCGGAAGACTGGGAAGGCGGCGAGACCGCCCTTCGCGGCGCGGGCGGACCGCTGAGGATCACCACGAGCCACAACCTCCACCCCGTCGCCAGCGCCATGCTCGACGGAGCCCCCGATGTCGGCATCCCGATCATTGCCGATCCAAACGGCGAGACGAACGAAGGCGCCGCACCCTCCAACTTCAACATCGCCGAAGGCCGCCGCTTCAGCTCTGCCGATGGCTATCTGAAGCCGATCCTCGACAATCCGCGTCTGACCGTCCTAACCGACAGCCATGTGCTCAGCCTCCTGCTGGATGGCACGCGCTGCACCGGCATCCGTCACCTCGTGGACGGCCAGCCGATCGAAACGCAGGCAACAACGCAGGTCGTCCTCTCCGCCGGCGCGATCAACACGCCGCGCATCCTGATGCTCTCCGGCATCGGCGATCCAGAGGAACTGTCAGCGCTTGGCATTCCCGTCCGCCACGCCTTATCCGGCGTCGGCAAGAACCTGCAGGACCATCCGCTGGTGCAGGCCATCGTCTGCCGTACCAAGCAGCCGCTGGGGCCAAAGCGCGACAATGGCGGCGGCACGATGCTGAACTGGAAATCGAGGCCCGGTCTCGAGCAGGCCGATGTGCACGCCTTCCCCGTTCAGGGCAACAGCGCCGAACCGCGCATCCGCGAGCTCTATGACACATCAGGCGAGGTCTTTTCTATGGGCGCCGGGCTGATGCTTTCGAAAAGCGTCGGATACCTGCGAATGCTCTCCGCCGATCCCTTCGGCCCGCTGGAAATCCAGCCAAACTATCTCGCTGAGCCCTCGGATCTGGAAGCGCTGGTCTCGGCCGTCGGCACGATCATGGATCTGGCCGAAACCTCCGCCTTCAGCGATCTCTTCGACGGCTTTGCAGCTCCCGACCGGCGCCTGAGCAAAGCCGAAACGGTGGACTTCATCCGCAATGGCTGCGGCACATTCTTTCACACGAGCGGCACGGCCAAGATGGGCCTTGATGCGCTTTCCGTCGTCGATGCCCGCCTCAAGGTCCACGGCCTCGACGGTCTCACCATTTCGGATGCCTCGGTCATCCCGATCATCCCGACCTGCAACACCCACGCGCCCGTGACCATGATCGGCGAACGCGCCGCCGATTTCCTCACGGAATATGCATGAAATTCGCCCCAGAGCGTCGCGACGGAAGGACCCATGACATGACCCCAGGCCGCATCCTGACCGCCGAATTCCTGCTCACAATGGACGCAAACAATAGCGTGATCACGAATGGCGCGGTAGCGATCGATGATGGGCGCATTCTGCAAGTCGACGTCTTCGATGCGGTTTCCGCGGCCTATCCCGACTTCACGGTGACGAAGATCGAGAACGCCGTGCTGATGCCGGGGCTGATCAACGCCCATGCCCATTCCGGCTTTCTGCGCGGCACGGCGGAGCACCTTCCGGTATGGGATTGGCTGACGCAGCACATCAACCCCATGCACCGCGTGCTTCGTCCGCACGAGGCGGAAGCCGCCTCGTTTCTCTGCTACGCAGAATCCGCGCTCGCCGGCACGACCACTGTGGTCGATATGTGGCGTTTCATGGAGGGCAGCGCGACGGCGGCCGAAGCGGTCGGCACGCGTCTGGTCGCTGTGCCCTATGTCGGTGAGCACCCGGATTACAATTACTTCGATACGCTCGACATGAACGAGGCGATGCTCGAACAATGGCATCGCAAGGCGAATGGCCGCATCAATGTCTGGGTCGGGCTGGAACACCTCTTCTATGCAGACGAACCCGCCCAGCAGCGGGCCATCGCCATGGCGAAAAAGCACGACACCGGCTTCCACACCCATTGTTCGGAAGCAGATATCGAGGTCGAGGAATTCATCAAGCGCTATCGCAAGCGGCCGATGTTCGCGCTCGAAGAACTCGGCTTTTTCGAGACGCCGCGCACCATGATCGCGCACGCGGTCTGGCTCGATCCGTCGGAAGTGGAACTGATCTCGAAATATCCGGTCTCCGTCGCGCATAATCCGGTCTCCAACATGAAGCTTGCGTCCGGCATCGCACCGATCTCCGACATGCTGGCCCTGGGCATCCCGGTCGGGATCGGCACGGACGGCGAGAAGGAGAACAACAACTTCGACATGTTCGAAGAGATGAAGACCGCCTCGCTGCTGGGCAAGCTCCGCCACCGCGACGCCGCCGCCATGGATAGCTGGCAATGCCTGCGGATGGCGACAATCCTCGGCGCAAAGGCGATCGGCCTCGACCACGAAATCGGCTCGATCGAAGTGGGCAAACGCGCCGACATCATAGCGGTTCGCACGGACACGCCGCGCATGACCCCGCTCTTCGGCGAAGGGCCCTATTTCAATCTGCAGCACAATCTCGTGCACGCGGTGCGCGGCAGCGACGTCGTCATGACGATGGTCGACGGTGACATCATCGTGGAGGACGGCCACCTGACGGAAGTCGATCTTGATTACGTCATCGCCGACGTGCGCAAGATGGCTCCCGACCATTTCGCCCGCCGCGCGAAATGGCTTTCGGAAAATGGCGGCGGGACAAAGCAATGGACCGAAGGTACGGGGAACTGACCATGGCGAAAACGACGGACAGGGTCGCGCTCGACGACTGGTATGCGATCGCCACCGAATCCGATCTGAAGCCCACGATGATGACCACGAGGCTCCTGGGCCAGACGATCGAATATGGTCTCGACGCGGAAGGCGCACCTCTGGTCCGCGAGATCCTTGATGATGGCGCCCGCGGTCCAGGCCTGCCGACAAAACTGCGTTACGGCTGCCTTTTCACCACACTCGGCAATCCAGCGAAAGATATCGTCCATATCGCAGAGGCGGAAGAAGAGGACCGACGCTTTGTGCTCTGCGGTTGGGTGACGATGCGGGCCTCCGGTCTTCGCGTCGTCGAGAATTTCCTCGACATGGCGCATTTTCCCTTCGTTCACACCGATATCCTCGGCTCCGAACCGCACACCGAAGTTCCGGGCTATGCCAGCGAAATCCGCCGCGACGTGGACGAGGTCTGGGCGACGAACTGCACATTCTTCCAGCCGCGCATTGCCGCGACGGAAGACAAGGGCGATTTCGTGCACCTGACTTATCGTGTGCCCTCGCCCTTCGTGGTCATGCTCTACCGCATCTGCCCGACCTCGCCGAACCGGCTCGACGCCATCGCGCTCTTCATCCAGCCGATGGAGGACGGCCTCTGCCGGGCGCAGCCGGTCATGTATCTGGTCGATCCCATCTCCACGGATAACGCGCTTTTGAAATTCGAGCAGGTGATCTTCATGCAGGATCGCATCATCGTGGAAAACCAGCGTCCGCTTCTCATGCCGCTGGAGCCGCGCGCAGAAATTCCGACGCGTGCAGATTCCTCTTCCATCGCCTACCGCCGCTGGCTGAAAGAGAAAGGCATCCGCTTCGGTACCACGGCAGGCAGTGCCTGATGGAGGTCGTTTCCCCAATTTCGCTGCAGGAGGCTCTGGCACTCCAGACAGCGGACAGCCGCTACTGTGCAGGCGGGACAGCGCTGCAACTTGACTGGGCAAAGGGCTTAGCTAAGCCCGGCAGACTCATAGACCTCGCACGCGTCCCGGGACTGAACGGCGTCAAAGAGGAAGGCGACCGCCTGTCGATCGGGCCGCTGACGCCCCTTGCCGAATTGCTTCGAACGCGCGATCTGGCGAGACAGTCGCCGTTGCTTCAAGAGGCGCTCGGCAAGGTGGCTGGGCCATCAATCCGCAACATGGCGACGATCGGCGGCAATATCGCAGGCAGGAGCGGATGCCTTCTGCCTGCCCTTCTGGCGCTGGCGACTAAGATCGAATGGCTAAACCTTGACGGCTCTTCGACAATGCTTCTCGAAGACTGGCTCTCCGCGCCACCGAGCCACGGCATCCTGACGCGGATCGATGTGGGTTTGCAGAACGCGCGAGAACAATGGACCTTCCGCAAGATAGGCCTGCGCGCCGCCTTCACCCCCAGCGTGATCAATGTTGCCGGCCGTCTCTCCCTGGGGATGGAAGGCGACGTTCTCGCAGCGCAGATGGCCGTGGGCGGCGGGATCGTGACGCCTGTCCGTCTGCAGCACGCTGAGGAACTGGTGATCGGGCGGCCCGATGCTGCGATCGACTGGAAGGCCGTTCACGCCTGCCTGATGGAGAGCATTGACGTTCCCGCGGATGCATTTCGCTCCTCGAATTACAGGAAGAAGGTCGCGGCCAACGCCCTCGTCCATGGCCTGGGCGGCACAGTTCCAGGCCGAACAACATTCCCGGTGCAATTGCCACCGGAACCGATGTCGCCGCCTGACGGCGAAGTCAGATTGTCGCGCACGGACCGGCCCGAAGCCTGGCACGAAAGACCGGATGTTGCCGCAAAAGCAGCAGGCAAGCTCGCCTACCTGACGGATACGCGCCAGCCCGACATGCTGGTCGGCCGCATTCTCCGGGCGGGTGTGCCCCATGCCCGGATCGTCTCGATCGACACAACGGCGGCAGAGGCCCTACCGGGAGTCATCGCCGTGGTCACACACGCAGACATCAAGGGCAGCAATGCCTTTGGTATCGTCGTCCAGGATCAGCCGGCGCTCTGTTTCGACAAGGTTCGCCATTGCGGCGATCCCGTTGCAGCGGTCGCCGCCATTGACGCAGAAACGGCCGAGCGCGCGCTATCGCTGATCAGGGTCGGTTACGAACCGCTGGCGACCGTTACCGACCCCGAATTGGCCCTGGCTCCCGATGCCCCACGCGTTCACGAAGCGGGCAACCTCCAGCGCGAGTTGCACTTCAGCAGGGGCGATCCGGAGGCAGGCTTCCGGCAGGCGGCACATGTCGTTGAAGCAACATACCTGACGCCTCGCCAGATGCACGGTTTCATGGAAACGGAAGGAGGATACGCGTTCGTCGATCATGAGGGAATGCTTCACATGCTCGCCGGCGGCCAGCATGGCGCACGCGACCGAATGCAGCTCTCCCGCATCCTCAATCTGCCCGAGGAAAAGATCCGGGTCGTGACCTCCCCGACAGGCGGCGCCTTCGGCGGCAAGGACGAACTTTCCGTGCAGCCGGCCCTCGCCCTTTTGGCGCTGAAGAGCGGCAGGCCGATCAGACTGCAGCTGTCGCGGGCGGAATCTGTACTCGCCGGGCAAAAGCGCAATCCGATGTCGATCCGGATGCGAACGGCGATCGATAGCGAAGGCAGGCTGCTCGCGCATGAGGTTGATGTGCTGGCCGAGGCCGGCGCTTACGCGTCGCTGGGGCCCGGCGTTCTGGAAACGGCGCTGGAGCACGCGGCGGGCCCCTATGTCATCGATCATGTCCGTACGCACGGCCGGCTCGCCTATACGAACAACGGTATCTGCGGCGCATTCCGGGGCTTCGGCGCGAACCAGATGACCTATGCGATCGAATGCCAAATGGACAGACTCGCGGCACTTTGCAGCATTTCGGCATCCGAAATTCGACGAATCAATCTAAGGAAGCCCGGGATGGTGGGATATCTCGGGCAGACCGTTGCGCCGACCGAGCGATCGGAGGAGATGCTGTCAGCGGCCACCAACTCTCCGCTCTGGTCGCTTCCGAACGGTCCGCAGCCCGATGGCGAGTGGATCATCGGGACGGGAATGGCGCTGAACTACCAGGGCAACGGTCTCGGCTCGGTCGTCCCCGATCCCGCAGGCGGGCGACTATCGCTTGCCAAGACCGGGATGATCGAAGGTGGATTCGGGCTTGATGAGCTGGGTCAGGGGCTCCTGCCGCTGGTGAAGGCTGCAGTGGCAGCGGAACTGGGTTGCGCCCGCGACGATGTCGAAGCTGTCATCGGCGACACCGCCACAACCCCTGACTCCGGCTCGACCACCGCATCCCGCGGCTCATACGTCGTCTGGGCCTCGACCAGGCTTGCCGCACCCGAATTTACGAAGAAGATGCTCGGCGCGGCCAGCCGCCTGCTGGAACGTGACCCGACAACGCTTGCGCTCGCCCCCGGGGGCATCATCGAGCGCGGTACGAATAGCGGGGACATTCTGATCAGCTACCGGCAACTCGCGGCCCGGCTTGACGACGCGGAGCTTCCAGGCGTGACGGTCGCTTACGAGTTTCCGAAGAACGACTACACGGCGGGAAATTCACGTATGATCTTCGCCTTCGGCGCCGCTCTTGCCCGCATCGCAGTGAGCCGGGTCACCGGCGAAGTCCGTGTGCTCGATCTCCACCAGCATACCGCCGCCGGCCCCGTCATGGATCTCGCTGCCTATCTCGGGCAGATCGAGGGTGGCGCTGTGCAGGGCCTTGGCTTCACGCTGAGCGAAAATGCACCCATGTTGGATGGCCGCTACATCACAGCCAATCTCGACACTTACATGCTGCCGGGCATTCAGGATGCGCCCCGGACCATGCAGTCCTTCGCGCTGGAAAGCCTTGCAGCAGGAGACATTTACGGCCCCCGCGGGGTCGGCGAACTCGGCATTGGCGCGATTACACCGGCCATTGCCAACGCCGTCTTTGCCGCCATCGGTATAACGCCCACCGTAACCCCCTTCCCGCCCGAAACCATCCTGGCCGCGCTGGAGGAGGTGTCATGACGATTAATTTCACCCTCAACGGCGAAACGCGAACGGCCGATTGCCCGCCCGAGACGCCGCTCGTCAAGCTGCTGCGCGACGACTTCGCCATGACGGCGACAAAAGAGGCCTGCTCGGTCGGCCGCTGCGGCGCCTGTCTCGTGCTGATCGATGGACAAGCGGCGAATGCGTGCCTGACCATGGCCTTCCGGCTTGAGGGCGCGGATGTCGTGACGACAGAAGGGCTCGACAGCGACCCATTAGCCATGACCATCCGCCGCGCGATGGCTGCGGAAAACGCCTTTCAATGCGGTTACTGCGCGCCCGGCTTCATCATCGCCCTCGCCGCACTTCTCAAGGCCAATGCCACGCCCGACGAAGATGATATCCGCAGGGGGCTGGAAGGCAATATCTGCCGGTGCACCGGCTATCATTCCATCATCCGTGGCGCGCTCGCTGCCGCACGGGATGTGCAGGAGATCTTGAAATGACCATCGCAATCTGCGCGCCTGAGCCGCGCACCGAAGGCGCGCGAGCCTTTCTTGCGCGCAACCGGAAACAGATCCTGATCGACGGGCGATGGCGCGATGCCACAGGCGGAGCGACGTTCGAGACCTTCGACCCCGCCTCCGGACGCAAATTGGCGGAGCTTGCCGAGGGAACGACGGTCGACGTCGACGAGGCGGTGGCGAGCGCACGGAAAGCCCTGACCAGCCCCGCATGGCGCGGGTTGACACCCTCGGCGCGCGGCAAACTCCTGTGGCGCATCGCCGATCTCATCGACGCCCATGTGGAGGAACTCGCCGAACTGGAGACGCTGGACCAGGGCAAGAGCTACCGCACAGGCCGCTTCGCCGAAATCCCGTCTTCAGCCGAACAGTTCCGCTACTACGCCGGCTACTGCACGAAGATCCTGGGAACAACCATTCCGACATCCATCGGCTATCAGCCCGAAGGAAAACAGATATTCGCCTATACGGTACGCGAACCCGTGGGCGTGGTCGCGGCCATCACGCCCTGGAATTCGCCCATGCTGATGGCAGCGATGAAGCTTGCGCCGGCGCTCGCAGCCGGTTGCACGGTCGTCCTGAAGCCGGCAGAGGAAACATCGTTGACGGCGCTCCGCCTCGCTGAACTGATGCTGGAGGCAGGGCTTCCCGCAGGCGTCGTCAATCTCGTCACCGGATTTGGCGAGACGGTCGGCGCTGCGCTGACGGCGCATCCGGACGTCGACAAGGTCGGTTTTACCGGATCGACGGAGGTGGGCAAACTCATCGTAAAAGCCGCTGCCGGGAATCTGAAGAAACTGACACTGGAACTGGGAGGAAAGTCACCCGCCATTGTCATGCCGGATGCGAATATGGCGCTCGCCGTCCCCGGCATCGCGCGCGGCATCTTTTCAAATTCGGGGCAGGTTTGCGTTGCCGGTTCCCGTGTCTACGCGCATCGCAGCGTCTGCGATCAATTGGTCGAAGGACTGGCGAAGGCTGCAGCCGGGCTCGTGCTGGGGCACGGGCTCGAGGAAAAGACGGACCTCGGCCCGCTCGTCAACCGCAAGCAGGCGGATCGCGTTGCAGGTTTCTTGGCCGAAGGTCGCGTCGAAGGCGCAGAGATGGTTTCAGGCGGCCTCCAGACGGGGGAATTCGGGACCTTCATCGAACCGACTGTCGTCACGCGCGTCAGACCGGACATGAGAATGATGCGCGAGGAGATTTTCGGGCCCGTGGTCGCCGTTACGCCGTTCGATGATGTGGATGAGGCAATCGTCTTTGCCAATGATACCGACTATGGGCTGGCCGGAAGCGTCTGGACGCAGGACCTGTCGCAGGCGCATCGGCTGGCTGGGCGCATTCGATCCGGCACGGTCTGGATCAACTGCCATTCCTATTTTTCGCCGGAGCTGCCAAAAGGCGGGCATAAACAATCGGGCTGGGGCTATGAGAATGGCGCGCAGGGGCTGGAAAATTACCTGGAGACAAAGACGGTCTGCAGCGTGATCTGACCCGAAAATCCAGCAAAAATGCGGCCAGATGGCCGCATCCATTCAATATTATGCCATTCCACATCTAATCTTCGGCCTGCGCTGCGCAGATATTCGACACAAGCACGAATCGGCGCTCGCGGCCGTTGTCCAGCGAGAACATGCCGCCCCGGCCCGCAATTGCGTCCACGGTCAGGTCCGGCGACTGCCAGGCAGCATAGTGCGCGGCCGATATGTAGAAAGGCGCACCGCCGATATGGCCGAGCAGGACATCGCTGTCGCCAATCAGAAACTCGCCCGCTGGATAACACATCGGCGACGAACCATCGCAGCATCCGCCCGACTGATGAAACAGGATATCCGGATGATCGCGACGGATTTCGGCGATGAGATCCAGCGCGGCGCCCGTCGCCCGGACACGCTGGCCTTCGATTTCGACAGCCATTCTTTCTCCTCCAAACGCAAAAGGGCCTCCGGTTTCCCGGAAGCCCCTTGTGATGGTGCCGGGTCTCAGAAGAAACCAAGCGCCTTGGGAGAGTAGGAGACCAGCATGTTCTTGGTCTGCTGATAATGGTCGAGCATCATCTTGTGGGTCTCGCGACCGATGCCAGACTGCTTGTAGCCGCCGAAGGCCGCATGGGCCGGATAGGCGTGGTAGTTGTTGATCCAGACGCGGCCGGCCTGGATGCCGCGGCCGAAATTGTAGCAGCGGTTCGCATCGCGGCTCCACACGCCGGCGCCGAGGCCATAAAGCGCGTCGTTGGCAATGGCGAGCGCCTCTTCGTCGGTCTTGAAGGTCGTGACCGAGAGAACCGGCCCGAAGATTTCTTCCTGGAAGATGCGCATCTTGTTATGGCCGCGGAACACGGTCGGCTTGACATAGAAGCCTTCCGCCAGATCACCGCCCAGCACATTGCGCTCGCCGCCGGTGAGCAGTTCCGCGCCCTCGCCCTTGCCGATTTCGATATAGGAGAGGATCTTGTGAAGCTGTTCGGACGAGGCCTGCGCGCCGATCATGGTGGAGAGGTCGAGCGGGTTGCCCTGGACGATCTTGTTGACGCGGGCAATCGCCTTTTCCATGAAGCGATCGTAGATGGATTCGTGGACAACCGCGCGGCTCGGGCAGGTGCAGACTTCGCCCTGGTTCAGCGCGAACATCGCGAAACCTTCCAGCGCCTTGTCGAGATAGTCGTCGTCTTCGGCCATCACGTCGGCGAAGAAGATGTTCGGCGACTTGCCGCCGAGTTCGAGCGTGACCGGGATCAGGTTCTGCGAGGCATATTGCATGATCAGCCGGCCCGTCGAGGTCTCGCCGGTAAAGGCAATCTTCGAGATGCGCGAGCTGGAGGCAAGCGGCTTGCCGGCTTCGAGGCCGAAACCGTTGACGATGTTGAGCACGCCCGGCGGCAGCAGGTCGCCAATGATGTCGGCGAGAACAAGGATCGAGGCCGGAGTCTGTTCGGCTGGCTTCAGCACCACGCAATTGCCAGCAGCGAGCGCCGGCGCCACCTTCCAGGCAGCCATCAGGATCGGGAAGTTCCACGGAATGATCTGGCCGACAACGCCCAGCGGCTCATGGAAGTGATAGGCGATTGTGTCGTGATCGACTTCGCCGATCGAACCTTCCTGCGCGCGGATGGCGGCGGCGAAGTAGCGGAAATGGTCGATGGCCAGCGGAATGTCGGCCGCCATGGTTTCACGCAGCGGCTTGCCGTTATCCCAGGTCTCGGCCTCTGCAAGCGTCTTGAGATTGGCTTCCATGCGGTCGGCAATCTTGTTCAGGATATTGGCGCGCTCGGTGGTCGAGGTGCGGCCCCACTTGTCCTTGGCGGCATGGGCCGCGTCGAGTGCGGCTTCGACATCCTTCTCGTCGGAGCGGGCGACTTCGCAAAGCAGCCCGCCATTGACCGGCGTGGTGTTCTCAAAGTAGCGGCCAGCCGCCGGCTCGCGCCATTCGCCGCCGATGAAATTGCCGTAGCGGACCTTGAACGGCGTCTCGATGATCTTCTGATGAAGCATGATTTCCTCCTTTGGGCCGGGCTCACTCCATCCGGCAGACCCTCATATTCACCAATACCGTTATATTCGTCTAGATATCGCGACCGGTCGCCTCAGCTGTTCGTTGCACTTCTGCGACAGAAGCGCATCGGATTGCGCGACACCCATTCAAAGGCCGCCGAGGACGTCTCAGTTGTTCAAAATATAAGCAACGCGGAATAATTTGGCACGCGTAGCAGGCACTCCCACCGACGGCGAGACGAGAAACGCTGCGCAAAAGCCCGGAAACGGGCGCAGGACGTTTCTGGCACGGTTCGTGCATCAAAAAGCGCAGGTCCAGAGGGGACTTAAAACGATAGCGCCCAACGAATGGCGCTCGAAACAACGCCGCCGAGCCGAGATCGCAGCCAAATGAGCGCGTCCGGTTCGGCGGTTTTGTTTTGCGGGCAGAATGCGCACCTCCCTGCGCCGGCCGCGAGGCGGCCGCCTGCTCGGAGCTGGAAGAGTGACACGATTGCCTCAATCCATCGGCTGAGATACAATCGAAACCATCGCGAAAAACGACAGCCGCTCGAGGCCGTCGAAGATACGTCCGCCACGACAGATGTCATGGCTGCACCAGCGTCTCCCGAAACAAGTTCTTATGTCCAGGAGCGCTGAGATGCGTCATTCGATCATGATTATTGGTGCCGGCCTCGCCGGCCTTACCCTCGCGAGAATTCTTCATCTTCACCGTATTCCGGCGACCATCTATGAGGCCGAAACCTCCGCGGGAGCGCGGCCCCAGGGTGGTCTTCTGGATATACACGACTATAACGGCCAGATCGCCCTGAAAAGCGCCGGTCTTTACCACGAGTTCCTGGGACTTGTGCGGCCCGGAGAAGATGCCAAACGCGTCTGCGACAAGAACGGCCGGATCCTGTTCGACCACCCGGGATGTGGAGCGGCAAGTCGCCCGGAAATAGACCGCGGCGATCTCCGCAACATCCTGATCAACTCCATCCCCGCCGAAGCGATCATGTGGGGACACAAGCTGGTCTCCGTGGCACCACTGGAAAGCGGCGGGCATAAGGTGACCTTTGCCAACGGATCGACCGTCGAGACGGATCTTCTTGTGGGGGCTGATGGCGCATGGTCGAAAGTTCGCCCTCTTCTGTCTGACGCCAAACCCGTCTATTCGGGAGTCTCTTTCATCGAAACGATGTTGCTCGAGGGCGATCAACAACATAAGGCGGTCGCTGATGCTATTGGCACCGGCACGTTGATCGCAGTCGCTCCCGGGCAGGGCATTCTTGCCCACCGCCATGCGAACGGAACGCTTCAATCCTATGTTGCCTTGAGCAGGCCGGAGCGATGGATGCGCTCAATCGACTTCGCCGATCCCAAAGCGGCGCTTGCCCGGATTGCCTCTGAATTCGAAGGATGGGCCGATCCTCTCATCACGCTGATTACGCAGAGCGATGCCCCTCCCCTGCTCCGTCCTATTCATGCACTGCCGGTCGACCATCGTTGGTCACGGACCGCCGGCATCACATTGCTGGGCGATGCGGCGCATCTGATGTCTCCCTTTGCCGGCGAGGGCGCGAACCTCGCCCTCTACGACGGCGCCGAGCTCGCACGGGCGATCGTCTCATCGCCCGGCGATCTGGAACTGGCCGTGTCCCGCTATGAGGATGACCTGTTTCCGCGAAGCACTCGCGTTGCCGGCCTGACGGCACGGAATTTGAGCCGCTTTTTCGGTCCGGAGTCTCCTGCAAGTGTGGTCGACTTGTTCAGGAGTACTCTGACCTAGCGACAGCGCTCGGCTGTCGCCGAGCGAGCAGAGAGGGAGCCCTTTGATTGAAGCGGCATCAAGGCGTGGCGCTTCACTTTCCTTCTTGGCTCTTCCGGGCGGCGATATATTGGCGCCAGCCGCCGAATTCGGTGACCTCGCGAGCCCCTTCAATGCCGTAGGGTTCGCAAAGGAATCCGGACACCTGAGTGCCGTCATCGAGCGTGACCTTGCCGATGCCAAGGGGTGCGGGAATATTCTGCACGAAGCGGCCAAAAGCCTCGGGCGTCACCTTCCAGACTTCGACGGCGAGACCGGGACCCGCAAAGCCTGGCGCGCGGATCAGGCCGGGCTTCGGCGGGGTGGTATTAGGCAGGACGAAGAGGCGGTAATCCGGTGCGGTGCGGCAGGCCTTGACCAGTCTGCCGCCGGGACCGGTCAGTTCATGGTTCAACGGCATTCCCGAAAGATGCGCGCCGACCACGACCAGTGACACGAGTCCTTCGTCGGCCTGTGCGACTTTCGAGTCCTCCGGCAACGGGGCGCGCTTCTCCTTGCCCATGCCGGCGCCAAGCGCCCGATGCATGGCATCGGCAAAAGGCGCCAGCGCATCGTCAGAAAAGGCCGGACCGAACAGCGTGACGCCCGCCGGCAGATGATCTTCCGCATCGAAGCCGGCGGGGATGGCGATAGCCGCATAACCGAACAGGTTGGCGAAGTTAGTATAACGGCCGAAATGCCCATTCTTGACGATCGGGTCAGCCAGCATGGCCTCCACCGTGTAGGTCGTGGGCGAGGTCGGCAGCATCAGCACATCGAGTTTCTCCCACTCGACCAGCGTCTTCTGCCGCAGCGCCTCTAGCTTGTAGAGGCCTTCGAAGGCGTCCACCGCATCATATTTGGACGCGCCTGAGATGATCGTGCGCACTGTCGGATCGAAATCGTCGGCATTCGAGGCCATGAAATCCTTCACCGCCGCCAGCCGCTCGGCGACCCAGGGGCCGTTGTAGAGCAGTTCGGCAGCCTGCCGGAACGGCGCGTAGTCGAAGGGAACGATCTCGGCTCCCAACGCCTTCGCCCGCTCGACGGCCGCATCGTAAAGCGCCTCATAGGCGGTATTGCCGTAGAACTCGCGCTCGTCACCAGCCAGCACGCCGATGCGCAGCTTAGAGGCAGGCAGCCCGGCGGGCTTGGCCTTGCGGGAGAACGGATCGGCGGCATCGTAGCCGTCCATGATCTTGCGGATCGCGATGCCGTCGCCGACCGTGCCCGCGAACACCGTCACTACGTCCACCGAGCGGCAGGCGGGAACGACGCCAACGTTCGGCACCAGGCCGGGCGTCGGCTTGATGCCCACGAGGTTGTTGAACGCCGCGGGCACTCGACCTGAACCGGCGGTATCCGTGCCGAGCGCGAAGCTCGCCAGCCCCGACGCCACGGCAATGGCTGACCCGGAAGAGGAGCCGCCCGAGACATAGGCACTGTCGAACACCGAGCGCGGCGCGCCATGCGGCGAGCGCGTTCCGTTGAGCCCGGTGGCGAACTGGTCGAGATTGGTCTTGCCGATGACCAGCGCGCCCGCCGCCTTCAGCCGGGCGACGACGGTCGCGTCCTTCTCAGGATGATAGGCAAAGGCCGGGCAGGCCGCCGTGGTCAGCAGGCCGGCGACATCGATATTGTCCTTCACCGCGAAGGGGATACCCCAGAGCGGCAGGCTGTTCGGCTCCGGCGCGCGCGCCATGAGCTCGCGTGCAGCAGCCCTCAGCTCGTCTGCCGGGGTCTTGGTGATGAATATCGCCGGATCTGCGGAGGCTGCGATGCGGGACAGCACCTCTTCGACGAGATCAAGCGGGGTGAGGCCACCCACAAAGGCAGCCTTCAGGGAAGAAAGGTCGAAAAACGCGGGGAACATCAGACACCCTTTTCTATGCATGGGTCAAAACTCAAGACGGGAAGGCGCATCATTTATCTCAAGCCTTCTCCAGAACGACGAGCACATCGCCGGCGCGCACCGAGCGGCCGGGGCTGGCGCGGACTTCGCCGACACGCCCGTCGGCATGGGCGGAGATCGCGATTTCCATCTTCATGGATTCGATGATGGCGAGCGTGTCGCCCGCCTTCACCCGTGCGCCGGGCTCGACGAGCACCTTCCAGACATTGCCGGGAACGGCGCTTTCGATGCCGATGCAGCCCTCCGGGATGTCGCCCGCCATAGGCTGGCCAGCGCCATCATCGGCGGAGAAGGTGTCGAGCCCCTCCTCCTTCCAGCGCCGCCGCTCCGCCTCGAAGGCGGATTGCTGGCCCTGCTTGAAGGCGGCAATCGCCCCGGCATTGGCCGCAAGATCGGCCTCGTAGGCGGCATAGGAGAATTCGCCCTCCTCGATGCGCACCGGATAGCCGCCATGCGGAAATGCGGCGCGCGCCTCGGTCAGTTCGTCATGGGACACGGGGAAGAAACGGACCTGATCGAAGAAATCGAGAAGCCACGGCTTGTCCTTCGAAAAGACCTGCGTCTGCCGCCATGTGTTCCACATCTGGATCGTGCGGCCGAAGAGCTGGTAGCCGCCCGGCCCTTCCATGCCGTAGATGCACATATAGGCCCCGCCGATCCCGACCGCATTTTCCGGTGTCCAGGTGCGGGCGGGATTGTACTTCGTGGTCACCAGCCGCTGGCGCGGATCAAGCGGCGTCGCCACCGGCGCGCCGAGATAGACGTCGCCGAGGCCCATGACCAGATAGGAGGCATTGAAGATCGTGTCCTTCACCGCCTGCTCGTCGGCAAGCCCGTTGATGCGGCGAATGAACTCGATGTTCGACGGGCACCAAGGCGCATTGGGGCGCACCAGTTCCTGATACTTGCGCATGGCAAGCTCGGCTTGAGGATCGTTCCACGACAGCGGCAGCCAGACCGTGCGGCTCGGGACCTTCACGCTCGCAATATCCGGCAGCGAGGCCTCGATCTCGCCGAGCAGGCCGAGAAGAGTCGAACGCTTCAGGCTCGCGCCGTCATAATGCACCTGCAGCGAGCGGATGCCGGGCGTCAGATCGATCAGCCCCGGCAGCTTTTCAGCCTCCAACGCCTGCATCAGAAGGTGGGCGCGCAGACGCAAGCCGATATCGAGCTGCATCGGGCCATATTCGACCAGCAGATTGTCATCGCCCTGTCGGCGATAGACGACCGGAACCGGCGCATCGTCACGGCGCGCGAGGATCGGGGAACCGGCCGTTTCGCCGAGACCGATGACGACCGGCCCCGCGACCGGGTCCTCTGCACGTTCAACCGCATGAAACCGGATCGTATCGCCGGGCTTGAACTGGCCCATCTTCCACTGCTCGTCACCCGCAATCACCGCCGGGCACACAAAGCCGCCGAGGCTCGGGCCATCGGGTCCGAGAATGATCGGCATGTCGCCGGTGAAGTCGATCGCCCCGATCGCATAGGCATTGTCATGCAGGTTGGAGGGGTGCAGCCCCGCCTCCCCGCCATCGGCACGCGCCCATTGCGGCGCAGGACCGATGAGGCGAACGCCGGTGCGGGCGGAGTTGTAATGAACCTCATAGGCAGTCGAAAACAGCGTCTCGATATCCTTCTCAAGGAAGAAATCGGGCGCGCCATGGGGCCCATAAAGCACGCCGACCGACCATTCGCGCGTCAACCGCGCGGGTTCCCCGGCGGGTTTCACACCGGCTTGCGATGCGCGGGCAAGGCGCAGCACATGACCAGCTCGCAACGTCCCGGTCGCATGGCCCCCGAACTGGCCGAGACCGAACGTGGCGCGCGAACCGAGCACGACCGGAGCCGCAAAGCCGCCGGCGACGGCGAGATAGGCACGCTGGCCCGCCCCATCGATCTGACCAATGCTCAGCATCTGACCTGCCTTGACCACGACAGGCGCGTCATGCGCCACGGGCGTACCATCAAGCAGCATCGGCATCCGCGCACCGGACAGCGCCACAGTGACGTCTGAGAAGAACTTGAGCACCGGACCCGAAACCGTCAGCTCCAGCGCCGCCGTCTCGTCCGCGTTGCCCACCAGCCGGTTGGCGTGGCGGAAGGAATAGTCGTCCATCGGCCCTGACGGCGGCACGCCGACGTGCCACAGGCCGAGCCGGCCCGGCAATTCCTGCAGGCTCGACTGTGCGCCCGGCGCGATGACCTCGACCACATCCGGCACGAAGGCGAAATCCTTGAGCGCAGTGGTCGCGACATCGCCGCTGGCGAAGAGATCGGAGGCGGCAATGGCCTTGAGGTAATCGATATTGGTCTCGATGCCAGAAATCGCCGTGCCTTCGAGCGCCCTTTGCAAGGCCGCAATCGCCGCATCGCGGCCGTCCGCCGCGACGATCACCTTGGCGAGCATGGGATCGTAAAAGGGCGTGACCTCCGTCCCCGTTTCGATCCATCCATCGACGCGAACGCCTTCGGGAAAGACGACCTCCGTCAGAAGCCCGGCGCTCGGGCGGAAACCGGCATGGGGCATTTCGGCATAGACGCGCGCTTCGATCGCGGCACCCTTCGGGGTCAGCGCCTCCTTGCCCGTCAGCACATCCTCGCCAGCCGCCTGCCGGATCATCCATTCGACGAGATCGATGCCGAACACGGCTTCTGTTACCGGATGTTCGACCTGAAGCCTTGTATTGACCTCGAGAAAGTAGAACTCCTCGCGCTTCGGATCGTAGATGAATTCCACCGTGCCGGCCGAGGCATAGTTTGCCTGACGGCCGAGTGCGACGGCGGCGGCGTGGAGGCTCTTGCGGACAGTCTCAGACAGGCCCGGCGCCGGCGTTTCCTCGATCACCTTCTGGTTTCGCCGCTGCAGCGAGCAGTCGCGCTCGCCCAGCGAAATCACTCGACCCTTGCCGTCGCCGAAAATCTGGACCTCGACATGGCGGGCCTTGGCAACGAAGCGCTCCAGATAGACGCGCGCATCGCCGAAGCTGGCGCACGCCGTCCGCTGCACGGTCTCGAAGGCCGCTTTCAGCGCGCCCGCGTCCTCGCAGAGCTGCATACCGATGCCGCCGCCGCCGGCGGTGGATTTCAGCATGACGGGATAGCCGATGCGTTCCGCTTCGGTGAGTGCCTCCTCGGCGGTGTCGAGAAGCCCGCTGCCGGGAAGCAGTGGCACACCGCTGTCACGCGCCAATTCGCGTGCCGTATGCTTGAGGCCGAAGGCTGCAATATTCTCGGGCGTCGGTCCGATGAAGGCGATGCCCTCTTGCGCCAGACGGGCTGCAAAGCCGATATTCTCGGAGAGGAAGCCATAGCCCGGATGCACGGCCTCGGCCCCCGTTGCCTTGCAGGCAGCGACCACGGCCTCGACGTTCAGATAGCTTTCGGTTGCCGGGGCCGGACCAAGGCGCACGGCCTCGTCCGCCATCTGGACCGCTTTTGAGAAGCGGTCCGCGTCCGAATAGACGGCCACGGTGGCGATACCAAGTTGCTTACAGGTGCGGATGATCCGCACGGCGATCTCGCCGCGATTGGCGATCAGGATTTTCTTGAACATGATGCGGCTCCGCTCAACGCTCGTCGTTCCAGACGAGGACGCGGATCGGCGTCGGGTCGAAACCGTTGCAGGGATTGTTGATCTGCGGGCAATTGGAGATGACCATCAGGACATCCATCTCTGCCTGCAGCTCCACATAGTCGCCGGGCGCGGAAATGCCGTCGACGATGGTCATGGTCGCATCGGGCGCGATCGGCACGTTCATGAAGAAGTTGATGTTGGGCGCAACATCGCGCTTGCTCATGCCGTGTTTGGAAACCTCGATCACAAAGTTGTCGCGGCAGGCGTGGAGATATTTCGTGCCGTGGCCGAAACGCACCGTGTTGCTCTCGCAGGAGCAGGCACCCGCTGACGTATCATGCCGGCCGCAGCTGTCCGCCGTCATCTTGAGCATGACGCGGCCCTCGTTCGACATGATCTTCGTGCCGGTCGAGATATAGGCCGCGCCCTGCTCGCGCATCGTGTCCTGATTGGAATAGCGCTCGGAAAAATCCTCCGCGTTGTAGAACAGCGTGTCGACGGCCTGCTGGCCATAGCTGTCCTCGATACGTACGATCTGACCCTTGCGGATGACGGTCGAAAACGGCGCTTCCGCCGGGATGTAATGGTCCTGAACGGCTGCCTCGATCGTGCGGACCGGCGATGTCTGGATGAAATTCGTCATGATCGTCTCCCCCTCAAAGCGCTGCAAAAGCGTTGTTTTCGAAGCCGCGCACGGCTTCAGCGGTAGCAGTGCGGCAGAGATCATCTGCCGCGGGCTCAACCGCCGCGATGCGGGTGACGGTCACCGGGTTCGAGGCGTAGACGGGGTTCGGGTCGAGCGGATGCGGGGCGTTGGAGAAGGCCACCTGCATGTCCATCTCCGCGCGGAGCTCGATATAGTCCGCGCCATTGAGCAAACCGGCATTCCAGAAGAACTTGCCATCCTCCTCCACGCGCACCGGCGCGAAGAGCGAAAGGGCAGCCGGAATATCGCGCTTGTCGAGACCGAGCTTGGTCGCCGCGATCACCAGATTGTCGCGCGTGTTGCGGGCATAGGGCACGCCGTATTTTGCGGAGACCGAAGCCAGCGTCGAGCCGCCGACGAGGCAATCATGCGCGCCGGACGTATCCTCGACAATCGAGAACATGACGCGGCCCATGTCGGAAAAGATCACGCGACCCTTGGAGAGCCCCGTCGTCCATTGCAGCTTCACCGTATCGGGCAGGTTCAGCCGCTCGGTGCGATCAGCCGCATTCCAGGCGACGAGGGCGACGGTCGAGAAGCCCTGATCCAGGCTCACGCGCAGAACTTCATTCTTCTTCACGCTGGTCCACCAATACCAGCCGCCAGGAATGACCTCCCTGTGAACGATGTTTTCGGCGGCAATGTCTTTGGCCGGCAGCGGGCTCTTTCCTGGAAGGGATTTGGGGGCGAATTCCAGCCCCTTTTTCTGGTGCTCTTCATAGCGCGCGCGATTGGCGGCGATTTCTTCGGCAGAACGTCGGATATGCATGGTCGCACTCCTCATCGGGTTTGGCCGGGTCGTCCCGGCTATTGACCTTTTTGAACCGGGCCGTCCCGGTCGGGTCGAATGAGAGATGGCTCTCCGGCCCGGCGCGGCGGCCAGATCGGAATGTCGCGGCTGATGGTTGCGCCGTAGCGCAGCTTCTCCTCCGGCCGGTCGCGCAGCCGCTCGAAGGCGACGACGCGGGTGGCGAGCGTGAAGGCCTCACGCATGTCATGCGTCACCATGACGACCGTCATCGGGTTTTCGTGCCAGAGCCGCTTCATGAGCGTGTGGATTTCGGCGCGTATACCGGGGTCGAGCGCCCCGAAGGGTTCGTCCAGCAACAGGACCTTCGGTTTCATGATCAGCGCCTGGGCCAGCGCCAGCCGCTGCTGCATCCCGCCGGACAGCTGAGCGGGATATTTGTCGAGCGCGTGCGAAAGCCCGACTTCGGCAATCAGCGCGCTGGCTTCCTCGATGGCAACCTTGCGAGCATCGCCGAACAACCGGCCGGAATAGCGTGCCGCCATCATTTCCTTGCCGATCAGCACATTGCCGAGCACGGTCAGATGCGGGAAGACCGAGTAGCGCTGGAAGACGACACCGCGATCCGGCCCCGGCTCCGGCGGCAATGGCGTGCCGTCAAGAAGAATTGTACCGCGCGTCGCCTGTTCCTGTCCCAGCAGCATACGCAGGAAGGTTGTCTTGCCGCAGCCGGACGGGCCAACGAGCGCCACAAAGGCACGATCCTCGATCTCGATGGAAATGTCTTCCAGAACGATCTGATCGCCATATTCCTTCCAGACCTTGTCGATGGTGATTCGGCTCATGTGTTCTTCTCCAGTTCGGACCAGGGGAAGATGCCAATGCGCAGGCGGTTCAGAATGTAATCCGTGCCCACAGCCAGAAGCGTGATCCACAGCACGTAGGGAAAGATGACATCCATCGCGAGATAGCGGCGGACGAGGAAGATCCGGTAGCCAAGACCGGCTTCCGACGAGATGGCCTCCGCCGCGATGAGAAACAGCCAGGCCGGACCGATCTGCAGGCGCAGCGTATCGATGAGGCGCGGCAGGATCTGCGGAAGCACGACGCGCAGCGCGATCTGCCAGGAGGAACCGCCAAGCGTTTCGGCCTTGATGATCTGTTCGCGCGGCAGCATCGAGGCCGTCAGCGCCAGATCGCGGATCATGATCGGCGTGACGCCGATCGCAATCAATGCGACCTTGGAGGCCTCCCCGAGACCCATGGCGATGAAGAGGATGGGCAGCAAAGCCAGCGGCGGCACCATCGAAACCGCGGCGACAAATGGCGACAACAGCGCGCGCATCGTCGGCAACATGCCGATCAGCATTCCGATGACGAGCGCGATCGCAACCGCAATGCCGATGCCCGAAAAGAGCCGTGACAGGCTCGCAGCCGTATCGACCCAGAGCAGGATCTGCCCGGAACGACCATCGGGCACGAAAGCCATGCGGTTGATCGCGTCGACAAAGCCCGAAAGCCCCGGCAGCAGCTTGTCGTTGGCATTGGCGGCAAGCCGTGCCGTCGAGCCCGCGACATAGGCGACCAGCACCGCCAGAAACGGCGCCGTCGCCAGCGTCAGTCTCATGCCGCTCGAGGGTCTTCTGTTGATCCAGCGCATCCTTAGGTCTCCGCGAGAAGCGTTGAAGGGCCGCCGGACAAGTTCGCCCGGCGGCGGCAGGAGAGCGATCAGAGCGCGCCCTTGGCGGCGGCATCCATGTAGGTCGTGGCAAAGCGCAGCTTCACATTACCCTTGTCGCCGAGCACCGAGCCGTCCGGCATTTCGATGCCGATGACGTCAGCCGAGGTGGCGCCATTGCCGAGCAGTCCCTTGGAGAAGAGGAAGGTGCGGACATGGTCCATCGTCTTCGGCAGGTCGGGCGATTTGGTGAAGGCCAGCGCATCGGCCGGCTTGTCGAAGAGCTTCGTGGCGGCCATCTGGGCTTCGAAGCCTTTGAGGTCCGTGCCTGAAGCCTGCCCCATCGCCGTGCGCGCGGCCTTGCCCTCGTCACTGTCGGCGGTCATCAGCTTCATCGTGTCATACCAGATGCCCGCGAGCGCCTTGCCGAAATCCGGATTATCCTTGAGCGTGGCCGAATTGGCGACCATGAGATCCATGATCTCGCCGGGGATTTTCGAACTATCGAAGACATTCTTGGCATCCGGCTCCTGCAGGATGGTGGAGACGAGCGGATTCCAGGTGACGACGGCCGACACATCCTTCGTCTTGTAGGCGGCGACCATGTCGGCGTCGGAGGTGTTGACCACCTTGACGTCCTTTTCCGTCATGCCGGCGCTTTCAAGCGCGCGCACCAGCAGATACTCGGAAACCGAGAATTCGACGAGATTGACGTTCTGGCCCTTGATGTCGGCGAGCTTGTCCTTGTTCTTCAGGATGATTGCGTCATTGCCGTTGGAGAAGTCCCCGACGATGACAGCTGTCGTATCGACGCCGCCAGCGGCCGGGATGGAAAGGCCGTCCATGTTGGTGAGCGTCACAGCGTCAAACGCGCCGGCCGTGTACTGGTTCATCGACTCGACATAGTCGTTGAACTGCGTGACATCGATCTTGATGCCGTATTTGTCGGCCCATTTCTTCACGATGCCATGATCGGCCGCATAGCCCCAGGGCATCCAGCCGACATAGATCGACCAGGCGACCTTGAATTCCTTCTTCGGCGCCGCTTCCGCACCGCCGATGGCGGGAAGAAGAAGCGAAGCGGCGATAGCTGTGATGGAGAGGATTTTCTTGAAAGTCTGCATTGGCATTCCCCTTTTTGTTGCTTCCAAAAAGGGATCGGCAATGACCAGCGCCGCCAATCCCTTGGCTAACGAGGTCTCCCGGGCTTTTGTCCCGCCGTGCACCCGGCGGGATGTCTCCCCACGCCGGTGGATGCTCTCGGACCAGTCACACCAATGAAGATGCCGGAACCCTAGCGTCCAAACTCTGAAGACTTAAAAGCAAAGGCCATGCCAACTCGAAAGGGGTGCGAGTTCCAGACCATTTTGCCGTATTTTCCGAATTCCACCCACAAAATCTCGCATCAAGTGCTCAAAGAATCATCAGTGGCGAGAAAAAATTCACCAGCTGCATCACCGCCAGCGATCGTCATCATCGGGCCATCTCAGCCCTTCTGCTCCCAGATCCTCCGCGCAACGGCGAAGACATGGGCAACCACCGGGTCCTGCATCCGCGCTTTCAGAGCGATGAAGCTGAGCGAGGTTTCAATCTTCACCAGATTGGCAATGAACAGGCCATTCGATTGCTGTTCGTGGAGCGCAATCGACTCCCTGCACAGGCTGAGGCCCACGCCAGCGCGAACCATGGCAAGCATGGACATTTCCTGATCGATCAATGCCACAACGTTCTGACGAACCCCGAGACCACTGAAGATCCGGCCAAGCAGACGGTTGTGGACGGAGGCCGGCGGCGTTCCGATCCAGGGCAGCGCCGCAAGCTCGCCCCAGGTCTTGTCCCGCACGTAAGGCCCAAGTGCCGCCGGTGCGACGACACGATAGGTGAGCGGGGCCAGATCGAGCACATGGAAGAGGCTTTCATCTCCGCCGGGTGTCATGCCTGCCAGTGGATCGAAATCGCGGATGTCGCCGAGGAAGAAGCCGACGTCCAGCTCATTGCGCTTCAGACCCTCCGGCATCTGTCCGCTGATGCCATGGCGCAACTCGGTCTCGATGCTGGGCGCGCTTTCGACAAGCGCCTTCAGAAACGCGCCAAGACGGGTGAATTCCGGATCGATGATCGTGCCAATGCGCAGCGAGCCGCGGATCTGTGTCGCCAGACTACGCGCCGTCTGGCCGAAATCGACCAACGAGGCGAAGACAAGCTCCGCCTTGGCCGCCAGAAGAGCGCCGTCATGGGTGAGCTCAAGACCCCTTGCTGTGCGGCGAAAGAGCTCGATGCCGGTTTCCGCTGTCAGCCGTTTCAGCTGCAGGCTGAGCGCCGGCTGCGTCAGGCGCAATTGCTCCGCCGCACGGGTGACATTGCCCTCCCGCGCCACCGCCACAAAGGCGCGCAATGTCTTCAGATCAAAGTCGCTCATATTAAATATGCTTATAATGCTATTCCGAATTTGTCATTGGATTTCTCATTTACTTCCCGTTTAGCTTTTCGGTCAGGCGGGAGGACGCCTAACATGCCGGTTCAAGCTTTTCAGGCTCTTGCGCTGCGACGCGAGGCTGTGATCGCTTCTTTTCGGCATCGGGAGGTTTGGATTTGATTGCGAAAGCATTCGATTACATTATTATCGGAGGAGGCTCGGCGGGCTGCCTGCTGGCCAATCGCCTGAGCCGTGACCCGGTCAATCGCGTGCTGCTGCTCGAAGCCGGCCGCAAAGACGATTATCACTGGATCCACATCCCAGTCGGCTATCTCTATTGTATCGGCAATCCGCGGACTGACTGGCTCTACAAGACCGAAGCCGAGGCCGGGCTCAACGGCCGCAGCCTCATCTATCCGCGCGGCAAGACGCTCGGCGGCTGCTCCTCCATAAACGGCATGATCTATATGCGCGGTCAGGCGCGCGACTATGATCACTGGGCCGCTCTGACAGGCGACGCCTCATGGTCGTGGCAGGACGTGCTGCCGCATTTCAAGGCGCATGAGGATCATTATCGCCTCGATGGCGGCCAGGATCCCGCGACCGGCGGCAACAGCCGCTTTTCCGATCTCCACGGCCATGGCGGCGAGTGGCGGGTGGAAAAGCAGCGCCTGCGCTGGGACCTGCTGGATGCCTTTGCCGATGCCGCAGTGCAAGCCGGTGTGCCGAAGACCGATGATTTCAACACCGGCGACAATGAGGGTGTAGGCTATTTCGACGTCAACCAGCGCGCCGGCTGGCGCTGGAACACGTCGAAGGCCTTTCTCCGCCCTGCCCTGTCGCGCCCGAATCTGACGGTGTGGACTGAGGCGCAGGTCGAGCGCCTGCTGTTCGAGACGGATGATGACGGGGCGCTACGCTGCACGGGCGCGCGCCTTCACCGCGCCGGCGAAACGGTCGAGGTCCGCGCGCAGGCCGAAGTCATCCTCTCCGCCGGATCGATCGGCTCGCCGCAGATCATGCAGCTGAGCGGGCTCGGCGATCCGTCCTTCCTGAAGAGCCTGAGCATCCAGCCGATGGCCGACCTTCCCGGTGTCGGCGGCAATCTCCAGGACCATCTGCAGATCCGCACCGTCTTCAAGGTGACGGGCGCCAAGACGCTGAATGCATTGGCGAGCAACTTCTTCGGCAAGATGACGATCGGCATGGAATATGCGCTGAAGCGGACCGGCCCGATGAGCATGTCGCCATCGCAGCTTGGGGCGTTTACGCGCTCCGACGACAGCCAGCCCTATGCCAATCTCGAATATCACGTCCAGCCGCTCAGTCTTGATGCCTTCGGCCAACCGCTGCATCGGGAACCCGCCTTCACCGTCAGCGTCTGCAATCTCAACCCCACCAGCCGCGGCACGGTGCGCATCCGCTCGCAAAATGCCAAGGATGCGCCGGCGATCGCGCCCAACTATCTGACGACGCCGGAGGATCGGCGCATCGCCGCCGACAGCATCCGCCAGGCCCGCCACATCGTGTCGCAGCCTGCGCTCGCGCGCTATGCGCCGGTCGAGTGGAAGCCGGGCGTTCAATTCCAAAGCGACGAGGAACTCGCGAAACTCGCCGGCGACATCGCCAGCACGATCTTTCACCCCGTCGGCACGACGAAGATGGGCCGCGCGGATGATCCGCTCGCCGTGGTCGACAGCCGGCTTCGCGTCTATGGCGTGCGAGGCCTGCGCGTGGTGGATGCCGGCGTCATGCCGACAATCACCAGCGGCAACACGAATTCCCCGACATTGATGATCGCCGAGAAAGCCGCTAGCCTCATTCTGGAGGATGAGGGGCGCAGGGCCGACTGGCCGCGGGGACAGCAATTCCGCAAAGCGGGATGAAGGAGGAGGCCCGGACTGGACGCCGTAGACAGCCTGAATGGCGCAGCGGAAACCAGTTCGGACTTTAAGAACAAACTGTCTGACAATCGTGCGGGACACGCTTAAGCCCGCAACTCAAGGAGGAAGAGTGATGAAAGCATTTCTGTACGGAACGGTCAGCGCCGCCGCGGTGGCGCTTGCGGCAACGACGGCCCTTGCCGACGGCATATCCAACGATGTCGTCAAGATCGGCGTTCTCGGCGACATGTCGGGCGTCTATTCCACCGGCTTCAGCGGCGACGGCGCCGTGGCTGCCGTGAAGATGGCGGTCGAGGATTTCGGCGGCACGGTTCTCGGCAAGAAGATCGAGGTGATCTCCGCCGACCACCAAAACAAGGCCGACGTCGCCTCCGCCACCGCCCGCCAGTGGATCGATCAGGATCATGTCGACATGATCACCGACCTCACCAACTCCGCTGTTGGGCTTGCCGTGCAGCAGCTCGCGTCGGAGAAGAAGGTCATCACCATGAACACGGGCTCGGCCAGCGCCGATCTCACCGGCAAGGCCTGCACGAAATACGGCATTCACTACGGCTACGACACCAATGCGCTCTCCACCGGCACGGCCTCGGCCGTGATGAAGAATGGCGGCGACAGCTGGTATTTCATCACCGCCGACTACGCCTTCGGCCATGCGTTGCAGAAGGCCACGACCTCCGTCGTCGAAAAAATGGGCGGCAAGGTTCTCGGTAGTTCCGACGTGCCGCTCGCCTCGACCGACTTCTCCTCATACCTCCTTCAGGCGCAGTCTTCCGGCGCGAAGGTGGTGGGTCTTGCCAATGCCGGCCAGGATACGGTCAACGCGATCAAGCAGGCGCATGAATTCGGCCTCACCTCGGCCGGCCAGCAGCTTGCCGGGATGCTTGTAACGATCGCCGACGTGAAGGCGCTCGGCACCGATGTCGCCAAGGGCCTGAACTTCACGGTCGGCTGGTACTGGAACCAGGACGATGCCTCGCGCGCCTGGAAGGAAAAGTACATGAAGTACTCCAACGGCGCGGCACCGACCTTCATCCACGCCGCCGACTATTCGCTGACCATGGCCTATCTCAAAGCCGTGAAGGCCGCCGGCACGGATGATCCGGATGCCGTGCGCGCCGAACTCGGCAAGGCCAAGATCGACGACTTCTTCGCCAAAGGCGGCCAGATCCGCGCCGATGGCCTGCTGGAGCATGACATGTATCTCGTGCAGGTTCAGGATGCGACGAAGGACCCGTGGGATGTCGTGAAAGTCGTCCAGACAATCCCGGGCAACCAGGCCTATGCTTCGTTGAAGGATGGCGGCTGCCCGCTGGTGAAATAAGCGCTCTGCGGGGCGGCCGGCATCTCCATCGCTGCCGCCCCGCATTTCCTTGCCAATGACTTTTCGCAACGTCTTGCCGAAGGACAATCATGAGCGATTTCATCCTCGAAGCGACTGACCTCAGCCGCAGCTTCGGCGGCTTCATGGCGGTCAGAAACGTCAATCTGAAGATTGCGCGCGGCTCCATCCATGCGCTGATCGGCCCGAACGGTGCCGGCAAGACGACCATGTTCAATCTTCTGACCAAATTCATCACGCCAAGCTCCGGCACGATTACCTTCAACGGGCGCAACATCACCCATCTGAAGCCGGAGGAGATCGCCAATCTGGGCATTGTCCGCTCGTTCCAGATTTCCGCCGTGTTCCCGCATCTCACCGCGCTCGAAAATGTCCGCATCGCACTGCAGAAGCGGCTCGATGTCAGCTATCAGTTCTGGCGCTCGCGCAAGATCCTGTCGACGCTGGACGACGAAGCGCTGGAGCGGCTCGATCAGGTCGGGTTGAAGCGCTTCGCCCATGTGCCGGCCGTCGAACTCCCCTATGGCCGCAAGCGGGCGCTCGAAATCGCCACCACGCTGGGCCTCGAACCCGAACTGATGCTGCTCGACGAGCCCACGCAAGGCATGGGCTCGGAAGATGTCGGCCAGGTCGCTGATCTCATCAAGCGCGTCTCGGTGGGCCGCACGATCATCATGGTCGAACACAATCTCGGCGTCGTCTCCAAACTCGCCGATGCGATCACTGTGCTGAGCCGTGGCGAGGTTCTCGCCGAAGGCACCTACGAGCAGGTGTCGAAGAACCCTGCCGTCATGGAAGCCTATATGGGCATCAAGGCCGAGGAGGTGGCATGATGGCCGCGCCGCTTCTGAAAACCAGCGGGCTCAATGCCTGGTATGGCGAATCCCATGTGCTCCACGGCATCGATATCGAGATTGCCGAGGGCGAGCTGATCACCCTTCTCGGCCGCAATGGCGCCGGCCGCACCACGACGCTGCGCGCCATCATGGGCATGGTGTCGCGCCGCACCGGCTCGGTGACGATCCGCGGCCGCGAATTCATCGACGTCGCCGACCATCGCATCGCACCGCTCGGCGGCATCGGCTATTGCCCGGAAGAGCGCGGCATTTTCGCGAGCCTCAATGTCGAGGAAAATCTCATGCTGCCGCCGAGCGTCGGCAAGGACGGCATGAGCCTTGACGAGATTTACCGCATGTTCCCGAACCTGAAAGAGGTGCGCAAGCGCATGGGCACGCGGTTGTCCGGCGGCGAACAGCAGATGCTGGCCATTGCGCGGATTCTGCGCACTGGCGCGAAGCTCCTGCTGCTCGACGAAATCACCGAGGGGCTCGCCCCCGTGATCGTGAAGGCGCTGGGCGAGGCGATCATGCGGCTGAAGGCACAGGGCTATACGATCGTGCTGGTCGAACAGAATTTCCGCTTCGCTGCCCCTCTGGCGGACCGTCACTATGTCATCGAGCACGGCCGGGTGATCGACCGGATCGAAGGTGGCGATGTCGCCTCCAGCATGGACCGGCTCAACCATTACCTGAGTGTGTAGAAAGGCGAAAACATGCTGAAGCTTCTGCTCGCCCAGGGTATGCTGGGCCTCAACAACGGCGTCTTCTACGCCATGATGAGCCTTGGCCTTGCCGTCATTTTCGGGCTGCTCAATGTCGTGAATTTCGCCCATGGCGCGCTCTACATGCTCGGCGCCTTCGTGGCGCTGATCCTCTATTCCTATGTCGGCCTCTGGTTCGGGTTGAGCGGCTTTCACATCGGCTTCTGGCCGGCGCTGATCCTCACGCCCATCATCGTCGGCGCTTTCGGCATTCTGATCGAGCGCTTTCTGCTGCGCTGGCTCTACAAGTTCGACCCGATCTATTCGCTGCTCTTGACCTTCGGCGTGACGCTTGTCCTGCAGGGCCTTTTCGTCAACATCTTCAGCGCATCCGGCACGCCCTATCCCGGAATGCCGGATGCGCTGAAGGGCGTGGTCAATCTCGGCTTCATGATGTTTCCGAAGTTCCGCCTCTTCGCCATCGTCTTCTCGCTCATCGTCTGCCTGATCGTCTGGTATGTGATCGAGCGGACCAAGGTCGGGGCGCTCTTGCGCGCCGGCACGGAAAACCCGGAACTGGTCAAGGCCTTCGGCGTCAACGTGCCGCTGATGGTGACGCTCACCTTCGGCTTCGGCACCGGGCTTGCCGGGCTTGCCGGCGTGCTGGCCGCGCCTATCTATTCGGTCAGCCCGCTGATGGGCGCCGATCTCATCATCATCATCTTCGCGGTCGTCGTCATCGGCGGCATGGGCTCCATCATGGGCGCGGTCGTCTCCGGCATCGCGCTCGGGCTCATCGAGGGCGTGACGAAGGTCTTCTATGCCCCCGCCGCCAATACGGTGATTTTCTTCCTCATGGTCATCGTGCTGCTGGTGCGGCCGTCCGGCCTCTTCGGACGCGAGGGATAAGCGACATGACGAAACCTGCCACTTCCCATCATGCCCTCGACGAAGCCGGCGAATTCGCCGAGAGCGTGCCGCATGAAAAACTCGCCCGCAGCCGCGCCGCGCAGGCCGTGCTCTGGATGGTGCTGATCGCGGCGGTGCTCTTGGCACCCGCCGTGCTCTATCCCGTCTTCGTGATGCAGCTTCTCTGCTTCGCGCTCTTTGCCTGCGCCTTCAACCTGCTGATCGGTTTCACCGGCCTGCTCTCCTTCGGCCATGCCGCCTTCTTCGGCGGAGCTGCCTATATCTGCGGCCATGTGGTGAAGGTCTGGGGCCTGCCGCCGCTTGTCGGCATCGTCGCTGGCGGCGTCTTTGCGGCCGCGCTCGGCTATGTCGTCGGCTCGCTCGCCATCCGCCGTCAGGGTATCTATTTCGCCATGATCACGCTGGCGCTCGCCCAGATCGTCTACTTCCTCGCCCTGCAATTGCCCTTCACCGGCGGCGAAAACGGCCTGCAGGGCATCCCGCGCGGTACGCTCTTCGGGCTTGATCTCAACGACCCGCTGCCGATGTATTATTTCGTCGCCGCGATCTTCCTTGCCGGCTTCCTGATCATCTATCGGACCATCCACTCGCCCTTCGGGCAGGTGCTGCAGGCGATCCGCGAGAACGAGCCCCGCGCCCGTTCGCTCGGCTACAATGTCGATCGCTTCAAGCTGATCGCCTTCGTACTCTCCGCATCGCTTGCCGGCGTGGCGGGTTCGACCAAGGCCATCGTCTTCCAGTTCGCCTCGCTCACCGATGCGCATTGGCAGATGTCGGGCGAAGTCATCCTCATGACGCTGATCGGCGGCATGGGCACGATCTTCGGCCCCGTCGTCGGCTCGGTCGTCATCATCACGCTGCAGCACTACCTCGCCGATATCGGCTCCTGGGTGCAGGTGGTCATCGGCGCGATCTTCATCGTCAGCGTGCTTCTGTTCCGCCGCGGTGTTGTCGGCGAACTGGCGCGGATGCTGAAGATTTCGTCCGTCTGACGTCTGGGAGGCTTGGCACCTGAGTGCAGGCTGTTGCGCGGGCGCGAGCGCTGATCACGCGCCTGCCGGCGCTCGCAGCCGCGCCATCTGGGTCGTATCGCCGTAACGGCCATTGCGGAACAGGTCCATCTTCAGCTCGCCCTCGACCTCAAACCCGAAGCTGCGATAGAGCGCGATGGCGCGGCTGTTTTCCGAGGCGACGGACAATTCGAGGCGCACGAGATTGAGCCAGTTGTCGGAAAGGTTGATCATTTCCGCCATCAGCGCCCGGCCAACGCCCCGCCCATGAAAATCGGGGTGAACGCAGATGCCGAAGCTCCCCACATGCTTGCGGCGCGGGGCGCGGTTGAGGATCATGCCGAGATGGCCGACCACGCGGCCATCGATTTCCGCTGCCAGTTCCACGCCTTCAGGATCGCGGGTGCGGTAAAAATCCCGCCAGAACTGGACGTCGCGATGCGGCAGCTGCGTCGTGTAGGCGACAACCTCTTCGAAGGCGTAGATGGCGGCGATGTCCTCGCCGTCTTCCACTCTCGGTCTGCGAACGGCGATGCCGGACATCTCCGCGCCCCTCCTCAGCCGTCGACTTGGAAGGGCTTGCGCGAGAGTTCGGAGAGGACTTCTGCCCCGTCCTTGCCGAGGATCACGATCTCTTCCAGCCGCACGCCGAAGCGGCCGGTCAGGTAGATGCCGGGCTCGATGGAAAAGACATTGCCCGCCTGCAGGATGACGTCGGACGTTGCGGTGATATAGGGTCGTTCGTGCACGTCGATGCCGAGCCCATGGCCCGTCCGATGCAGGAAGCGGTCGCCGTAGCCGGCCGCGGCAATCGTCTCGCGGGCGGCGCGGTCAACATCGGAAGCCTTGACCCCAGGGCGCGCGGCAGCAACGGCCGCCTGCACGGCGCGCTCGACCACGGACACGACCTCCTCGAAGCCTTCCGGCGGCGTGCCACAATAGCCGACGCGGGTCATGTCGCTCGGATATCCATCCTTGCGGCCGCCAATATCGACGAGGATCGCATCGCCCGCCTTCAGGCGTCGTTCGCCGGAATGGTGGTGCGGGAACGCACCGTTCTCGCCGAAGCAGACGATGACGAATTCGGCCTTGGCGCCCTGCGCCAGAAAGCGCTGCTTGATGATCTCGGCGGCTTCCAGCTCGCTCATGCCGGGCTTCAGCGCCGCAAAGGCCGAACGCATCGTCTCGTCATCGATTAACGCATTCATCTTCAGAAGCTTGTATTCGCTCTCGTCCTTGGATGCGCGTAGCGCGCCCACGGTGTCGGCGAGGAACGCGCGCTTCGCGCCGGGCAGCGCATCGACCACCATGAGGGCGAAATCCGCGCGCATGGTTTCATCCAGCGCGATGGTGGGATTTGTAACGCCTGCAATGCCGGTCTCGGAGAGCACCCTGGCGAAGGCATCTGCCGGGCCTTCGGCATCCGACCAGGTGACGAAGGGAAGGTCCGTGTGCTGGCGCGCGCTATCGGCATTCAGCGCCGGCATCAGGAAGGCGGCGGACTTTGGCCCGGCGACCAGCATCACCGGACGCTCGTCACCATGCGGGTCGAAACCGGCGAGCCATTTCATGTTGGAGGTCGGCCCGACAAACACGCCATCGGTTTTCGTCTCGGCCATCCGTGCGGTCAGCCGCTTCATGCGCGCCTCGAACATGGGCATCGCTCCTGTCGTTCACAAAGGGGGGAAATGAAAAGGCCGCCGGGCAAATGCCGGCGGCCCGAAGAGATCAGATCGTCAGTCCTTCTTGACCATACGATAGAAGACGTAATCCGGCAGCGCGCCGTTGACATAGCCCGACACGTTCTTGGCGATGGCAACCTGCTTGGCGGCCTGGAACATGACGACGATCGGCGAGTTCGCCTGCACCTTCTTCTGCAGGTCGATATACATCGCGTCGCGCTTGGCCTGATCGGCTTCGGCGCGGGCGGCAACGGTCGCCTTGTTCATGTCGTCCGGAACGGCCCAGGCGTTGCGCCAGGTCGTGGTCGACTGGTAGTGGCCGTCGCTGTTGTCGGCATTGTAAGCAAAGGCGGACGCGTTGGAATCCGGATCCATGAAGTCCGGGCCCCAATAGAGCAGCATGGCCTCATGCGTGCGGGCGCGATACTTGGTGATGACCTGCGAACCCGTGCCGGGCACGATCTTGAAGTCGATACCGCCCTTGGCAAAGCTTGCCTGCAGCGCCTGCGCCATGTCGGTAAAGGGCGAGGAGTTGATGACATCGAGCGTCGCGGTGATCGGCGTCTTGATGCCGGCGTCAGCCAGGATCTTCTTCGCCTTGTCCGGATCATAGGTGTAAGGCGTGTCGTTCAGCGCGCCGGGGAAACCCTTCGGCCAGAAGGCCTGGTGGATTTCCATCTGGCCCTTGAGGATCGTGTCCGTCATGCCCTTGTAGTCGACGAGATAGCGCGCGGCTTCCCAGACGGCCGGGTTGGTCAGGTCCTTGTCCTTCTGGTTGAGGCTGAGGAAGTGGACGGCGGCCTGCGGATAGGTCTCGATCTTGAACGTGCCGCTGGTCTCAACGGCGGCGATCTGGTCCGGCGTCAGGTTCTTGGCGATATCGACATCGCCCGACTTCAGCATGAGCTGCTGCGTGGCCGATTCCGCGACGTGACGGATGGCGACGGACTTCACGCCCGGCGCACCGCCGAAATAGGACGGGTTGGCGGCAAGGTTGATCAGCTGGCCGGGCTTGAAAGCCTTGAGAACGAAGGGGCCGGTGCCGGCGGAATTCGCCTTCAGCCAGGCATTGCCGAGATCGCCGCCCTTGTCATTGGCCTCCACGGTCTTGCCATCGACGACCGAGGCCGGGCGCGAGGCGAGAACATTGAGCACGAAGGCCGAGGAGAAGTCACCGGTATATTTGACGACAACCGTCTTGCCATCGGCCTTGACCATGCTGTCGAAATTGTCGGCGGTCCAGCCAAGCTGGGTCAGCAGGAAGGCGGGCGCCTTGTTGAGCTTGATGACGCGCTTCCAGGAATAGACGACGTCTTCGGCGCGGAGCGGATTGCCGGAGGAGAACTTGACGCCGTCACGCAGCGTGAAGGTGATTGTCTTGGCCGCATCGTCGGCCTTCCAGCTGGTTGCGAGACCGGGCGAAAGCTTCTGCAGATCCGTCGCGTCATACTGCACGAGACGGTCATAGGTCTGGGTGACATATTCGCCGGACGAGAATTCATAAGCCTCGGCCGGGTCGATGCTGACGATGTCGTCGATGTTTTCGGCCACGACCAGCGTGTCCTTCGGGGTAGCTGCATGGGCCTGCAGTGCCGTCAGCGGCAGAAGCGCCGTGGCGGCAAAAAGGGCTGCGTGCAAATGTTTCATGGTTGTGTTCTCCTCTGTTTCAGGGCGTTCTTGTTTTCAGTCCGGGGTCAGTCGGATTTCGGCCCGCCGGGTTTCGGCGGGTTGGTGCGGTAGACGGGAACGGTGCCGGTCCAGAGCACGCGCACTGTCTCACTCGTGTCGTTCCACCAGGCATGCGGGCGGTTGCCGCGGAAATGCAGGCTGTCGCCGGGGCGCATGATATATTCGGCTCCGTCCAGCATCTGCGTCAGCTTGCCTTCGAGCACGTAGAGGATTTCCTCGCCCTCGTGACTGACGATCTCGGAATGGAAACCCGGCGGGATGTTGAGCACGAAGGAGGAAAGCTGGTTGCCGGCAAAGTCGGCGGCCACGCGCTCGTAAACCACATCGGAACCCGGCACCGAAAACGTCTCGCGCTCGCCATGCCGGGTCAGCGCATCGTCCGCACCGGGCGAGGCAATGAAGTAATCGACGCCGACATTGAGGCTATGCGCGATCTGCGCCAGCGTGCCGAGCGAAGGCGTGGCGAGGTCGCGCTCGACCTGGCTCAGATAGCCGGGCGTGATGCCCGCCGCTTCGCAGATGTCGCGCAGTGTCAGCTGCAGCTGCCGCCGCCGGGCGCGGATGAGCGCGCCGACCTTGGGCGTCTGTGGTTCTTGTGTCGTCAAGGCGAGCGGTGAAGCAGTCATCTTCGGAAACCAGTAAAATTTGTTTGATGAAAGCAAAATTATTTGTATGTTCCAAGCAGAATTTTACTGGAACCAAAATTTTTATGCCGAGGAGGCCGCGCGTGGCGACAGACACCCCCTTCCCCGATGCGGGAGCCCAAGCCCCTCGCAAGCGCGGCGGCGGCGCCAGACGCACCCGCAAGGTGGCGCTGCATCTTGGCGGGATCGCTGTTTCGCTGATCGTGACGCTTCTCGGCCTCATTGCCATCACCTTCTTCATCGGCCGCGTGGTGCCGATCGATCCGGCGCTGGCCGTCGTCGGCGACCGTGCGCCGAAGGCGGTCTATGAAGCCGCCCGCGTGCAGCTCGGCCTCGACAAGCCGCTGATCGTGCAGTTCGTGAACTACGTGAAGGCCGTGGCCACCGGCGATCTGGGCATGTCGGTCTCGACCGGCAGGCCCGTGTTGCAAGACCTGAAGGAAGTCTTCCCGGCGACGCTGGAAATGGCGACGCTTGGCATCATCATCGGCATCGCGCTCGGCGTCCCCATGGGCGTTCATGCCGCCGCCAGACAGGGAAGCCTGACCGACCAGGTGATCCGCGTCGTCGGCCTGGCCGGCTACGCCATCCCGGCCTTCTGGCTCGGGCTTGTCGGGCTCGCCGTCTTCTATGCCCGCCTGCAATGGGTCGATGGACCCGGCCGCGTCGACATCGCCTATGATGGCCTTGTAACGCCGGTGACCGGCCTGATGCTGGTCGACAGCCTGCTCGCCGGCGAGACGGACATCTTCTTCAACGCCATCGGCCATCTCATCCTGCCGGCGAGCATTCTCGGCTTTTTCAGCCTTGCCTACATCGCCCGCATGACGCGCTCCTTCATGCTCGACCAGTTGGCACAAGAATACATCACTACTGCCCGCGTGAAGGGCCTGCCGGAGCGGGTTGTCATCTGGCGCCATGCCTTCCGTCCGATCCTCGTGCCGCTGATCACGGTCTGCGCACTGTCCTATGCCGCCCTTCTCGAAGGCTCGGTGATGATCGAGACGATCTTCTCCTGGCCGGGTATCGGCAACTATCTGACGGTCGCGCTGCTCAATGCCGACATGGCCGCAGTGCTGGGCGCAACGCTGCTCATCGGCATGGTCTTCATTTTCATCAACAAGCTGAGCGACGCGCTTTATAACGTGCTCGACCCGCGCGCGAGGTGACGACCATGGCCTTTACCGACATGCGCAACTGGCTACTCGATGAAAGCCCCGCCTCGCGTCGGCAGGCCCGATGGGGCCGCATCTTCCGCATCTCGCTCGCCTTTCGCGGCAATGCGCTGGCGATGGTCGGCCTCGTCATCGTGCTGGCACTGATCGCCATGGCGGCCTTTGCGCCGTGGATTGCCACCCATGACCCGATCGCGCAGGACACCTATGCGCGCCTTCGCCCGCCGAGTGCGGCCAACTGGATGGGCACCGACGAACTCGGCCGCGACATCTGGTCCCGCGTTGTCTTCGGCGCGCGCATCACGCTCGCCATCGTCATTCTCGTGGCCGTTCTTGCGGCCCCCGCCGGCCTGCTGATCGGCGCCGCCGCCGGATATCTCGGGGGCTGGGTGGACCGGGTGCTGATGGGCATCACCGACATCTTCCTCTCCATGCCGAAGCTGATCCTGGCGCTCGCGCTTGTCGCAGCGCTTGGCCCCGGCATCGAGAACGCCATTCTTGCCATCGCCATCACCTCCTGGCCGAGCTATGCCCGCATTGCACGCGCCGAAACGCTGACCTTCAAGAATGCCGATTTCATTGCGGCGAGCCGGTTGCAGGGCGCATCGAGCCTGCGCATCGTCGTCGGTCATATCCTGCCGCTTTGCACCTCCTCGATGATCGTCCGTGTCACGCTCGACATGGCCGGCATCATCCTCACCGCCGCCGGTCTCGGCTTTATCGGGCTCGGCGCGCAGCCGCCGCTGCCGGAATGGGGCGCGATGATTGCGCGCGGCCGCACCTTCATTCTCGATCAATGGTGGGTCGCCACCATGCCGGGCTTCGCCATCATCACCGTCAGCCTCGGCTTCTGCTTCCTCGGCGACGGGTTGCGCGACGTTCTCGACCCCAAGAGCGGAGAAAAGCATTGAGCGCGCCCCTTCTTGCCGTCGAAGGTCTGAAAGTCACCTTCCCCAGCCCCTCCGGCCCGGTGGACGTGGTCAAGGGCATTTCCTTCGAACTTGGCCGCGAGCGGCTTGGAATCGTCGGTGAAAGCGGGTCGGGCAAATCCATGACCGGTCGCTCCATTCTCGGCCTCGTCCGTGCCCCCGGCAAGGTCAGCGCCACGCGGCTGGAATTCGATGGCATCGATCTTCTGAAGCAGGGCGAAAAGGCCATGCGCAAGATCCGTGGCGCGCGCATTTCCATGGTCATGCAGGACCCGAAATTCTCGCTGAACCCCGTCATGACCGTCGGCGAACAGATCGCCGAAGCCCTCGTCGCCCACAAGCGCCTGCCGCGCCGCGAGATCGCCGCCCGAGTCCGAGCCATGCTGGAAGCGGTGCGGATCAACGATCCCGACCGCGTCGCCGGGCTCTATCCGCACGAGATTTCCGGCGGCATGGGCCAGCGCGTGATGATCGCGATGATGCTGATCCCCGAGCCGGACATCCTCATTGCCGACGAGCCGACCTCGGCGCTCGACGTTTCGGTGCAGGCGCAGGTTCTCGACATCATCGACGACCTCGTGCGCAACAAGGGCATGGGGCTTATCCTGATCAGCCACGACTTGAACCTCGTCGCCCATTATTGCGACCGCGTGCTGGTGATGAATTCCGGCCGCGTCGTCGAGGATTGCGCCGCTTCGGAACTCAAGAACGCGCAGCATCCCTATACGCGCGGCCTCCTCGCCGCCCAGCCGCGGCTCGACGAGACCCGCGACGAACTGCCGGTCATCGACCGCACCATCTGGAGCGCCGCATGACCCCGATCCATATCGACAATCTCGACGTCTCCTATGGTGAAACGCAGATCACCCACGGCGTGACCATCGATGTCGAGGAAGGCGGAAGCTTCGCCCTTGTCGGCGAAAGCGGCTCGGGGAAGTCGACCGTGCTGAAGGCGATCGCCGGTCTCGCACCGGAATGGCGCGGCACGATCGAGATCTTCGGCAAGCCGCGCAGCCACGGCATCGACGCCGGTTTCGCCCGCACCTGCCAGATGGTCTTCCAGGACCCTTACGGTTCGCTGCATCCGCGCAAGACGGTGGATGCGACGCTGATGGAGCCGCTGAACATTCAAGGCCTCTCTGACCATAACGAGCGGATCGCCGCGATCCTCAAGGATGTCGGCCTCGATAACCGGTTCCGGTTCCGCTATCCGCATCAGCTCTCCGGCGGGCAGCGTCAGCGGGTGGCGATCGCACGAGCCCTGATCGTGGAGCCGAAGGTTCTGCTGCTGGACGAGCCGACCTCGGCGCTCGATGTCTCGGTGCAGGCCGAAATCCTCAACCTCCTGAAGCGATTGCGGCGCGAGCGCGGGTTGACCTATCTCATGGTCACCCACAACCTGCCGATCGTTTCCTTCCTTTGCGACCGTCTTGCCGTCATGCGCGGCGGGCGGATCGTGGAAACCGCCGATGCCGAAAACCTGAAAAAGGGGCATCTGCAGAACGAATACAGCCGGGAGCTCCTGCGGCTCTCTGCCCCTCCAGCCGTCTAAACATTCGGGAGAAACCCCATGGAAAACAACTATCAAGCTGCGCTTGCGGCCTTCGACAGCGCCATTGCCAGTGACACGACCGGCGATGCGCCCTGGATCGCGCTGCAGACGCTGGTGCGCGAAGTGATCGGCGCCAGGCTCTTCACCGTCATGCTCTCCGACATGAAGGCCGGCCTTGCGCGCCGTGCCTATACGTCCGATCCGACCAACTACCCGGCTTCGGGCACCAAGCCGACGCATCGCAACGAATGGTTCGACATCGTCCACGGCGAACGCCGCGCCTTCGTCGCCAACACGATCGAGGACATCGCCAAAGTCTTCCCCGACCATGAGCTGATCAAGTCGCTCGGCTGCGAGTCCGTCATCAACCTGCCGGTCTATGTCGGCGGCGAAATGCTGGGCACGGTCAACTGCCTCGACGTCGAACACCACTACACGCCGGAACGCGTCGAGCGGGCGCTTGCCCTTTTGAACCTTCCCTCCAAGCTCGCCTTCCTGGCGGCAAAGGGCTAACGGCCGCCATCGGCCATGCGGCAACCAGCTTCGTTCCCGAGAGCTCGCTGCAGCAAAGCAGCAAACAGGTCTATGCCGAACTTCCCGGCGGCAGGTCAGACGCTGCCGCCGAGCGCGATCGTCATGGAATTGTCGATATGTCTTGAGAGCGCAGCTTTTGCGGTTTCCAGGTCACGGTCGCGCAGTGCGCGGAGAAAGACGAGATGCTCTGCAATCACGCGGGTGGCATTGTCGGGAGTGACACGGATGCGCGATTGCACGGCCATGCGGATCTTGATGGCGGTTATCCGGTGGATATTGTCCATCAGCTTATTGCCCGTCGCCGCGACAATGGCGCCATGCATGATCCAATCGAGCCTCTGCACCCGATTGGCAGCGTCAAGCCCGGGCCCCCTCCGCAGTTCGGCAGCCGCTTCTTCGTGAAAGGCAATCCACTCATCGATCTGGCCTTCGGGTAGAAACTTCGACGCCTGCGGCACCGCGCCGAGTTCGATGATCATGCGCAGCTGATAGGCGTCCCGGACGAAACCAACCTCAAGGCTTGGCACCATCAGCCCACGCTTCGGCAGCGTCTGCAGCAGCCCTTCCGCTTCCAGCCGCGGAATAGCCTCGCGCACCGCACCGAGCGTCATGCCGGTTCTTTCAACAAGCTCGCGCTGCGACACGACGTGACCAGGCTTCAGGACCCCTGCATTCAATAGGTCCTCGATCCGATCATAGGCCGCCTGGCGAAGGGATGCAGGCGGATCGCTCTTGGTTGCTTCTGGCGCTTGCGACTTGAGCACGGCCTTCCTTCTCTTCCAACGCCTCGCTTCATCTAACATATAACTGACATGTTACCCACTTGTCAGCAGAGTTTTTCGCGTTATTCTAGCCACGGTTTGCGGGGGAGGAGACGGACCGGAAGTCCGTGCCTGTGAACGCATCAAAGGAATTGCCGAAGCCCAGGGGGCCGGCTCCGATCGGGAGGATCAGATGACACAGACTTTCACCCGCCGTAACGTTCTGGCGCTAACGGCCGCCGCAGCAACCTTGCCGCTCGTGGGGCGCTCGGCATATGCTGCTGACAAGCCAGTCCTGCGTCTGTCGACGCCGGCTTCGGAGACCGACCAGCGCTCCGTTGCGCTGGCGCAGAAGTTCGGCCCGGCTGTTGCAGAGTTCGCAACTTTTGAGCCGCACTGGAATGCGACCCTCTTCAAGCAGGGTACGGAGCTCGAGGCGATTTCCCGCGGCAACCTTGAAATGTCGATCACTTCGGCGCAGGAGCTCGCCGTCTTTTTCCCGGAATTCTCTATCTTCTCGGCCGGCTATGTCCACAAGGATGCAGCTCACCAGGTCAAGGTCTTCAAAGATCCCCTGATGGACCCCTTGAAGAAGAAGGTCGAGGATGAACTGGGCGTGAAGCTTCTGAGCGTCATGTATCTCGGCCGCCGTCAGCTCAATCTGCGCAAGCCGAAATCTGAACTTAACGTGATGAAACCGGAAGACCTGAAGGGCGTGACGTTGCGTATGCCCGGCACGGATGCCTGGCAGTTTCTGGGCAAGTCGCTCGGCGCAAATCCGGTGCCGATGGCCTTCACGGAAATCTATACGGGCCTGCAGACCGGCGCCATCGACGCCCAGGACAATCCGTTGCCGACCGTGGTCGACGCCAAGTTCTATGAGGTGACCAAGCAGATCTGCCTGACGTCGCACCTCGTCGATCTGAACTACCTGGCTATCTCAAAGAAGGTTTTTGACAGCTTCTCGGCCCATCAGCAGAAGGCGATCCAGAAGGCTGCCGACGATGCCGCCGAATTCGGCCGGCAGAACCAGCTCAAGAAGGAGGACGAACTCGTTGCCTTCCTCAAGGGCAAGGGCCTTGATGTCTACGAGCCTGACCTCAAGGCCTTCCGCGAGCACGTCCAGAAAGCGTTCCTGGCGAGCAGCTTTGCCAAGTCGTGGCCGGCCGGAATGCTCGACAAGATCAACGCCCTCGCTGCCTGATCATCTGACAAGACGCCGCGTCCGGACGTTCCGGGCGCAGCGCGCCTTTCAATTCGGAGACGACCATGAACCGCTTCGTCATGAGACTGAGGCAGGCAGCGGAAGCTTTGAGTGCGTTTATGATGACGGCGCTTTTCGCGACCTTTCTGCTGCAGATATTTTCCCGCTATGTCATGGATGAGCCCTTCGGCTGGACGCTGGAGCTCTGCCTTATCCTGTGGGTCTGGATCGTCTTTTTCGGCGCAGCCTTCATTCTGCGGTCGGAAGATCACATTACGTTCGATCTTCTCTATCTCGCAGTCCCTGTGGGGCCGCGCCGTGTCATGGCACTGATCTCCGCCGTGGCCGTTGCGGGGACGCTCCTCTGGTCGCTGCTTCCTACTTGGGACTGGGTGAGCTTTCTGAGAATCAAGAAGAGCGCGACACTGCATATTCCGATGCGCGACATCTACATCGTCTATCCGCTCTTTGTCGTTGCCGTTGCTGCCGCCTACATCTGGCGAATTTGGGTACTGCTGCACAAAGGCATTGAAGATGACGGGCACAAGGAGGATGCAGCATGACGCTGGCATTTTCGCTCTGCCTCCTGACAATTTTTGTGCTCGCAGCCATCGGCACGCCGGTCGCCTATTCGATCATCGTCGGCTCGCTCGTTTACCTCGGCGTCAAGGGTCAGGACGTCGCGATGGCTGGCGAGCAGATGATCTCCGGCCTGTTCGACAGCTTCGTCCTGCTGGCCGTTCCGCTCTTCATCGTGGCGGCCAACATCATGAATGCCAGTGCGGTTTCCGAGAGACTGCTGAAATTCTGCGTCGCCACCGTCGGGCGTTTTCGCGGCGGGCTCGGGCATGTGAACGTCGTTTCGGCGATCATCTTTTCGGGAATGTCGGGCTCCGCTGTTGCGGACGCTGCAGGGATCGGCCGTGTCGTCATCGACATGATGCGCAAGAGCGGCCATTATTCTGGCGGCTACGCGGCAGCGCTGACTGCGGCATCCGCCACGATCGGGCCGATCATACCGCCGTCTATCCCCATGGTACTCTATGCGCTCGTCTCGAACACCTCGATCGGCTATCTCTTTCTTGGTGGCATCGTACCCGGCCTGCTGATGGGCGTCGTCCTGATGTTCATGAATGCCTATTACGCCTGGAAGAATAACGTCGGACGCGAGGAGTCCGTCCCGCTTCGCGAGATTCCGAAGGTGACGATGCAGGCTTTTCCGGCACTGCTGATGCCCGTCATCCTGCTCTACGGCATCTACGGCGGAATTGCCACGCCGACGGAAGCGGCGGCCATTGCGGCGGCCTATGCCCTCGTCATCGCGGTATTTCTCTATCGCTCTCTTTCGGTCAAGTCATTCTATGAGGTCATGGTCGAGAGCGCCCGCCCGTCCGCCTCAGTCGGCCTGGTCATCGGCGGGGCATTGATCTTGAACTATATCGTCGCGTCTGAAAACATTGGTACGACAATTGCCAATGCGCTGGTCGGCATCCATGTGGCGCCGCTCACGTTCATGTTCGGCGTCAATATCCTCCTGCTGATCCTCGGCTGCATCCTTGATGCCTCGACAATCATCCTGGTCATCCTTCCCCTCTTTATCCCCACCTGCCAGCAACTGGGCATCGACCTCATCTACTTCGGTGTCGTCACGGTGGTGAACACGATGATCGGACTGATCACGCCGCCCTACGGCATTCTCCTCTTCGTCATCAACGCCATCACGCGCATCCCACTTGCCGAAATCATCCGGGAAATCTGGGTCTTTATCGCCGCGCTCGTCTTTGCGCTGGTCATCATGATCCTGTTTCCCGAAATCACGCTCTGGCTGCCGCAACTCTTCGGCTATGCGGGCTAAACACCATGGAGTCTCCCATGCAACGCACGGCTTCCGGTATCATTCCGGTCATGATCACACCCTTCGGACCCGACGGCGGGATCGATTGGCAAGGTTACGAGCGACTGATCGAATGGTATATCGACAACGGGTCGCAAGCGCTTTTTGCTGTCTGCCAATCGTCGGAAATGCGCTTCCTGTCGCTTGAGGAGCGGGTGGAGTTATCGCGCTTCACCGTGAAGAAGGTTGCCGGGCGCGTGCCCGTGGTCTCCTCGGGTCACGTCGCCGACAGCCTGGAGGATCAGATATCCGAACTCAACGCGATTGCAGACACGGGCCCCGATGCGGTCATTCTGGTGACAAACCGCCTTGCGTCGGCGAGCGGAAATGCTGCGGACGTGCGCCGGGCCTTTGATGCTCTTCTCGCTGCGCTGCCCAAGGACATGCCGCTCGGTCTTTACGAATGCCCGGCACCCTATCGACGGCTTCTCAGCGACAACGAGATCGAGTTCTGCGCGCAGAGCGGTCGCTTTGTGCTCTTGAAGGACGTGTCCTGCGACATCGAGGTCGTCAGGCGCCGCGTTGCATTTTCCGCCGGCTCGCCTCTCCTGATCTGCAACGCCAATGCCGCGATTGCCTATCCGGCGATGCAGGCGAGCAATGCCGGCTTTTGCGGCGTGATGAACAACTTTCACCCGGACCTCTACCGGTGGCTTCAAGACCACGGACATGAGCATCCCGCCCTTGCAGCAGAGCTTTGCGTTTTCCTGGTCCTTTCCGCCCAAACGGAGCCGATGGGCTATCCGAAGCTTGCGAAATTCTTCCACAAGCGTCTCGGTACTTTTGAGGGAACGTCGAGCCGCGCAGCTGATTATGACATCCACGAGAAATTCTGGGCACTGGAGGCGGTGATCGACCAGATCGAGGCGGGTGCAGCTCTCTACAGGCGAAAGATTGGCGCGCTTGCGGCCGCCGGACGGAAGACCGCTTGATCGGCAGACAGTAAGGCCATGAGAAACAGATTGAGAGGCGGTTGCGTTCGAGCGACCGCCTCTCATGGAATTTTATGGACAGGTTCGTCAGGCCGGGAGCTGGAAGAACCAATTCGCAACGAGAACGATGATCAGCCCGCCCACGAGCGCGAGATAGGGCAGGATGCCCGCTTTCTTGACGCCGAGGTCCTGTCCAACGAGCCCGAGATCCTCCATCGCGCCCGCCGGGAATTGACCGCCGTCGCGCACATAGTGACGGTAGGCGAAAACGGGCAGGATCAGGGCCGCGAAGGCGAAACCGATCCAGAGCGCGTTTGCATAGCCCCAGACCTTTGCGCCGGCGCCGAGGAAGAGCGCGTTGACGAAGGCCAGAACGGTATTGACGCCGATCAGCCAGGTCGGAGCCTTCCACGGACGTTCGACATGACCGGAATCCATGCGATGAATCCAGCCGGAGTTGAGGTTCAGGAAGTTGAAGATGATGTAGCCGACGTTCGAAACGGCGAGCACGAAGAAATAGCCGCTCGTGTCCGATGCGATGGCAAGAAGGCACAGGTTGAACACGAAGTCGGTCCACATGGCCCGGGTCGGTGCACCATTCTCGTTCACATGGTCGAGATATTTCGGCAGCCAGCCGTCCTTGGAGCCCTGATAGAGGGTACGCGACGAGCCGGCCATCGCGGTCATGATGGCTAGGAACAGCGCCATGATCATCAGGACGACGAGGAGCTGGGTGACGACGCGGCCGGCACCAATCAGGCCGCCAAGCGCTTCACCAACTCCCGTGCCATCGACGATCCCGGGCGCCAGCATCCCTTCATGCCCGAGCACGCCCTGGAAGGCGAAGGGAACGAGGAAGAAGAAGACGCAGCAGGCAAGGCCGGAATAGAAGATCGCCTTGAAGGTATCCGTCTTGGGGTTCTTCAATTCGCGAGTGTAGCAGACGGCGGTTTCGAATCCGTAGGTCGACCAGGCAGCGATGTAGAGGCCGCCGAGAAAGAGTGTCCAGCCTCCGATGTTCCATGTTCCGTCGGTGGCGGCATAGGCAGCCGTCGGCGGTACGAGACCTGTCACGTTTGACGAGACGATCTGGCCGCTGACGATCGGGTAGATGCCGATGATGAGCAGCGGCACGAGGACGATGATCGCAAGCCACTTCTGCACGCTCGCCGTTTCCGAAATCCCGCGATGCTGGATCGCGAAGATGATCAGCATCAGGATGCCACCGATGAAGAAGGTGGCATTGATGTTCGCGGTGGCGAGGAACGGAATGGTGAACGTGGCGAGTGACCAGGTGCGGATTGCAGGGGTCAGAGCGGCGACACCATCGGCGCTGAGCAGCGCCGTCACCGCATCCTGCGGGGACGTGCCGGCATGGGCTGCAATATATTCGGCAACACGGGGGCTATCGACGGTGATCGACGAGGCGTGTGCGCTGATCCAGCTCAGCACGGCCTGGGAATCTGCTGCGGGGATGGGGTAGAAGGCATTGAGGATGTAGCCGGCCGCAATCGCGCAGCCGAGCGAAAGCACGGGCGACCAGGCAAACCAGTTGCACCACACCGAAAGCGGCGCGATGAATTTCGAATAGCGAAGCCAAGCCGTTGCGCCATAGACCGAAGCGCCGCCGGACTTGTTGCCGAACATGCCGGCGATTTCTGCATAGGTAAATGACTGCAGAAAACCCATGACCATCGAAATGATCCACACGAGAAAGGCAAGCTTGCCCGTCGTGCCGGCGATGCCGCCGATGGAGAAGAGAACGAGCGGCGGCACACCTGCCGCGACCCAGAACGCGCCCTTCCAGTCGAGCGCGCGTATCAGCTTTCCTTCACTGCCGGCGGTGACGCCGGCGTTCACGATATCCGTCATTGGTGATATTCCCCTTCGTTGTTCCGGACGTCTCTGCGAACGTCTCCCTGAACGTGCCTCCCATGGCATTGCGGGGCGTGTCGGAGATTGTCATGAGCCGTGTCTGTGCGCGGGTCTCACATTCATGCCCTTTATGCATAGTGAAGATTTTTTCTTTTTAGTCAATACGGCCTTTACTTGCCCATTGCATTTTGTCAACATGAACGAGGTGCAAAGACGCCTCCATCTCAAGAGACAGAACCATGCCCGACACCCAAACCCAGGCCGCTGGCATAAGGCCCGTCACGCCGAGCATCATACGTTATCCGGGCCTCGCGACGCTGCCGCAGGGCATGGAGCGCTATCGGTGCAAGGGTGGTGGATCGCTGACCGTGCGGGTCGAGCCCGGCGATGTGGTGACGCTGACGGATAGCGAGGGCGGACAGGTCTGCGAACTGACATTCCTGGACGAGGCAGGCCGCTTTCAATCCGCCGGTTTGGGTGTGTCCTTCAGCGGCGAGGCAGCCGGGCTGAAGGCCGTTCTCTCATCCGGGGACGAAGGCGGTCGCCGGCTGGCGGCGGCGCTCAGCCGTCGCGGTGCGGATGTCGCCTCGGCAGCGGCCCTGCGCCTCTTCGGTGCCTCGTCCGAGGCCGGCAACACGGCGGACTTCACCATCGCGCTGAAGGGGCTGCTCATTGTCTGCGCGCCGGCAATGGCCATGTCGCCGGAGGCGCAGGACACGGCAACGCCGGTGGAAGTCCGCATTCGCCGGTCCACGATCCTCCGTGACTACACCTCGGCGCTACCCGAGCCGCTCGCCGATCCGATCGAGGATATCCGCATCCGCGCTGCCACCGCATCCGCCTATTTCGTGCGCGCGGGCGAGTTTATACAGATCGTCGATGTCTATGGCCGGCAATGTACCGATTTTCAGGCCTTTGCCGCCCGCAAGGTCGACAAGGGGCTGGATCTCGCTCTCGACTCCACCGTCACCCGCACCCTGCTGGGGCGCAGCTATCCGACACCCGGCCTTCCCTCCAAGGCGTTCGACCGCGATTTCGAGCCGCTGGTGGAGATCGTGCAGGACACGGTCGGCCGCCACGACGCCTTCGCCACCGCCTGCAATTCCCGCTATTATGACGACATGGGCTATCCGGGCCATGCCAACTGCACGGACAATTTCAATGCGGCGCTTGCGCCCTATGGCATCGCCAGCCGCAAGGGCTGGGAAGCGCTCAACTATTTCTACAACACCAATATCGACCACAATAACCAGCTCTATCTCGACGAGCCGTGGTCGCGGCCGGGCGATTATGTCCTGATGCGCGCGCTGACCGATCTGGTCTGCGTCTCCTCCTCCTGCCCCGACGATATCGACGCGGCCAATGGCTGGGACCCGACCGACATTCATGTCCGGACCTTCTCCGGCAAAGAGACATTCACACGAGCTGTGGCCTATCGCATGACACCTGACGCCGAACCCGAACTGACGCGGGAAACCGCATTCCATCCCCGCCTCTCCGCCATGACGCGCGACTTCACCGAATATCGCGGTTTCTGGCTTCCGAACCGTTTCTCATCCGAGGGGCCGATCGAGGAATACTGGGCCTGCCGCGAGCGTGCGGCGCTGATCGACCTCTCGCCCTTGCGCAAGTTCGAGGTAACGGGGCCGGATGCCGAGGAGCTGCTGCAATATTGCCTGACACGCGACGTGCGCAAGCTCTCCACCGGCCAGGTCGTCTATTCGGCCATGTGCTACGAGCATGGCGGCATGATCGACGACGGCACGCTTTTCCGTCTGGGCGACAAGAATTTCCGCTGGATCGGCGGCGACGACTATAGCGGCATCTGGCTGCGCGAGCAGGCCGAGAAGAAGGGCTTCAAGGCCTGGGTCCGCTCCTCCACCGACCAGATGCACAATATCGCGCTCCAGGGTCCGGCCAGCCGCGACATCCTCAAGGAGATCATCTGGACCGCGCCGCGTCAGCCGGCGATCGGGGAACTCGAATGGTTCCGCTTCGCCGTCGGCCGCATCGGCGGGTTCGAAGGCGCACCCGTCGTTGTCTCGCGCACCGGCTATACCGGCGAGCTAGGCTATGAAATCTTCTGCCATCCGAAGGACGCCACGGCCGTTTTCGATGCTGTCTGGAAGGCTGGCGAGCCCTACGGCCTGAAACCGATGGGACTTGAGGCGCTGGACATGGTCCGCATCGAGGCCGGCCTGATCTTTGCCCATCACGAATTCGACGAACAGACCGATCCCTTCGAGGCTGGCATCGGCTTTGCCGTGCCGCTCAAATCCAAGCAGGACGATTTCATCGGCCGCGAGGCTCTGGTGCGGCGCAAGGCCAATCCGCGGCATCTGATGGTCGGTCTGGATATCAAGGCGAATGATCCGGTCGGTCATGGTGACTGCATCCATATCGGCCGCGCGCAGATTGGGGTGATCACCAGTGCGACCCGGTCGCCCATTCTCGGCAAGACGATTGCGCTGGCGCGTGTCGACGTCACCCACGCGGCGATCGGGACACAGGTCGAGGTCGGCAAACTCGACGGGCAGCAGAAGCGCCTGCCCGCCGTGATCGTGCCACTCTCGCATTACGATCCGCAGAAGACGCGGCCGAAATCCTAAGCGTCCTTGCGCTGAGCGGACGAGATCGCGCGCGCGGCTTCTTCCGAGGAATTGGCGAGCGCCCGCATCTCTGCCGCAAGCACGGCAAAGCCCGAGCCCGCCGTGCCGGCGCGAGCGGCCTCGATGCCGGCATTGACGGCCAGCAGCTTCAGATAGCGCAAAGATTGCAGGATCTCGTTGGTCTTCGAGGCGGTCACGCGCATCCCGGCGGTCTGCTCGTCAATGCGCTGATAGAGGGACTCGATATTCAGGATGCTGCCTTCGAGATAGAGCAGTTCGCCTGCCTCGTCCCAGACGCCGCCGCCGGTCTCCGTCACCCAGATCAGATGCCCGTCGCGATGGCGGATACGATATTCGAGCGTCCAGTCGGTACGGGTCTCCAGCGCCCTGCCGACGAGCGCGTCCATGATGGGAATATCCTCCTCATGCATGATCGAGGTGAAGGTGCGGACGCGATTGCCGATGATCTCTTCGGCCGGATAGCCGAAGATGCGTTCGATACCGTTGGTCATCTCCAGCATCGTGTAGTTTTCGTCCGCGCGGCAGCGGTAGAGAAAGCCGGCCATGCGGCCCAGTACGCTTGTCAGAAAATCCATGACTTGGTGCTCTCAGAAGGAGGGGGTTCATTGGGGCACAAAGCAAAAAGCCGACACAGGACGCAGGATGCGTCCCATGCCGGTCAGTTGGGGATCCGGTCGTCGGTCAATTGCGCAGATAGGCCTCCATCGAGTCGTCCAGTGCATCCGCCCAGGGCGTATGGTGTTTCGGCGCCATCGTGCCGGTAATCAGCGATTTGTAGGAATTGTTGCGGAAATCCATGATGCCATCGACCTTGTGCTGCTTCCATTCGAAGAAGGCCTTGCACATCCCGTCGACATCGAAGCTCGGATAGTCGGTGTCCGCAATCAGCTCCTTGATATAGGCGCCCTGATACTTGATCGCATATTTGACATCGTCGGAGGCTTCTTCGCGCGCCTCGCGTTCGGCGACATCCGCCAGAAGCACCTGCTTGTCCTGCGGAACCTCGATACGGCCCATGATGATGTCGCGGACATACCAGGCCTGGGCATCGAACATGTTGAAGGTGAACCACTGATCCTGCATACCGAGATAGAAGAGCTTCGGATTGTGGACATAGACCACACCCTTGTAGAGATCGGCGGTGGCGAGGCGGTTCTTCGTCTTCAGGCGCAGATCGTCGGGCAGGAACGGGAAATAATGCTTGTAGCCGGTGCAAAGGATGATCGCGTCGATCTCCTTGCTTGAACCGTCCTTGAAGTAGGCGGTCTTGCCTTCAACCCGGACCAGAGCCGGCTTTTCTTCCCAG
>DATMTA010000003.1:0-20282 GCA_035565055.1 Ensifer sp.
GCAAACCAGGATCGCGCCGTCCATCTGGGCAGCACCGGTGATCATGTTCTTGACGTAGTCGGCGTGGCCGGGGCAGTCAACGTGAGCGTAGTGACGGTTGGCCGTCTCATACTCGACGTGTGCCGTCGAGATGGTGATGCCGCGTGCCTTTTCTTCCGGAGCGGCGTCGATCTGGTCATACGCCTTGAACTCGCCGAAATACTTCGTGATCGCAGCCGTCAGAGACGTCTTGCCATGGTCAACGTGACCAATCGTGCCAATGTTGACGTGCGGCTTATTGCGCTCGAATTTACCTTTTGCCATTTCCGGCTCTCCATTCCTGGTCCCCGTCCGGGGACATCAATTCAAAAAAGGTTCGGTTGTATTCCGGTCACTTCTGACCGGAATACTTTGCCTGGATTTCCTGTGCGACGTTCGACGGAACCGGCGCGTAGTGATCGAAGACCATCGAATACTGAGCGCGGCCCTGCGACATGGAGCGCAGGTTGTCGACGTACTTGAACATGTTCGCCAGCGGCACATGTGCCTGGATGACGATCGCGATGCCGCGCTGTTCCTGGCCCTGGATCTGGCCACGACGGGAGTTCAGGTCGCCGATCACGTCGCCGACATAGTCTTCCGGCGTCACAACTTCGACCTTCATCATCGGCTCGAGGAGCTGAGCGCCGGCCTTCTTCGCTGCTTCACGGAAGCAGGCGCGGGAAGCGATTTCGAACGCCAGAACCGAGGAGTCAACGTCGTGGAAGGCACCGTCGATGAGGGTGGCCTTGACGCCAAGCATCGGGAAGCCAGCAAGCGGACCCGAAGACAGAACGCTTTCGATACCCTTCTGAACGCCCGGGATGTATTCCTTCGGAACAGCACCGCCAACGATCTTGGATTCGAAGACGAAATCTTCGCCATCCGGGTTCGGTTCGAAGACGAGCTTGACGCGCGCGAACTGGCCGGTACCACCGGTCTGCTTCTTGTGCGTGTAGTCTTCTTCGGTCTGGCGCGTGATGGTTTCGCGGTAGGCAACCTGCGGAGCACCGACGTTAGCTTCAACCTTGAACTCGCGACGCATACGGTCAACGATGATGTCGAGGTGAAGTTCGCCCATGCCGGCGATGATCGTCTGACCGGATTCCTGGTCGGTCTTGACGCGGAAGGACGGGTCTTCAGCAGCCAGGCGGTTGAGCGCGAGGCCCATCTTTTCCTGGTCGCCCTTGGACTTCGGCTCGATAGCGATCTGGATAACCGGTTCCGGGAATTCCATGCGCTCAAGGATAACCGGCTTCAGCGGGTCGCAGAGCGTGTCACCCGTCGTCGTTTCCTTCAGGCCAGCCAGAGCAACGATGTCGCCTGCAAAGGCTTCTTCGATGTCTTCGCGGCTGTTCGAGTGCATCTGCAGCATACGGCCGACGCGCTCGCGCTTGTCCTTGACTGTGTTCAGAACCGAGACGCCCTTTTCGAGCTTGCCCGAATAGATGCGCGCGAAGGTGAGCGAACCAACGAAGGGGTCGTTCATGATCTTGAACGCGAGCATGGAGAGCGGCTCGGCGTCATCAGCGTGACGCTCGATTTCAGCTTCCGTCTTGAAGTCGATGCCCTTGATCGCCGGAATGTCGAGCGGCGACGGAAGGTAATCGACAACGGCGTCGAGGAGCGGCTGAACGCCCTTGTTCTTGAAGGCGGTGCCGCAGAACATCGGGTGGAACTTGACGTCGATCGTGCCGCGACGAACGAGTTCGCGGATCTTGTCGTTGTCGGGCAGGTTGCCTTCGAGATAGGCTTCCATCGCTTCTTCGTCGATCTCGACAACCGTCTCGATCAGCTTTTCGCGATATTCTTCAGCCTTGGCCTTCAGGTCAGCCGGGATTTCAACGACATCCCACTGTGCGCCGAGCGATTCATCGCGCCAGACGAGAGCATTCATCTCGATGAGGTCGACAACGCCGACGAAGTCGTTTTCAGCGCCGATCGGGAGCTGCATGACAACAGCGGTGGCACCAAGACGCGTCTTGATCATTTCTACCGAGCGGTAGAAGTCAGCGCCGGTCTTGTCCATCTTGTTGCAGAAGATCATGCGCGGAACGTTGTACTTCTCAGCCTGACGCCAGACGGTTTCCGTCTGCGGCTCTACGCCGGCGTTGGCATCGAGAAGGGCAATCGCACCGTCGAGCACGCGCAGCGAACGCTCAACTTCGATGGTGAAGTCAACGTGGCCGGGGGTGTCGATGATGTTGAAGCGGCGGGTCTTGCCGTCACGGCCCTTCCAGAAGGTCGTGGTCGCAGCAGACGTGATCGTGATGCCGCGTTCCTGTTCCTGCTCCATCCAGTCCATGGTAGCAGCGCCGTCATGGACTTCGCCGATCTTGTGGGACTTACCGGTGTAGTACAGGATGCGCTCGGTCGTCGTCGTCTTGCCGGCGTCGATATGCGCCATGATACCGAAATTGCGGTAGTCTTCGATTTTATATTCGCGGGCCATGTTGGTCTGCCTTCCTTGTCGAGATTACCAGCGATAGTGCGAGAACGCGCGGTTCGCGTCAGCCATCTTGTGGGTGTCTTCGCGCTTCTTGACAGCCGAACCACGGTTGTTCGAGGCATCGAGAAGTTCGCCGCAGAGGCGGTCAACCATCGTCGTTTCGTTGCGCTTGCGAGCAGCAGCGATCAGCCAACGGATGGCGAGAGCCTGACGGCGCTCCGGACGAACGTCGACCGGAACCTGGTACGTTGCACCACCAACGCGGCGCGAACGGACTTCAACATGCGGAGCAATGTTGTCGAGCGCCTGATGGAAGACGTTCAGCGGCTCCTGCTTTGCCTTGCCTTCGACGGCATCGAATGCGCCGTAAACGATGGTTTCGGCAACAGACTTCTTGCCGTCCAGCATGATGGCGTTCATGAACTTCGTAACGACGAGATCACCGAACTTCGGATCGGGGTTGATCTCACGCTTTTCTGCTTTGTGGCGACGGGACATATTATTCGTCTCTCAACTGTTTTCTTAACGGCCGATGGCGGGACTAGCCCGCCGACCCATGGAATTCTTACTTCGGACGCTTCGCGCCGTACTTCGAGCGGCGCTGCTTGCGGTTCTTGACACCCTGCGTATCGAGAACGCCGCGGATGATGTGATAACGCACACCCGGCAAGTCCTTTACGCGGCCGCCGCGGATCATCACGACGGAGTGTTCCTGAAGGTTATGGCCTTCACCGGGGATGTAGCCGATGACTTCGAAGCCGTTCGTCAGGCGAATCTTGGCAACCTTACGCAGAGCCGAGTTCGGCTTCTTCGGGGTCGTCGTGTAAACGCGGGTGCAAACGCCGCGCTTCTGCGGGTTCTGCTGAAGAGCGGGAACCTTGTTGCGCTTTACCTGTGCCTGACGGGGCTTGCGGATCAGCTGGTTTACGGTAGGCATATACCCATCCCTTTAAGTCTTGTCTCGTTACCCTCTCGGGCGTTTACACGGGTCCCATCAATGCGCAAAATCAGGGCTATTCCCCCTCTTAGAAAGGAGAAAGCCCTCGATAAAGCAGAGGACGCCTTGCGACGTCTTGCATGCTGCAATCAATGCTTCGCGTGCGATATAAGGGCCTTGTTTGAGGTGTCATCCAGAACGAGTCATTCCGAAACAGCCAACCTCACATCGGCTCTGATGGCGTGGCGTTTACTGTCTTAAGGGGTCACAGTCAAGGCCATCCACGCAAATTTCTTGAGGCCCTGCCCTCAAGAACCCTTGTAAAGCGGGCTTTTGAGCGGCTCAAGGTGGAATTTCGGGTCCCGGCCAAGAAAAATCCGTATGTTTCCGCCCCGCTTGCGTTTAAGAATCGCTTAACCCCTGAAGGCGACCACAATCCGCCGATTCTCCACCCATCGCGCTCGCAAGAGCGACCGCAGACCGACGAGGCATTTTCCATGGATACTCCCGACAACGACAACATCGCCGACCTGCCGCCGGTTTTCATCATTATCGGCAAGGCCTATGTGAAGGAAAACGAGGGTATCGATATCCACGTCATGCTCACGGCGCCGGATGACGACACGGCTGTCCGCACCGCGCTGAATGCTCTCGCAGACGAGGGTTTCATCGAGGCGGACCTGGATCAGATAGGCACACTCACGGAAGTGCCCGAAGACGAGCCTCATGCCTCGGCCTTTCAGGGCGCGCTGGAAGGGGAAGTGGCGATCATCCGCTTCGCCTGAAACCGGACTCTCAAAGTCCCCTCGCCCGCCTGAAATCTCATGACAGCAAAGAGGCCGCCGGATCGCTCCGGCGGCCTCTTTCAGTTTCAGTCTTTCGACCGGCTTATTCGCCGGCCGGAACCGTGTCTGCTGCAATCTTCTGCAGCATGGGGGTCGCTTCGTCTGCGCCCGAACCCTTCTTGCGCTCTTCGAGGATGAGCTCGTCGCGCGAGGTTGCGATGCGGCGGATCTGCGTCATGGTGCCGCCCGTACCGGCCGGGATGAGACGGCCGACGATGACGTTTTCCTTCAGACCCTGCAGGCCGTCGGTCTTGCCGGCGACAGCAGCTTCGGTGAGCACCTTCGTCGTTTCCTGGAAGGATGCGGCCGAGATGAAGGACGGCGTCTGGAGCGATGCCTTGGTGATACCCAGCAGAACCGGGTCGCCGAAGGCAGGCTTCTTGCCTTCTTCGATGAGCGCATCGTTGACGTTTTCGAGTTCGATGCGGTCAACATTGTCGCCGACGATGTAGGTCGAGTCACCGGCGTCGGTGATTTCAACCTTCTGGAGCATCTGACGGACAATCACTTCGATGTGCTTGTCGTTGATGACCACGCCCTGCAGACGGTAGACTTCCTGGATTTCGTTGACGAGGTAGGAAGCGAGTGCTTCCACGCCCTTGATCGCCAGGATGTCGTGCGGTGCCGGGTTACCGTCGAGGATGTAATCACCCTTTTCGATATAGTCGCCATCCTGAAGGTGGAAGGGCTTGCCCTTCGGGATCAGGTATTCGACCGGCTCGACACCGTCTTCCGACGGCTCGATGATGATGCGGCGCTTGTTCTTGTAGTCGCGGCCGAAGCGGATCGTACCGTCGATCTCGGCGATCACGGCATGGTCCTTCGGACGACGAGCTTCGAACAGTTCGGCAACGCGCGGCAGACCACCGGTGATGTCCTTGGTCTTGGCGCTTTCCATCGGGATACGGGCCAGAACATCACCCTGGCTCACCTTGGAGCCCGGCTCAACGGAGAGGATCGCATCCACCGAGAGGAGGAAGCGGGCTTCACCGCCACGCGACAGCTTGGCAATCGCGCCGTTCTTGTCCTTGATGACGATGGCCGGCTTCAGGTCGATACCGCGCGGCGTCGAGCGCCAGTCGATAACCTGACGCTTGGTGATGCCGGTGGACTCGTCGGCGGATTCCAGAACCGAGATACCGTCGACGATGTCCTCGAACTCGACCGTGCCTTCGACTTCCGTCAGCATCGGACGGGTGTAGGCGTCCCATTCAGCCAGACGCTGACCGCGCTTGACCTTGTCACCATCGTCCACGAGCAGCTTCGAACCGTAGGCGACGCGCTGCGAAGAGCGTTCGACGCCACGTTCGTCGAGGATCGTAACCGCCATGTTGCGGCCCATGGCAACGAGGTTGCCATCGGAGTTGCGCAGCACGTTGCGGTTCTTGAGCTGGACCGTACCTTCGTACGAAGCTTCAAGATACGAGGAGTCAACCACGGTTGCCGTACCACCAAGGTGGAAGGTACGCATGGTGAGCTGCGTGCCCGGTTCACCGATCGACTGAGCCGCAATGACGCCCACGGCTTCGCCCATGTTGACGGGCGTACCGCGTGCAAGGTCGCGACCGTAGCAGACGCCGCAGACGCCGGTCTGGATTTCGCAGGTCAGAGCCGAGCGAATGCGTACCGACTGGATGCCGCACTTTTCGATCTCGATGACGTCGGCTTCGAGGATCATCGTGCCGGCCTTGACGATGTTCTCGCCAGTGATCGGGTTGTCGATGTCGTCAAGTGCCGTACGGCCAAGGATACGTGCGCCGATAGAGGCGACGACCTGACCGGCGTCAACGATAGCCGTCATGGTCAGACCGGTCGTGGTGCCGCAATCGACATGCGTGACGATGCAGTCCTGGGCGACGTCGACGAGACGACGCGTCAGGTAACCGGAGTTGGCGGTCTTCAGGGCGGTGTCTGCGAGACCCTTACGGGCGCCGTGAGTCGAGTTGAAGTACTCGTTCACGGTCAGGCCTTCCTTGAAGTTCGAAATGATCGGCGTTTCGATGATCGAACCGTCCGGACGCGCCATCAGGCCGCGCATACCGCCGAGCTGACGCATCTGGTTCGGTGAACCGCGGGCACCCGAGTGGCTCATCATGTAGATGGAGTTCATCGGCTTCTGGCGGTTCGTCTTCGGGTCGAATTCGACGGCCTTGATGCGGGCCATCATTTCTTCCGCAACCTTTTCGGTCGCCTTGCCCCAGGCGTCGACAACCTTGTTGTACTTTTCGCCCTGTGTGATCAGGCCGTCATTGTACTGCTGTTCGTATTCCTTCACGAGGCTTTCGGTCTCGTCGACGATCTTGGCCTTGGAGGCCGGGATCACCATGTCGTCCTTGCCGAAGGAAATGCCTGCGCGGCAGGCGTGCGAGAAGCCGAGCTGCATGATGCGGTCGCAGAAGATGACCGTGTCCTTCTGGCCGCAGTGACGGTAGACCGTGTCGATCATCTTGGAGATGTTCTTCTTGGTCATTTCCTGGTTGCAGATGTCGAACGGCACGTTGACATTCTTCGGCAGCAGTTCGCCGATGATGAGACGACCGGGGGTCGTGTCATAGATCTTCGAAACCGGCTTGCCTTCGGCGTCAACCGTCTTGAACCGGCCCTTGATCTTGGCGTGCAGCGTGACGACCTTGTTTTCAAGGGCGTGATGCAGTTCGCCGAGGTCGGAGAAGGCCATGCCTTCGCCCGGCTCGTTCTGGTTCATGATCGACAAGTAGTACAGGCCGAGAACCATGTCCTGCGACGGAACGATGATCGGCGCGCCGTTTGCCGGGTGCAGAATGTTGTTCGTCGACATCATCAGCACGCGGGCTTCGAGCTGGGCTTCGAGCGACAGCGGCACGTGAACGGCCATCTGGTCACCGTCGAAGTCGGCGTTGAAGGCCGTGCAGACGAGCGGGTGCAGCTGGATGGCCTTGCCTTCGACCAGCATGGGTTCGAAGGCCTGGATGCCCAGGCGGTGCAGCGTCGGTGCGCGGTTCAGGAGAACCGGATGCTCGCGGATGACCTCGTCGAGGATATCCCAGACTTCCGGCTTTTCCTTTTCAACCAGCTTCTTGGCCTGCTTGACGGTCGAGGAGTAACCCTTGGCGTCGAGGCGGGCGTAGATGAACGGCTTGAACAGTTCGAGCGCCATCTTCTTCGGAAGGCCGCACTGGTGCAGCTTCAGTTCCGGACCCGTCACGATGACCGAACGGCCGGAATAGTCGACGCGCTTGCCGAGCAGGTTCTGGCGGAAGCGGCCCTGCTTGCCCTTGAGCATATCGGACAGCGACTTCAGCGGACGCTTGTTGGCGCCGGTGATGACGCGGCCACGGCGGCCGTTGTCGAAGAGCGCGTCCACAGACTCCTGCAGCATACGCTTTTCGTTGCGGATGATGATGCCCGGAGCGCGCAGTTCGATCAGGCGCTTCAGACGGTTGTTACGGTTGATGACGCGGCGGTACAGATCGTTCAGATCCGACGTCGCGAAACGGCCGCCATCGAGCGGAACCAGCGGACGCAGGTCCGGCGGGATGACCGGGACGACCTTCATGATCATCCATTCCGGACGGTTGCCGGATTCCATGAAGTTCTCGACGATCTTCAGGCGCTTCATCAGCTTCTTCTGCTTGAGATCCGAGGTGGTCTCGGCAAGCTCCGAACGCAGGTCGCCCGCGATCTTTTCGAGATCCATCGAAGCCAGCAGGTCATAGATGGCTTCAGCGCCGATCATGGCCGTGAACTGGTCTTCGCCGAACTCGTCGACAGCGATCATGTACTCTTCTTCGGAGAGGAGCTGGTGCTCCTTCAGCGAGGTGAGGCCAGGCTCGGTGACGATGTAGTTCTCGAAGTAGAGAACGCGCTCGATATCCTTCAGCGTCATGTCGAGCAGCGTGGAGATGCGGCTCGGCAGCGACTTCAGGAACCAGATATGGGCAACGGGCGCGGCGAGCTCGATATGGCCCATGCGCTCACGGCGAACGCGCGACAGCGTGACTTCCACGCCGCACTTTTCGCAGATGATGCCCTTGTACTTCATGCGCTTGTACTTGCCGCACAGGCATTCGTAATCCTTGATGGGCCCGAAGATGCGCGCGCAGAAGAGACCGTCGCGTTCCGGCTTGAACGTGCGGTAGTTGATCGTTTCCGGCTTCTTGATCTCACCGTAGGACCAGGAAAGGATTTTTTCAGGCGACGCGATCGAAATCCGGATGGAATCGAACACCTGCGCAGGCGCCTGCGGATTGAAAAGATGCATGACCTCTTGGTTCATGCCTGTCTCCTTGTCGGGCCAACATGGGCCCATTCGCAACCGCGACCGGTCAAATACCCGGGAACCGGTGGGTTGCTCTTAAAACGTGATAGCCGCGAAATGCGGCAACAATCCCCTCGCCCGCCTCATCGGCCTGGTTCGGAGAAGCTGCGCGCCGTTTCCGGCGCGCAACCCACATTTTATTCCGCAGCGTCGGGAAGCTGGTCGGGCGCGTTCGGATCGATCTTTGTGTTTTCCAGTTCGACCGACAGACCCAGAGAGCGCATTTCCTTGACGAGAACGTTGAAGGATTCCGGAATACCGGCTTCGAACGTGTCATCGCCACGGACAATGGCTTCGTAGACCTTGGTGCGGCCCGCCACGTCGTCCGACTTGACGGTGAGCATTTCCTGCAGCGTGTAGGCTGCGCCGTAAGCTTCGAGCGCCCAGACTTCCATTTCCCCGAAGCGCTGACCGCCGAACTGCGCCTTGCCACCCAGCGGCTGCTGGGTCACGAGCGAGTAAGGACCGATCGAGCGAGCGTGGATCTTGTCGTCAACAAGGTGGTTCAGCTTGATCATGTACATGTAGCCGACGGTTACCTTGCGGTCGAAGGGCTCGCCCGTACGACCGTCATAGAGAACCGACTGGCCCGATGCATCGAGACCCGCGCGTTCCAACATGCTGGCGATATCCGGCTCATGCGCACCGTCGAAGACCGGCGTTGCGATCGAGACGCCCTTGCGGGACTGTTCGGCAAGCTTGACCAGGGCGTCGTCGTCGAAGTTCGAGACTTCGTCCTTGGCATCACTGGCGTAAACCGTCGTCAGCTCGTTCTTCAGATTGCTGATGTCCATCGTCTTGCGATAGTCGTCGAGCAGCTGACCGATCTTCTTGCCCATACCGGCGCAAGCCCAGGCAAGGTGGGTTTCGAGGATCTGGCCGACGTTCATGCGCGACGGCACGCCCAGCGGGTTCAAGCAGATATCGACATGCGTACCGTCTTCGAGGAACGGCATGTCCTCGATCGGCAGAATGCGGGAAACCACACCCTTGTTGCCGTGACGGCCGGCCATCTTGTCGCCAGGCTGGATCTTGCGCTTCACAGCGACGAAGACCTTGACCATCTTCATGACGCCCGGGGGCATTTCGTCGCCGCGCTGGACCTTTTCGACCTTGTCCATGAAGCGCTGTTCAAGGCGCGACTTGGATTCGTCGTACTGGCCGCGGAGCGCTTCGATTTCGCCCTGAACCTTCTCGTCTTCGACGGCGAACATCCACCACTGCGAACGCGGATATTCCGAGATCGTCTGGTTGGAGAGCTCGGTGCCCTTCTTGAAGCCCTTCGGACCGGCAACCGCGGTGTGACCACGCAGCATGTCGATCAGGCGGCCGTAGACGTTACGGTCGAGGATTGCCTGTTCGTCGTCGCGGTCCTTGGCGAGACGCTCGATTTCCTCGCGCTCGATGGCCATCGCACGCTCGTCCTTTTCAACGCCGTGGCGGTTGAAAACGCGAACTTCAACGATGGTACCAAACGTGCCCGGAGGCATTCGCATGGACGTGTCGCGAACGTCGGAGGCCTTTTCACCGAAGATGGCGCGCAGAAGCTTTTCTTCCGGCGTCATCGGGCTTTCGCCCTTCGGCGTGATCTTGCCGACCAGAATGTCGCCCGGCTGAACGTCGGCGCCGATATAGACGATACCGGCTTCGTCAAGGTTCTTCAGAGCCTCTTCGGAGACGTTCGGGATATCACGCGTGATTTCTTCCGGACCGAGCTTCGTGTCACGAGCCATGACTTCGAATTCTTCGATGTGGATGGACGTGAACACGTCGTCGGCGACGATGCGTTCAGACATCAAGATCGAGTCTTCGTAGTTGTAGCCGTTCCAGGGCATGAACGCGACGAGCGCGTTGCGGCCGAGCGCCAGATCGCCCAGGTCCGTGGACGGACCGTCAGCAATGATGTCGCCCTTGTTCAGAACGTCACCGACGGTAACCAGCGGACGCTGGTTGACGCAGGTGTTCTGGTTCGAGCGCTGGAACTTCTGCAGACGATAAATATCGACGCCAGACTTCGACGGATCGAGGTCTTCGGTTGCGCGGATAACGATACGCGTTGCGTCCACCTGGTCGACCACACCGCCACGACGGGCTGCGATGGCAGCTCCGGAGTCGCGGGCGACGACCGGCTCCATGCCGGTTCCGACGAACGGCGCTTCGGCGCGCAGAAGCGGAACGGCCTGACGCTGCATGTTTGAGCCCATGAGAGCGCGGTTGGCGTCGTCGTTTTCGAGGAACGGGATCAGAGCCGCCGCGACCGAGACGAGCTGCTTCGGCGAAACGTCCATCAGGTTGATGGTGTCGCGCGGAGCCAGCATAACGTCACCGGCGTGACGGCAGACAACAAACTCTTCCGCGAACGAGTTATCCTCGTTCATGACGGCGTTGGCCTGAGCAACGTAATACTTGGCCTCTTCCATGGCGGAGAGGTAGATCACGTCGTTCGTCAGCTTGCCGTCAACAATCTTGCGGTACGGGCTTTCGATGAAGCCGTACTTGTTGACACGGGCGAAGGTTGCCAGCGAGTTGATCAGACCGATGTTCGGGCCTTCCGGCGTTTCGATCGGGCAGATACGGCCGTAGTGCGTCGGATGAACGTCGCGGACTTCGAAGCCGGCGCGCTCGCGGGTCAGACCACCCGGGCCAAGAGCCGAAAGACGGCGCTTGTGGGTGATTTCCGAAAGCGGGTTCACCTGGTCCATGAACTGCGACAGCTGCGAGGAGCCGAAGAACTCGCGGACTGCGGCTGCAGCTGGCTTGGCGTTGATCAGGTCCTGCGGCATGACCGTGTCGATTTCGATCGAGGACATACGTTCCTTGATCGCGCGCTCCATGCGGAGCAGGCCGAGACGATACTGGTTTTCCATCAATTCGCCGACGGAGCGGACACGACGGTTGCCAAGGTTGTCGATGTCGTCGATTTCGCCGCGACCGTCGCGGAGTTCAACGAGCATCTTGACGACGGCGACGATGTCTTCCTTGCGCAGGACACGAACCGTGTCGGCGACGTCGAGGTCGAGACGCATGTTCATCTTGACGCGACCGACGGCCGAAAGGTCGTAGCGCTCGCTATCGAAGAACAGCGACTGGAACATGGCCTCAGCCGATTCCATGGTCGGCGGCTCACCCGGACGCATGACACGGTAGATGTCGAACAGCGCATCCTGACGCGACTCGTTCTTGTCGACGGCCAGCGTGTTGCGGATGTATGCACCTACGTTGATGTGGTCGATGTCAAGGATCGGAAGTTCGTCGAAACCGGCTTCCAGCACGACGCGCAGCGTCTTCTCGTCCAGCTCGTCGCCGGCTTCGAGGAAGATTTCACCCGTCTGCATGTTGACCAGGTCTTCGGCGAGGTAAGCGCCGTAGAGGTCTTCGTCGGCGGCCTTGAGGGCCTTGAGGCCCTTGTCGGACAGCTGACGGAGCAGACGCGGGGTCAGCTTCTTGCCGGCTTCGACAACGACTTCGCCGGTGTCGGCGTCGACCATGTCGGACGTGACCTTGGCGCCCTTGAGCGCTTCCGGTTGGAACGGGATGCGCCAGCCCTGGCCGTCGCGCTGATACTGGACCTTGTTGTAGAAGGTCGACAGGATCTCTTCGCCGTCCATGCCCAGCGCCATCAGGAGCGAGGTCACGGGCAGCTTGCGGCGACGGTCGATACGCGCATGGACGATGTCCTTGGCGTCGAATTCGATGTCGAGCCAGGAACCGCGATACGGAATGACGCGGGCGGCAAACAGCAGCTTGCCGGAAGAATGCGACTTGCCCTTGTCGTGGTCGAAGAACACGCCCGGCGAACGGTGCATCTGCGAGACGATGACGCGCTCGGTGCCGTTGACGATGAAGGTCGCGTTGTCGGTCATGAGCGGCATGTCGCCCATGTAGACGTTCTGTTCCTTGATGTCCTTGATGGACTTCGCGCCCGTGTCCTCGTCAATATCGAACACAATGAGGCGCAGCGTCACCTTGAGCGGCGCTGCGTAGGTCAGGTCGCGCTGACGGCACTCGTCGACGTCGAACTTCGGCGGCTCGAATTCGTACGAGACGAATTCCAGCATGGATGCGCCGGAGAAATCGGTGATCGGGAATACGGACTTGAATACGGACTGAAGACCTTCGTCCGGGCGCCCGCCCGCGGGTTCTTCAACCATCAGAAACTGGTCGTAGGACGCCTTCTGAACCTCGATGAGGTTCGGCATTTATGCGACTTCGGGGATTTTACCAAAAAACTTGCGTACGCGCCTACGACCATTGAACGAAAGGGTCTGAGCCATCGTCGCTCCTTCAAAATTTTGCATCCGGGCCTGCAACGGACGGAAAACACTGGCCAGGTGGCTCCGTCGATATAGGTTCAATCAAACTCGTTCGAAAAGAAAAGCCATCCGGCCGGATTGCCTGATGCTTAGCTTTCGAACCATCCTCTTGAAGAACCCATTACCCAAAAGCCCGGCGGGGCTTTTGGGTAAAAAGTTCCAGATCGGAAACGTTCGGGGAAAGGCGGGTAAACCGCCCTTCCCCGAAGCGCATATTACTTGACGTCGACCTTGGCGCCGGCTTCTTCAAGCTTCTTCTTGAGGTCAGCAGCTTCGCCCTTGGAGATAGCTTCCTTGACCGGCTTCGGAGCGCCTTCGACGAGGTCCTTGGCTTCCTTGAGGCCGAGACCGGTGATGGCGCGGACTTCCTTGATGACGTTGATCTTGTTTGCACCAGCGTCGACGAGGATGACGTCGAATTCAGTCTTTTCTTCTTCAGCTGCAGCCGGAGCAGCACCACCGGCAACGGCAGCAACAGCTACCGGAGCAGCGGCGGAAACGCCCCACTTTTCTTCGAGCATCTTGGAAAGCTCAGCAGCTTCCAGGACGGTGAGAGCCGAAAGGTCTTCTACGATCTTAGCGAGATCAGCCATTTTCTTACTTCCTTAGTGTTCGGTTCGAACTGTTTGGTTAAATGCAGCAAAAAACCGCCTTATGCGGCTTCGTCCTTCTTGGCATACGCAGCAAGCACGCGAGCGAGCTGGCCGGCCGGAGCCTGAACCACGCCTGCGATGCGCGTTGCGGGCGTCTGGATCATGCCCAGGAGCTTCGCGCGCAGCTCATCGAGAGACGGGAGGGTCGCAAGCGACTTCACACCGTCCGCGTTGAGCGCGGTCGAGCCCATGGAACCACCAAGGATAACGAGCTTGTCGTTGGTCTTGGCGTAGTCCATGACTACCTTCGGAGCCGTGATCGGATCAGCGGCATACGCGATCAGCGTCTGCCCCTTGAAAAGATCCGTCATCGTTTCCGACTGCGTACCCTGAAGAGCGATCTTGGCCAGGCGGTTCTTCGCGACTTTGACGGTGCCGCCAGCTGCGCGCATCTTCGAACGGAAGTCGTTCATTTGCGCAACGGTGACGCCGGCGTAGTGGGCCACGACAACCGAGCCCGAAGCCTTGAAGACTTCGTTCAGTTCCGTGACGAATTCGCGTTTTTCCGCTCTTTCCACTGCCTATCTCCAGTTGGCCGCTCCCGTGACCTCGGGTTTACGGCCGGTTACCTTTTGTCGCTCAAGGATCCTGAAGATCCTTCAAGCAACGCTCGAGGATCCTGTCCCCTCGCGCCCGGACTAACCGGAACACAAGGCAACCGAGGTTCGAACCGGACAATGCCGCCATCCAGCGGGAAAATCCGTTCTTACCCGTCTCATGCAGGCCAAGTGGATTAAGGTTGCCCACCTGCAATCTCGGACAGGAATTCCGGGTTTGACCCCGGAAATTCCGGCCCCTCAGTGAGGCCGGAAACTTTTCAAAGCCTTCTGCGCAGAAGGCTCAAACTTTAAAATCAGGCCGTGACCGACGCGATTTCGACCTTCACGCCCGGGCCCATCGTCGAGGAGATTGCTACCTTCTTGACGTAGTTGCCCTTGGCGCCAGCCGGCTTCGCCTTGATGACGGCGTCGGCAAATGCCTTGATGTTCTCTTCGAGCTTCTTCGCATCGAAGGAAGCCTTGCCGACTGCGCCATGGATGATACCGGCCTTTTCGACGCGGAATTCAACAGCGCCGCCCTTGGAGGCTTCAACTGCTGACTTCACGTCCATGGTCACGGTGCCAACCTTCGGGTTCGGCATCATGCCGCGCGGGCCGAGGACCTTACCGAGGCGGCCGACGAGCGGCATCATGTCCGGGGTTGCGATGCAGCGATCGAATTCGATCTTGCCGCCCTGGACGATTTCAACCAGGTCTTCTGCGCCGACGATGTCTGCACCAGCAGCCTTGGCTTCGTCAGCCTTGGCGCCACGTGCGAACACGGCAACGCGAACCGTACGGCCGGTGCCGTTCGGCAGGTTGACAACGCCGCGGACCATCTGGTCTGCGTGACGTGGGTCAACGCCGAGGTTCATGGCGATTTCAACGGTTTCGTCGAACTTGGCGACGGCACGTTCCTTGACCATGGAAATGGCTTCGGACAGGCCGTACATCTTGTTCGGGTCAACACCTTCGCGGGTCTTCTGAACGCGCTTTGCGAGCTTAGCCATGTCGATCAACCCTCTACCTGGAGGCCCATCGAACGGGCAGAGCCCTCGACCATGGCCATCGCGCCTTCGATATCGGCGGCGTTGAGATCCTTCATCTTGGCTTCAGCGATCGTGCGGATCTGGTCGCGCGAGATCGAACCTGCGAAAGCCTTGCCCGGGGTCTTGGAACCCGACTTGATCTTCGCTTCCTTCTTGAGGAAGTAGGAGACCGGGGGCTTCTTCATCGCGAAGGTGAAGGACTTGTCCTGGTAATAGGTGATGACGACCGGGATCGGCATGCCCTTTTCCATTTCCTGCGTGGCAGCATTGAACGCCTTGCAGAATTCCATGATGTTCACGCCACGCTGACCGAGTGCGGGACCGATCGGCGGGGACGGGTTGGCCGAACCTGCTGCGACCTGCAGCTTGATCTGGCCGGCAACTTTCTTAGCCATTGCTCTGCCTTTCCAAATGCCCTTTTGGGGCGCTATGCCGGCATCTGCCGGCGGCTGCGGTTGCGTGGTGCGGCGATTTTGCGGAGCCGGCTAAAGCCCCTCGCCTTCCACGCGTTGATCGAACAGGCGCAAGCGCCCGTTCAAAACTTAAAGCTTCTCGACCTGGCCGTATTCCAGCTCGACCGGTGTGGCGCGGCCGAAGATCGAGACTTCGACCTTGAGGCGCGAACGCTCTTCGTCGACATCCTGAACCGTGCCGTTGAACGAAGCGAACGGACCGTCGGAAACGCGAACCTGCTCGCCGATTTCGAACGAAACAGAGGGCTTCGGACGCTCGACGCCGTCCTGAACCTGATTGAGGATGCGGTCGGCTTCGCTGTCCGGGATCGGAACCGGCTTCGAGTCGGAACCGAGGAAGCCGGTGACCTTCGGCGTGTTCTTGATCAGATGGAAGGCCTCGTCGGTCAGGTTGGCGCGCACCAGGACGTAACCCGGGAAGAACTTGCGCTCGCTATCGACCTTGCGGCCGCGACGGACTTCGACAACCTTTTCGGTCGGCACGAGAATCTTTTCGAACAGGTGATCAAGACCCTTCTGACGAGCCTTGTTCTCGATGTCCTCGGCAACCTTCTTTTCGAAATTCGAATAAGCGTGGACAATATACCAGCGCGCAGCCATCTTCATCTCCGCCTATTTACTTGCCGACGTTCAGCACGAGGCCGATGAGAAGGCCGAAGAGCTGGTCTGCGCCAAAGAAGAACGCAGCCGCGAAGAATGCCATGGCGAAAACCATCAGCGTCGAGATCACCGTCTCGCGCTGGCTGGGCCATGTTACTTTAAGCGTTTCAGCGCGAACCTGCTGCAGAAACGTGAAAGGGTTCATCTTCGATGCCATTGATGCCTACGCCATTAAGGCGCGTAAAGCTGTTCGTCCAGCCCGACGCGCCGCGTGTCTGTTTTCCCGCTACATAAACGGCGAATCTCTTTAATACAAGAGCAATACGACATTTGTTTTGCGGTTATGCACGGAGCGGGCGATCTCGCCTTGCTTTGCCAATGGCAGGGGCAGAGGGGCTCGAACCCCCGACCTGCGGTTTTGGAGACCGCCGCTCTACCAACTGAGCTATACCCCTACAAAGGCTGCAAGGAACGCAAGCCGCGTCCCGAACGAGCGCGTTCATATTCAAGTTGGTTGCGAATGACAAGCGTCTTTCAGCACTTGCGCCGATTTTCTTCTCGCCCTTCCCCTCCGCCTGTCGCCGGCGCCCGCGCAGGTCCGGCTTTGCCAAACCGCGTCCGCCGGTGGTACACTCTGCCACATATGATTTGTGTCGCTGCGTTCACGTCGAAACCCGGGGGAGGATGACCATGGTTCAGTTTCGCGACCAGATGATTGCGCAATCGCGCTTCGACGATGTCGATCTGGAAAGTTCCGAGTTCTACAATGTGAACCTCGACAAGGCATCGGTGGTCAACGCCAGCGCCTGCGACGCGGCGTTTACCGACGTCATGATGTCGAATGCGACATTCGGGCATGTCTGCCTCACGGCGGCGACGCTGCGCGATGTCGATCTGTCGGCCTCGCGGCTCGAGAACGTCAACCTTTCCAATGTCGATATCCGCTCTGCCCGGATTGAGGGCTTGCGGATCAACGGCCATTTGATCAGCGACCTGATCGCGCTGAACGAGCGGATCACAGAGGCCTCCAAGATCACCACTTGATCGAATAGTCGAATCGCAGGGTTGCGGTGGGCTGCTGGTCGGTTTCGTTGAGGCTGGCCGTCAAAGTGGCGCCTCGTGAAATCTGCTTCTCAACGGACAAGGACTTGGTGACGCTGCGTGCGTCGCTATCTGCAGTGCCTGTGGTGGCAAACGCAGCGCCGAGGTCAGGGAATTCCAGACGATAGGACTGCGACACCGCAATGCCGGCCTTGCCTTCGGCGCCGGCGGTCAGCGCCAGGGTGCGGCGGCTGACGACATCCATGGAGGTGGTCTGCATCCAGCTCTGCTTTTCCGACAGAAGGAATTGCGCCCTGCCCTCCTTTGCGTCGAAGTCCATGTCGGCCCGGGCCGTACGCAAAGATGCGGCCGATTTCGAGCTGTGCAGGAGGATCGAGCCCCAGATCGAAACGGGCACGGCTGAAACCGCTCCCGAGTCGTCGGCAAGTACCTCGGTCGTCACGCCGGCGCTCGATTGCCATGTACCGAAACCTTGCAGGCCGGTGCGCAGCTTCATTCCGTTGTCGCCGATGCGGGATACGTCCCAGATGAGCGGTCGACTGTCGGCATGGGCGTCACAGACGCCGCAAAGGACAATCGCCAGTGCGGCCAGTCGATGTTTGTTCCTCATGGAGCCGGTTTCCTGCCTTTAGCCTTCCGCGGCCTCCGATCCGGAGACCGCGCGTTATCCCCCCGGTTCGGCAGGAACTGTAGCCCGAGGAGCGGTTAACAAACAGCAAATTTGCTGCAACGCGGGATAATCTGTCCACATGTTGCAGCGATGCCATCGAGGCGTTCAGACATACTTGCGCCAGTTATGCTCTTCCCGGAAACCCAGGACTTCGCGGATCTTCCGGTTGGAGATCATGGCCTCATCGCCCTCCGGCTGCCATTTCAGCGGCACGTTCGGGAAGAAGCGCTGGGCCAGTTCGGCTGTGGACAAGTCTGTCGTCACGGTGTCGTTGGTGGCGTTGAAGACCTGGAAGCCCAGCCCGTCCTTCTCGATGCACAGATGCACGATCTGGCCGAGGTCACGGGCATCGATATAGCACCACGCATTGCGCAGGCGCGTTTCCGGATGCGCGACGAAATCCGGGAAGCGGTTGTATTCGTGGGGTTCGATGACGTTGCCGATGCGCAGGGCGTAGATGTCGGCGCCGGTGCGTTCGGAAAAGGCGCGGGCCGTCTTTTCATTCACGACCTTCGAGAGACCGTAACTGTCCATCGGGTTGACGTCATAGTCTTCGTCGAAGGGCAGATAATGCGGATCGCGCTCGCCTTCGGCAAAGCAGATGCCATAGGTCGTCTCGCTCGAGGCGATGATGACCTTGCGGATGCCGAGTTTCACCGAGGCCTCAATGACATTGTATGTGCCCATAACGTTGACGCGATAGGTCTCGTAATCCGGGCGGATGAGGATGCGCGGAACGGCGGCGAAATGCACGACGGCATCGAAGGGCTGGACGCCCCTGCCCGATTCGAGATCAGGGAAGTCGCGATGCATGGTGAGCGCGTTGAAGACCTCCCCGAGATCGGTGATGTCCACGGTGAGATTGGTGACACCGGGAACATTGAGCGGAACAAGATCGATATTGTGGACTTCGTAGCCCTTGGCGATCAGCCACGGGATGACATGGCGACCTGCCTTGCCCGAGCCTCCAGTGAACAGAATCCGTTTTTTCATGGGGTTACCTCCTCGATACAGATACAATAAAGTCAGGAATGCTTACGAGTCAGGCGCGAGACTAGATCGTTTCATTGCATAACGGAAACTGCAAACGGTCGTTCCACCCGTTTTCACACGTCCGGACTGAGGCCGGAGATCCCACCCGCTCACCCCGCATGACCATCGCAAAAATGTTCATGACCTCGAATGCCGGCGACTGTGCCCCCCTCTCCCGCAGGAGATGAAACTGCGATAGCGTCCGCCGGTAAAGTACATTTCCGGGGGACTTCTATGGTTCGAACACGATCAATGCTCGCGGCGCTATTGTTGCCATGGCTAATCAGCGTCACGCCCGCCAGCGCAGACGAACTGGTCGATGAATACAATGCCTATATCGGTCGCGATGACCTCTACAATTCCAACGGCGAGCGCCTGCGTGAACCTTGGCAGATCATCCGACAGGACCGGGCCAACTACTACAAGTTCGGCATCCGGCAGCGCGGCGACGAGCCGGACTCCTTCTTCGCCTCGGTCGACAACCGCGCCAAGGCCGAACGCATGATCCGCGAAGGAACCATGACCCGCGACGCTCGTCGGCTTCTGCTTCAGGGCGACTGCATGATCAATGTGAAGGTCTATCACGACCGCAGCGGCGACTATCTCGAGATCACGGTGGATTGAGGTCTACTCATCCGCCAAAGGCCGCTCGGGCTTGTCACGCCCGAGCGCGCAATCCCTGTTGAGCCCCGTGCCGGGCGCGTTTTCGAAGGTGCAGAACGTCTCCGGAGGATTGCCGCAGACCTTCGACAATTGTTTGAAACCCACACATCGCCCATCCGGCCCGCGATAACCCGGACCGCCCTTGCATCCGCATCCCTTGCAGGCCAGGCGATCGGGGCAGCGCGCATGGGCGGGGATCGCTGTAAACGCAGGCAGCGAGAACAGGCAGAATACCAAAAGGAAGGCGCGAACAGCGGAGATCATCTTAAAGCTGTATCTAAGGCCACAAGCGGTAAGTCCGCAATTGCTAAAACAAAAAGCCCCGCTGTCACCAGCGGGGCTTTCGTTGCTCCCTTGCGGGAGAAAGTCTTACTCGACGATCGAAGCGACGATGCCGGCGCCGACGGTGCGGCCGCCTTCGCGGATCGCGAAGCGCAGCTTTTCTTCCATCGCGATCGGAACGATCAGCTCGACGTCAACGGTCACGTTGTCGCCAGGCATGACCATTTCCGTGCCTTCCGGAAGCGTCACGATCCCGGTAACGTCCGTCGTGCGGAAGTAGAACTGCGGACGGTAGTTCGTGAAGAACGGCGTATGACGACCGCCTTCTTCCTTCGTCAGGATGTAGGCTTCGGCCTTGAACTTCTTGTGCGGCTTGACCGAACCCGGCTTGCACAGGATC
>DATMTA010000004.1:0-22330 GCA_035565055.1 Ensifer sp.
CTTGCCGAAATGGCGACCTTGGCCGTGACCCCCGCAATGGTGACCGTGACGGCCTTCGCCGTGATGCCCATGTCGACCATACCGTTCCTGGCGATCATCAAAATGTTCTTGCATGAAAATCTCCTTCAGATGTGTTTTCGATATATCGGAATATAGCCCAATTCTCTGGAGACGCAAGAGATAGATATATCGAAAACGTATCTTTAGGCAAACAAAAATGGCCGGGAGAGCGCTCCCGGCCGTGAAATCAAGGAGTTAGATATATCGAAAAAACTGTCGATCAGTCGTAGCTTTCGACAAACTGGTTCATGCTCCGCGAGGGCTCCGTGCAGCCAGCCTCACCCACCACGCGCGCCGGGACGCCTGCCACCGTCGTGCATTTCGGCACCGGCTTCAGGACGACCGAACCGGCGGCAATGCGCGAGCAGGAGCCGACAGTGATGTTGCCGAGCACCTTGGCGCCGGCTCCGATCATCACCCCGTCGCCAATCTTCGGGTGGCGATCGCCGGATTCCTTGCCTGTTCCACCGAGCGTCACACCCTGCAGAATCGAGACATTGTCTCCAATGACGGCCGTCGCCCCAACGACCAGCCCGGTGGCATGGTCGAGGAAGAAGCCGCGCCCGATGGGGGCAGCCGGCGCGATATCCGTCTGGAAGACGCTGGACGAGCGGCTTTGCAGGTAAAGCGCGAAATCCTTGCGACCCTTCAGCCACAGCCAGTGCGCCAGACGATGCGTCTGGATGGCATGGAAGCCCTTGAAATAGAGCACAGGCTCGATGAAGCGCGTGCAGGCCGGGTCGCGATCATAGACCGCCTGAATGTCGACGCGCAGGATCGTTGCCCATTCCGGCCAGTCGGCCTGCATTTCCTCGAACGTCTGGCGCAGCAAAACGGCCTGCATGTCGGGATGATCGAGCCGTTCGCAGATCCGGTAGATGACGCAATCTTCCAGCGAACGCGCATTGATGACGGTCGAATACATGAAGGCGGCGAGCACCGGATCGTGCTTCGCGGCGGTCTCGGCCTCAAGTTTCATCGCGTCCCAGATGGGATCGACACTCTTGATGTGGACCGGCTTCAGTTCGCTGTGCGCGGACATGCGCGTCTCCTTGGCAGCTTCCTCGGACACCCAATATATTCCATCCGGATCAGAACTTAAATGGGGTGGGCTCAAATGAACTTAACACGGGCTTTCGGCGATGGCGGCATCGTGGCGGCATTGGAGGACCATGTGGGTCGCCTCACGATCTCCAACGCGCGGCGCAAGAACGCGCTGAACCTCGCCATGTGGCAGGGTGTGACGGCGGCGCTCGCCTGGCTCGTCTCCCACGACGCCCGGGCCATCATCCTGCAGGGCGATGGCGGCGTCGATTTTTCCGCCGGCGCCGACATCTCCGAATTCGACCAAGTGCGCAAAGATACAGAGAGCGCACTGGCCTATGAAGGTGCCAACAGCGCCGCCTTCGCCGCCATCCGCGAGGCCCCGGTGCCGGTCATCGCCAAACTCCGCGGCATCTGCTTCGGAGGCGGGTTGGGTCTTGCCGCAGCTGCCGACATCCGCGTTGGCGACGAAACCGGCCGCTTCGCCGTTCCCGCGGGCAAACTCGGGCTCGCCTATCCTGCGGATGCCATGGCCGATATCGTGGCAGCGCTGGGTCAGGCGACGGCGAGGATCGCAGTGTTCACGGCACGGCAGTTTTCGGCTGGCGAGCTTGCGGGAAGCGGCTTTCTGACAATGCGGGTCGAGAGCGCCGCGCTGGATGAAACCGTGGACAGGATCGCCGCTGACATTGCAGGCAATGCCCCCCTCTCCGTCCGCGCCTCAAAGGTCTCCATCCGCGCTGTGGTGGCTGGCGATGCCGAACTGCAGGCCGAGGCGGCGCGACGGGGTGCGGCGACATTTGACAGCGCGGATTATCGCGAGGGGCGCGCGGCTTTTGCTGAAAAGCGGAAGGCGCTTTTCACCGGGCGGTGACGCCTCACCCCCTCTCTTGCAAAATCTACGACTTAGCCTTTGGCTAAGATCATGATTTTGCTTTCTCGCCCACCGAGGGGGAGATGGGGAGAATGCGGATCCGGCTTGGGCCAATCTCCCCCTTGGTGGGGGAGAAAGCGATTTCAACATCTTAGCTTCAGCTAAGTGTTAGAAATCGCAAGAGAGGGGGTAACACCACCGCCGTTTCATTCCCCTCACGAATGCTTGTGCAGAAACTCCAGCGCTGCCTTCTTGAATACCCGATCCCCGACCGCCAGCATGTGGTCCCGGTTGGGGATGTCCAACGCCTCCGCATGAGGCATCAGCATGGCAAGCTCTTCCGCCGAGCCGGCAATGTCGTCCTTGGTTCCGACGGCGATCAGTGCCGGCATGTCGATCTTGGCCATCTGCTCGGCGCTCAGCAGGTCGCGCGAGGTGCGAATGCAGGCGGCCAGCGCCAGGCGGTCGCTCCTGGTCTGGTCGGCAAAGGCGCGGAACATGCGGCCACGCTCGTGAGTCACATCGTCCAACGAGGGCGCCAGCAGCGCATCGGCAATCGGATCCCAGTCGCCCACGCCCGTGACCATGCCGATCCCGAGCCCGCCCAGAATGACCGTGCGAATGCGGTGCGGGAAGGCAAGTGCTGCAAAACAGGTGATCCGCGCGCCCATGGAATAGCCCATGACATGCGCTTCCGGAATGCCGAGATGGTCGAGCAGCGCAATCGCATCCGCGGCCATGAGCGGCGGATGATAGAGCGAAGGCTGGTGCGGCTTGTCGCTGTGGCCGTGACCCCGGTTGTCGATGGCAATCACGCGGTAGCCTGCATCGCCCAGCGCCTTCAACCAGCCCGGATTCACCCAATTGTAAACGACCGAGGAGGCAAAGCCGTGGATCAGCAGGATCGGGTCGCCCGCCGGGTCGCCCTCGTCAAAAAAGGAAAATTTCAGTCCATCATGCTGGAAGGATGAAAAGGCGGGGGCGTTGAGATGCAAGTCGGGCTCCACAGGCAGAGTATCGGGGCTTTGTGAATGCCCCTTACCTATTGCAGTTTCTCAAATTCGCAAGCCTCTTTCGACAACCCCTGACGGAAGATCGATCTTGCAAATTTGATCAAGTCATACGTAGATGACGCGCGAAAACTGTTATCCGGAGCCGTTCCTTGTCGCCATTAGAGTCGCCGTCAGACCCCAAGCAGCACCCTGCCAGCCCCTCCCACGTCTATGCCGCCATCACCGATATGAACGGCATTTTCCGGGGCAAGCGCGTTGTGGCGGAAAAGCTGAACAAGCTGCAGAAGGACGGTATCCGGATGCCGATGTCCTCGATCGGCGTCGACGTCTGGGGCACGGATACGGCCGGCACCGGGTTGACCATGGAGCAAGGCGATCTGGACGGGATCTGCGAACCGACCAGACGGGGGCTTCTGGCGCTCGGGATGGACGCTCCGGTTCTTCCCATGTCCATGCGCAAGGAAACCGGCGAGCCCTATTACGCCGATGGTCGGCATCTGCTGCAACTGGTTCTGGAGCGCTACAAGGCGGCGGGCCTGACGCCGGTCGTGGCATCCGAAATTGAATTCTACCTCATCGACCCGGCGAGCGACGGCATTGCCCCTGCCCGGCCAAATATCGGCGGACAGCCGCGCGAATTCGACAACATCTATTCACTGGAAGAACTGAGCGATTCAGGCTCCTTCATAGATGACATCTATCATGCAGCGGCGGCTGCCGGCATCGAGGTCGATGCGACCATTGCCGAAGGTGCGCAGCGGCAGTTCGAATTCAACCTCATGCACCAGCCCGATGCGTTGAAGGCGGCGGAAGATACGCTGTTTCTCAAGCACATCATCCGCAACGTCGCCCGCCGCCACGGTACGCTGGCCACGTTCATGGCCAAGCCCTACCCGGACAAGGCCGGCAGCGGATTGCACATCCACTTTTCCATGCTCGATGAGAGCCGCCGCAACGTCTTCGACGACGGCACGGACAAGGGTTCGGAGATCATGCGCGCTGCCGTGGCAGGGCTGATGGACAGCATGGCAGACGCAACGCTGATCTTCGCGCCTCATCTCAACTCCTATCGCCGCCTGTCCCCGGGCGGCCTTGCACCCACCACCGTTGGCTGGGGCTACGAAAACCGCACGGCCGCGATCCGTATTCCGGGCGGGCCTCACGCAGCGCGACGGATCGAGCATCGGGTCGCGGGTGTCGATACGAACCCCTTCCTCATCCTTGCGACGATCCTCGGCGGCGCGCTGGACGGCATTGCCCGGATGCTGACGCCGCCGGAACCCGTCACCACCAACTCGCACGAACTGGATCTGCCCAAGCTCGCGAAGGACTGGCGCCAGGCGCTGGAGCGCTTCGAAACCGCGGAGAGCATGAAGCGCATCCTGCATCCGGAATTCGTGACCTGCTTTGCCGCCGCCAAGCAGCAGGAGCAGGATGTCTTCGCCGCGCAGGTGACGGATTTCGAGATCGCCACCTATCGACTGAGCGTCTGAGCACGAAAAAGCCCCGGAGCCCAGCCATGGCCGAGACCTATTGCAATTCCTATTACGCCGCGACCCGCAATCCGATCGCGCCCTTCCCGCGGCTCGACAAGCGCATCGAGGTCGATGTCGCCATTATCGGCGGTGGCTTTACCGGCGTCGCCACGGCGGTGGAACTTGCCGAGCGCGGCCTCTCCGTTGCGCTCCTGGAGGCCAACGTCATCGGCTGGGGCGCATCGAGCCGCAACGGCGGGCAGATCACCGGATCACTCTCCGGTGATAAGGCGATGCTGAAACAGTTCGCCAAGACGCTGGGGCCAGAGGCTGAAGATTTCGTCTGGGACCTGCGCTGGCGCGGACAGCGGATCATCAAGAACCGCGTCGAGAAATACGGCATTTCATGTGACCTGAAATTTGGCCACATGCAGGCCGCCTGGCAGCCATCCCATATCCCCGAACTGGAGGCCATGTATAAGACCGCCATGGAACGTGGCATGGGCGGCGACGTGGAGATGGTCTATGGCAAGGCCGTGCGGGACGTCATCGGCACGGATCTCTATGCCGCCGGCCTGATCAACCGGCGCAACATGCATGTCCACTCGCTCAATCTCTGCCTTGGCGAGGCCGATGCAGCGCGCAGCCACGGCGTCCAGATCTTCGAAGACACGAAAGTCCTCGACATCCGCCACGGCAGGCGCGTGGAACTGGTGACAGCCGGCGGATCTGTGGTGGCAGACAAGGTGCTGCTGGCCGGAAACGCCTCGCATCATCTGGAGCATTTCAGACTCGCCGGGATGCTCTTTCCGGCATCGCTCGGGATCGTGACGACGGAGCCTCTGCCGGACGACATCGCCCGCGAGATCAATCCACAGGACATCGCGGTCTACGACACCCGTTTTGTCCTCGACTACTACCGCCTGACCGCCGACCGCCGCCTCCTCTTCGGCAGCGGCACCAACTATAGCGGCCGCGAGACACCCAATCTGGCAGAACAGCTCCGCCCGGCGATCGAGAAGACCTTCCCCCAGCTCAAGGGCATTCGCATCGACTTCGCCTGGCAGGGACAGGACGGAATCACCATCAACCGCATTCCCCAGCTCGGGCGCATCCGCGACAATGTCTTTTACGCGCAGGGCTATTCAGGCCATGGCGTGGCGACGTCGCACATCGTGGGCGAAATCATGGCGCAAGCGCTGACCGGCAACCCGCGCGACTTCGATATCTTCGCCAGTGCCTGGCACTGGCGCCTGCCAGTGGGTCGCACTCTGGGTAACACGGCGCTCGTCATCGGCATGTGGTATTTCCAGCAGATGGAAAAGCGCCGCTGAGTTTCAGCCTCAAAGTTTGCGGCGCCCCCTACACTTTTGTGCAGTGCCGTTATAAGGTTCGGCCAAATCTTGATTTGACATCAGCAGAGTGCATTCGGAGGCATACATGGCCGGTCACACCATTCCCCATTTCCAGAACGACGGCGGTCATCGCGTCATCGAGGTCGGCGTGAAGGAATTCATGTGCACGGGCGCTTCGGTCCCCTTCGATCATCCGCATATCTATATCGACATGGGCGCAGACAGCGAGAAGGTTTGCTCCTACTGCTCGACGCTCTTCAAGTACAATCCGTCGCTCAAGGAAAACCAGACCAACCCGCCCGGTTGCGTTTTCCTCGTCAAGGCTGCCTGACACGATTCGAGCGAAGCAGGCACCGGCATCGCGTCCGCAATTGCTTTGCATCAAGAGCCGGTGCGCCGATGGCGCATTTCCGATCTGAAAACAGACAGGTGACGGTATGGCGGTCCAGTCAGCGATTGTCGTTGGTGCAGGTATTGCGGGATTGACTGCAGCGCTTTCACTCGCAGAAAAGGGCGTTCGCGTCGCGATCCTCGAACAGTCTGCTCAGATGAGTGAAGTCGGCGCAGGCCTGCAGATTTCACCCAACGGCGCCCGCGTTCTCGACCGGCTCGGCGTCCTGCCGCTTTTCTCCGGCCGCTGGCTGCAGCCGGAATGCATTACGCTGGCCTCCGGAGCCCGTCTTTCCGATCTCGCCTCCGTACCGCTCGGCCGCACGGGTGCCGCGCGCTGGGGAGGTCCTTACGGCGTGCTTCATCGCGCCACTCTGCAAAAGGCGCTTCTGCGCAAGGTTGAAGAAAATCCTTTGGTTTCCCTGACACTCGGAAACCGGATCGACAGGCCCTCAAAAGAAGCGCTCCAGGACAGGGCAGGCCTGCGCGCCGACCTGTTTGTCGGCGCCGATGGTGTCTGGTCGAAGATGCGGACGCTGGTCGAGGGCGCCGGACAGGCGCGGTTTTCCGGTTTTGTCGCCTGGCGGTTCGTGATTCCCGAACAGGATGCGCCCGCCTTCCTTCCGCGAGACCGGGTCACCGCCTTCACCGGACCGGATGCTCACATGGTGTGCTACCCTCTCAAGGAAGCCGGCGCGTTCAATCTGGTCACCATATCGGTCGGCGAGGACCCCGGCCCTGCCTGGTCGATCAGTGCGACGGAAGAGCAAAGGCGTGATTTCGTCGCCCGTGCGCTGCGCGGCTGGAGCGAGGAACTCCACCGCCTGCTGCTGGCGGCGCCCATGCCCACCTGGTGGCCGCTGTTCGGCGTCAGCGACGGCCATTGGACCGACAGCCGCGATCTCGTGCTGATCGGCGATGCCGCCCACGCGATGCTGCCCTTTGCTGCTCAAGGAGCCGTGATGGCGATCGAAGATGCCCACGACCTTGCCGGCATGGTCTGCGCCATGCCGGTCGGAGCCGCGCTCGTGCGATTTGAGGCCATGCGCCGCGCCCGCGTTTCCAAAGTCAGGGCCCGGGGTGACTTCAATCGCTTCGCCTATCACGCGCGCGGGCCGGTCAGACTGGTGCGCGATGCGGTCTTTGCGCTCAGTCCCACAAATCTGCACGCCGCGAAACTCGACTGGATCTACGGCTACAAGGCCGGCGAAATACCGGCCTGATCTCCACAGCCTGACGAATCCGTTCGGCTTCAGCGGCCGACCTGTGCAGCGGCTGCAAAACCGCGCTCGAGATCGGCAATGATATCCTCCACATCTTCCAGCCCGGTCTGCAGGCGGATGACGGGTCCTTCCTTAGGAGCCTTGCGGATCGTGCGGTCGCCCAGATGGGACTGGACCGCGAGGCATTCGTAGCCGCCCCAGGAATAACCCAGCCCGAAAAGCTTCAGCCCATCAAGGAAGGCGTGCGCGCGCGCCGTGAAACGCTGTTGCTCGTCTTCCTTCAGCACGAATGAAAAGACGCCGCTCGCACCCTTGAAGTCGCGTTTCCAGATCGCGTGCCCCGGAAAGCTCGGAAGACCCGGATGGAGTACAGCGGCGACATCGTCGCGGCCTTCCAGCCAATGCGCGATCTTCATCGCCGACTCCTGATGCCGCTCGAGCCTCAGCGCCATGGTGCGCAGGCCGCGAAGGATCTGGTAGGCGTCGTCCGGCGTGACGCAAAGCCCGAACTGCCAGTTCGCCTCGTGAAGTGCGGGCCAATGCTTCTCATTGGCGGACACGAACCCCATCAGCACGTCCGAATGGCCGGAGGGATATTTGGTGGCGGCGTGAATGACGACATCGACACCATGATCGACAGGCTTGAAGAAGACCGGCGTCGCCCAGGTGTTGTCCATGGTGACCACGCAGTCATGTCGATGAGCCGCATCGCTGATCGCGCGCACATCCTGCATGTCCATGGTATGCGAACCGGGCGCCTCAAGGTGAACCAGGCGCGTGTTGGGCTTGATCAGCGCCTCGATGCCCGCCCCTATTGCCGGGTCGTAATAATCGACAGAAATGCCAAATCTTTTCAGCACCTTGTCGCAGAATATACGGGTCGGATTGTAGACGGAATCGACGATCAGGGCGTGGTCGCCGGCGGACAGATAGGCCAGAAGAGGCAGCGAGATCGCAACAAGCCCGGACGGTACCAGCACTGTTCCCGCGGTCCCCTCCAGTTCGTTGATCGCATCGCACAGCGCGGCTGTCGTCGGCGTCCCATGGGTGCCGTATGTGAATTTCTGCGAGGGCGCTGCGGCCGGCCGCGCCATATCCCCCGCAGATGGGAAGAGGACGGTCGAGCCGCGAACGATCGGCGGATTGACAAAGCCCTCGCAGGCGAAGGGGTCGAGGCCGAGATGGCCAAGTCGCGTGTTGATGCCTGCCGTATCGAGGATTTCTTTCTTGCCTGCGCTCATGCCGATCAAAACATTCCATGTTCGGGGCGCGACCGGATCCTGCGGTCAACGGCGCCCTGCCTTTCCTTCTGCCTGCGCACGGTGGAGCGAACGCGGGCGGCGTGCCGGCAGTTTTGGGCCGCGCGCGTTCGCTGGTCAACCCCGCCTCTTCCATCAAGGGCGACATGTCGCGGCAGACCTGCGAAATCCGCGATTTCGGCAAATACGGCGAAATTCTGCAACTATTCGCGTCAACGCCCTGCAATGCCTGCTCGGATATTAAGCATTGGCCGAAATTTGACCCGATTCCGGAAAAAATGTGGCGTTCCGACTTGACCATTGTGCCGAAACCGCATGGAATAATCTCTGCTCGCGCCGGGAGGTTGTGAGCTGCCGCGCCGCTGGCTGGGGAATGCGTGCCGCGCGGTTGAAGGAATTCACCAACAAAGAAAAAAAGGTTGAAAAACAAATGAGCAAGAAGCTTCTGTCCGCTGTCATCGGCACGGCCCTCCTGGGCCTGACGGCCCACACGGCGTCTGCCGGTACGCTCGAAGATGTGAAGGCCAAGGGGTTCGTACAGTGCGGCGTCAACGGGTCCAATCTGGCCGGTTTCGGCGCCCAGGATTCGTCGGGCAAGTGGACCGGCCTTGACGTCGATCTTTGCCGCGCCGTCGCGGCCGCCGTGTTCGGCGACGCCTCTAAGGTGAAGTACACGCCCCTTTCCGCAAAGGACCGCTTCCCGGCCCTGCAGTCGGGCGAAATCGACATGCTGGCTCGTAACACGACCTGGACGATCAACCGCGACACCGCGCTGGGCTTCGACTTCCGCGCCGTCAACTACTATGACGGCCAGGGCTTCATGGTCCCGAAGAAGCTGAACGTGAAGTCGGCGCTCGAACTCTCCGGCGCTGCCGTCTGCGTACAGTCCGGCACGACGACCGAACTGAACCTGGCCGACTACTTCAAGGCCAATAACCTTCAGTACAACCCGGTCGTCTTCGAAAAGCAGGAAGAAGTTGACGCCGCCTATCAGGCCGGCCGTTGCGACGTTTACACCACCGACCAGTCGGGCCTGTACTCGATCCGCCTGTCGCTCGCCAACCCGGCCGACCATGTGATCCTTCCGGAAATCATTTCCAAGGAGCCTCTCGGCCCTGCCGTGCGTCAGAACGACTCCAAGTGGCTCGACATCGTCAGCTGGGCTCACTACGCCATGGTTGCCGGTGAAGAATTCGGCGTCACCTCGGCCAACGTGGACGAAAAGCTGAAGACGGAAAATCCGGACCTGAAGCGCTTCCTCGGCGAGGAAAAGGACCAGCATATCGGCAAGGACCTCGGCCTTGACGAAAAGTGGGCCTACAACATCATCAAGCAGGTCGGCAATTACGGCGAAAGCTTCAACCGCAACGTCGGCGAAGGCTCTCCGCTGAAGATCGCGCGTGGCCTCAATGCCCTGTGGACGAAGGGCGGCCTGCAATACGCACCGCCGATCCGTTGATCGCCTGATTACCAGGACTTCGTGGAAGGCGTTCATGAACGCCTTCCACTCTTCCGACTAAAACAAGCCCGGATAAAAGGGCCGCGGAACAGGGGAAAAACATGGCGACCAGCACAGCTGTGCGGGACGATGGCGGTCGTTCCAACTCTTCCATTCTTTACAATCCGGTCTTGCGCCAGATCATCTATCAGGTCCTGACCTGCATCATCATTGCCTGGCTGATCTGGTATGCGGCGTCCAACGTCGCCGAAAACCTCGCCCGCGCCAACATGACGGCCGGCTTCGGCTTTCTGAACGGCCGCGCCGGCTTCGACATCGCGCAATCCGCCATTCCGTATTCGAGCGACTCACCCTTCACCCGCGCCCTGCTCGTCGGCTTCATCAACACGATCATCATCGCCATCTGCGGCATCATCACGGCCACCATCGTAGGCCTGCTGGTGGGCATCGGCCGGCTGTCGTCGAACTGGCTGATCGCCAAGCTCTGCACGGTCTATGTGGAGGTCTTCCGCAACATCCCGCCGCTTCTCGTCATCTTCTTCTGGTACAAGGGCGTGCTGTCTCTGCTTCCGGACGTGCGGCAGTCCGTGAGCCTGCCTCTCTCGGTCTATGTCAGCAATCGCGGCATCTTCATGCCGGCGCCGATCTTCGGCGAGCGGTTCTGGATGGTCCCGGTCGCACTTGTGATCGGCATCGTGGCCGCTCTCGTCTATCGTCACATCGCGCTGAAAAAGCAGATGGCGACGGGCAAGGCGTCGCCAATCCTCATCGTGTCGCTCCTGCTGATCATCGGTCTGCCGGCGCTGACCTTCATCGCGATCGGCGCGCCCATCACCTTTGATCCGCCGATTCTCGGCAAGTTCAACATGCGCGGCGGCACGGTCATCGGGCCGGAATTCCTGTCGCTCTACATGGCACTCTCCTTCTACACCGCCGCCTTCATTGCAGAGATCGTGCGTGCGGGCATCAAGGGGGTCTCGAAGGGGCAGTCTGAAGCGGCCGCGGCGCTGGGCATCCGTCCGGGTCTCACGACACGGCTGATCATCCTGCCTCAGGCATTGCGCATCATCATTCCACCGCTGACGTCGCAATATCTGAACCTGACGAAGAACTCGTCGCTGGCGGTCGCCATCGGCTTTGCCGATCTCGTCGCCGTAGGCGGCACGATCCTCAACCAGTCCGGCCACTCGATCGAGATCATCGCGATCTGGATGGCCGTCTACGTCACGATCAGCCTCGCGACGTCGCTGTTCATGAACTGGTTCAACACGAAGATGGCATTGGTGGAGCGCTGACATGGCAGACAATCTGGCTTATCTCCGCGAGACCTTCCTGCAGCCATCGCCGCCGCCGAGCGGTGACAACACGGCGCTTGGCTGGCTGAAACGGAACCTCTTTGCTTCGATCAAGGACACGGTGATCTCGATCATCGCCCTTCTCGTGGTCGTGTGGTTCCTGTTCAACGTCGTGGACTTCCTGTTCGTCAACGCCGTCTGGAGCGGCACGAACCGCCTCGCCTGCGCGACGGTGGCGCAGGGCGGCATCCTGCCCGACACATGGCACGGCGCCTGCTGGGCCTATGTGAACGCGTGGTTCACGCAGTTCATGGTCGGGTCCTATCCGCGCGACCAGCTTTGGCGGCCGATCACGGTGGCGATCCTCTTCGTCGCGACCCTGGTGCCACTGCTGATCCCGAAGGTTCCGCGCAAGGGCCTCAATGCGATCCTGCTGCTGATCGTTCTGCCCATCGTGTCGGCCGTGCTTCTGCTCGGCGGGGTCTTCGGCCTTCCCTTCGTCGAGACGTCCTTCTGGGGCGGCCTGATGGTCACGCTGATCCTGTCCTTCATCGGGATTGCAGTCTCCCTTCCGATCGGGATCCTGCTGGCGCTTGGCCGCCGCTCGAAGATGCCGATCGTCAAGATGGCCTGTGTGACCTTCATCGAACTGGTGCGCGGCGTGCCGCTGATCACCGTGCTCTTCATGGCAAGCGTGCTGCTGCCGCTCTTCCTGACGCCCGGAACGAATATCGACAAGTTCGTCCGCGCGCTGGTCGGCGTCTCGATCTTTGCCGCCGCCTACATGGCGGAGGTCATCCGCGGCGGCCTTCAGGCGATCCCGAAGGGACAATACGAGGGGGCCGATTCGCTGGGCCTCAGCTATTTCCAGAAGATGACGTTCGTCATTCTTCCGCAGGCGATCAAGCTGGTCATACCGGGCATCGTGAACACGTTCATCGGGATGTTCAAGGACACCTCGCTCGTCTCCATCATCAACATGTACGACCTGCTCGGCATCGTGAAGGCCAGCTTCGGCGACGCGACCTGGCTGACGCCGGTCACGCCACTGACTGGCCTGATCTTCGCAGGTTTTATATTCTGGCTCTTCTGCTTCGGCATGTCGCGCTACTCCGCCTTCATGGAGCGGCATCTCGACACCGGACACAAGCGATAACAAAGGGAAAAACAAATGGCCCAGGCACAGAAAATGACGGTTTCCGCAACGGATGTCGCCGTCGAGATCACCAACATGAACAAGTGGTACGGCGACTTCCACGTGCTGCGCGACGTCAATCTGAAGGTCATGAAGGGTGAGCGCATCGTCATCGCCGGCCCGTCCGGCTCCGGCAAGTCGACGATGATCCGCTGCATCAACCGTCTGGAAGAGCACCAGAAGGGAAAGATCGTCGTCGACGGCATCGAGCTGACAAACGACCTCAAGAAGATCGACGAGATCCGCCGAGAAGTCGGCATGGTGTTCCAGCACTTCAACCTCTTCCCGCATCTGACCATCCTGGAAAACTGCACGCTTGCACCCATCTGGGTCCGCAAGATGCCGAAGAAGGAAGCCGAAGAGATCGCGATGCACTACCTGAAGCGCGTCAAGATCCCGGAACAGGCCAACAAGTATCCGGGCCAGCTCTCGGGCGGCCAGCAGCAGCGCGTGGCGATCGCCCGCTCGCTCTGCATGAAGCCGAAGATCATGCTCTTCGACGAGCCGACCTCGGCGCTCGACCCGGAAATGGTCAAGGAAGTGCTCGACACCATGGTGAGCCTCGCCGAAGAAGGCATGACCATGCTCTGCGTCACCCATGAAATGGGCTTCGCCCGTCAGGTCGCCAACCGCGTGATCTTCATGGACCAGGGCCAGATTGTCGAACAGAACTCGCCCGCCGAATTCTTCGATAACCCGCGGCACGAACGCACGAAGCTCTTCCTGAGCCAGATCCTGCACTGACAAGTTTCAGCTCTGCGCAATGACGAAAAGGCCTCTTCGGGGGCCTTTTTTATTGTCCCTGCTCCAGGCGAACGGACCTTCAGCGGGTATGGCACACGCTCCCCTACAAATTGCAGGTATTTCTAAAAAACCCTTTATCGTAGCATTTACGAGCAGTGCAACTTTTGACTGCGTAAAACCGACTGGGGGAAGACATGACTGACAAACTGAATTTCTCGACTGACGACCTCACCTTCACATCGGACGGCAAGGTCATCATCTCCAATGCCAATGTGGTGAAATCGCTGGCTGACAACATCCGCCGGGTGGATCCCGCCGGAGCCGGCATTTTCGACAACTGCAGCTGTACCCGCTCTGATGCGCTCTCCGAAGTGTCGCTTGCGGGCAAGCTGAAGCCGCAAAACCTCTCGCTGTCGCTCAAGGGCACGTCGGGGATCTTCGACAACTGCAGCTGCAAATGACGCGCGAAAAGCCGGCCCGGGCAATGTTCGGGTCGGCACCCGCGACGGCATGTCCAGTCAGAACAATGAGGAGAGACCAATGACCGGCGACGTAAACCCCGCAATCCTGTTTTCGAACCGCCTGCTCGACCTGACGCTTCTGCCGATCGAACAGTGCAATTTCCGCTGTACCTACTGTTATGAAACTTTCACCGACGGCAAGATGAAGCCGGAGCTGGTGGAAAGTATCCGGACGCTCATTGACCGCCGCGCACCGGAGCTCGACTATCTGCGCCTCGGCTGGTTTGGCGGCGAGCCACTTCTGGCGCACGACATCGTCATCGATCTGTCGAGCCACGCGCGCGACCTCGCCGAGCGCTATCCGGGTCTGGAATTCGTCAGCGGAATGTCCACCAACGGCTATCTGCTCGACGCAACCATGATGGAAAAACTCCTGCAGGCCGGCGTCGGATCGTTTCAAGTCTCGATTGATGGCTTCGGCGCCCATCATGACCGCACGCGCGTCAGCCGCGCCGGCGGCGGCACCTTCGACCGCATCTGGGCCAACATGCTGGAACTGCGCGCAAGCGACCTCGACTTCGCGATCAATCTGCGCGTCCACTATTCACGCGACAACATCGACCATGTCTTCGAATTCACTGACCAGTTGAAGGCGGAATTCGGCGGCGACCCGCGCTTCCGTATCTTCTTCAAAACCATCGAAAAGCTGGGCGGCAGCAACGACAGCGGCCTCAACGTCTATGGCTGGAAGGAAGCGTCGGAAGTCAAGGCGCGGCTGATGGAGCGGCTCGAAGGACGCATGGACGACGTTCTGCCCACGAACGCCTGCTATGTGTGCTATGCCGGCAAGCCCAACGCCTTCGTGATCCGACGTGACGGCCGCATCGTCAAATGCACGGTCGGTCTCGACGAACCGGAAAATCTGGTCGGCCGGATGGGCCCGGACGGCACGATGTCGCTCACGGCGGAAACGCTGAAACCCTGGCTCAAGGGCGCCGTCGAACTCGACCCCGCCTTCCTGCGCTGCCCCCGCTCGAAAATGCAGATGGCGGCATTCACGTGACCCAATCATTCCGGGGTCGGTGAGACACACGACTCCGGAACCCTCAAGCGCTTGCAAACATGTGGTCTCAGGCCCGCCAGCCGGAATCGAATTTTTTAATCCGGTTGCTGATCTCAACCAGCAGTATGTTGATCTCTCATCAATTGCCAACGGCGGATATAATTGAGCTTCGCCATATACCTTGGGATTCAGAATCATTGTTTTTGCTGACAAATCCAGCACGGTGAAGCAGTCGGGTTGGGACTCGTCGCCACATAGTTTGGGATTCGACAGCCGTTTCGCCACATATTCTGGGACTCGTACTCGGCCATTCGAAACCTCATGAGGCACTATTTCGGCAGAACTTGATGCCGAGATAAAAACGGTGTAACTTGGTCGCGTGTAAGGAAGCGAGCTATGAGCTTTAAAATTTCACATTTCAATCCTCATGAACGCGCCCTCGAAAAGCAAGCGAGCCGTGATCGAGATGCAGCACGTTTGAGGCAAGGCGAAGTAAGCAGGCAGGAGCTTCGCCGCGAGAATTCGTATTTTGCTGGACTCCCGCTTCATCGATATAAGATGGTTGCCATCGGAGGCAAGCCCATCGCACGTGCTTGATGTCGCAAGATCACGTGGCCGAAATCGTCGGCGAACCCGAACATTTGACACAAGATGAAGTTAATATCTTGCTCGGGTTTGTGCAGGCCTACTCCCCTGTGATCGTTGGTGGACAATCGATCAACATCTGGTCTCAACTGTTTCATGGTCGCAACGACGAGCTTGACGATCTTGGACCGCTGACGAGCAAGGATCTGGACTTTTACCACAATAAGGAAGCCGAGCGCGCGCTCGCCGCCAGTCTTGAGAACGGCGATCTAAAATTCCCCACTGGAGATGATCACACTCCAAGTGCTGCAGTCGTAATCGGCACTCTCGGCGGACGAAAGGTCGTGATCGACTTCATGGCACAGGTCAAAGGTGTACAGGACGACTCCATCCTACACAATTCGATTACTTTCGCGGACGAAGAAGACCCGGAAGCCATTTCCATCACTCTTATGCACCCCCTGGATTGCGTAAGAAGTCGCCTTGCCAACATCAACATGCTAGGGCGCGGAGACGAGCATTCGCTAATTCAGGCAGAGGCAAGTCTCATCATACTTGACTGTTATATCGATGACCAACTTGGACAGGAGACCCGCGAAGCGTCGCGACGCGCCCTTCGCACTTTGCGGGAGCTCGAATTCGTCATTCGCGATATGCATATTGGCAAGCGTAGCGATGTTGAGTTCGGTCATAGGCTCAAACCAATTCAACTGCTGCAAGCATACAGAGACGACGAGCGGATTGACCTCCGTGCGAGGGACGGGTTACTTCAACCGATCTTGACCCGCCTTGACCACAAAGCCGATGTTGTTGAAAGAAGGCTCGACAAGAAGGGAGACGATCGCAATGGTGGCCTGGGTATAGGCATCCAGCCGCGCTGATGTCATAATATTCCTAGCGCCACATAAGTGGAGATTAACGGCATCCTGCCACCAAACAGATGCTCGATAGGTCAACTCCAGATTGTCGTCTGAGTCCCAGAATATGTGGCGAAGAGTCCCAGATTCCTGGCGAGAGTCCCAAGGTATGTGGCGATGGACAAAAATGGCGATCCCTGCAGGGCTCGAACCTGCGACCTAGTGCTTAGAAGGCACTTGCTCTATCCAGCTGAGCTAAGGGACCGCTGACGGCGCGAGGGCTATCTGCCCTGCCCCGTGTCTTGTCAGGCGCCGCCGCATCAGAGCCGCGGAAACGCCGAAAACAGTGCCAGCCTCAATGCGTCCAGGGCTGGGTGCGCGAATAGCGGAAATTGTCGGAATAGGACACGGCCTTGCGGGTCGCTTCCTTGGGTTCCACGACGCGATAGGCAATACCATTGGCCTTGGCGTAAGCCTCTGCGGCCTCGCGTGTCTCAAAGGAGAGCTTGACCTGCTGCTGCATGTCGCCCGAGCCGGTATAGCCCATGAGCGGATCGATCACGCGCGGAGCTGCCTGGTCGAATTCCAGAACCCAGAGATGGGTCTTGGCCTTGCCGGACTGCATGGCGGTCTTTGCGGGACGATAGATCTTTGCCGACATCTTCAAACTCTTGGCTCTAAACCCGGCTTTGTAACCAGGTGACTTGGGTTGAATTCCGGTAACACGGCCGACGCGCCACCGATTCCGGTACAGCGTCATTTCTGACACAAAATTCCCGTCCGCGAAACAGGCGTTCGAAACGGCTCGACCAAAGCGTTGGGAACCCACCGACAGGATTGGATCCAAACGTCTAATCTCAAGACATTTCAACGCTGCGACCGAACGAATTCCGCTCATTTGGTTGCGCGTTCTCATAGCCGGAGAGGCTCGAGAGCGCAACTGAAAACGAAACCCAAGATCAAACCGAGGTCCGAGGCAGCTTGCCCTGCGAAACCGTCTCCAGAGATAATTGCGACGCCCAAGCAAAACGGACTTGCAGCCCAAAACGAAATATGTTCAGTTGACTGGACAAGTTAAGGAAACCCATGACCAAGCTTCTCGACACAGGTGAGCCCTACTACCGACAGATCGCGGATCGGCTTCGCGACATGGTGGTCAACCTGCCCTCCGGAGAACGGCTGCCCAGCGAACCGGCACTCGCCAAGAGCTTCAAGGTCAGCCGCTTTACCGTGGCAAAGGCCGTCGAGCAGCTGGTCAACGACGGTCTGATCTATCGCAAGCAGGGCAGCGGCACCTTCGTTGCCGAGGCCCCTCTGCGCCGCCAGCCCGGCTATCTTCTGTCTTTCACGGAAGCCGTGCAGGCCGCCGGTCATCTGGCGACGCACAAGGTGCTGGCATTTCAGCCGATCGGCTGGAGCGCGGGCCTGCCTTACGGCGAGGAGGAGCCTCTGGTGCTGCTCGACCGCCTGCGTCTCGTCGATGGCGTTGCGGTTGCCCGCCACCGGTCGGTCCTGTCCGCCGACCTGATCGAGCGGATCGGCCTGACGGAGACGGTCGTACGTCGCCCGGACTTCTCGCTCTACAGCCATTTCGGCGAAAGCGGCCTGCAGGTCGCCTCCGCCAACGAGCGCCTGATTGCCCGCCTCGCCAACGACGAGGAGACGCGTCTGCTTGGGCTGTCCCGAAATGCGGTCGTCGTTGCCGTCAACCGCCAGACATTCGCGGCGGATGGCACGCCACTGGATGCCGTCGATGCGACCTATGACGCGCGTCACTATTCTTATGAGGCAAGGCTCACTCGTGGAGCCGAGCCGGGGAACGAAAAAACAAATAAGGAGCAACGACATGACATTCAGAAGCCTGACCCTGATGGCCACAACGGTCCTCGCCTCGGCCCTTGGGATGGCCGCGACACAAGCCGCTGATGTGAAGCCCGCAGCGCTGATCATCGCGCAGGGCGGTCTGGGAGACCAATCCTATAACGATCTCGCCTATGAGGGCTTCAAGCGCGCGCTCAAGGCAACCGGCATTCAAGGAAAGCCGGTCGAATCCCAGGATGTCGTGGCACAGGCCTCCGACATTCTGCGCCGCGCGGCGGATGCGGATTTCGGCCTCGTCCTCGATCTCGAATATTCACATGGCCAGCCGATGGTCGATGTCGCCAAGGATTATCCGGACACGACCTTCGCCATCCTCAACCAGGTGCAGAAGGGCGACAACATCGTCTCCGTCCTCTTCCAGGAACAGGAAGGCTCCTATCTCGCCGGCATGTTGGCGGCCGAGGTCGCTTCGGACAAGTCGATCAAGGGCATCACCGGCAAGGGCAAGATCGGCGTCATCGGCGGCACCAAGTCGGCCGGTATCGACAAGTTCATCGCCGGCTATATCGAAGGCGCCAAGGCCGCGAACCCGAAGATCGAGGTCAAGGTCGCCTATTCCAACAATTTCGGCGATCCGGCACTCGGCGCGCAGATGGCCAAGGCCATGTATGAAGAAGGCGTGGACATCATCTACCAGGTCGCCGGCGGCACCGGCGTCGGCGTGATCCAGGCAGCCAAAGAAACCGGCCACTACGCCATCGGCGTCGATGGCGACCAGGACGGCCTCGCCCCCGGCAATGTGCTGACCTCCATGGTCAAGCGCACCGATGTCGCCGTCGAAAATGTGGTCAAGGATTATACCAAGGGCGACAAGCTCGGCGGCAAGACCCTCACCTTCGGCCTCAAGGAAGACGGCGTCGGCCTCTCGCCGATGAAATACACCAAGGATCTGATCCCGGCCGCTTATATCCAGAAGGTCGAACAGGCCAAGGCCGACATCATTTCGGGCAAGATCAAGGTCTGGAACGTCGTCGACCAGGGTTACCCGGACTATCTCAAGTAAGCCGGACCAGACCGTGACCGCCCTGGACCCGCATCATGACGCGACCCGCGTGCGCCTCGGCGCGCGCGGCATCACGCGACGCTTTGGCGCCCTCACCGCCAACGACGGCGTGGATTTTTCCGCCACGCGCGGAACGATCCACGCCATTGTCGGCGGTAACGGCGCCGGGAAATCGACGCTCATGCGCATCCTGCAGGGCATGGATCAGCCGGATTCCGGCGAGGTCGTCGTCAATGGCGACGTGGTGACACTGTCCAGCGCGGCCGAAGCCTTCGCGCTCGGCATCGGCATGGTGCACCAGGAATTCATGCTGGTTCCGGGGCTGACACTGCTGGAAAATCTGGTTCTGGCCCGCGAACCGGTGAGAGGTCTGGCACTCCTCGACAGGAAGACCGCACTCAAGGCCGCAAGGGCACTCGAAAGGCAGGCCGGCGTTCACCTGGACTGGGATCTTCCGGTCGAAAAGGCGCCGGTCCATGTCCGACAGATTCTCGAAATCCTGCGTCTTCTCTATCGGGGGGCCGATGTGCTCATTCTCGACGAGCCAACGGCAGTGCTGGCGCCCTCGCAGATCCGCGACCTCATGGATCTGCTCAGACGTTTGCGCGACGAAGGGCGCACCATCCTGTTCATTTCCCACAAGCTCGATGAGGTCATGGCGGTTAGCGACGACATCACCGTGATGCGCGCAGGCAAGGTCGTTCGCAGCATACCGGCGCGCGAGACTTCGAAGACGGCCCTTGCGGAACTGATGATTGGCGAAACGCTACACGAAATCAGCGCCCATACAGGCTCGCCCGGCGAGACCGTTCTTGAAGCCGAGGCGCTCGGTGTCACCGATGCGCGGGGCGTCAAAAGACTGAAATCCATTGGCCTCTCCGTGCGCCGTGGCGAGATCGTCGCCGTGGCCGGCGTCGCTGGCAACGGGCAGGATGAACTTGCCGCCGCGCTGACCGGCCTCGTGGCTGCCGAGCACGGACGCGTCGTGCTCAACGGTCGCGATGTCACCCGGCTCACTGTCGCCGACCGCCGCGCGGTGGGGCTGGCCTATCTCAGCCCCGACCGCGCCGCCGAGGGGCTTTGCGTGACCGCTTCGATTGCCGAAAACGCCATCGCCGGCCATCATCGCCGCCAGGAATTCCAGCGCTTCGGTTTCCTGCGTCCGCGCCGGATTGCGGACCATGTGGAAACGCTGCTCGACAGCTATTCCGTTCGCCGCGCCTCCGCAGCACTTCCCATCGGCACGCTTTCCGGCGGCAACCAGCAGCGGGTGGCGATTGCCCGCGAGCTTGATGGCGATCCGGCCTGCCTGATCGCCTGCCAGCCGACGCGAGGCGTGGACATTCACGGCATTGCGTTCATTCACAAATGCCTGCTCGACTATCGGGACAAGGGCGGTGCGGTGCTCCTCATTTCGGAAGAGCTCGACGAGATCATCACCCTCGCCGACCGGATCCTCGTCATCTACAACGGCGAAATCCTCGGCGAGCTTCTTCGCGGCAGCGACACCGAGACGATCGGCAGGCTGATGCTGGGAGGCGTGCAATGACCGCCACAGCATCCTCTTCGGGCCGCAGCCGCAACAACGCATGGGCGACGGGACTCGTCCAGACGGCCGGACCATTGATCCTCGCCCTGATCCTCGGCGCGATCGTCCTCGCCATTTCAGGGCACAATCCGCTCACGACCTACACGTTGCTGGCAACGGAATCCTTCGGTTCGATGAAGCGCGTGGGCGCAACGCTGGCCGCAGCCACGCCGCTCATCTTCACCGGCCTCGCGACCGCCGTCGCCTTCCGCACCGGAGCTTTCAACGTCGGGGTCGAGGGCTGCGTCAATGTCGGCGGACTGGCTGCCGCATTCGTCGGCTTCACCTTCGTGTCGCTTTCGAGTTTCGTGCTGCTGCCGGCCGCCATTCTGGCCTCCATCCTCGCCGGCGCGCTCTGGATGCTTGTGCCCGGACTGTTGAAATCGAAGCTCGATGTCGACGAAGTGGTGACGACGCTGATGCTGAATTTCGTGGCGGTCAGCCTAACCGCGTGGCTGGTCAACGGACCGTTGCTCGCGCCGGGATCGGCAAATTCGGCGACGCCTCTCGTGGCCGAGGCGGCGCGCCTGCCGAAGCTCATGCGCGGCAGCGCGTTCAATGTAGGCTTCTTCATCGCGCTGGCTCTGGTTGTGATCTACTGGCTGTGGGACCGCCGGACAGCGCTCGGCTATGAGACCCGCCTTGCCGGGCTCAACGCGCGCTTTGCGACGGCCGCGGGAATGAATGTGCCCGGTCTGCTCTTCCGCATGATGCTGCTGTCCGGCGCGATCGGCGGACTGGCCGGCGGCGTCCATGCCCTTGGCACCGTGTTCCGCTATGTGTCCGGCTTCTCTCCCGGCTATGGCTTCGTCGGCATTGCGGTGGCGCTTCTCGGGCGCGGCAACGCCTGGGGCATTCTTCTGGCCGCGATCCTTTTCGGCGCTCTTGCGACGTCGGGGGCCACGATCCAGCTCTTCAGCGACGTGCCGATCGAGATCGTCAACATCCTGCAGGGCCTCGTCATGATCTTCGCGGTGGTGCGCTTCAGCAATCTCTGGAAGGGACGCCGCGCATGATCGACAATATCATTCACGCCGCGCTCATCATGACGACGCCGATCCTGCTGGCAGCCATCGGCGGTCTCGTCAATCGCGTGGGCGGCATCGTCAACATCGGCCTCGATTCCATGATGCTGGCGGGGGCGCTTGTCGCCGTCATCGTAGCATCCAACCACGGAAACTGGGCTATCGCGGTGCTCGTCGCGGGTCTGGCGGGCGCCGGCGTCGCATTGCTGATGACGCTGACGATCACGCGGCTTGACGCCAACGAGATCATAGTCGGGTTGGGCTTCAACATCCTGGTTGCAGGCCTCGTACGCTTCTTCCTGAAATCGGCCTATGCGACGTCCGGAACGCTCAGCCTGCCCGACATCACCCGGATTCCCAGGCTCGACATTCCCTATGTTGCCGATATCCCGATCATCGGCGCCATCGTTTCCGGCCACGACCTCCTGACATGGCTCGCCTGGATCCTGGTCCCCGTCACGGCGCTGTTCCTGTCGCGAAC
>DATMTA010000005.1:0-33897 GCA_035565055.1 Ensifer sp.
ATTCAGCAGCGCCGCCATCTTGGCATCCCGGGCTCCGGCCGTGCGGCCACCCATCACGACGCCGATCACACGCCGGCCACCGTCATTGACCGCCGTCACGATGTTGAAGCCGGAGGCGTTGGTATAGCCGGTCTTGATGCCGTCCATGCCGTGATAACGATACATGAGACGGTTATGGCCGTGGATACCCCGGCCACGGAAGGAGAAAGCACGCGTCGAGAAGAGGCGATATTCGCTCGGATAATCCCGAATGAGAGATACGCCGAGCCGCGCCATGTCGCGCGCCGTCGTCACCTGACGTGAATCCGGCAGGCCGGACCCGTTGCGGAAGGTGGTGCGCGTCATGCCGAGCTGCCGCGCCTTGCGTGTCAGCATCGAGCCGCAATCGCCACGCCCGGCGAGATAGTCGCACATCGTCTCGGCTGCATCGTTGGCGGAGAGCACGATCATTCCCAGCACCGCCTCGCGCACCGTCAGCGACTGCCCTGCCCTGACGCCGAGCTTCAGCGGGATGACATGGGCCGCCCGCGAGGTCATGGGAATCCGCGTGTCCCAGCCGATGCGACCGGCGTGGATGGCCTCGAAGGTCATGTAAAGGGTCATCATCTTGGTCAGAGACGCGGGATGGTTCAGCGTGTCTGCATTCTCGGAGGCGAGCACCTTGCCCGTGTTGGCGTCGAGCACGAAATGCGCATAGCCCGCCGCTGCCGGCTGAGCGGCGAGCAGCGTTGACGCGAGCATCAGGGCGCTCAAAACGGCCACACGCAATGCAGTCAGACGGCACATGCAAGGTCTCCTGCAATATCGTTGATCCGTCTGATTCTAATGGTGTTGGAGGGCAACAGAAAAGTTAAAGTTTTAACGATCTGAAGTCATCGTTAACAAATAGTTAACAGTTCAGCCTGCCCACTTCGCATACCTAACCACTGGACCCCACAACGAAGCATTTGAAGTCAAGCACGGTCAGCGATTTGCAGGCATTGCGCGCCACATCCCGGCTGTCGAACCCCGAGAAGCGGGCGCGATAGAAGGCCGTGCCGTTGCGCTCCACCTTGAGCGCCTGCGCGATCGCCCGGCCCAGGGCACCGCGATCGGCGGCCCGTGCGCGCATCAACATGGCCATCGCTGCATCGCGCGTATCGACAGCTGCGATCTGGATCTTCCATCGACCCGGATTCGTCGCTACCGGGAGCGGATCCTCGATCTGCTGATAGGCGCGCGGCGAGGGCAGTGGAACGGGTCCGAGGCTGGCCGTCAGTACGGGATCAACCTCACGCGCCGGTGTCGGAAGCAAGGGATTCCGCCCCTTCGATGCCTTCGGCAGGGCCTTGTCGAGAAGCGCCGCCATGCGGCGATCGCGGCCGGAAGCTGTTCGCCCCCCCATAACCACGCCGACGAGTTCCCGGCCTCCCCTGCTGACGGCGGTGACGATGTTGAAGCCGGAGGCATTGGTGAAGCCGGTCTTGATGCCATCCATGCCCGTGTAGCGGTACATCAGCCGGTTATGACCGTGGATGGTCCGCCCGCGAAACTTGAAGGACCGCGTGGCAAACAGCTTGTATTCCTTCGGATAGTCGCGCTTGAGCGCCATTCCCAGCCGCGCCATGTCGCGCGCCGTCGTCCTCTGCCGGCGGTCCGGCAGGCCTGAGCCATTGCGGAAAGTGGTGCGTTTCATGCCCAGCGCATGAGCCTTGCGCGTCAGCATCGCGCCGCAACTCGTCTTTCGCCCGGCAAGCCGGTCGCACATGGCCTCGGCGGCGTCATTGGCCGACAGCACGATCATCCCGAGCACGGCTTCGCGCACGGTGATCTTGTCGCCTGCACGAACACCGAGCTTCAGCGGAACAACCCGCGCCCCGCGCTTCGTCATGGTGATCTTGGAATTCCACGTCAGCCTGCCCTGATGCAGCGCCTCGAAGGTCATGTAGAGCGTCATCATTTTGGTGAGGGACGCCGGATAGTTCAGCGTGTCGGCGTGGTTGGCCGAGAGCACCTTGCCGGTCTTCGCATCCATGACAAGATGCGCATAGCCGGCCTGGGCGACGGTTGCGGAAAAAAGCGCCGAGAAGAAAAGCGCGGCGGAAATCAGACTGCGACGCATAAATACGCCAAAGCCGGATGGGAGAGTCATGTTTCAACTCCTCAAGCGGACATTCGGGGATTTTGCCTTGAATGGCGGTGCGGAGCGCCCTGCGCTCGGCCCAGACGATGGAAGCAATTGCTTAATGAAAGGTTGCCGCCGAGGATTTTATGCCGACGTCACGTTGCGGCGGGTCGTCAGATAGACACCAACCGCCGCCACTGCGGCACCAAGGATCATGGGCAATGTCAGCGCCTCGCCGAAGAGCACCCAGGCCTGAAGCGCCACCGCTGCCGGCACGAGATAGTTCAGCGAGGCGGCCTGCGACACCTGGCCCTTGCGCAGCAGATAGAGAAGCAGCGCGATCGCGCCTGCAGAGAGCGCCAGCACCGACCAGGCCATCGTCGCCCACACGGCAAGCGAATTGTCGAAATGCGGCGTTTCGACGAGGAAGGCGAGAGGCGTCAGCACGACGAAGGCACCGACATATTGCAGCAGCGCGATGGTTCTGAGATCTCCGCTATGCAGATGCTGTTTCTGGTAGATGGAGCCATAGGTGACCGCCGCCATACCGGCGACATTGACGAGAACCGGGATGAGAGGAATGGCGCTGGCGTCGGTTGCGAGCAGCTTCGGCGCAATGGCGATGATGATGCCGAGGAAACCGAGCGCCAAGCCGAGCTTCTGCCTCGTCGACAATCTCTCGCCGACGAGAAACGGTGCCGCGACCGCGGTCATCAGGGGCTGCAGCGCCGAGATGAGGCCCGAAATGCCGGCCGGCACGCCATGGGCGATGCTCCACCAGACGCCGCTGAGATAGATCCCGTGCAGAAAGACGCCGCTGACAGCGGCGTGGAGGACTGCGCCCCGGCTTTCGAGCCATCTGGCGCCACTGACGAGACAGATACCGGAAAACACCACGATCGCCAGCGCGAAACGGATGACCAGGAACAGGAGCGGGCTGGCATGGAATGCCCCGAACTTCGCCACGATCCAGCCGGTGGACCAGAGCAGCACGAAGACAGCGGGGATGAGTCGATCGATCATGATGAGCCGCAAAATTCGATGGAGGACCGGCGCATCCGGCGAGCCGCTTCATAGGCCCATTGAGGGAGAGGGTCCAGTCCGGACTTTTACGACCTGCCTAAATTTTGAACAGTGCACCCGGGACTTTCGGGAGCACTCGTTATCGAGCGACTGTTTTTTAAGCAAAAGATATCGACACGTGCAGCAACCCTTCACGGAACCTTCTTGAAAATCAGCCATTTATGCCAAATCGTCTTTATTCATTCCGAACTGTGCATGGTTCTTGCATTATCGGAATTGTTGTATTCATATGAACAAAAAACGGGGGAACACGGCATTGGCATTTGATGAAATGTTGAATGCAGGCGCAGATCCAAGACCGCCATACCGCTCCTATCATGAATGGTATGCGGCGCAGGATCCGGCAAACCTGATTGCAAAATCGCGCGACGCAGAAAACATCTTCCGAAAGACGGGCATCACCTTCAACGTCTATGGTCACGAGGACCAGTCGGAAAAACTCATCCCCTTCGACATCATCCCCCGCATCATTTCCGGTCGAGAGTGGCGCAAGCTGGCGCAGGGCATCGAACAGCGCGTTATCGCGCTCAACGCCTTTCTCGACGACATCTACCACAAGCAGGAAATCATCAAGGCCGGCCGCGTTCCGCGCGCCCTGATCGAGAAGAACCCCACCTTCCTGCCCGAGATGATCGGGATGCGCCCGCCGGGCGGTGTGTATACCCATATCGTCGGCACCGACATCGTGCGCACCGGCGAAGACCAATTCTACGTTCTGGAAGACAACGCCCGCACGCCCTCCGGCGTCTCCTATATGCTGGAGAACCGGGAAACGATGATGCAGATGTTCCCGGAACTCTTCTACGCCAACAAGGTTCGCCCGGTCGAAGACTATCCTTACCAGCTTCGGCAGAGTCTTCAGGAACTCGCGCCTCCCGGCTGCAAGGGCAAGCCGCGCGTCGCCGTCCTGACGCCCGGCATCTACAACTCGGCTTACTATGAGCATTCGTTCCTCGCCGACCAGATGGGCGTCGAACTCGTGGAGGGCTCGGACCTGCGCGTCATCGACGGCAAGGTCTGCATGCGCACGACGCTGGGCTACCAGGCGATCGACGTGCTCTACCGCCGCGTCGATGACGACTTCCTCGACCCGTTGACCTTCCGTCCGGACAGCGCGCTCGGCATCCCCGGCATCATGGATGTTTACCGCGCCGGCAACATCACCATCGCCAATGCGCCGGGCACCGGGATTTGCGACGACAAGGCGATCTATTCCTACATGCCGGAAATCGTCGAGTTCTACACCGGCCGCAAGGCCATGCTCGAAAACGTGCCCACCTGGCGCTGTTCGGAAGAGAGCAGCCTGAAATACGTGCTCGAGCATATCGACGAACTGGTGGTGAAGGAAGTTCACGGCTCGGGCGGCTACGGTATGCTTGTCGGCCCGACCGCCACCAAGAAGGAACGGCTGGACTTTGCCGAAAAGCTGAAGGCAAAGCCCGCCAATTACATCGCACAACCCACCCTGTCGCTTTCGACAGTGCCGATCCTCGTGAAGAACGGTGTGGCCCCCCGCCACGTCGATCTTCGCCCCTATGTCCTAGTTTCGAAGACCGTCAAGATCATCCCCGGAGGCCTCACCCGCGTGGCGCTGAAGGAAGGCTCGCTGGTCGTCAATTCCAGCCAGGGCGGCGGCACCAAGGACACCTGGGTTCTGGAGGACTGAGAGAATGCTCGGACGGACTGCAAACGGACTCTACTGGATGTTCCGTTACATCGAGCGCGCCGAAAACATCGCGCGCCTCATCGACGCCGGGCTTCGCATGGCCCTCACCCGCTCCGGCGCCACCGACGGCGACTGGGACGGCGTGTTGCAGAGCGCTGGGATGCAGCAGGCATTCCTGGAGGAATACGAGGCCGTCACGGATAGCGACGCCATCGATTTCATGCTCAGAAGCCGCAACAACCCCTCGAGCGTCATGTCCTGCATCGAGGCGGCGCGCAGCAACGCCCGCATGGTGCGCACCGCGCTCACCCGAGAGACCTGGGAAGCGACGAACGAGTTCTGGATCGACCTGAAGCAGCTGCTCGCCCGCAAGGTGCGTCCGCAGGACATGCCGAGCGTCATCGAGACGATCAAGCGCCGCGCCGGTCTGGTACGCGGGGCATTCCACGGCACGATGCTGCGCAACGAGATCTACAATTTCTCGCGCATCGGCACCTTCATAGAGCGTGCCGACAACACGTCACGCATTCTCGACGTCAAATATTACGTGCTCCTGCCGTCGGTCTCCCATGTCGGCTCCTCGCTCGACAACATTCAGTGGGAATCGATTCTCCGCTCGGTTTCGGCGCATCGCGCCTATGGCTGGGTCTATGACGCGGTTTACAACCCCGCGAACATTGCAGACTTCCTGATCCTCAACGGCCAGATGCCGCGTTCGCTGCACTATTGCTACGACAAGATCGTCAGCAATCTGTCCTATCTGGAACGAGAGTACAAACAGCGCCTCGACGCCCATGACACGGCGGATGCAACGCTGAAACTGCTCGAAAAGGGCTCGATCAAGGACGTGATGGATCAGGGTCTGCACGAATTTCTCGAGGACTTCATCGGCCACAACAACCGGCTCGGAATGCAGATTTCCGAAGGCTACCGGTTTTATTGAGATGTGAGCGACCGCAACATGCGACTGAAGATCAGCCACACGACCGAATATACTTACGACGACCCGGTGCAGTATTCGCTGCAGCGACTGCGCCTGACACCCAAATCCGGCCCGACGCAGAAGGTCATTTCCTGGAAGACCTCCGTGGAAGGCGCCAAGCTCGAAGTCGGCTATGACGACCAGTATCAGAACTTCACCGAGCTGGTTTCCCTGAACGGCGAGCAGCATTCGATCCGCATCGTCGCCGAAGGCGAGGTCGAGACCATCGACAAGGCCGGCGTTCTGGGACCCCACACGGCCTACGCTCCGCTCTGGCTCTATCGCCGCGACACGCCGCTGACAAAGCCCGGCAAGCTCATCCGCGAAATGGTCAAGTCGCTCGATGCGGCCGAAGACCTGCCGAAGCTGCACCAGCTGATGAGCCGCATCAAGGCACGCATCGTCTACACAGCCGGCACCACGGATGCGGCGACGACAGCCGAGCAGGCTATGGAGTTGAAGACCGGCGTCTGCCAGGACCACGCCCATGTTTTCATTGCCGCAGCCCGGCAGATGGGCTTTCCAGCCCGCTACGTCTCGGGTTACCTGCACATGACCGGCAACACGGCGCAGACGGCAAGCCACGCCTGGGCGGAAGCCCATGTCGATGGCCTCGGCTGGGTCGGCTTCGACGCCGCCAACGACATCTGCCCGAACGAGGACTATGTCCGCGTGGCCTGCGGCCTCGACTACAAGGACGCCTGCCCCATCTCAGGCATGATCCATGGTGTCTCTGCAGAAACGATGAAGGTCGCGGTGATGGTGGAAGGCCCGAGCCAGGCGCAAAGTCAGAGCCAGAGCTGAAGGTTTAGGCACAACTGAAAACGAAAAAAGGCCAAGCAATGCTTGACCTTCCTCATTGTCCGCGCGGCGCCAGTTCATCCGTGGCTTGCCTCTCGCTGACAGAAACGGTTTTACCGCAGCTATTTGACGGCAATATGACATGGACGAATCTTGTTCGGTGCCGATAGACTTCCCCGGAACTGGGAGGCAAAGGGATGCGGACGCTGGAACTGGCCATCAATGCGGCAACACCCGTCGAGGGGGAGCGCTTCGACGGCGATGACCTTCAGGAATTTCACATCAGCGAGGTGGAATTCCGCGCCTGCCGCTTCGTCCATTGCAATTTCGACTATGCGAGTTTCCGAGCGGCGAAGTTCATCCAATGCAGTTTCGACCACTGCAGCTTCAAGGAAGCCACGTTCAAGGATTGCGTCTTCGCTGAAGGCGATACCGGCAGCGAATGGCGCTACTGCGACCTCTCCAAGGCCGAGGTCGAAAAGGCCAACCTCTCGCTTAACAAGTTCGTCGGCTGCCAGGGCTACATGCTCTGCTTCACCGATTGCGCCGCCCCAGGCCTGAAGGTGGATATCGAGGCACAGCGGAAGGTCCGCAGCCAGGTGATCCCCGGCGGCCTGCGCTTCATCCGCTGCAAGATGCAATATGCCGAATTCGCGCCGGGCGACCTGCAGGACAGCATTTTCGAAAGCTGCGACCTGCGCGACGCGTCTTTTGCCGGCGCCAAGCTGAACAGCGCCAGCTTCCGCGGCTCCAGCCTCGCCAATATCGACTTTGCCGGCGCGGTGCTCGATTATGCGAACCTCTCCCACGCGAATTTCGACGAGCTGGACTTCCAGTCCATGGCCTCCTTCCGCGCCCTTTCCGTTACGCGTGACCAGCACGAAGCGATCGTCACCTCCTTCGGGCTCCTGACGGTCGGTTGAACGAGGGTTTCGGCAGCGCAGAAGGGCTGTTATGATTCGCCTGTGCAAATCAGCGGACAGACCCATGATCCTCGGACAAAGCCTCTTCGACGCCGTGCTCGACCGCCTTGCCGAGGAGCGTGACGACGACATTGAAGATCAGGGCGCTGCGCCCGCGAGCCTCGGCATTCGCGGCCTGAACGCCGGTTTTGTCAGTGCCTCGGTCGGCATCCCGTTGCCCGGCGGTGACAGCCGGTTGCACGACGCCTATTTCGATTTCGATGACAGGCAGCGCGGCAGCGGGGAACCGCAGGCGGAGCCAATGTTCGAACGGCTGGAGGCACGAACCTTCTCACGCCTCACACCGCAGGACGTGGCCGAGGATCTGAAGCTCTCCGAAGCCCGATCAGCCGAAGCGCTGCAGAGCCTGCGCCGTTCCTTTGCTCGCCAGAATCATCCCGACATGGTCGGCGAGGAATGGCGCGAGCAGGCGACGCTGCGCATGAAAATCGCCAATCTGCTGATTGACGAGGCGCTGAAGCGCCTGCCTGGAAGCGGGCGCTAGGCGTCTTCTTCGTTGCGCTCCCTGGCCCGCGCGGCAGCGGCCTCGGCATTCGCGGCGGCCTTGGCGTCCGCATTCGCGCGGTGTTCGGGATAGCGCCACAGAAGTTCGTAGGCGGCAAACAGCCCGACGCCCCCGGCGATCGTCCCCCAAAAGGGCGACCCCTTCGTCAGCTCCAGCACGGACCAGCCGGCAAGAAGGCCAACGATCAGGAGTCGCACCCAGAGCGGGCGGTAGATCGGATGTTCCGGCTCGATATTGAGGATCGGCTTTCTCATGTCGGCATGACCTCCCGGGAGTGAATTCGCTGCCTGAAACAGCCACCCGCCATATTACAAGCCGGTACCGGGCACAAGCATGTTGCCCCTCCCCCTGCGCCGGAGCACGGTCGCGCCGCCGAGCGACCACCCGATGCCGGTGCAGCCTCTGAAATGCAGGAGTACTGCACTCACCCCACCTTGCATTCCTCAAAAATATTGTTATACATAATAACTAGTTTTGGGAGGAACACATGCCAGTGATATCCATGCCGGGCATTCGCCCCGTCAATTTCGGCACACTCGACGTCTCTGTTACGACAGGCAAGGACGGCGTTACATACATTCGTCCCGTCGCGCCGATCGGTGATGTTCCCGTCTCCACGATTGCCATGCTGGAATATTGGGCCGAACACGCGCCGGATCGTCTTTTCCTCGCCGATCGTCTGCCGAACGGCGAATGGCGTCGCGTGACCTATCGCGAAGCCCGCGATCTCAGCCGCTCGATCGCGCAATATCTCATCGACCACAAACTCTCCGCCGATCGCCCGGTCGTGATCCTCTCCGGCAACTCGGTGAACCATGGCCTCGTGGCGCTCGGCTGCATGAGCGCCGGCGTGCCTTATGCACCCATCGCACCGGCCTATTCGACCAAGTCGAAGGACTTCGACAAGCTGCATCACGTCTTCGACCTGATCACGCCCGGAATGGTATTCGCCGAACATGTCGAACTCTATGAGGACGCCATTCGCGCGGTCGTGCTCGAAAGCATCCCGGTCTTCGGCACAGGCGACCTCTCGACGGTTCCCAATGCACATAATCTCAACGAGATCCTGACGCAGCCGGCAACGGAAGCTGTCGACATCGCCATCTCCAATCTCGGCCCGGAAACGATCGCCAAGTTCCTCTTCACCTCGGGCTCCACGGGTAAGCCGAAGGCGGTGATAAACACGCAAGGGATGATCTCGGCCAACCAGATCATGATCCGCGATACGCTCGCCTTCCTCAAGGACGAGCCGCCGGTTCTCGTCGACTGGCTGCCCTGGAACCACACGGCCGGCGGCAACCATAATTTCGGCATCGCCCTCTTCAATGGCGGCTCGCTCTATATCGACGACGGCGCACCGACGCCGATTGGCATCCACAAGACGGTACACAACCTGCTCGACATCGCCCCGACCCTCTATTTCAACGTGCCCAAGGGCTATGAAATGCTGGTGGAGCACCTGCGTTCCAACGAGACGCTGCGCAAGCGCTTCTTCTCGCGCGTCAAGGTTCTGCAATATGCCGGTGCAAGCCTTGCGGACCACGTCTTCAAGGCGCTGGAAGATCTCGCGATGGAAACCGTCGGCGAAAAGATCATGATCATCACCGGCTATGGCTCGACCGAGACAGGCCCGTTCCTCTCGACCACGGTCTGGCCCGTCGCCCGCCCCGGCGAAATCGGCCTGCCGGCTGCAGGCTCGGAAATGAAGCTGGTGCCGAACGGCGAGAAGATGGAAGTCCGCGTCAAGGGTGCTTCCATCACGCCCGGCTACTGGCGCCAGGCTGACAAGACGGCGGAGGCATTCGACGACGAAGGCTATTACCTGATGCAGGACGCCCTGCGTTATCACGACCCGAACGACATCACGAAGGGCCTGCTCTTCGACGGCCGCGTGACGGAAGACTTCAAGCTCGACACCGGTACCTGGGTCAACATGGCAAGCGTCCGTGGCGCCACCATCCGCGGGCTCGCTCCGCTGGTGCGCGACCTCGTGCTGACCGGCCTCGATCTGCCGCATATCGGCGGCCTGCTCTTCCTTGATTACGACGCCTGCCGACGCGAATTCCCGGAGTTGGCGAACGTCGAGGACACAGCCGCGATTGCCAGGCACCCGGCCCTCGTTGCCCGCATCCAGGCCGGCCTCAACGATCTTGCTCGCCACTCGACGGGCTCTTCCACCATGGTGGCCCGCGCCATCATCCTGGAAACGCCGCCCTCGCCGGACGCGAACGAGATCACCGACAAGGGCTCGTTGAACCAGCGCGCCGTCATGGCGGCACGCGTCGCACATTGCGAAGCACTCTATGCCGCCGAGATCCCGGCGCATGTGCTGGTCGCCAATCGCAAGGCCTGAGGAGAAGAACGATGGACGTTAATGGTATTGCAGTTGCCATCACCGGCGGCGCCTCGGGCCTTGGCGCAGGCGTCGCAAAGCTTCTGGCTTCCAAAGGCGCCAAGGTCGGCATTCTCGACCTGAACGCGGACCTCGGCGAAGCCTTGGCAAAAGACATCGGCGCGACCTTCGCCCGCTGCGACGTCTCGGACGAGGCAAGCGCCATCGCCGCCCTTGACGCGCTGGAAGCGAAGAACGGCACCGCCCGCGTCCTCGTCAACTGCGCCGGCATCGGCACGGCGAGCCGCATCGTCGGCCGCGACGGCCCGCACTCGCTCACCGCCTTCGAGCGCGTGATCCGGGTCAACCTCATCGGCACGTTCAACATGATGCGCCTCGCCGCCCACCGTATGCAGGCGCTGGAGCCGCTCAACGACGGCGAGCGCGGGGTGATCATCTCCACCGCCTCCGTCGCCGCCTTCGAAGGCCAGATCGGCCAGGCCGCTTATGCCGCATCCAAGGGCGGCATCGTGGCGATGACGCTGCCGGCCGCGCGCGAATTTTCCAAGATCGGCATCCGCGTCAACACGATCGCGCCGGGTCTCTTCAAGACCCCGCTGATGAACGAACTGCCGGACGAGATCCAGGCAAGCCTCGGCGCCTCCATTCCCTTCCCCTCGCGCCTCGGCTCGGCGGAAGACTTCGCCAAGCTCGCTGCCTCGATGATCGAGATGAGCTACCTCAACGGCGAAACCGTACGCCTCGACGGCGCGCTGCGGATGCAACCGAAATAGGCGGGGGCCTCACTCCGCCAGGCGATTCACCAGCCGGATCAGTTCGTCGCGCGCGTCCGGGCCGCCGAGTTTCTCGACCATGCGATCCTCATGCGCCTGCCATGTCGTCAGCATGTTCTCGGCGAACTGCTCGCCGAGCGGCGTGAGGTAAAGCGCCTGGACGCGGCGGTCGGTCTCGGACTTGCGCCGCTCGACCAGATCGCGCGCCTCCAGCCCGTCAACGATCGCGACGAAGTTGGCGCGTTGGATGCCCAGCGCTTCCGCCACCTCGCTCTGCTTGAGGCCCGGATTGTGCTTGATGATAAGGACGACGGAAAAGTCGGCAGGACGCAGGCCTTCGGCCGCAAAGGATTCACCGAAATCCTGGAAGACTGCGAGCTGTGCGCGACGCAGCCGATAGCCGACCGCTTCGCTCAAGACTGAATAGTTGATAATGATTCGCCTCCCCATCGCGAACTTTTGGCAAAGACTACAGAATTTTGCGGCAATTGCAAAAAATCGCCACAGCGCGCCTTGCTCAACCTCCCCCACAGTTATACTATATAACTACTTTGGAACACAACGGCTAAATGCCGATCGCGCATGGGGGAGGACGAGACCGATGACCGACCAGAAACAGAATATCCGTGTGAGCATCGAAGGCAATCTCGCCTATCTCACCTTCTGCCGCCCCGAAAAGCGCAACGCCATCAACGACCGCACACTCAACGAACTGCGTGCCTTCTTCTCCGCGCCGCCGCAGGGCGTGCGCTGCGTGATCATGAGCGGCGAAGGCGGGCATTATTCTGCCGGTCTCGACCTCTCGGAAGCGGTCGAGCGCAACTCGGTCGACGTGTTCCGCCATTCGCGCAGCTGGCATGAAGTCATGGAAATGATGCAGTTCGGCGGTCTGCCGATCGTCTCGGCCATGCAGGGCGCCGTCATGGGCGGCGGCCTCGAAATCGCCGCCGCCACCCATGTCCGCATTGCCGAACCTTCGGTCAAGTTCCAGCTGCCGGAGGGCAAGCGCGGCATCTATGTCGGCGGCGGCGCGACCGCGCGCATCTCCCGCATCGTCGGTCCCGACCGCATGACCGAAATGATGCTGACGGGCCGCATCTATTCCGGCGAGGAAGGCCAGCGCATTGGCCTCGCCCACTATCTCGTCGGCGAAGGCGAAGCGCTTGCCAAGGCGAAGGAACTCGCCGAAAACATCGCGACCAACTCGACGCTCATCAACCAGATGGTCATCCAGGGCATCGCCCGCATCAACGACATGAGCCGCGCCGACGGCCTCTATGTCGAGAGCCTGACGGCGGCCATGACCCAGACCGGCCCCGACGCCCGCGAAGGACTGAAGGCTTTCCTCGAAAAGCGCAAGCCCAACTTCTCCTGACGGCAACAGCCTCCCCTGCCCTCACGAAGTTCGAGGCAGCCAAGAAACCCGTGGGCGCAAACGCATTTCGAGTTGAAGCGCCCGCGCGAACACGCTAAGAAGCCGCATCGGATCGGCGAAAGCCGTAGGCAAGCACCCGTAGCTCAGCTGGATAGAGTGTTGGATTCCGATTCCAAAGGTCACAGGTTCGAATCCTGTCGGGTGCGCCAACAAATCAAATACTTAGAGAGTAGTCGACGGATCAAAAAACGTTGGGACACCATATAGGAAGCAGCGCCCCGCTTCCTGTAAGATGCAACGATTCTTGCGTTTGGGAGAAATGGGCGCGAGGCCTTGCCGCTACCCTGACAGGTAGGTTCCGCGTTGACCTGTCGCAATAAACCAGGGACGACCTCAAAATATAAAGTTCAGATCAGCGGGATTCTGGCCAAGAGGTATTCTTGCGAGTCGGCTCGAAATTCTGCAGAGCGGGATGGCCCGATGGAGCAAGCAGATCACGGCAATTGGGCCAGACATGAAGAGCAATACGGATCCAGGAGCATGACAGAGCACCGGCCCGATGGCCAACAATATCCAATCCCCTACGTGAAGCCCTCGATCACGGATCTGGAAATTGCCTATGTGAACGATGCGATCCGCACTGGCTGGGGACCGCGCTGTTATGATTACATCAACCGCCTGGAGGCCGAATTCGCCAAATGGCTTGGGGTGAAACATGCGGTCGCCACCTCCAGCTGCACCGGCGCCCTGCATATGGGCCTCCACGCCTTGGGGATCGGGCCGGGCGACGAGGTGATCCTGGCGGACACCAACTGGATCGCCTCCGTTGCTCCCGTCGTGCATCTCGGAGCCACGCCCGTTTTCGTCGACATCCTCGAAGACAGCTGGTGCCTCGACCCCGCGCAAGTGGAAGCCGCCATCACATCGCGTACAAAGGCGATCCTGGCGGTGCATCTTTACGGCAATCTGTGCGACATGGACCGCCTGCGAAAACTTGCGTCGGACCGCGGCATTACGCTGATCGAAGATGCCGCCGAGGCCACCGGATCCGTCTGGAAAGACGCGCGCGCCGGCTCCATGGGAAAGTTCGGGGTCTTCTCCTTTCATGGCACGAAGACAATCACCACCGGCGAAGGTGGCATGTTCGCCACCAATGACGACGCGCTTTATGAACGTGTCAGGGCACTCAACAACCATGGCCGGCATCCGGCGCAGACGAAGCAGTTCTGGGCCGACGAGATCGGCTTCAAATACCGCATGTCCAACCTCGACGCGGCGCTCGGCTGCGCGCAGTTGGAACGCGTCGAAGAACTGGTCTCGCGCAAACGGGAAATTCTTGCCGGCTACAGGCAGCGACTGTCCGCAGTGCAGCAGATCAGCCTCAATACCGAGCCGGTCGATGGCGTCAACGGCGCATGGATGCCCACAGCCGTGTTTGCACCGGAGACCGGGGTGACGCGTGAGGCGCTTCTCGCAGCCTTCAAGTCCCGTCAAATCGATGCGCGGGTCTTTTTCTACCCGCTGTCCGATCAGCCGATGTTTTCCCCCGTTCAATCGAATACACGGGCCCGCGACATTGCCTCTCGCGCTATCAATCTTCCGAGTTTTTATGATATGACCGAGACTGATTTGGATCGTGTCGTATCCACCTTGCTGTCCTTCGTGAAAGACTGACTGAACAATGAAAGACGATCGACAGGAGTTCGAAGACATGCGCCGCGCCAAGTCTCTGGCGCTGGGAGAAGATGGCGCCGCCTTTGACCGCGCGGTTGAAGTGCTGGTGGATCTTGACCGCTACAACTATTCCTATCTTTGGACGTGGATGGGCGTGCCGGTGATCCAGTTGCCCGCCGACATCATGGCCACGCAAGAGGTGATCTGGAACAGCAAGCCCGACGTGATTGTCGAGACGGGCGTCGCGCGCGGCGGCTCCGTTCTGATGCTGGCGTCGCTGCTTCAGCTCACCGGCGGCCGGAAGGTGATCGGCGTCGACATCGATATCCGCGCGCACAACCGGGACAGTATCGAGAGACACCCGATGAGCAAACATGTGGAGCTGATCGAAGGCAGTTCCACTTCGGCCGAGACGCTCGAGAAGGTGCGATCCCATATCAATCCCGGCGATCGGGTCATGGTCATTCTCGACAGCGATCATTCGTTCGAACACGTGCTGAATGAATTGCGCACCTATGGTCCGCTCGTGACGGAGGGCTGCTACCTCGTGGTCGCGGACACGCTTCTGGGTTTCCTCTCGGAGGATCAGACGCCGCGGGAACGCTCGCATGTCTGGCTGAAGGGCAATGAGCCGCTCAGCGCGATACGCCAATATGTGACGGAGACGGATCGCTTCGAGCTCGACAAGGTTCTCAACGGCAAACTGGTCATGTCGTCTTCGCCCGCGGGTTATTACCGCTGTATCAAATGAACGGGGCGTTGCATCTGCGTCAGATCCGCGAAGCCGACAAGGACGTTCTTTGCTCCATCCGGCAGGACGCGCTGATGCTTGATGCGCTCATGAGCTACCCCGACAAAAAGCCGATAGGCCGCGATGCAGCGGAAGCGTGGGTTTTGGCGAGGCAGACGGACGCCAGTCGCATTGTGCGGATCATTGCCGACGATCAGGATCACGCCATTGGCTACGTGCAGATCACGGGCCAGCATGGCAGGGGACATTTTGCCTGGTTCGCGATTGCGTTGGCTCGGGAAGCCCAGGGTAAGGGGCTTGGAGCAGAGGCCATGAAACTGCTCACGGCCTTCGCCTGTGACGAGTTGCAGCTCCGCAAGCTGCTTTGTGAAGTGCGTGCCGACAACTCCCGCGCAATCAGGCTCTATACGCGTCTTGGCTTTTCAACCGTCGGCACGCTCGCGCGCCACTACCTTGATCTGTCCGGCCATTGGCGAGACGTGAACATCATGGAGCGCATGTTGCCATGACGACGGTTGTGATCTCCCAGCCCATGTATTTCCCCTGGGCTGGATTTCTCGATTTGATGAGACACGCCGACGTGCTGATCTGGCTCGATGACGTGCAATTTTCCAAAGGTTCCTTCACAAACCGGGTTCAGGTGAAACTGCCCTCGGGCACGCCCTGGATGACCGTCCCGCTGGAGGGAAAGGGCACGGGGCAGAAGATTGCGGATCTCCGAGCCGCAGGAGATGGCTGGATCTCGTCGCATCGCGCCATGCTGACCCAGAGCCTTGCAAAATACCCCTTTGCGCAAAGGGCCCTCGACGTCTTCGATGCCACAACCGGACCAGCCTTGCCGTTGAACGAAACATTGATCCGGAGTGCGGAATTGCTTCTCGAGGCGCTGGATCTTCCCCTGCCTCCCCGCCGCCGCGCGAGCGACATGGGGGTTCAGGACCGCTCCTGGCAGCGCGTTCTCGATCTTGTCAGGGCTGCAGGCGGCACACGCTATCTCAGCGCCGCTGGTGGTGCGCGCTACATTCTTCACGAAGCTTTTGATGCTGCCGGCATTGCTGTTGTCTATGCCGACTACGATTTCACGCCCTGGCCGCAAGGGCACGGCAGTTTTACACCATTTGTAACCGGTCTGGACCTGCTGGCCAGCAGGGGTAGCGAGGGCGTGCGCCATCTTGGCGCCCGCCTCGTCCCCTGGGCCGATTATCTTCCGATGAAAGGAATAGCGCCCCAATGACAAACGCCGCCCGCGAATTTGAAGAAAACGGCTACATCCTCCTCAAGGGATTTTATGATGTGGCCGAGGATATCGCGCCCATCCAGGAAGCTGCGCGCCAGATCATTGCCCATGTGGCGACCCAACATGGGGTCGCCGCCCCTCATGCGACGTGGGAAGAGGCATCCACCGTCGGGCTGATGGCGCTCGCCACACATGACCGGCGCCTTGGTGCGCTGGTCTATGACGCCGTCAAACACATTCCTGCGCTGGGGCGGTTAGTCTACAAGCGCCGCAACGAAGAGCTTCTTGCCACCTTGCGCGATGGCCTGCTGCCGGGGGTTGCCTATGACGGTTACGGCATCCGCCTCGATTTTCCGCACGAAGAGAAGTTCCGGGCCTATTGGCACCAGGAGTTCCCGGCCCAGCAACGCAGCCTCGACGGCGTGGTGTTCTGGACACCGCTCGTGCCCATCCATGACGACATGGGGCCTGTGCAGGTCGCGCCGCGATCTCACCGCGAGGGGCCAATCGCAACCGTCGAAGACAGCGGCGGTGTCGGGCGCACCGGGGCCTATTCCATGCGCCTGCCGGATGAGGAAGCACTGGTGGGCAAATATGATATCATCGCGCCGCTGACCGAACCCGGCGATCTGCTGGTCATGGATTACCTGACCTTGCACCAGTCCGGCTACAATGTTTCGGACAGGGCGCGCTGGTCCGTGCAGTTCCGACTTTTCAATTACAACAACACGACGGCGGTCAAGACAGGCTGGCAACGCACCGCTGCACCCACTGCCGAACTTTTTGAGATCGCCCGCGCGGATTACATGGGCCGTGAAGGGACGGAGTGATGCTTTGCCGTCTCTGCCAGACCGATTGCGGATCTCCGCTCCTCGATTTTCCGAGCCCCTCCATTGTCTCGACGACGGCCATTCTCGACGCGCCGACGACGGCTTATGTCTGCCCCTCATGCGGACACGTTCAGAAGCCCGATTTCACCGAGGTCGCGTCCTTCTATGATCAGAGCTACCGGATTTCCCTCGACAGCGGCGACCACGACCAGCTCTATGCGGTTGTAGACGGCCAGCCGATCTATCGAACACAATTCCAGGCGGAACTGGCCTCACGCCTTCTCGGCATCGGCAGTGGCATGGCCGTGCTCGACTATGGTTGCGGTAAGGCCGCGACGCTCGAACGGATTATGCAAGACATCCCCGGGATCACACCCGCAGTCTTCGACATTTCATCCAGCTACAAGGCGCATTGGGATCGGTGGGTCGCGCCGGGAGACCAGGCCATGTATCGCGTGCCGGCCGAATGGTCGGGCCGCTTCGACAGGGTAATGGCGCATTTCGTTCTGGAGCACGCCACGGATCCGCAAGCCGTGTTCTCCGAAATCGCCCGCGTGCTTGCACCCGATGGCAAAGCCTTCGTCAGTGTCCCCAATGTCTTCGGAAATCCCGGCGATCTTCTGGTCGTCGACCATGTCAACCACTTCACACCCGCTTCTCTTTCTCGCGCGGCAAGCGATGCAGGATTGACGCTGGAAAGCCTCAGTGACGCGGATTATCGCGGTGCTTACGTGGCGATTTTCGTCAAGGGACAGGGGAATGCTTCCCCGACCGGATGTGGCGATATCCGGGCCATTGCCGCGGACTGGCGATCCTCGCGCGCGCGCATCATCGCCCATGCCGAAGCCCATCCCGGCGCGGATGTGGAAATCTATGGCGCCGGTTTTTACGGTGCTTTCATTGCCATGCTGGTGAGGGACCGCCAGAGGGTCCTGCATTTCCTCGATCGCAACCCGTTCTTGCAGGGGACGACGCTTCTCGGCATTCCGGTACGCAACCCTGACGACGTGCTGGGACGGCCCGCTCACGAAACACCGGCAACCCTCTATGCCGGGCTGAATCCCGCCGTTGCGGCGACTGTCATGGATGGCTGGTGCGCGCAGAGCGGGCGCGATCCGCTGAGCGTGGTCTACATTTGAGAGCGAACCGGAGGCGGCACCTCCCAAATCGCAGGACGGCGGCCGGGCAGGCCCGACCGCCGCTAAATTGCCAGCTATAGGAATTGTGCCAGAGGCAAATATAGAACCTTGAAGATTTCTCGTAATATGATTTACGGATAATTAACTCCAGATTGGCGCGCAACATCTCGCAGCACCGGACATGTATTTTGAGACGCCAAGTCGAAAAACGGTTCACAGGTGAGGCGCTGGTGTGAACCGGGCAACCCAGGCGGAGGTATTGCGCAATCCAAGCGGACCCGAGACACGTCACCCCCATGCCAGCAGACATGACCAGCGGTGAGACGCCGCAGCGCCTGCCCTTCGTCCGGATCGACATAGCGCCGGGCGTGACCGAGCCGCTCGGGGCGGCGCGCAAGATCGTGCATCAGATGTTCGATCTCGATGCACCAAGCCCGGAGATTGCCGAGAACTTCCACATGAGCGTGATGGTGTATGATCTGGGGCCCCTGCAGATCAGCGCCACCACATCCTCGGCCAGCATCCTGCGCCGCTCTGCAGCGCTGGTGGCGCTCTCACGGGCGGACCATATCATCGTCCAGTTTTACAGGACCGGCGACTTCCACATGACCTGGGAGGAAAACCGCGTCAGGGTTCCTGCCGGCACGCTCGCGTTCTTCGACCTGGCGCGTCCCGGCACGATTGAGGCCGACGCTGTGGACAATCTGGCGCTGGCCATCCCGCCGGATTTTCTGCTGCCACTGGTCGCCGAACCGCACGATATCCATGGCCTCGTGCTGGAATCCGAAGGCGAAGCGAATGTCGCGCTCACCATGCACCTGGAAGACCTGTGGCAGCGGCTCCCCGGCCTCACCCCGCAGGAGGCGCATCAGGAAGCGCAATCGCTCTGCGCCATGCTGGCAGGCGTGATCGGCGCCAGCGCCACCCGAAGGTCGATGACCCGCGCCCATTTGCGCCGGAACCAGTTTGGCGCCATCTGCCGCTGGATCGACGCCTCGCTCGGCGACCCGGCGCTCGAACCTGCAGCCATCATGCGCAAGTTTCACATCACCCGCCCCACGCTCTATCGCATGTTCGAAAAGCGCGGCGGCATCATGAAATATATCCTGGAGCGACGGCTGGAGACAGTACTTCACGATCTGGTCGATCGGTCTCTGGATGACGAGAAGATCGGCACGATCATGCAGCGCAGGGGATTGCTGGATCACACCTCCGCCGGGCGGGCCTTTCGGCACTATTTCGGCATCACGCCAAGGCAGGTTCGCGCCGGTCTGACCTCGCACATGTACTGGTCGCCGCTTTCCAGTACGGAAGCGTTCCGCATCCAGAATATCGAACGGCTCGGCCCGCTCCTCGAAAGGCACAAGGTCCGCGTGACGGTGACGGAGGGCTAAGTATGGGAGCGCTTCCGGTGCGCCGGGCGGTGCCTGAGACCTTGGCTGCAGCCATAACCCAAAAATCGACCGGTTCTGTGCGATCACGAAAAATTAGGGCGGGACATGGCGACGCGATCAAGATCGCTCGCCAGTGACGCCACGTAGCGGCCGGTTGAGGATGGCTCTTTTCCACTCGATCCGGAGGCCACGAGGGTGGCGAATGTCTCGATGTCCACCGGCGGGCTGAACAGATAGCCCTGGTAGAGCTTGCAGCCGGCCTCGCGCAGACGATGGAGCTGCGCATGAGTTTCGACGCCTTCTGCGATCACCTGCAGATCGAGTTTCTCGGCAAGATCGATAATCGCTTCGGTGACCACCATGTTCGACGTGTTCGTCAGCATGTCGTGGACGAAGGCCTTGTCGATCTTGATCTGTCCGAGCGGGAAACGGTGCAGCACGCTGAGCGAAGAATAGCCGGTGCCGAAATCATCGAGCGACCAGATGATGCCGATGGCCCTCAGCGCGTTCATCTTCTCGGTCGTCGCCTCGATGTTGTCGACAAACATGCTTTCCGTCAGTTCGAGCTTGAGCCGGGAGGGCGTGATGCCGCTGAGGCGGACAATTTCCGTCACGCTCTGCACGAAATCCGGTTGGCGGAACTGCGAAACACTGACATTGACGGACATCGTCAGATGCCGCGTCTCGGGCACCGCCTGCCAACGCGCGAGCTGCGCACAGGCCGCCCTGAGCACCCAGTTGCCGATCGGCACGATTAGCCCGGTCTCCTCCGCCAGCGTAATAAAATTGGCGGGCGGGATGTTGCCCAGCTTGGCATGGCGCCAACGAATCAGCGCTTCGGCACCGGCAACGAGGCCCTGTTCGTTGATCTGCGGCTGATAGTGAAGCGCGAAATCGCCGTTGGCGATCGCCTTGCGCATCTCTATATCCATCATATGGCGCGCGGAGAGATCGGCGTTCATGATGAGAACGATGAAGGTCAGTTCAGCGACAGCGGTAATCGTATTGGTCCAGGCGGCGATAGCGGCAACACGTCCGGGGATGACCAGCGCCGGATCGTGAATGCCGATGGACGTATTTGAAAAGACGGCAAAACCCACAAGGCAAAGCGCGGGCATCAAATACTTCATGTAGACGCCGTCATTTCGGTAAACAAAGTAGCCGCCAAGCGCAACGGGCAGGAAATGCAGCTGAGTTGCACGATGCACGCCATCGGGCACGTTGTCGAAAAGGCAGCAGACCGCAATAAAGAGGGGCAGAAAATGTCCAGCCAGGAGAGAGGCTGCCTTAAGCCGTTCATGATAGGCAAGCCAGATCAGCGCGAGGCCGAAGGTAATGAGAGCGGAATGCATCCCGGCAAGCAGCGGCCGGTTGTAAAGAATGAACGCAGTGCCCCAGCCGATCCCGATCAGGATGGAAATGATGCCGGAGCCCCATAAATTGGCCCTTACCCGACGTTTATGACCGTCATCGTGCATGAAACTCTACAAATTAGGATTCGAAATACGTCAATCCCGACCAGTATGAACAACAAGATGTAAAATAAGCATAAAACAACCTTTAGCATTTTAACGATGTCGGAGCTTGAGCGCCCAGGCCGCCGACGCACCTCCGAACCCGGCATGGTCCTACCATCGGCAATTGAGACCCTGCCTTTCACGCGGCATTTCCTTGATTTGGCCCCACCAATGTGCAATATTAATGGTCAAATCGCGCAAATTGGTAGGACCAATATTCGGGTGGGATGACTTTGGGATCCTGTAGACAGACCTTTGAGCCGATGGGCAATGTGGGCTCGCGGAACCGCTTTACGGCAGATCCGATCATCCTTTCCTTGCTTGCCCTCACCGTCATGCGGCCGAACGGCGCCATGGCCGGCGCTATCTCGCCTCAAGCACAGAAGCTCGTTCAACCATGATAACGGCAGCCGCTCCTTCCACACCCCGCGTCACAGATCGCGTCGAACAGGCAATCGAAACCCTGATCGAGCAAGGGGGACTCGCCGTGGGCGACCGGCTGCCCTCCGAACGCGCGCTGTCGGAGATGCTGGGCGCGTCGCGCAACTCCCTTCGGGAGGCCCTGATGCGCCTCGCCGCCCGCGGTCGCATCGCGATCCGCAAGGGCGGCAACGTGATTGCGTCTCCTTCACCGCCACAATGGACCGGATCTGCCATCGCCGGCCCCCTCGCCCCGGCCATTGCCGGCAATCCGGGCTTCGGCCACGATGTGCTGGAGGTGCGCCGCGGCCTCGAAGGACAGGCCGCCTATCATGCGGCGCTGCGCGCCACGCCGGACGACGTCTCGGCAATTCGCCTCTGCTTCCGCGAACTGGCGTCATCCCATGACAGTGGCGACGCGGTGGCCGAGGCCCACGCCGATGCCGCCTTTCACCTAGCCATCGCCGATGCGTCCCACAACGCCGTCCTGCGCGCTGTCATGGCCAGCATGTTCGAGCTCCTGCAAAGCAGCATTTCTGAGAGCCTGCCCAAACTCTACAGCGTGCCGCGCACCTTCGAGCGCCTGTCGGAGCAGCATCAGGCTCTGGTGGACGCCATCGCCGCGGGCAATGCGGAGGCCGCGCGCCGCGCATCCGACCATCACCTCGAATTCGTCGCCGAAACCATTCGCACAATCGATGAGGAACGCGCGCGCCTGGAGCGCGCGGAGGTTCTTCGCCGTCTCACCCTTGCTGGAACCTGAACCGCCATGATCATCTCGTCACCCAATGACTACCGCGAAGCCGCCCGCCGCCGCCTGCCGCCTTTCCTGTTTCATTACATCGACGGCGGCGCCAATGCCGAATATACGCTGGGCCGAAACGTCTCCGATCTTTCCCGGATCGAGTTGCGCCAGCGCGTCCTGAAGAATGTTGAAAGCCTCGATATCTCGACCGAACTGTTCGGCCGCAAACTATCCATGCCGGTTGCGCTTGCGCCTGTCGGCCTGACCGGCATGTATGCCCGCCGCGGCGAGGTTCAGGCCGCGCGCGCTGCCACGTCGCGCAATATCCCCTTCACGCTCTCCACCGTCTCGGTCTGCCCGATCGAGGAGGTGCAGAAGGCAACGAGCGCGCCGATCTGGTTCCAGCTCTATGTGCTGAAGGATCGCGGTTTCATGAAAAACGCGCTGGAACGCGCCATGGCCGCCGGCATCACCACGCTCGTCTTCACCGTCGACATGCCGACCCCTGGCTCGCGCTACCGCGACGCGCATTCCGGCATGTCCGGCCCCAATGCGGCCTTCCGGCGGATTCTGCAGGCCGCGCTGCATCCGCATTGGGCCTTCGACGTCGGCCTCTTCGGCCGCCCCCACGATCTTGGCAACATCTCCGCCTATCGCGGCCAGCCGACCAAGCTCGAAGACTATATCGGCTGGCTCGCCAACAATTTCGATCCCTCCATATCCTGGAGCGATCTCGAATGGATCCGCGACTTCTGGAAGGGCCCGATGATCATCAAGGGTATTCTGGACGCGGAAGACGCCCGCGACGCCGTGCGCTTCGGTGCCGATGGCATCGTCGTCTCCAACCATGGCGGCCGCCAGCTGGACGGTGTGCGCTCCAGCGCACGCGCCCTGCCCGACATCGCCGATGCGGTGAAGGGTCAACTGAAGTTGCTCGTCGATTCCGGCATCCGTTCCGGCCTTGATGTCGTGCGGATGCTCGCGCTTGGAGCAGATGCCGTCCTCATCGGTCGTGCCTTCATCTATGCCCTCGCCGCCAACGGCGAAGCCGGCGTCGGCAACCTCCTCGACCTCATCGCCAAGGAAATGCGCGTGGCCATGACACTGACGGGCGCACGCTCCATTGCCGAGATCGACCGAAGCCTGCTGGCGCTCTGACGCCGGCCGCTGACAAGCTCGCAAGGTCTGTTAAAACGGGGCCGCCTATGCCACTCTCGCGCCCATGACCTATCTGATCTATGCCGCTGCGGCGCTCGCCGAAATAGCCGGATGCTATTCATTCTGGGCGTGGCTGAAACTCGGCAAATCGCCGCTCTGGCTGATCCCGGGCGTTGCGGCGCTGATGGTCTTCGCCTGGCTTTTGACACGCGTTCCGGCAGAGGCGGCCGGGCGTGCCTTTGCCGCCTATGGCGGTCTTTACATCGTGATGTCGCTCGGCTGGATGTGGCTTGCGGAAGGTGAGCGCCCGGATCGGTGGGATCTGGCGGGAGCTGCGATCTGCCTTCTCGGGTCTGCCCTCATTCTCCTGCCGGAGCGAGGATGAGCAAGCGCGACTTGCGATGCAGCGAAGATGTCAGAAATGCTTGTAAATTGTCTTGGTTCTGTCGTCTGATAATGGCAAGAGCATTCACAAAGGCCGCCAGCCGCAAGCCTGGTGCGCTTGCCTGAATTCGCCTTGCTCCAGACGCAAGACCAGCCAAGAGGATCGCCCGCCATGACGGACACCACGCTCGAAGCCGATGACATGAACGACAAGACGATCGTCGATTTCGATGCGGGTGACGGCGAGACGGCTGCTGTCAAGATGGAGACCTATTCGAGCAGCCTGAATGCCGCCAAGCGGAAATCCGTCCGCCTGATTGACGCCATTACCGGCGCGACGCTGAAGCGCAAGGACGCCATCCGCGTCGATGACCTGCGCCCCGCGCTGGTGGAATATATCCGCAACCAGCATCCCACGATCACCTCCGACGACTATGTCAGCCGGCGTGCGATGGATGACCTGCGCGGCCGCTACATCGCCGAGTTGCTCAAGGACGAGCGCGGCGAACTTTCCTTCCTCGAAACGGAAGTTGTGGAAAGCCTGAAGACGCATGACACCCTGACCGAAAACATCGAAGACGAATATGACGACAAGCGCACGATCGGCGACCGCGTCGCCGACTGGGTCGCGGCGTTCGGCGGCAGCTGGACATTCATTATCGGCTTCTTCGCGTTTCTCGGCTTCTGGATGATGCTCAACGTTGCATTGGGCGAGAAGGAAGCCTTCGACGTCTATCCCTTCATTCTGCTCAACCTCATCCTGTCGACGCTCGCCGCCTTCCAGGCTCCGATCATCATGATGAGCCAGCGCCGCCAGGAGGCCAAGGATCGGCTCCGCGCGATCAACGAGTACAAGGTCAACCTCAAGGCCGAACTGGAAATCCGCCACCTGCACGAAAAGGTCGACCACCTGCTGAACCGTCAGTGGGAGCGACTGACGGAAATCCAGCAGGTCCAGATCGAAATGATGAATGACCAGGCCAAAGCAACGAAACGGATGCTGAAGGCAGCGCGTGAAATCAAGCCCGTCAAGGCCCCGAAGCCCTCCAAGGCAGCCGCCGTAAAGGCTGCAGCAACGCCTGCGAGCGAGGGCTGAGGCAGCGCGCCATCGGGACGCCACCATTCGATTATCTCCTCCGCTCGTGGGGCCTGCGCAAATGGCGCGGACCTGAACGCCCGATGAATGATCCATTCCGAGATCGTTCAGCCCCACGGACCTAGTCTCTGATCGTTCGCTGATGAGGCGACCGAGAGACAAACCAATCGCCCGAGAGGCTGGCGTCGAGACCCCCGCCAGCCCGGGCATTTGAGGAGAAGTTCGATGAACAGCATTTTCAGCAAGGTACTCCTGGCAGCAGCCATCGGCCTCGGCACCCTCTCCGCCATCCCGGCAACGGCCTCGGCCGACGAGGTGATCGTCGTGCGGGATGGCTGGCATCATGGCTGGCATCATGGCTGGCGCGACCGTTACGACTATCGCCCGCGCTACGAGCGCTATGACGGCCCGCGCTACGGCTACTGGGATCGCCCCTGGCATCGCCACCACCACGTCCGCTGCTTCGAAAACCGCTGGGGCCGCATGATCTGCGAACGGTAATCGGAAAACGCGTATCGAAGCTGCAGGGCACCAGAAAGAGGCGGCCCGCCATTGAGGGCGCTTCCCGTGAGGGAGCGCCCTTGCTTTATCTGTTCGTCTGCCCGGAGCGGGCAGCATGATGGCGGGCAAGGTGAATTCGGTCGTCGACGGTCGAGAATATCACCGCGACGACGATGCCGACACAGGCACCGGCCAGCGTGTCCAGCACACGTTCTGCCGCCATGGCAGCGCCGCCGGAGCCGCTTGCGGCAAGATGGCTCATGAGCAACGCCAGCGGCGTCACGAAGATCTGGCCGAAGGCGTAATTCGCGCCAATGACCAGTTCGATGACGAATTGCAGGACGACAACCAGCGCGACGATGACCCAGGTCGAGGGCTCCTGCAGGAGCACAAGCCAGACAAGGCCGGCGCCGAGAACGGTTCCGCCCATGCGCTGCAGTGCGCGGTTCATGCTGATGTGCAGATGCGCGCCCTGCATCACGGCCAGCGCGCCGAGAGCGGCCCAAGCGGGATGTTCGGACCCGCACGCGTGAGCGAGAAAGACCGCGATCCCCGCCCCGATGGTGATGCGGCCAGAAGCCATGAGACGATGAGCAAGCGGGCGCACCGGCTCGATCGGCGTCGGCGCGTCGGGCGGCGCAATGTGGCGCAGCCCCTCGAACGCGACCGCGATGATCCACGCGATGCCAGCGGAAAGCGCCATGGCGGCCCCGCGCTCCACCACGTCTTGCCACGAAGCGACATCTCCCATGGCAGCCCCGGCCGCGAACACAAAGATGAGCGCGCCCGGCAGCCCCAGACGCATTGAATTGACCACGAAGAAATAGAACCCGCAGGCAAGGGCCAGAAGCCCAAGCCTGACCGGCATCGGCGCTCCGAGCCGGGCTGCGGCGGACATGCCGACGACGGCAAAAATCAGCCAGAAACCAGCGATCAAAACAACCCTGCCACGGCCGCCCTCGGGCGCGAAACGGCCGAAGAGAACCGCAAGCGCGCCGAGCGCCGCAATGCCCGAAAGATGCGGCCAGGGCGAAAAAAGCCAGGAGACCAGGGTGATGGCCGAGGCAAGCGACGCCTGAATGCCCACAAGCACCGAATTGCGGTCAAAGAAGCGACCGCTCACGACGAGGCTTTCGCGGATCTGATGCGGCTTGATCAGATGAACCGCCGCGTCGATACGACGGACACCCGGGGAGGCCCCTTCTGCGGGATCGCCGGGAAAGGAGGACGTGCTCATACCTGCTCTCCGTCCCCGGAGCGGGACTGCAAAGCCTGCAGACGGTTCTCGATCGACGCGAAGTGTTGAAGCATGGCGGCAAGTTCGGCGTCGGAAATATCCTGCAGCATCTCCGCTTCGGCCTCGCTGAGCGCACGGCGAATGTCTGCAACCCGGGCCCGCCCTGCATCGGTCAGGAACACCAGCCGCGCCCGCGCGTCGGCCAGGTCTATACGCCGTTCGACAAGACCTTGCCGCGAAAGAATGTCGAGAAGGCGCACGAGGCTCGAACCGTCCAGCCCCACACGCGCCGCGAGCTGCTTCTGCGTGACGCCATCCCCCAATTCGTGAAGATGCATCAATGGCACCCATGTCGCGTCCGAAAGACCGGACGCCACAAGATACTCATCAAGCGCCCGCCGCCATCGGCGAGCCAGCATGGAAAAGCGGATGCCGAAGCGTGCGCGGGGGAGATCGGAAGGATTTGTCATACAATGCGGGATAACGTAAATTAATTTGCATTGCAATGCAAATTAATTTACGTCAAAGCAAACACGTGAATTACCCTCCCGCGGGAAGCCCGATGTCGCCGGCTGAAACGAGATCGATGCTGGACATCGCCGACGTCCATATTGACAATCGGGCATGACCAATATCCTGTTCATTTGCGGGAAGGCCCGCAGACGAAGCCCCACGGCAGCAGCCGTCGCCGCCCGACAGCTGGGGCAACCGACTGATTTCGCAGGGCTCAGCGCCGATGCGGATGAACGCATCGATCCCGAGCAATTGGCTTGGGCCGATACGATCGTCGTGATGGAGAAGGCGCAGCTATCGCGCCTGAAGCGCCAGCTGGGGCACCATCTCAAGAACAAGCGTCTTGTCTGCCTCGACATTCCAGACAATTTCGAATTCATGCAGCCTGAACTGGTTGAACTCGTCACCAGCAGGCTTTCGCGCATCACGCGCTGAAGAACGGCTGAGCGCCATCGCAAAGATCGAGTGACTGGTCGGAATGTAGCAACTGCACAAACCGAAACCACCGGAACATATTGATAATATTTTAGAAATGGTAGCGGAGGAGGGATTCGAACCCCCGACACAAGGATTATGATTCCTCTGCTCTAACCTACTGAGCTACTCCGCCAGCCTTGGCTGGAAAGGCCATTTAAAAAAGCGCTTCCGGGTGAGAAGCGCTGTCTGGCCTTCAGGTGACGGGCTTATAGGGCGGGCGGGGCTTTTGTGTCAAGCGTGAATGCGGGAAAAAATCGGGGAAGACAAAACCATCCCCTGCCCGCGTGCCAAATGTATGAAAAAGCTTCGCTTTCGCGCCGCAAATTCAGGCCGCCGCGGCGGAGAGCAGCGCCTTGAGGCGTGCTTCGGCAGCCTCTGCCCGTTCGGAACGCGCGATGAAACCGCCGCCATAGACCCGGGCGTCGGCACCGGGCGCCGAATAGAGCGCGCAGGCCTGTCCCGGCGCGATGCCGTCTTCCCCGTCTTCCAGATCGACGCGGATGCCGTTCTCGTCCGCGACCAGCAGTGCCGGGCGCGGCGGCCGCGTGGAGCGCACCTTGGCGAAGCAGGCAAAGCCGCCCTTTGCGGCCTCTTCCAGAGGGCCGTCGCCCAGCCAGTTGACGTCGCGCAGATAGATGCGGTGCGTTTCCAGCGCTTCCTTCGGCCCGACGATGACGCGGCGCGAGCGAGCGTCGAGATAGACGACATAAAGCGGCTCGCCAGTGGCGACGCCCAGACCCTTGCGCTGGCCGATCGTGTAATTGACGATGCCGTCGTGCTTGCCCAGTACGCGGCCATCAAGATGCACGATCTCTCCCGAGAGGGCTGCATCCGGCTTCAGCTTGGCGATGATATCGGAATATTTACCCTGCGGAACAAAGCAGATGTCCTGACTGTCGGCCTTGTCGGCGACGATCAGGCCCAAATCGGCAGCCAGAGCCCGTGTTTCGGCCTTGGTCATGCCGCCGAGCGGGAACCGCAGATAGTCGATCTGCTCCTGCGTTGTCGCGAAGAGGAAATAGCTCTGGTCGCGCTCGGCATCGATCGGCCGGTAGAGCGCGCGACGATGCGGCGCGCCGGGCTGCGGATTGGCGTCAGACCGAATATAGTGACCGGTCGCGAGCGCATCGGCGCCCAGCTCCTTCGCCGTCTTCAGGAGGTCGGCGAACTTGACGGTCTGGTTGCAGGCTACGCAGGGGATAGGGGTTTCGCCGGCGACATAGCTTTCGGCAAACGGATTGATCACCGTTTCGCGAAAACGCGCTTCGTAATCAAGCACATAGTGCGCGATTCCTAAACGTTCGCATACGCGCCGCGCGTCCTCGATATCCTGGCCCGCACAGCAGGAGCCCGCGCGGTGTACGGCCGCGCCGTGGTCGTAAAGCTGGAGAGTAATGCCGAAGACGTCATAGCCTTCGCGCTTCAAGATGCCGGCCACCACGGATGAATCGACCCCGCCCGACATCGCAACGACGACGCGGGTATCTTCCGGGCGCTTGTCAAAACCAAGGCTATTCACGGGTCTATTTGTCCAATCGAGATCTGCGCCGCAATGGGCGTCTTGACAGCGCTTTATATAGAAAGCGTTTTGCTGCTGCCAAGAAAAAAGGCTGCGACCTCTGTTTCCGGGTCCATGCATCATGTCTTTTTTAACAATCTGCAGATTACTTTGATCCCAGATACGCGTCCGGCGACGGCCTGACCCAAAATTGAACAAAGCCTTTCAAAGGGGTTAGGCAATTTTTAAAAGTCCGACGTTAAAGTCGCGATATCTGGTCTTGTAGTGTTTGTAGAGAGTCCCATGACCGAATTGATACGACCCCGGGTTAAATATGTCATCGGCCCCGATGGCAGCCCACTGACGATTGCCGACCTGCCGCCCGCCAATACGCGGCGCTGGGTCATCCGCCGCAAGGCGGAAGTCGTCGCCGCCGTTCGCGGTGGCCTGTTGAGCCTGGAAGAAGCTTGCGAACGCTATACCCTGACCGTGGAAGAATTCCTGTCCTGGCAGTCCTCGATCAATGATCATGGCCTGGCCGGACTGCGCACCACCCGCATCCAGCAGTATCGTCACTGACCGTTCCCGTCGTTGACCCAACGAAAACCGCCGCAGCATCCGGTGCTGTGGCGGTTTTCGTTTGCGCGGCCAGTCCTGCAAACATGGTCAATCGTTCGCCGAACGGCGCTACCCGGCGGCAGCGGGCCGGTGACGCTCGGCCAGAACGATGCCGCCGAGCACCAGCACAAGCGAGACGATATGATAGAGATGGATCGGCTCGCCCACGAGCCCGATCGAGAGCAGCATCCCGAAGATCGGCACAAGATTGATGAAGAGGCCCGCCCGGTTCGAGCCGATGATCTCGACGCCGCGCACGAAAAGGATCTGCGCAAAGAGCGACGGGAAGACGGCGATGAAGGCAACGACCGCCCAGCCATAGGCGTCGGGCAACTGCCCCGCTCCGCTCTGCCATTCATAGAGACCAAGGGGCGCTGCCGCGATCATCGCACCTGCCGCCGTGGCAGCCATCATGCTTTTCCAGTGAAGTGCCGGCTTGAAGCGAAGTCCCACGGTGTAAGCCGAATAGACGAGAACGGCAAAAAGCATCAATAGATCGCCGAAATTGAGCTGCAGGCGAAGGAGGGTCGCGAGGTCGCCATTGGCAGCCGTCAGCGCAATGCCGCAAAGCGTCAGCATGGAGCCGAGCACCTGCCCGCCCGTCACGCGCATCCGGAAGATCAGGAAATTGGCGACGAAGATCAGGAAGGGCATACCCGCCTGCTCGATCACCGCGTTGATGGCGCTGGTATAGTGCAGAGCGCTGTAAAGGAGAGCGTTGAACCCGGTGAACCCGGCTGCCCCCATGACGAACAGATACAGCCCATTGCGGCGAATGATCGGCCAGTCCTTGCGAATCTGCGGCATGGAAATGGTCAGGATCAGGAGGAGCGCAACCATCCAGCGCATAAGCGTCAGCATGAAGGGGCTGGCATGGCCGACCGCCAGCTTGCCCGCCACCGCGTTGCCGCCCCAGATCAGCGCAGTTGTCAGCAGGAAGAGATAGGCCTTGCCCGTTGCCGGCTTCGGGTGGGTCATGATTCCCTGCTTTGTTTGTGTATGTTGGCCTTTGATTACAGAAGATGTGCGTTTTAGCCGCGCCTTTGCCGCATTGTCACGCAAAAAGCCTTGATGGATTGATCATTTCGGGGTCGATTTTAAGAGATTGACACAGTATAGATGCGCGGGTTTGGGCAAGACGCGGGCCGCGCTTCGCGTACGAGTATAGGATTGAGTGAAGATGACGAATGTGGTGGTCGTAGGGTCGCAATGGGGCGATGAAGGCAAGGGCAAGATTGTCGACTGGCTTTCCGAGCGCGCCGATGTGGTCGTACGCTATCAGGGCGGGCACAATGCCGGCCATACACTGGTCATCGACGGCGTCAGCTACAAGCTGTCGCTTCTGCCCTCCGGCGTCGTGCGCCCCGGCAAGATGGCCGTCATCGGCAACGGCGTCGTCGTCGATCCCCATGCGCTGATCGCCGAAATCGGCCGCCTCGAAGCGCAGGGCGTGAAGGTCACGACCGAGAACCTCAAGATCGCCGACAACGCGACGCTGATACTCTCGCTCCACCGCGAACTGGACAGTATGCGCGAAGACGCCGCCTCCAATTCCGGCACCAAGATCGGCACGACGCGCCGCGGCATCGGCCCGGCCTATGAAGACAAGGTTGGCCGCCGCGCCATCCGCGTCATGGACCTCGCCAACCTCGAAGCGCTGTCCGGCAAGGTTGACCGGATCCTCACGCACCACAATGCGCTGCGCCGCGGGTTCGGCGCGCCGGAAGTGGCGCATGAGACAATCATGAAGGAACTGACCGACGTCGCCGATCGCGTTCTGCCGTTCATGGATACGGTCTGGAGCTATCTCGACAAGGAACGCCGCCGTGGCGCGCGCATCCTGTTTGAAGGCGCCCAAGGCTCGCTGCTTGATATCGACCACGGCACGTACCCCTTCGTGACCTCCTCCAACACAGTTGCCGGCCAGGCCGCTGCCGGCTCGGGCATGGGTCCGGGCGCGCTCGGCTACATCCTCGGCATCACAAAAGCCTATACGACGCGCGTCGGCGAAGGCCCCTTCCCGACGGAACTGACAGACGAGATCGGCCAGTTCCTCGGCGAGCGCGGCCATGAATTCGGCACGGTGACGGGCCGCAAGCGTCGCTGCGGCTGGTTCGATGCCGCACTGGTACGCCAGTCCGTCGCCACCAACGGCATTTCGGGCATCGCGTTGACCAAGCTCGATGTTCTTGATGGTCTCGACGAGATCAAGATCTGCGTCGGCTACAAGCTCGATGGCAAGGAACTCGAACACCTGCCGGCAAGCCAGGGCGATCAGGCGCGCGTCGAGCCGGTCTACATCACGCTCGAAGGCTGGAAGGATTCCACCGTTGGCGCCCGCAAGTGGGCCGATCTGCCGGCACAGGCGATCAAGTATGTGCGCCAGGTCGAGGAACTGATCGGCGCACCGGTCGCGCTTCTGTCGACAAGCCCGGAACGCGACGACACCATCCTGGTTACCGATCCCTTCGAGGATTGAGAACTGGAACAGCAGGCGGCCGCAACGGCCGCCTGAGACATGCCAGCACTGGCGGCGGGACACGGCGACTGGCGCATGAGGATTGGAACCTGCGCTGAAAAGCGTTAAGCAGGCAGCTTGCTGATAGAAAGGCGAGAAACCTTATATGGCAGATTTCATTGCGGTCATCCGCAGAGCGGTGGACGGACTGTCGGACAATACGCCGGAAATGCGTGTCCGCGTCTATGAAAGAGCCCGCTCGGCGGTTCAGCGCCAGCTCGACAACATGAAGCCGCGTCCGGCGGACGATGTCATTGCGCGCCAGCTCGAGAAGCTGGACGACGCCATCGCCACGATTGAAAGCGAGTTTTCCGGCGCACCGGCCCCCGCTGCGGTCATTCCGGCAGCGCCCGAGCCCGAACCTGTCGAAGAGGTCGCGCCGCCGCCACCCGCCCCACCACAACCGGAGCCTGAACCGGAACCGCAGCCGGAACCCGAACCGGAGCCAGCGCCGCGTTATGTCGCTCCGGAACCCGTCGCGCATGAGCCTCCGGCGTTCCTGAGGCGCGAACCGGCTCCGGTCGTCGTGGAGCGGCCGAAGCCCGAGCCTGAATTCACGCCTGCCCCGCAGCCAGAGACGAAATTCGAAGCAGCTCCGCAGCCAGTCTTCGTCGAACCCGTCGCCGATGAGCCCGAAGAAGGCCCGGCCGCACCGGAAGACGATACGATGCCGCCGGCCGCCGACGAGACCGACACGTCCTGGCGACACGACCCGTTTGAAGAGCCGCTGAGCCGCCGCGAGCCGGTGCGGACTGTCGAACAGACCTGGGAGCCGGTCCGCGAGCCGGTGCGAGGCGAGACCGACTTTGCACGGCCCCTGGGCTTCGATCCGACGCCGGCCGGCCGGCCGGCCGATGCCGATGTGGAGCCGTGGACACCGGTTGTCACCGACAATCCATTCCATGAGCCCGCCGAAATTTTCACGCCGAAAGCGTCGCCGGAGCCCGTAGCAAGGGCCGACGACGTCTTTGCGGTGGAAAAGCCCCGCGCCGCAACAGCGCCGCAATCATGGTGGGAAGAGGTCGAGGCGGCACCCGTGCCCCCAATGCCCTCCGCCATGCCATCTGCGCCGAAGCCTGATGCCAGCTGGGACAATTTCGAGGCCTTCGTCGGCGAGCGCTCGACCGGCAGGCCCCTGACGGAGACCGCCGCCGCCAAGCCGCCGCGCGGTCGCGATGGCATGTCGATCGGCCAGCAGGAACCGCCGCGGGACACGCCGAAGGAGCCGCCGGTTCCCGAAGACCGCGAGGGACGCGGCAAGCTCATCGCGGGGATCGTTGCTGCGGTGATCGTACTTGCCGGCGCCGGCTATGCGGGCTGGCGTTTCAGCGATTCCATCCTGGCGCTCGTCAATGGCACCTCATCCACGAGCAGCCAGACGGCCAGCAAGTCTCAGCCGGCCTCCGGCCAGCAGACAACAACGCCTGCAGCGGCGACCAAGCCTGCAGCCGGCACAACCGCGCCTGCGACGACCCCGGTTGTGACCGGCCCGCAGAAATTCACCCAGCGCCTGATGGCGGACGGGTCGGAAGTGGATAGCGGGGCGTCCGGCGAACAGGTCGCCA
>DATMTA010000006.1:0-15386 GCA_035565055.1 Ensifer sp.
CGCCTTAGTATCTGAATTAAAACAGATATCGGATGTCGCGATCCTGCGGGCGTTGGGATTTCTGCGCAATCGGTAAATTTGTTCTGGACAAGTGGTATTTTAATGGCATTAATACCGGAAACAAGGGGAATAGAGAATGCCGAGCGCAACAGAGGCAAGGCACGGACGCGCGGAAGGTCTCGACGCATTGTCGTCCGAGGCGATTCTGGATGTCATTCAGGATGCGCAGCTTGCTGCTGTCGAGGCGGTGCGCCCTGCCTTGGCCGCCATTTGCCATGCGGGTGAACTTGCTGCCGAATGCCTTCAATCCGGCGGTCGCCTCATTTACGCAGGGGCGGGAAGCTCGGGTCTGATGGCACTTGCCGATGGCTTGGAGTTGCCGGGCACCTTCGGTCTTGCCCATGACGATATCCGCATCCTGCTGGCGGGTGGTGTCGCCAGCTTGTCCGACCTTGCCGGTGGATATGAGGATGATGAGGCCCTGGCCATGTCGGATACGGCGGCGATAGGCCTCGCGGCCGATGATTGTGTGGTTTGTGTCGCTGCCAGTGGTTCGACCCCCTATACGCTGGCAGTTGCCCGTGAAGCGCGCCGGTTGGGCGCCTCCGTTATCGGTGTTGCTAACAACCGCGATGCTGCCCTTCATGCGCTCAGCGACGTAGCCATTCTTCTGGAAACGCCGCCGGAAGTCGTCGCGGGCTCGACCCGCCTGGGCGCTGGCACCGCGCAGAAAGTAGCTCTCAATATGCTATCCACGCTCATGGCGGTCCGTCTGGGGCACGTGCATGATGGCTATATGATCAATTTGAAAGCAGATAATGCCAAGTTGCAGCGACGCGCGTGTGGAATCGTCGCCGAAATCGCGAGGACCGATCTGGAGGCGGCGGCTGTCTGCCTCAAGCGCGCAAACGGCTCCGTGAAGATTGCCACGCTGCTGGCTGCCGGCGCTTCCACGCCCGACAATGCGTCGCACATGCTCGCGAGCTGCAACCAGAATTTCCGTCAGGCGCTGCAGATGGCGCGGGCCGGGCGGTGAAAGTGCAACGATCCGGTGCCGCTGTTGGCATTCGGCAAAGAGGGAGAACGAGAATGAACCGTCTCATCAAATCAAGTCTTCTCGCGGCGACCGTGCTGTCGGGCCTCGCGTCCGTCGCGTATGCCGAGGATGCGACGCTGACCATCGAAAGCTGGCGCAACGATGACCTTGCCATCTGGAAGGACAAGATCATCCCGGCTTTCGAAGCCAAGCATCCGGGCATCAAGATCAATTTCACGCCGATGGCGCCGACGGAATATAACGCCGCGCTGAATGCCAAGCTTGCCTCTGGCACCGCTGGCGATCTGATTTCCTGCCGTCCGTTCGACGCCTCGCTGGAACTCTACAACAAGGGCTTCCTCACCGATCTTTCGAGCCTCGACGGCATGGGCAACTTCTCGTCCGTCGCCAAGTCCGCGTGGCAGACCGACGATGGGAAGGCGACCTTCTGCGTGCCGATGGCCTCGGTCATCCATGGTTTCATTTACAACAAGGACGCTTTCGACAAGCTCGGCCTGAAGGCACCGAAGACCGAAGAGGAATTCTTCAAGGTCCTAGACGCGATCAAGAAGGATGGCACCTATATCCCGATGGCGATGGGCACGAAGGATCTCTGGGAAGCCGCCACGATGGGTTACCAGAATATTGGCCCGAACTACTGGAAGGGTGAAGACGGCCGCAAGGCGCTGATCGCTGGAAAGGAAAAGCTGACCGATCCGCAATGGGTTGCACCGTTCAAGGAAATCGCCAAGTGGAAGCCCTATCTGGGTGACGGCTTCGAAGCGCAATCCTATCCGGACAGCCAGAACCTCTTCACGCTCGGCCGCGCTGCGATCTATCCGGCAGGCTCTTGGGAAATTTCCGGCTTCAATACGCAGGCCCAGTTCAAGATGGGTGCCTTCCGTCCGCCGGTCGCGAAGGACGGCGATGCCTGCTACATTTCCGACCATACCGACATCGGCATGGGCATGAACGCAAAGACCAAGCATCCGGAAGCCGCCAAAGCCTTCCTCGCCTGGGTTGCCTCGCCGGAATTCGCAACGATCTACGCCAACGCGCTGCCCGGCTTCTTCAGTCTGAACTCTACCGCCGTCGAGATGAAGGACCCGCTTGCGCAGGAATTCGTCTCCTGGCGCAAGGACTGCAAGTCGACGATCCGTTCGACTTACCAGATCCTGTCGCGTGGCACGCCGAACCTGGAAAACGAAACCTGGACGGAATCGGCCAACGTGATCAACGGAACCGACACGCCTGAAAAGGCAGCCGAAAAGCTGCAGAAGGGTCTCGACGGCTGGTACAAGCCAGCGAAGTAACACGATCGAGCCCCGCTCTTCAGCGAGCGGGGCTCTTCTTCTGATCTTCTTGATGATCCGGCGAAGAACTTCGCCGACATATTCATGCTCATATCGGGTGAGGGCACCATGCAGGGCGAGCAGATGGGAAACGAGGTCGCGATGCCGCGCCGCCAGCCGATCCGCTGGCACATCGCTGTCTTCCTGGCCCCGGCCGTGCTTGTTTACACGGCCATCATGATCCTGCCGCTGGGCGGCACGCTCTTCCTTTCGTTCTACAAGGAAGTCCAGGGTGCCGAAGTCTTCGTCGGTCTCGACAATTTCCGCACACTGTTCGGCAATGAGCGCTGGGCCGCCGATTTCTGGAACGCTTTGAAGAACAATGTCATCTTCTTCATCATCCACATGCTTGTGCAGAACCCGATCGGCGTGGCGCTGGCGGCGCTACTCTCGATCCCAAGACTGCGATTTGCGGGCTTCTACCGCACAGCGATCTTTCTGCCGACGCTGCTTTCCTTCGTGATCGTCGGCTTCATCTGGAAGCTGATCCTCTCGCCCATCTGGGGCGTCACGCCCTATCTGCTGAGCCTTGTCGATCTGAAATTCCTGTTCGCGCCCTGGTTGGGCAAGCCCGGCAGCGCGCTGATTTCGGTGGCACTCATTTCGGTCTGGCAATATGTCGGCATTCCGATGATGCTGATTTATGCGGCCTTGCTCAATATCCCAGACGAAGTGCTGGAGGCGGCGGAATGCGATGGGATCACCGGCTGGAGCCAGTTCTGGAAGATCAAGCTTCCGTTGATCCTACCCTCGATCGGCATCATCTCGATCCTCACCTTTGTCGGCAATTTCAATGCCTTCGACCTCATCTATACGGTGCAGGGGGCGCTGGCGGGGCCGGACGGATCGACCGATATTCTCGGCACGCTGCTCTATCGCACCTTCTTCGGCTTTCAGCTTCAGTTGGGCGACCGCACGATGGGGGCCACGATTGCGACGGTCATGTTCCTGATCATCCTTGCTGGCGTTTCGCTCTATCTCTTTGGCATCCAGCGGCGGATGCGCCGCTACCAGTTCTGAAGGTGTCCTCATGGCCAACGCCCGCATATCTCGGACACGCCTCGCCTTCGTTCATGTGGCGCTGATCATCTATACAGTCGTTGCGCTGTTTCCGGTCGTTCTCACGATCATGAACTCGTTCAAGAGCCGCAATGACATCTTCCGCTCGCCGTTGACGCCGCCGCTGCCATCGACGTTTTCGCTGACGGGCTATCATACAGTTCTGGGACAAGGCGATTTCACCGGCTACTTCCAGAATTCACTGATCGTCACGGTCGCCTCGATCTTTTGCGTGCTTCTGTTCGGCGCGATGGCAGCCTTTGCGCTGTCGGAATATCGCTTTCGCGGCAATCTGCTGATGGGCCTCTATCTGGCGCTCGGCATCATGATCCCGATTCGTCTCGGAACCATTGGTATCCTGCAGGAAATGGTGGCGCTCAACCTCGTCAATACGCTGGTTTCGCTGGTTCTCGTCTACACCGCGCAGGGCCTACCGCTCGCCGTCTTTATCCTTTCGGAATTCATGCGTACCGTTTCCGATGACCTGAAGAGCGCGGGCCGCATCGACGGTTTGTCGGAATATGCGATCTTCTTCCGCCTCGTGTTGCCGCTCGTCCGTCCGGCCATGGCAACGGTCGCGGTCTTCACCATGATCCCGATCTGGAACGATCTCTGGTTCCCGCTCATCCTGGCGCCGGGCGAGAAGACGAAGACCGTGACGCTTGGTGCGCAGACCTTCATTGGTCAGTTCGTGACCGACTGGAACGCGGTTCTGGCAGCCCTATCGCTCGCGATCTTCCCCGTCCTCGTCCTTTATGTCCTCTTCTCGCGCCAGCTGATCAGGGGCATCACCGCAGGAGCCGTGAAATGACTGAAGCACCAATCCGTGTTCTTGTCGCCGGCCTCGGAAATATGGGGCTATCGCACGCGATGGCCTATGCGGCCAATCCAGGTTTCGAAATTGCCGGTCTCGTCAACCGATCTGCTGTCAAATTGCCGGATGCTCTCCACAATCATGCCATTCGGCCGTCATTTCCGGAAACTTTGGCGGAATTGAAGCCGGACCTGTGCTCGATCAACACCTATTCCGACAGCCACGCGGACTTCGCCGTGATGGCCATGGAAGCCGGTGCCCATGTCTTTGTCGAGAAGCCACTTGCCACTACGGTTGCGGACGCCGAGCGCGTTGTCGCCTGCGCGCGGGCCAATGGCCGCAAGCTGGTTGTCGGCTATATCCTGCGGCATCATCCGAGCTGGCAGAAGCTGATCGCGCTCTCGCGCGACCTCGGCGGGCCTTATGTGTTCCGCATGAACCTCAACCAGCAATCCTCCGGCAAGACCTGGGAGACGCACAAGGCGTTGATGAACACCACCTCACCGATCGTGGATTGTGGCGTGCATTATGTCGATGTCATGTGCCAGATCACGGATGCAAAGCCGGTCTCCGTGCGCGGCATGGGCCTGCGCCTCTCGGACGAGATCGCGCCGGACATGTATAATTACGGTCATCTCCAGGTGACGTTCGATGATGGCTCTGTTGGCTGGTACGAGGCCGGCTGGGGGCCGATGATGTCGGAGACGGCCTTCTTCGTGAAGGATGTCATCTCGCCGAAGGGCTGCGTTTCCATCGTCATGGATCCGAACGCGAAGTCCGACGATATCGATACGCATACCAAGACGTCCGTCATTCGCCTGCACACGGCGGAAACGGCCTCCGATGGCACTTTCACCAAGGCGGACGAACTTCTCCGTATGGACGACGAGCCCGGCCACCAGCAGCTCTGCGACTTGGAACAGGCCTATGTGCTGAAAGCCATCCGCGAGGACCTCGACCTCAACCGCCACATGGACGATGCCGTCCAGTCACTTCGCATCTGCCTGGCTGCCGACGAGAGCGTCCGCACAGGCCGAATGATCCATCTTTGACGCCCGGAGAACGCCGTGGGAAATCTCCAACTGAAATCGATCCGCAAGGCTTATGGCACGCACGAGGTGCTCAAGGGCATCGACCTCGACGTGAAGGACGGCGAATTCGTGATTTTTGTCGGTCCCTCGGGTTGCGGGAAATCGACGCTCCTGCGCACCATTGCAGGTCTGGAGGACATCACCTCCGGCGCGATCATCATTGACGGGCAGGATGTGTCGGTGACGCCCCCGGCCAAGCGCGGCGTTGCCATGGTCTTCCAGTCCTACGCGCTTTATCCGCACCTCTCCGTGCGTGACAATATGGGCCTGGGATTGAAGCAGGCCGGAAGCCCGAAGGCGGTTATCGACGAACGGGTGAAATCGGCCTCGTCCATGCTGTCTCTCGATCCCTATCTGGAGCGCCGTCCGGCCGAGCTTTCCGGCGGCCAGCGGCAGCGCGTTGCGATCGGTCGCGCCATCGTGCGCGAGCCGAAGCTTTTCCTGTTCGATGAACCGCTTTCCAATCTCGACGCCGCCTTGCGTGTGCAGACCCGTCTCGAAATTGCAGCGCTGCATCGTCGGCTGAAGGCGACGATGGTCTATGTGACCCACGATCAGGTCGAGGCGATGACGCTTGCCGACAAGATCGTCGTGCTGAATGCCGGCCAGATCGAGCAGGTCGGATCGCCGATGGAGCTTTACAACAAGCCGGCCAATCTCTTCGTTGCCGGTTTCATCGGGTCGCCGCAGATGAACTTCATCGATGCGCAGAGGATCGGGGTGGCCGAGGCCAAGACGGTCGGCATCCGCCCGGAGCACATCTCCCTGTCGCGAACGGAGGGCGCCTGGCGCGGTATCATCAGCCATGTCGAACATCTCGGCGCGGACACGATCGTGTATATGGAGACGGAGGCGGCTGGCACGATTACAGTCCGCCTGTTCGGCGAGCATGATTTCAGACCGGACGAGACTGTATTCGCCGCGCCGGACCATAGCCGTCAGCATCGCTTCTCGAGCGATGGGAAAGCGCTTCCCTAAGCCGGTTTATTGATCTGATGATGATGTGACGTGCGGCTTGTCGCTTGGCAACTGCGAGAGCATTTCGTGTCACGTTGGTAGGTCTGCGGTCGGCACCGGCGCTCGCAATCGGGCAACTAGCCCGTCTTCAGCAAAACGCATCTCGACCTTGCCCTCGATCTGCGAGGACAGGATCCGTTCGATCATCAGACTGCCGAAGCCGCTCTTCTCCGGCGCTTGCACCGGCGGCCCATATTTTTCCTGCCAGCAAAGGTCGAGGATCGGGTGGTCGATTGTCTCTTCGATATGCCAGGTAATGAGGACCTGACCGGCTTCCGAACTCAGGGCTCCATATTTGACGGCGTTGGTGCACAGTTCGTGCAGCGCCATTCCCAAAGCCAGAGAGGCCCGCGAATTGAGGATGATATCCGGTCCCTCGACAACAAAGCGCGAAGGTTTGGCGACGTCGAAGGGCTTGATCGACACGGTCACGAGCTCTGCCAGCGACGCCGACTGTTCGACACCGCGCATCAGAAGCGCATGTGCTTCCGCGATGGCCGCAAGTCGGCGATTGAACGTTTCGATCACAGCCTGATCCGTGCCGGCGGAGCGGAACGTCTGCCGGGCGACAGACTGCACGGTCGCCAGAAGATTTTTCACGCGATGGTCGAGTTCACCCATCAGCAGCCTTTGCCGCTCTTCGTCACGCCGCCGCTGACGCCTCGCGCTGACGAGTTCGTCCATATAGGCGTCGATGGCTTGCCCAAGCTGGCCGAATTCGCCCTCTTCCGCCTTCATTCCCGTGCGGGCGTTTTCGTCATCGTCGCGCCAGGCCTGCACGGTTTCCAGCAGTCGGCTGACCGGCATCTGGATCGAACGGCGTGCGGTCAGCGCTGCGGCGAGGAACACGGAGAGGCAGGTGAAGAGGATGACGCCAATGCCGACATAGGTCGCACGGTTGACGCCACGAAACTCCTCTTCGGTCGATAGGCCCGCGCTGACATAGAGATCGCCTGTCTTCTGGCCGGGTGGAAAGAACGCGAGAATCCGCCGTGTTCCGTCCTGACTGGTCAGTTCCAGCGTCCCCGGCTGACTGGCGCTCAGAAGATATTGGTAATCCTCAGGAATCCGCGTTCCCACGAAACGGCCGGGGTCGGGATATCTGGCGAGGATGACCCCGTCCCTGTCCGCGATCGTGAGGTTGCCGCCGGGCGCAAAGTTGCGCTCGTTCAGGCGGTTTTGCAGCCACGCCAGATTGAGAGAACCCGCAACGACACCATGAACGGCACCGGAGGCATCAACGACCGGCACCGCTATCGGCAATATCTTCGAGCCGCTGAGCCGACCGACGACATAGGTGCCGACCGCCCGTTGGCCCGCCAGGGCCTTGCGCACATACGGGCGGTCTCCCAGCGACATGCCGACCGCACCGGGCTCCTGCCTGCACCGAACCGTGCCTTGCCCGTCAAGAACGGCAATGCCTGCAAACTGCGGCATCTGGCGACTGAGCCTCGAGAGATAATCGCCGCACGTGGTGAGATTGTCGCCATCAAGCGCCGCTGCCGCAGAGATGGCTGAAAGCGTGTCTTCGAGGCCGATCATCAGGCGGTTGATTTCCAGTGCCGCGAGCTCGCCGGTTCGATACGCCTCCGCGTGAATCTGTTTGATCCGCGCCGCTTTCATCGAAATCGGGACGACCACCAGCGCGCCCGCAAGTGGTATTATCGCCACAAGCAGAAGCAGGAACAGGCGAAATTTTAGAGACGACCTCGATATGATTCATCCCCCCGCGTCGGGCGGACATTGGAACGTAATTTTCTAAAATACAAGCGCCGGAAACGAGTATGGTACTGGGCCCGCCTCGGAGTGAGGCGCGTGGTCTTCTTCCCATAGAGAGCGGTGGCGGGCCGGATGGCGCTCAGATTCCCGAACCGTCGAGCTCGTCCATGTCGTCGCCCTCCCATGGCGAGGGCGCAAGGTTGCGATCGAGATTGGCGGACGGCATGGGCATCCAGCATTTCAGTTCGGTGTCGGCATATTCGACCACCATCCCCGGCACGGAGTCGGAAGAACGCCAGCCTTCAATCCCGTGTCGATCACCGGGGGACCAGAACACCACATCCACCTCGGCCGGTCCCTGTTCGGACGGGCGTATGGTGACGAGTATCCGGCGACCGTCTTTCGGTGCACTCTTCATGTGTCGCCAAGTGTTCGCATTTTCCATGACATCCTCCCTGCACGGACCGGCTTCCATCGTCTGTTGAGCCGAGGTCGCGTCTCGAACTCTATCCCGGGTCGGCCGATGAGGCCATACGTTTGGAGCGGAGCGCGCCCGGCGATTGACCGAAGACCTTCTTGAAGGTTTTCGCGAAGTAGGACGCGTCGGGAAAACCCACCTCCACCGCGATCTCGACAAGCGGCGCCTTGGTCTTCAGGACGAGCTGTCGTGCGCGCTCCATTCGAACCTTCTGATAGACGGCAGCCGGCGTGCTGCCGGTGTTTTCTATGAAAATGCGTTCCAATTGCCTTCGTGACAGGCCCACGGTCTTTGCGATCTCGGGGATGGAAATCTTCTTTTCCACATGGCTTTCCATCAGGATCAGAGCGGCGCGAAGACGATCGTCTCCGCTTTCAATCTCCAGAGGACGCCGTGGCTGGATGTCGAAGGCCGTCCGCGCCTTGTCGATCTGCAGCACTTCAAGTGCGTTCCGTTCTGCTGCGCGGCCGACATGGCGGCGAACGATTGACGCGGCCAGATCCGCTGCGCTGCTGCCGCCGGCGCAGGAGCCGCGTTGGAGATCCAGATTGTAAAGCCGGTCGGCACGCACGGAATGATCGGGAAAGCGCTCGCGGAATGTCTGATAATGTAGCCAGCTCACACAGGTTTCGTGCTCGCGCATGAGGCCCGCCTCCGCGAGAATGAAGGTGCCCGTGCAGATACCGATCAGCGGAACGTTCCTCGTCGCCGTCATCTTCAGGAAAGCGAGCGTTTCGTCATCCACGGCCAGATCGTTGCGCAGCAGCCCGCCGACCACCGCCACGTAGTCGAATTCGACCGGGTCAACGAAATCGGATGTGGGAGCGACCTGCACGCCGCAGCTTGAGGTGATGAGGTGACGGGTGCTGCCCAGAACCTTCCAGTCCGCAAGGATGCGGCCCGACTTGTCCGCCTCGTCGCTGGCGAGCCGCAAAGTGTCGACAAAAAGTGCAAAAGCGGAGAGCGTGAAGGAGCGCGCCAGCACGAAGCCGACCTGTAGTCGCTTGCCTGCGGCGCCCTCACGGCCCCCCTTACGCGTCAGTTTCAATGCAAGGCTCCATGCTACAATGTAAGAGTCCGATGCGCTGTCGGCGAAGTCAACCCACAGCTCTATCAGAGTGTCACGACCGGCGCTGTTCCTCACCCGACCGTTTTCGACGCGAACTGACGGTGGTGGATTTGCAGATGAAATGACCATTTGCCCAAAACAAAGGCGAATATTCCAAATCTCTCAGGGAACTCCGAAAAACCTTTGCCGTTAGTGGAGGAAATTGAAGTCCTGTACGCAGCGCCCTGCCTGAGCCCATGCGATAGTCGCTCACATCGGGAAGTCATCCCGCAATAACAAGTTTGGACACGCTCATGAAACTGATCCACACCCTTCTCGCCGCCGCTACCTTTGCCCAGATCGCTCTTGCGGGCGCTGCCTATGCCGGCTCGAACCTTGACGACGTCAAAAAGGCGAACACGCTGAAGATCGGCACCGAAGGCACCTATGCGCCCTTCACCTTCCACGATGCGTCCGGCAAGCTGGTTGGCTTCGACGTGGAGATCGGTGAAGCGATCGCCAAGAAGATCGGTGTGAAGCCGGAATTCGTGGAGGGCAAGTGGGACGGCCTGATCGCCGGCCTGGACGCCAAGCGCTATGACACCGTCATCAATCAGGTCGGCATCACGGACGCGCGAAAGAAGAAGTACGATTTCTCCGAGCCCTATATCGCCTCCAAGGCCGTGCTGATCGTCAAGCAGGACAATGACAAGATCAAGTCCTTTGCCAATCTGAAGGGCAAGAAGTCGGCTCAGTCGCTGACCAGCAATTTCGGCAAGATCGCGGAAGCGAATGGCGCCGAACTGGTAGGTACGGATGGTTTCGACCAGTCGATCCAGCTTGTCCTCACGGGTCGCGTGGATGCCACGATCAACGACAGCCTGTCCTTCCTCGATTTCAAGAAGCACAAGCCGGATGCACCTGTGAAGGTGGTTGCCACGGAAGCCAATGCCGACTATTCCGGCATCATCATCCGCAAGGGCGAGCCGGAACTGCTGGCAGCAATCAACAAGGCGCTGGCCGACATCAAGGCTGACGGCACCTATGACGCGATCTCGAAGAAGTATTTCGGGGAAGACGTCTCGAAGTAATCCGCCCGGTTTCGCCGGAACCGTCATAAAGGTATAATCCGACCCGCCCCGGTACTCCGGGGCGGATCGTGTTTCAGGGGTATTCGTCTTGCCTTCCTGGCTTCAACTCATGCTGGACTCGCTCCAGCCGCTTCTCTGGGCGGGCCTCATCTTCACGGTGCCGCTCACGCTTCTGTCCTTTGTGCTCGGTCTTTCGCTTGGGCTGGTCACCGCGATTGCACGCCTGTTCGGGCCGAAGCCGGTGGCAGACGTGGCGCGTTTTTATGTCTGGGTCATCCGGGGGACGCCGCTTCTGGTGCAGCTCTTCGTCATCTTCTATGGGCTTCCGAGCGCCGGCATTCTGCTCGATGCCTTCCCTGCGGCCCTGATCGGCTTCACGCTCAATGTCGGGGCCTATACGTCCGAGATCATCCGCGCCGCCATTTCTTCGGTGGCCCGAGGGCAGTGGGAGGCGGCCTATTCCATCGGCATGAGCTGGAGTCAGGCCATGCGCCGTACGATCCTGCCGCAGGCAACGCGCGTTGCCGTGCCGCCGCTTTCCAACACGTTCATCTCGCTCGTCAAGGACACGTCGCTTGCCGCAGCCATCACCGTGCCGGAACTGTTTCAGACCGCCCAGCGGATCGTGGCCACGACCTATGAACCGCTGATCCTCTATATCGAGGCGGCGCTGCTTTATCTGGCGATGAGTTCCGTCCTTTCGCTTCTGCAGACGCGGCTGGAGAAGCGCTTTGCCCGCTATGGCGGCTTCCTGGAGGCGCGCACATGATCGAAGTTTCCCATATCGAGAAGCGCTTCGGTGACAATGTCGTCCTGAAGGATGTGAGCGTCACCATTGCAGAGGGGACCGTGACCGCACTGGTCGGGCCCTCCGGCGGCGGCAAGAGCACGTTGCTCCGCTGCATCAACCTCCTTGAGGTGCCGACCGCCGGCACGATCCGCATCGGCGATACGTCCCTGGTGTTTCAGCCGGGCAAGAAACTCGGCCGGGCTGATATCCAGCCGCTGCGCCGGCAGACCGGCATGGTGTTCCAGAACTTCCAGCTGTTCCCGCACCAGACGGCTCTCGAGAACGTGATGGAAGGTCTCGTCACTGTCCTGAAATGGCCGAAAGAGAAGGCGCGGGCGCACGCACTTGAACTTCTGCAGAAGGTCGGAATGGCGCACAAGGCGGATGCCTGGCCGGCGACGCTCTCCGGTGGTCAGCAGCAGCGCGTGGCGATCGCCCGCGCGCTGGCCCCTTCGCCCCGTGTCCTGCTTTGCGACGAGCCCACCTCCGCTCTCGATCCGGAGCTGGCCGAGGAGGTTGTTGAAGTGCTGAGCCGGCTTGCGCGCGAGGGCACGACGATGATCATGGCGACGCATGATCTCCGTCTCGCATCGCGTGTGGCCGATCAGGTCCTGTTCCTCGACGGCGGCGTGATCGTCGAGCATGGCGCACCGAGCCGTATCTTCCAGACGCCCGAACGTGAGCGGACAAAGAAGTTCATCGCCTCGCTCAACGCGGGCCACAGCTACGATATCTGAGATCAGGCTTTCGAGGCGGCGATGGTCGTTGAGATTTCGCCAAGCCCTTCGATTGTGACCATGCATACGTCTCCGGGCAACAGCGGGCCTACTCCCGCGGGCGTTCCAGTCATGATCAGGTCACCGGCAGCGAGCGCGATCGAGTGCGAGAGATAGGAGATGACTTCCGGGGTGGACCAGATCATTTCCGCGAGGTCGGCGTCCTGCTTGACCGCGCCGTTGACGGTCAACCGGATGAAACCTTTCGCCGGATGGCCCACTGCAGCGACTGGGTGAACCGGACCAATGATGGCGGATCGATCGAAAGCCTTGGCAAAGTCCCACGGGCGGCCGAGATCCTTGGCGATCTGCTGCAGGTCGCGCCGCGTCAGATCATTGCCGACGGCATATCCCCAGACGTGGTTGAGTGCCTCTTCCTCCGCAATGTCCTGGCCGCCTTTCCCGATGGCGACGACCAGTTCAGCCTCGTAATGCAGATTTTCGGTTTGCGGCGGATAGGGGATGGTCTGATCGGTATCTACGACGGCATCTGCGGGCTTGCTGAAGAAGAACGGCGGTTCGCGGTCCGGGTCCTTCCCCATTTCCCGCGCATGGGCTGCGTAGTTGCGCCCCACACAGAAGATCCGCCGAACGGGAAAGCGGGCTTCCGACCCATGAACGGCGACTGTCGCGATGGCGGGAGCCGGGAGAACGAGTTCCATGTGTGCTTCCTGTAGGATGCCGGTCCGAGAATGAAAGACACGCTGGCCGCATTCCGTTCGCCACCGCGCAACACCGTTGATGCCAGCGGATTACGAAGAGTTCAAGGCAGCCAATCACGGCCACAGACGCGTCAGGTGTCGAAACCGGTCCGGGAGGTCAGCCCGCCATGCGCATGTCGGCATTATCGCGCATGACCGGCTTGGTCGTGTAGGGCAGGATGCGCCGCAGCACCTCAAGGCCCAGCGCCTGGGCATTTTCCTGCGCCTTGTCGAGATTGGAGATCCGTTCGGGATCGGCCGTATAGAGCGTTTCTCCGGAGGTGAAGACGTCGCGATAGGCTGCTCGTTCGATGATCGGCGTGGCGAAGACATGCACGCGGCGCTTGGAAAGCAGGTCTTTCACCGTCTGCAGCGAACGCGTCGTGACCATCGGATTGATGCGCGTGAGCACGACCGAATGCGGAATGCGGATATTGGCGCGGTCGGCGAGATATTGAATCAGCTCGATCACGTTGGCGCCGCCTTCGGCGTCCATGGCAGAGCCCTGGATCGGGATGATGACATATTGCGACTGGCCGATCGCCTGAGCGAGCAGCGGGCTTCGTGCGCCCGGCAGATCAAGGAGAACGAAATCGACCGCTGCCTTTGCGCGCTCGATGTGACTGTTGAGGCTGGCGGCTGTGACATAGGAGACGACAGAAAGTCGCTTCGGCGCGTTTGCGCCCAGTTTTTCATGCCATTTGGTGAACCAGAGTTGCGGGTCGGCGTCGAGGACCGTTACGGAGAAACCCATGCGGATCAACTCACATGCCACAATGGCGACGGCCGTGGTTTTGCCGGCTCCGCCTTTGGTATTCGCGAATGCGATAATGGCCATGATTGCCCCCGATCTGTATCTGTGAACTGCCCCGCGTCGATTGAATCCGCGCGCGCGTCCGTTGTCCAAGTGTTGCACAAATCATGGTTAACAGGCCGTAAAGTCCTCGCTCCAAAGCTGTCCTGATGTGGGAAATTTTGCTGAAATCGCGGATTTGAGGTCGGCGATGCTATTCGACGAACACGCGGACGCTCGCGGCACGGCCTACGGCGTCGATGACCGTAAGGGTCGAATAACCAGCGCCATCAGGTGTCCATTGCAGGGTGCGGCGGCGCGAAAGCTCAGGCAATGGCTTGCCATTCGCGAGCCAGTGGAAGGGCGCGCGGCCACCCTGCAGCTTGAGCAGAAGCGCTTCTGGCTGTGCCGCGGCATCGTTCACACCAAGATCGACGCGTGCGCCTTCCGGCGGATAGACGATTTGCGGCGCAGGTTCCTTGCCGGACATGGCCAGAAGGCCGGCGGATGTCATGGAAAAGCGCTTCTGGCTCATCGGCAGATCTGCAGCTGCGATATGTCGGGCGCCTTGCGGCGCGGGCGGGAAGGGGGTGATCGCGACGCCGGATTTCACGAAGGCGTCGAAGAGAATGGGCGCGGCCGACAGATAGCCGGTGAGACCCGGGACCGCGCCATTGTCTGGCCGCCCGACCCAGACGCCGACGACATGCGCACCATCATAGCCGATCGACCATGCGTCGCGGTTACCATAGCTGGTGCCGGTCTTGTAGGCGATGCCGAGCTGACGGCTGCCGCGTGGTGCCATCACGTCGGAGAGGATATCGGTGATGTTCCAGGCAGCGACCGGCTCCATCAGCGGTTCGCCCTCCAGTTTTTCCGGCTGGTCGAGCACGCCATCGCCAATCTGCACAAGCCGCCCGCGGCTTGCGAGCCCGGCATAGAGCTGGACGAGGTCCTTCAGTGTTACGCCGATACCACCCAGCGCAATGGCGAGACCCGGCGCTTCGTTGGGCGGCAGAACGGGTTTCACACCGGCGCGGCGGAAGCGGACGAGCAGGCGCGTCGGGCCGACGGCGTCGAGCAGCCGCACCGCGGGGACATTCAAGGACAGCTGCAGCGCTTCCCGCACACTGACATCGCCCTGGTAGGACATGTCGAAATTGCGTGGACGATAGCCGAAGAAGTCGGCGGGCCGATCCTCGATGATCGTCTGCTGCGCCACATAGCCCTGCTCGAAGGCCAGGCCGTAGATGAAGGGCTTCAGTGTCGAGCCGGGCGAGCGCAGAACGCGCGTCATGTCCACCCAGCCCGCACGGGAGGAATCAAAGTAGCCGGCAGAGCCAACCTCGCCGACGATTGCTCCGGTACGAATATCGGCCATGACGATGGCGACGGATACCTTGGGTCCCAGCCGCTGCGCGGCGGCCGCGGCAGCCGATTCAAGGCCCGCCTGGATCTCGCGCTTCAACGTCGTCTTGTGCTCCGTCACGCCGGGTTGTCTGCGGACAGCGAGTTCGGCAAGATGGGCGGCATAGGCCGGCAATTGACGGCGCGTCGTCGGAACGGGTTGCAGGCTCGCACGCTCCGCTTCGCCCTCGCCGACGATTGCTCCGGTACGAAT
>DATMTA010000007.1:0-88541 GCA_035565055.1 Ensifer sp.
CCCCGTGGGTCCGGAACCGAACCGAAATAGCTCTCCAGCATCGACATCGCAGTTCTCCTTGGAAAAACTGCAATCCCAATGAATCCTTCACCACCTCATTGGCAAGTCAAAAATCGCCATATGCGATTCCCCTGCCCTTGAAGCGGGGGAGATTGAAGGAGGCACTCTCACGTCCGCAGCACCCGATAGATCGCCGGGATCACCAGAACCGTCAGCGCCGTCGAAGATGCCAGCCCGAAGAGCAGCGAGATCGCCAACCCTTGAAAGATCGGGTCGGTCAGGATCACGGCCGCGCCGATAATGGCGGCGAGCGCCGTCAAGAGGATCGGCTTGAAGCGGATCGCGCCGGCCTCGATCAGCACATCGGTCATCGTCCGGCCCTCCATGTCGCTGTTGCGGATGAAGTCCACCAGCAGGATCGAGTTGCGGACAATGATGCCGGCGAGCGCAATGAAGCCGATCATCGAGGTCGCCGAGAACGGCGCGCCGAACATCCAGTGGCCGGCGAGGATACCGATGAAGGTCAGCGGCACCGGCGTCAGGATGACGAGCGGCAGCTTGAACGAGCCGAACTGCGCGACGACCAGGATGTAGATCCCGAGGAGAGCGATCATGAAGGCCGCACCCATGTCCCGGAACGTGACCCAGGTCACTTCCCATTCGCCGTCCCAGAGCAGTGTCGGATGACGCTCATCCTCCGGCTGGCCATGCAACGCGATGACGGGCTTCGGCAGGTCCTTCCAATCCATCTTGTCGAGCGCATCCTGTACGGCGAGCATCCCGTAAAGCGGCGCCTCGAACTGCCCGGCAAGCTCCGCCGTGACCATCTCGGCACTGCGGCCGTTATGGCGGAAGACGGGATAAGAGGAGAGCTCGTTCGTGACCTTCACGACATCGCCGAGTTCGACGACGCCATTGCCGCCCGGCAGCACATTGGCCGGGATCGGCGTGGTGAGGAACGCTTCTCCGAGCGTCTGGTCGCCCTTGGCGCGCTGGACACGGATCGGGATCGGCGTGCGGCCGTTGCCGCGATGCGAATAGCCGACCGTCTGGCCGCCATTGAGGATCGAGATCGTGTTGAACACGTCACTTTCCTCGACATGGAAGAATTCGGCCTTGTCGGTGTCCACTGTCATCCGCATCCGCTGCGCCTGCGTCCCATACGAGTTGTCGATATCGACAATAAAGGGAACGCTGCGGAACGCTTCCTCGACGCGGGCCGCGACCTTGCGACGGGTGTCTGGATCGGGCCCATAGATTTCGGCCAGCAGCGTCGCCATGACCGGCGGCCCGGGCGGGGGCTCGACGACCTTCAGGCTGGTGCCGGCAGGGACGGCGAGCTTGGCGATACGATCTCGGATATCAAGCGCAATCTGGTGCGAGGACCGGTCCCGCTCGCCCTTGCCCGTGAGGTTGACGGCAACGTCGCCCATATAGGGCTGCGAGCGCATGTAGCTGTGGCGCACGAGCCCATTGAAGTTGAAGGGGGCGGCTGTGCCGGCATGAGTCTGTACCGAGACGACCTCCGGCAGGCCGACGACGATGCGGGCGACGTCCTGCGCAACCCGGTCGGTCGCCTCGACGGAGGCACCTTCCGGCAGGTCGATGGTGACGGACAGTTCCGACTTGTTGTCGAAGGGCAGGAGCTTCACGGTGACATGCTTCGTGTAGAAGAGGCTGAGCGAGCCCAGCGTCAGCACGCCGACGGCGAGCAGGAAGATCCAGCTGCGCGCCTTCGTCTTCAGGATCGGCCGGGCCACAGAGACGTAGAGTTGCCCCAGCTTGCCGCCATGCGCTTCGTCATGATGAACGACGGGCGCCTTGCCGCTGACCTTCAGCATCAGATAGGGCGTGACGATCACGGCGACGAAGAAGGAGAAGATCATCGCAGCCGATGCGTTCGCCGGGATAGGGCTCATATAGGGGCCCATCATGCCCGAAACGAAGAGCATCGGCAGGAGTGCGGCCACCACGGTCAGCGTCGCGACGATGGTCGGATTGCCGACTTCGGCCACGGCTTCGATAGCCGCGCGGCGGCGCGAGCGCCCGTCATGCATTCCCCAATGCCGCGCCGTGTTCTCGATAACGACAATCGCATCGTCGACAAGAATGCCGATCGAAAAGATCAGCGCGAAGAGCGAAACGCGGTTCAGCGTATAGCCCATGACATTCGAGGCGAAGAGGGTGAGCAGGATCGTCACCGGAATGACGATGGCCACCACCAGCGCCTCGCGCCGCCCGATGGCAAGCCAGACGAGAAGAATGATCGAAACGGTCGCCAGCCCAAGGTGATAAAGCAGCTCGTTTGCCTTCTCATTGGCCGTTTCGCCATAGTTGCGCGTGACTTCGAGATGCATGTCGCCGGGGATGAGATCGCCCTTGAGCATGTCGACGCGCTTGAGTACCTCCTCGGCCACAGTCACTGCGTTCGAGCCCGCACGCTTGGCAACGGCGAGCGTCACGGAGGGGACGCGCTCAATGCCCTTGTCCGTCTTCGTGACGGTTGAAACGCGAAGGTCGGCAGTATCGGTCGCGAAGGCGATATCGGCGACATCTCGGACATAGACCGGCCGCCCGTCACGCGAGGTGAGCAGAAGATTGCCGATGGCTGCAGGCGTAGATAGCGTTTCACCGGCAATCAGGCCGATTTCCTGATTGTTCTGGCGGATCGTTCCGGCGGGAGCGGCGCTGTTGGCGCTCTGCACCTTGCTGGACAATTGCTGCAACGTGACGCCGTAGAGCGCCAGCTTGGCCGGATCGGGCGCGATGCGGATCTGCTCGCCCGTCTCGCCGACGAGATAGGTGAGGCCGACATTGTCGATCTTCGACACTTCAGTGCGCAGCTCGCGCATGATGCGGGTGAGGTCGTTCGGCGTGACGCGGTTTGCGGCTTCCGGCTTCGGCGACAGCGTCAGCGAGACGATGGCGACATCGTCGATGCCGCGCCCGACGATGAGCGGCTGCGGAATGCCGAGCGGGATCTTGTCCATGTTGGCCATGACCTTGTCATGGACGCGCAGGACGGCAGCATCGGAGGAGGTGCCGACCTTGAAGCGGGCCGTGACCATGACGTTGTCGTCGCCGGACTGCGAATAGACATGCTCGACGCCATCGATGCTCTTCACCACCGTTTCCAGAGGTTCGGTGACGAGCTTGACGGCATCTTCGGCCTTCAGTCCCGGCGCCTGGACGAGGATGTCGACCATCGGCACGGATATCTGCGGCTCTTCCTCGCGCGGCAGGCTGATCAGCGCGACCAGACCAAAGGCGAAGGCGGCCAGAAGGAAGAGGGGGGTGAGCGGCGACTTGATGAAGGCCTTGGTGAGACGCCCGGCAATGCCGAGATCCTTCATGCCTGCGTCTTCTGCGGCCTCGTGATGATGCTCGACCGGCCAGGCGCCCAGCTCTTCTTGGCTTCCGCCTTCCGCGTTCTTGTTGTTCTCGTCAGTCATTTCGGTGTCACCACGGTATCGCCGGCGGCAAGGCCGGTCAGAACCTCGACCATGGGCGGATTGCTGTCTTCCATCGTTTCGCCGAGAATGACGGCGCGCTCGACCAGCTGGCCATTCTCTTCGACGGTGACGAAATCGATGCCGGAACGGGTCACGACCGCATCTTTCGGCACGAGAAGCGCCTTGCGCGTCGCCACCGGTATCTCCACCAGCACGCGGGCATTGACGAAATCCGAGTTCAATGTCGAAACCTCGACATCGGCGGCCACGCGCCCATTGGTGATCTCGGGGTAGATCTTGACCAGCTTGCCGGTTTCCTTGGTCCCACCGGCGGAAATATGAATGCTTGCGCCCTGTTTCAGCGCCGCCGCATGACGTTCCGGAATGGCGAGCCGCAGGAAGAAGCCGCCGCCGCCGATGGTCGCCACCGGCTCGCCGCCCATGATGACCGCGCCCTTGGTGACAGGCACCTGAAGCACCCGGCCATTGGCGGGCGCCAGCACGTCGCCTTCCTTCTGCTGCTCGACCGAGACCGAGCGCTGCGCCTGCAGCGCCACGATCTGGCTGCCCAGAACATCGACACTGGTCTTCAACTGATCGAGTTGCTGCTGGGTCGTGATGCCCTTGCCGATCAGGGTCATGCCGCGGGCCAGTTCCGACTGTGCATTGGCAAGCTGCGTCTGCAGCGCCTGCAACTGCGCGTCATAGGCCGCCAGCTGGAAGTCGATCTTGTCGTCGCGCACGACGGCAATCTTCTGCCCAGCCTTCACCACATCGCCTTCGGTGACCACAAGCTCGGTGATGACGCCGCCGATGCGGGCGCGTGCCGGAACAGTGTCCTTCGCCTCGACCTGACCGTAGACGGCCTTCCACTCGGTCATGTCGGTCGGCTGCAGGGTGAGCGATCCGGCGAATGCGGGATGGGCCACAGCCAGCAGCAGAGCTGCCGTCAATGTCTTATGCATCGGATCAACCCTTCAGAACGCGCAGCCGGCCTTGATACCCAGCCGCTTGAAGATCATCGCCGCCGGGCAGAATCCGGTGAAGGCGGATTGCAGGAGGTTCAAGCCGATGAAAACGGTGAACCAGACGAAATAGGGGGAGACGAAAACGGTCAGCAGGACCGAAAGAAGGGTCATGATGCCGGCAAAGGCGAAAACGGCGCGATCAAGTGTCATGGCAGAGACTCCAGTCTGATTTGAATTCAAGGAAACATATATATCGTAATATATATGTTTCAAGTCCTGAAGTTTGGCAAACGTCACTTTGAACAGGATTTGCTTGCAGACGCCGGCCTGAGAGCATTGCCCCTCGGGCAGGCCGCCTGTTCTCGCAACTTCGTCTTACTGCGACTTCATCCAGTTCTTCCGACTGACGCCGCCTTTCGGCCCGCCGGCAGCGGCAAAGCGCGCATGGGCGCCGGCCATGAACTCGTCATGGCTGACCATGCCGTCATGGTCTGTGTCCATGGTCTTGAAGCGATCGGCTTTCGCCGCCTGCATCTGGGCCTGACGCTTCGCATTGCCGGTGCCGGCAGCGCCGGGTCCCATCCGCACGGCCATGTATTCTTCCATCGTCAGCTTGCCATCGGAATTTGAATCCATCGCGCCGAACACGCCTTCGGCCCAGGCATTGACCTCGGCCAGCGAAAGCCGCCCGTTGCCATCCGAGTCCATCGATTCGAAAGGCGTGTTCTCGGGCGGCCCCATGCGCCCGGCTCCGGCGCCTTGCTGCGCCCATGCGCCCCCGGCCATCAGGGCTAGAGCCAACGCCGTTGATACAGTCCGTCGTGTGTAGTTTGACATGATATTCTCCACTCTTCTGACCCGCAGGACCGAGACTAGGGGAGAATTCAGATGGCAATGTTGATATGTATCAATCAGCTAATACAATGTCCGACCTCTGGCTGAAATTCCATGCTCAGAGCGCAGTGAAGCCGTTATCGACGAAGAGATGCGCGCCGTTGACAAAGCTCGCATCGTCGGAGGCGAGGAAGAGGGCGGCCTTGGCCACTTCCTCCGGCTCGCAGATGCGGCCCTGCTGTGCGGCCAGCGCTGCTTCCGAGACATCGACGCCAAGCGCCTGCAGGTCCTTCACCTCGCGAAGCCCGTGCGGCGTGCGCACGAAGCCGGGGCAGACGGCGTTGCAGCGTATGTTGCGGTCGCGGAATTCGACCGCGATAGCGCGGGCGAACATATGCACCGCACCCTTCGTCGTGTCGTAGAGCACTTCCATGGGCGTCGCTGCCACCGCCGAAATGGAGGAGGTGCACACGATCGAGCCACCGCCTGCCGCTATCATGCCCGGCAGCACGGCTTTTGTCATGAGATACATGGACTTCACGTTCACATCGTGCAGCCAGTCCCATTCCTCTTCGGTCGTTTCGAGGAACGGCTTGATGACGATCGTGCCGGCGTGATTGAACAGCACCGTCACCGGGCCAAAGGCCGCCTCGATGGCCTTCACGGCGGCATTGACCTCATCGGCCTTCGACACATCCGCCTGCTGGAACATCGCGACACCACCGGCCGCTTCGATTTCCGCGACCTTGGCCGCACCTGCCTCGGTATTGCGGTCGATGATCGCGACCTTAGCGCCTTCTGCCGCAAACAGGCTGGACGAGGCACCGCCCATGCCCGTGGCTCCGCCTGAAACGATTGCGACCTTGCCTGCGAGACGTCCTGCCATGATGAAACTCCTTCGTGAACTGGACGACACGATAGGACCTTCAGACGAGTCGTCAAACGAAAGAAGCCGGCAGCTTGGCGCTACCGGCTTCCATTCAGACTACAGCAGAAAGGCTTACGCCTCGCCGAAAACCCGGCGGAAGATCGTGTCGACATGCTTGGTGTGATAGCCGAGGTCGAACTTCTCGCGGATTTCCTCTTCGGACAGTGCCTTGCGAACCTCTTCGTCGCCCAGCAGTTCTTCCAGGAAGTCGGCACCCTTTTCCCAGACCTTCATGGCGTTGCGCTGGACGAGGCGATAGCTGTCCTCGCGCGACACGCCGGCCTGGGTGAGCGCCAGAAGCACGCGCTGGCTCATGACCAGGCCCTTGAACTTGTTCATGTTCTTGAGCATGTTCTCGGGATAGATCACCAGCTTGTCGATGACGCCGGCGAGCCTGTTCAGGGCAAAGTCGAGCGTGATCGTCGTGTCCGGGCCGATGCCGCGTTCGACGGAGGAATGCGAGATGTCGCGCTCATGCCAGAGCGCCACGTTTTCCAGCGCCGGAACGACGGACATGCGCACGAGGCGGGCGAGACCCGTCAGGTTCTCGGTCAGCACCGGATTACGCTTGTGCGGCATGGCCGACGATCCCTTCTGGCCGGGCGAGAAGAATTCTTCCGCTTCCAGAACTTCCGTGCGCTGCATGTGGCGGATTTCGATAGCGACATTCTCGATCGACGAGGCGATGACGCCGAGCGTCGCGAAGAACATCGCGTGACGGTCGCGCGGGATGACCTGCGTCGAGATCGGCTCGGGCTTGAGGCCGAGCTTTTCGCAGACATGTTCCTCGACGCTCGGATCGATGTTCGCAAACGTGCCGACGGCGCCGGAAATCGCACCGGTCGCGACTTCGGCGCGGGCGGCAACCAGACGGTCGCGGTTGCGGCTCATCTCGGCATAGAAACGGGCAAAGGTGAGGCCCATCGTCGTCGGCTCGGCATGGATGCCGTGTGAGCGGCCGATGCGCACCGTGTCCTTGTGCTCGAAGGCGCGCTTCTTGAGGGCTGCCAGCACCTTGTCCATGTCGGCGATCAGGATATCGGCGGCGCGCACGAGCTGGATGTTGAAGGTCGTGTCCAGCACGTCCGACGAGGTCATGCCCTGATGCACGAAGCGCGAGTCCGGGCCGATGAATTCGGCAAGGTGTGTCAGGAAGGCGATCACGTCATGCTTGGTGACGGCCTCGATCTCGTCGATCTTGGCGACGTCGAATTCGGCGGCCGAGCCCTTGTCCCAGATGTTCTGCGCGGCTTCCTTCGGGATCACACCGAGGTCGGCGAGCGCGAAACAGGCATGGGCCTCGATCTCGAACCAGATGCGGAACTTGGTCTCCTGCGACCAGATGGAGACCATTTCGGGGCGGGAATAGCGCGGGATCATCTGCCTTCGCCTTTGCGTGTTGGAAATTCGTTGGCCGCGCCATAGCAAACATGGCCGGCAATCTCAACGGATGCCGGCCGCAAGGCACAAACTATCGGTGCAGAGGCCTACGCGCGGCCCTTTTCTGCGGCTGCGCGGATGGCCGAGATATTGGCGCGGTAGCTCTCGACGCTGCCGCCCTTGAAGACGGCGGAGCCCGCGACGAACGCGTTGACGCCAGCGGCAGCCACGGCCGGCGCGGTTTCCGGCGTGATGCCGCCATCAACTTCCAGCTCGATCGGCCGGTTGCCGATCATGGCATGAATGCGCTTCGCCTTTTCCGTGACGGCAGGAATGTATTTCTGCCCGCCGAAACCGGGGTTGACGCTCATCAGCAGGATGAGATCGACGTCGTCGAGAATGTATTCGAGAATGCTTTCATGCGTCGCCGGATTGATCGAGACCCCGGCCTTCTTGCCGAGCGCCCGGATCGCCTGCAGAGAGCGGTGCAGGTGCGGACCGGCTTCTGCGTGCACGGTGATGTAGTCGCAGCCGGCCTTGGCGAACGCTTCGAGATAGGGGTCGGCCGGCGAAATCATGAGATGGCAGTCGAAGACCGCATCCGTGTGTGGGCGCAGCGACTTGATGACATCCGGCCCAAAGGTGATGTTGGGGACAAAATGCCCGTCCATGACGTCGAGATGGATCCAGTCCGCGCCGGCAGCCACGACATCCTTGACCTCCTGTCCGAGCTTGGAAAAATCAGATGCCAGGATCGAGGGCGCGATGCGGATGGGTTTCATGGGGCCTGCCTCCGTAAATTCGTTGCCGCGCCCCTAACACCGCTTTGCAGGCTTGGGCAATGGCGGGCGGAAGAGGGCTTCCCCTTTAAACCGATATTATTGTGTTTGTCCCTGCTTGGCAGGCGTTTGCGAAGCGGGAGGAATGGGCGTCTGGAACGCACCGTTGCGCCATTCCGTCAGGCGATAGACGTCTTCGGCGCGGAAATGATCCTTCGCGAAGGTCACTGTGCCGACGGCCGTGTCGAAACTTCCGCCGGCGATCGAAGCGGCTAGATCCTGCCTGTCGCTGACCATGCCTTGCGCCTTGTCGACGATCTGGGCTGCGGCGTGCGCGGGCAGGACATAACCTTCCGCGACGATATTCTGCTCGGCCAGCGCCTGCACCAGGCCGGAGGCAGTGGGCAGTTCGCGCCAGCGCTCGGGGATCACTGCCAGAACGCCATCGGGAAGGGCCACGCCGTCATCGGCGGCAACAAGCTGGTCGCCGCCCATCAGGACAATCCCGGTTCCTGCGGCGTCGCGCGCGATCACGGCCACGTCGCTGCGGGCTCCGGCGACATAGGCTGCAGACACGCCCGCCTTCTGCAAACGCCGGACGAGGATCTTCTGGTTGTCGAGGCTGGGCCGGAAGGCTTCGGCAAGGACCGGCTTGATGCCTTTGTCCTCCAGGGCGAGCCGGATATTGGCGGCAAGTTCGTGGGAATTGAGCGTCCCGTCATCGAGAAGCGCAATCCCGGTGCCGGGCCATGCTCCCGCGATAAATCCGGCAGTGGCGTTCGCCTCCTCGCCTGGGCGGGCACTCAGCGAATAGATCGGCCATTGATGCTTGACCGCATCCTCGAAGAGCACCTTTGAGCGGGCGGAGAGCGTGATGGCCGGAATGGAGGCATCCTTCAGCGCCTGCGCGCTGCCGATGAGCGAATCCGCGCAGAGAAAACCGATGGCGGCGGTCGCTCCCCCGGCGATCAGCCGACTGGCGACATCGACGCCGCTTTCCGGGGCGCAGCTCTCGGGCACGGCGAGAATGGTATTTCCAGCTGCCTCCGCCTGCGCCTTCGCGCCTGCCATGATCTGCTTGCCAAGGATCGCGAACGGCCCGTCCACCGGGGCGACAACGCCGATCGTCAGCCCCTTGGCCTCTGCCAGATCGGCGGCAAGCAGGCTCAGCAGGGCTGCAGTTGTCAGGGCAAATTTCGTCATCCGTTGCGGCATCCGTTTCGTATCGTGTTGAAAAGAATAGTGGGGCGTCGCCTTCGCATCAAACGGAATCGCGAATTGTCGGGCGAAAACGGTAATTTGTCGGTGCCGGGGCGGTGAATCTTAACGTTCCTGCCCTATCTTTATCATCAGAAGAACAGACTGGAGAATGAAGTGTTGAGCGCACCCGGGATCGATCCGAAGCTCTATCGCGACGCCATGGCGCGCTATGCCGGCCATGTGCAGATCGTCACAACCGCGCATGAAGGTGTGCGCCGCGGCGTGACGATTACCGCCGCCTGCTCGGTTTCAGATAGCCCGGCCATGGTTCTCGTCTGCCTCAACCGCCACAATGCGAGCAACGACATCTTTGCCGAAAGCGGCGTCTTCGCGTTGAACACGCTGGCAGCCCATCACAAAGGTCTGGCCGATGCCTTCGCTGGTTTCGCAAAGCTTCCCGTCGACGATCGTTTCGCCATGGGAGAATGGGACGAGCTGGTGACGGGCGCGCCGACGCTGGAGGATGCGATCGCGACCTATGACTGCCGCATCGTCGATACGAAGTCGGTCTCGACGCATAACATCTTCTTCGGTGAGGTCGTGGGTCTTCGGCTCGGCTCCAAAGATCAGTCTCTTGTTTATATGGACCGGAGCTATCACGCGATATAGACTTCTCCTCATAAGAGGAGATTTCGCCCCACATGACCGGCATGACCGCGCGGCCGCTGCCGCAATCCATCGACGAGACCGCCAGCCTTCTCGAAAGCCACGATTATCTCGCCTCGCGCTCGCTCGCGACGGTGCTCTTCCTTGCCCTCAAGTTGAAGCGTCCGCTCTTCCTCGAAGGAGATGCCGGCGTCGGCAAGACGGAAGTCGCCAAGGTTCTGGCCAAGGCGCTCGACCGGCCGCTGATCCGCCTGGAATGCTATGAAGGCCTCGACATTTCCTCCGCCGTCTATGAGTGGAACTATCCCGCCCAGATGCTGGAAATCCGGCTCTCGGAAGCCTCCGGCGCGACAGACCGCGGCGAGATGGAAAACAGCATCTTTTCGGAAAAGCACCTGATCCGCCGCCCGGTCCTGCAGGCCATCTCCGCGCCCGCCGGCCGCGCGCCGGTCTTCTTGATCGATGAGCTTGACCGCACCGACGAGGCCTTCGAGGCCTTCCTGCTCGAAGTGCTGTCCGATTTCCAGGTGACGATCCCGGAATACGGCACGATCCGCGCCGAAGAGCCGCCCATCGTCATCATCACGACGAACCGCACCCGCGAGGTGCATGACGCGCTGAAACGCCGCTGCCTCTATCACTGGGTCGGCTATCCGGATGCCAAGCAGGAGCTGGAGATCGTCTCCCGCAAGGTGCCGGGCTGCAACGACACGCTGGCACGGCAGGTCGTCGCCTATGTGCAGAAGCTGCGCACCGTCGATCTCTTCAAGAACCCCGGTGTGGCCGAAACCATTGACTGGGCGACCGCGCTGACGGAACTCGACCGTGTTGCGCTCGACCCGGAAACCATTGCCGACACGCTTGGCACGCTGCTCAAATATCAGGACGACATTTCACGCATTCAGGGCGGCGAGGGGACGAAGATCCTTTCCGAAGTGAAGGCCGAACTTCTGGCCGCGGGCTGACGACATGGATGTCTCGGGCGAAACCGCAGGCGGCGGGAGAGGTGACGGCAGGCTGGCCGACAACATCACCTATTTCGCCCGTGCGCTGCGCAAGGCGGGGCTGAAGATCGGTCCAGGCGCGGTGATCGATGCGGTCGAGGCCGTTGAGGCCATCGGCATCGGATCGCGCGAGGAATTCTACACCGCGCTCTTCGCCGTCTTCGTCAAGCGCCACGAGGACAAGGCCGTCTTCGACGAGGCCTTCCGCCTGTTCTGGCGCTCGCGCGAGCTGATCGCCAAGATGATGCAGATGATGCTGCCCGGCACGCCGAATGTCGGCCAGAAGGAAAAGAACCGCGCCGGTCAGCCCCGCGCCGCCGATGCGCTGGTGGCCGAAAAGGATCGCCGCAGCGCCAAGCCGGAGGAACCGGAAATCGAATTTGACGCGCGCTTCACGATGTCCGGCTCGGAAGTGCTGCGCAAGATGGATTTCGCCCAGATGTCGGCCAAGGAGCTGGCCATCGCCAAGGCCGAGATCGCCCGTATCCATCTGCCCTTCGACGAGGTCCGCACCCGCCGTTTCCGGCCCTCCAGCCGCCCGAAGATTTTCGACGCCCGCCAGACCATGCGCGCCAGCATGAAGACCGGCGGCGATCTGCTGCTGCCGAAATTCAAGGAGCAGCGGACGATCCATCCGCCGCTGGTCATCCTCGCCGACGTTTCCGGCTCCATGAGCCAGTACACCCGCATCTTCCTGCATTTCCTCCACGCCATGACGGAAAAGCGGCGACGGGTGCACACCTTCCTCTTCGGCACGCGGCTCACCAACGTCACCCGCCAGATGCGCCACAAGGACCCGGACGAAGCCCTCGACGCCTGCTCGGCGGCAGTCACCGACTGGTCGGGCGGCACGCGGATCGGCGAGACGCTACGGGAGTTCAATCGGCTGTGGGCGCGGCGCGTTCTGGGGCAGGGCGCCAGCGTGCTCCTGATCACCGACGGACTTGAGCGCGACAGTATCGAAGAGCTCGAAACCGAGATGGATCGCCTCCATCGGTCCTGCCGCCGCTTGATTTGGCTCAATCCGCTCCTACGTTTTGATGGGTTCGAAGCACGCGCCCGCGGCGTCCGCGCCATGCTGCCCCATGTCGACGAGTTTCGGCCGGTGCATAACCTCGAAGCGATCGGGGATCTGGTGAAGGCGCTGTCGGGCGAGAGCGGCGGGCGGAAGGCGGATCCGAGGCGGTATCTGGGGCGGGTTTGATGGAGTGAAGCGCGGGGCGGACCCCCTCTCTTGCAAAATCTATGACTTAGCCTTTGGCTAAGATCATGATTTTGCTTTCTCCCCCACCAGGGGGTAGATGGGGAGGACGCCGCATCCGCTTGCTCCAGTCTCCCACTTGGTGGGGGAGAATGGAATTTCAGCATCTTAGCTTCAGCTAAGTGCTAGAAATTCCAAGAGAGGGGGTTTTATGCTCCCAGACAGAAAACGGAGGCACGCATGAACGACATGGCCGGTTTTGACGATCCGCTTCTTATTGCGGAAGGCTGGAAGGCGGAAGGGCGCGATGTGGCGTTGGCGACCGTCATCGAGACATGGGGCTCCGCGCCGCGCCCGGTTGGCAGCCATCTGGTGATCGACGACGAGGGCAATTTCCATGGCTCCGTCTCCGGCGGCTGCGTCGAGGGTGCGGTGATCACCGAGGCGATGGATGTCATTGGCTCAGGGACCGCGCGGATGCTGGAATTCGGCGTGGCGGACGAGACGGCCTGGCGCGTCGGTTTGTCCTGCGGTGGCCGTATCCGGGTCTATGTCGAAAAGGTCGCCTGATGCGCGCTGAAATCCTGAAACAGCTCAACGACGCCAAGCGCGCCCGCCGCGCCGCTATCCTCGTTACCGATCTGGCCACTGGCGAGGACCGGCTGGCGCTGGAAGGCGATGCGTTGGACGGGGTGTCCCCGGACACGCTCACCAAGGCCTTCCTGTCCGGCAAGTCCGGTCTGGTCGAAGAGGAGGGCAAGAGCCTCTTCCTCAACGTCCATGTCCCGCCGCCGCGCATCGTTGTGATCGGCGCGGTCCATATCAGCCAGGCGCTCGCCGCCATGGCGCCCGCGGCCGGCTTCGATCTGGAAATCATCGATCCGCGCACGGCCTTTGCGACGCCCGAGCGCTTTGCCGGGGTGAAGCTGACGGCCGACTGGCCCGAGGACGTGCTGAAGGACGCGCCGCTCGACGCCTTCACGGCGCTGGTGGCGGTGACTCACGATCCGAAGATAGACGACTATCCCCTTGTTTCGGCGCTGAAAACCGGCTGTTTCTATATCGGCGCGCTTGGCAGCCGCAAGACCCATGCGAAGCGCGTGGAGCGGCTCAAGGAAGCCGGCTGCACGGACGCGCAGATCGCCCGCATCTCCGCGCCCATCGGTCTGGACATCGGTGCCTCCACGCCGGGCGAAATCGCGGTGGCGATCCTCGGCGACATCATCCAGGCGCTGCGCAAGCGCGCGATCGGAGCCCGCGCGTGATCTTCGGCGCGGTCCCCGTCGCCGAGGCGAAAGCCTGCGTACTCGCTCACTCGGTGATGTTCGAAGGTGGACGCCTGCCCAAGGGACATATCGTAACGGAAGAGGATATCGTTACGTTAACCGCCGCTCGCGTCGAGACCGTGATTGCCGCGCGGCTGGAGCCCGGCGATATCGGCGAAGATGAGGCCGCATCCCGTCTGGCCGAGGCAATTCCCCCCGATGGCGTCAGCGCCTCCCCCGCGGCCACCGGCCGCGTCAATTTCCACGCCGAGACAAATGGCCTCTTCCGCGCCGATCGTGCGCTGGTGGACGCCTTCAATGCCATCCATCCCGCACTGACGCTCGCCACGCTGGCCGACCGCGCACCGGTGCGCAAGGGCGATCTCGTCGCCACGATCAAGATCATCCCGCTCGCCGTCTCCGCCGAATTGGCCGACAAGGGCCGGGCGCTGCTGGCCTCGGGTCCCGCCTTCTCGGTCAGACCCTTCGCAAGCTTGACCGCCGGGCTGATCGCAACCGTGCTCCCCTCGCTGAAGCCTTCCGTCATGGACAAGACGAAACGGCTCACCGAAGACCGGCTCCGTCCGAGCGGTAGCCGCATCGTCGAAGAGGCACGCTGTCCGCACGACGCGCAGGCGGTCGCTGCCCACATCGCCGATTTCGCTAAGCGCTATGGCCTCGTCATCGTGTTCGGCGCCTCCGCCATGACGGACGAGGGCGACGTCATCCCCGCCGCGATCCGCCTTGCCGGCGGCGAACTGGCCATCGCCGGAATGCCGGTCGATCCCGGCAATCTTCTGGTTCTGGGTTATGTCCGGGGCGTGCCCGTCATCGGCGCGCCGGGTTGCGCCAGAAGCCCGAAGGAAAACGGCTTCGACTGGATCCTGAATCGTATTCTGGCCGGCGAGCGGCCCTCGCAGAAAGATGCTGCGAGCTTAGGCGTCGGAGGCCTTCTCATGGAAATCCCGCTTCGCCCGCTGCCGCGCGAGAAGGCAACCGAAGAGCCGCATCGCCCGACAGTGGGCATCGCCGTTCTCGCGGCCGGCCGTGCCAGCCGCATGGGCGGAGAGAAGCACAAGCTGCTGGCCGAATTTTCCGGCGAGCCTTTGGTTCGGCGCAGCGTCGCAGCGGCGCTTGCCGCGGGTGCCGAGAAGGTTGCTGTCGTCACCGGCCACCGCGCGGACGAGATCGGACAGGCGTTGGCCGGTCTGGAAATTGAGAGCGTGCACAATGCCGATTTCGCGACCGGCATGGCCTCTTCGATCCGCTCCGGCGTTGAGGCGCTTCGGGGGACGGATGGCATCGTGATCGCGCTCGCCGACATGCCGGGCGTCACCGCCGACGACTACGCCAAGCTGATCGACGTATTCCGCCGCGAAGGCGGCAATGCCATCGTACGTGCCGTCTCCGCCGGCAAGCGAGGAAATCCGGTGATCCTGCCGAAAACGCTTTATCCGGCGCTCGTCAGGCTGGAGGGCGATGTCGGCGCGCGGCATATCATCGAGAAAAGTGGCTTGCCCGTCATCGATGTCGAGATTGGCGAGGCTGCGCATCTTGATGTGGACACGATCGAGGCGATCAAAGCCGCTGGCGGCGTGCTGAAGGGGTGAGCGCAATGGACAATGACCAGCTTGAGGAGATGTTTCAGGCGGTTGCGCCCATCTCCATCCGCCGCATGTTTGGCGGCAAGGGCATCTACAGCGATGGCGAGATCATCGCCATCTGGCTGCGCGACCGGATGCTCCTGAAGGGCGATGCGGAATGTGCTGCGCGATACGAGTCGCAGGGCGGCGTGCAATGGACATACCAACACACCAAGACCGGCAAGGACGTGAAGATGCCGTATTGGTCCATGCCCGAGATTGGTTGGGACGATCCCGACGAGATGGCGGATCTGGCGCGAACCGCACTTGGCGCAGCACTCAGAAGCCGATAAAAAAGTCACACCCGCTCCGGTGTTTTCACGGAATTGATCTGACCATTAAAAAGGCTGATTGGCGTACCTCATAAGGGCGTGTTAGCAATCGACTCGTCCCGGCATTTTCCGCGGACACACGTCCCCAGGTATCACATGACCACTGTTCTTTCGGACGCCCAGTTCGGGCAAGCGCCGTTCTATTACAGAACGCGGGCCGCGATGACCTTTTGCGCGCCCATGATCACCAACGCATTGCTGATGCCGTATTTTCCGGTCTGGCTGCAGTCGCTGCACCTGGCGGATTGGCAGATCGGGTTGATCACCGGCGTGCCGCTGATCGTTCGGGTGATCGTGGCGCCTGTCGTGGCGGCGCTGTCGGACCGCATCGGCGAGCGCGCAACGGTGCTTTTCTGGTCGGGGCTGACGTCCTTCGTCACCTGCAGCGCCATGTTCTATTCTGTCGCCTTCTGGCCGGTCCTGCTGATTTACGGCCTTCTCGGGGCGTTCTACTCACCTTACTCGCCCGTTGCCGAATCGCTGATGATGACCGGTGCGCGCCGCTGGGGTTACCAGTATGGCCATATGCGCATGTGGGGCTCGATCCTCTTCATCGTTGCGACACTGGCGGGCGGTTATCTGGTCGGCGCGCACGGCGCAAGTTCGGTGCTGCCGGCCATCACGTTCGGCTTCTTTCTCACGGTCCTCGGCGGCCTGATTGCGCCGAAGACGGGTGTCAGCCGCCTCAAGCCGATCACGGAACCCACTGTGGTTCCGGAAGAGCGGGTCTTCCGCAAGCCCGACTTCCTCTTTGTTCTGATCGGCGTGACGCTATCCGGTTCAAGCCATGCGATGCTCTACACCTTTTCGTCGCTCTATTGGGAGCAGGTCGGGATCACCGGGTCCGAAATCGGCCTTCTCTGGGGCGCGGGTGTTGCGGCGGAAGTCTGCGTTTTCCTCTGGTCGAGCTGGTTGCTGCGTCACTTCTCGATCTGGCAGCTGATCTTGGCCGGGACCATGATGTCGACTGTTCGCTGGGCGGCGTTCCCGCTGGCCACGGATTTCTACAGCTTCATCCCCTTGCAGGTCCTGCACGCCTTCACCTTCGCCACGGCGCATCTCGGGCTGCAGCGCCTGATCACGCAGCGTGTGCCCGGACATCAGGAAGCAACAGCCCAAGGATTGTATTTCTTCTATAGCAACGTATTTCTAGCCGTCTCGACCTTCTTCTGCGGCTTTGTCTTCAACCGGTTCGGCGGCGTCAGCTTCCTGTTCATGTGCGTGCTGTCGGTTGCCGGCACGCTCTCTGTGCTCGCCGGCTGGCTCGCTCAGCCCCAGAGGGCAGGGGCCGGCGGCAGAACAAAGGACGCGTCGTAAACGAGGCCGGGCGTGCGGTCGCGCGCTAGCAGCAAAGGTCCGTCGAGATCGACGAAATCGGCGTCTTGCGCAAGCAGGACTGCCGGGGCCATGGCCAGCGAAGTTCCCACCATGCAACCGATCATCACCTCGTAGCCGAGTTCACGCGCACGGTTCTTCATCTTCAACGCTTCGGTGAGGCCTCCGGCTTTGTCCAGCTTGATGTTGACCGCGTCATACCGGTCGCGCAGGCTTTCGAGCCCCTCCGCCTCATGCGCGCTTTCGTCCGCACAGATCGGAACCGGATGCGGAATGCGCGCCAACAGCGCGTCCTGACCTGCCGGCAGCGGCTGTTCGATGAGGCCGATGCCGCATTCGGCAGCAACGTTCAGGTGATGCGCCATATTATCCGCTGTCCACCCCTCGTTGGCGTCGATGACGATCGCGCTGTCGGGCGCTGCAGCGCGAACCGCCCGGATGCGTGATTCGTCGTCTTCCGTTCCCACCTTGACCTTCAGGAGCTTGCGGTGAGCCCATTTCGCGGTCTGGGCAGCCATGTCTTCGGGAGAGCCCAGTGAAATCGTATAGGCGGTGACGAGCGGCCGTGCGATGCTCAAGCCCATGGCTTCCATGACAGTCAGGCCGGATTTCTTGGCCTCGAGGTCCCAAAGCGCGCAGTCCACGGCATTTCGGGCCGCGCCCGGCTTCATGAGCGACTGGAGAACGCTGCGTTCCATGCCTTCCACCACCATCGGCAGGATGGCGTTGATCTCGGCCATGACGCTCTCGATCGTCTCGCCATAGCGACGGTAGGGAACACATTCGCCACGTCCCGCGTTACCGCCCTCGCGGATGGTGCAGACGACCACGTCTGCTGAGGTCTTGGAGCCACGGGATATGGTGAAGCTTCCGGCGATCGGAAAGCTCTCGATTGTGGCTTCGGCGTAACGGATCATGATTTTGCCTTGCTCGAAAGTCGTTAATGGTGAGGTCGGGCTGTCGCCGGCGGGAGCTTGGTCTATATAAGAGTACTGCATGAGACGCCAGAACTGTGGCGTCGGGTCAGTTCCCGTTGCGGGAGCGTTCATAAGGGTGAAGTTCTTGCCGGCAGAAAAAGCCGCATTCGAGGTCGAGGAGCGTGGCTCCGGTGCCGAGCGGGTCGTGACGTTGTCGGGTGACTGGCGGCAGGCGTCGCTGCGTCGCGCCGGCGAGCAGATGATGGCGCTTGAGCGCCAGAAATTTGCGGGCAAGACCGTGATCGATATTTCGGCCGTGGAACATCTCGATACGTCCGGTGCCTGGCTCGTTCGCCGGTTTATCACCGCAGCAGATGGCGAGACGGAGGTCGTCAACGCCCGCAAGTCGCATCTCGACCTGATCAGTTCGCTGCCCGAGAAGCTCAAGGAGGACACCTCCGCCAAGGGGCCGAGCGAAAGCCTTTTCGTGCGGTTGATGACGCCGATTGGAAAGGTCACCGTCGACCTGTGGCAGGACATTCTGATGTCCATGCATATCCTGGGGTCCGCTGTCAGCGGCGCTCAGCTCAAGCTCGGCCGAGGTTCCGGCGTGTCGGCGGCTTCCATCGTCAACCAGATGGACCGCATGGGCGTCGGTGCCGTCCCGATCATCCTCCTGATGAGCTTCCTGATCGGGGCGATCATTGCGCAGCAGGGCGCCTTCCAGCTGCGCTACTTCGGCGCGGAAATCTTCGTGGTCGACCTCGTCGGCATCCTGCAATTGCGCGAAATCGGCGTGCTGCTCACCGCCATCATGATCGCCGGTCGCTCGGGCAGCGCCATCACGGCGGAAGTGGGCTCGATGAAAATGCGCGAGGAAATCGACGCGCTGACCGTCATGGGGCTGAACCCGGTTGGCGTGCTGATCTTTCCGCGGCTCGTCGCGTTGATCATTTCGCTCCCGCTCCTGACCATCATCGCGAATTTTGCGGCGCTGTCTGGCGCGGCGGTGGTGACTTGGGCCTATTCGGGGATTACCTTCGAAGTGTTTCTTTCCCGGTTGCGGCACGCGGTCGACTACTCGACGATCATTGCAGGCCTCTTGAAGGCGCCGTTCATGGCATTGATCATCGGTGTGGTTGCGGCCGTGGAAGGCCTGAAGGTCGGCGGTAGCGCCGAATCGCTCGGCAAGCATGTGACGTCCTCCGTCGTGCGCGCCATTTTCGTCGTCATCCTCGTGGACGGGCTGTTTGCCATGTTCTACGCGGCCATCAAGTTCTGAGGCGGCGATGGCGGAAGAGACACAGAGCGACGACATCATTCTCTCGGTCAAGGACGTGACCGTGGCCTTTGGCGAGAAGGTGGTGCTGGATCATCTGAACCTTGATGTCCGGCGGGGCGAAATTCTCGGCTTCGTGGGGGCGTCTGGCACAGGCAAGTCGGTGCTGATGCGGACGATCCTGAAGCTGGTGCCGCGCAGGTCCGGGTCGATTTCGATCCTGGGTCACGATTACGATTCGCTCGACGCCAAGGAACGTGTCGACATGGACACGCGACTGGGCGTTCTCTTCCAGCACGGCGCGCTTTTCTCGGCGCTGACGGTGAAGGAGAACATCCAGCTGCCCATGCGCGAATATCTCGACCTGCCGCAGTCGATGATGGACGAATTTGCCAAGCTCAAGATCGAGCTGGTGGGGCTGGAACCCGATGCTGCCGACAAGTTCCCCTCGGAGCTTTCCGGCGGCATGATCAAGCGCGCGGCGCTTGCCCGCGCACTGGCGCTCGACCCCGATCTCGTCTTTCTCGATGAGCCGACATCGGGCCTCGATCCGATCGGTGCTGCGGAATTCGACGAGTTGATCGCACGGTTGCGCGATACGCTGGGCCTGACCGTCTACATGGTGACACACGACCTCGACAGTCTGTTCTCGGTCTGTGACCGTATTGCAGTCCTGGGACAGAAACGGGTTTTGGTGGAGGGCACGATCGAGGACATGCTCGCCTTCGATGACCCTTGGGTTCAGGCCTATTTCCGGGGAAAAAGGGCAAGAACGATTGTGAAGCCTGCCGCAAGCGGGCATGGATGAAATTTGAACCGGGCGAAAGCCTGATTGGCCGGACAATGGAAACCAAAGCGAATTACGCAATCGTCGGATTTTTCACCGTGGCAGTCGTCGCCGCGGCGTTCGCGTTCGTCTTCTGGATGTCTCAATATGGGCGCCAGGGGCCGATGTCCGACCTCGTCATCCGCATTCCGGGCTCGGCCAACGGCCTGTCCGTGGGCTCTGCCGTGCGCTTCAACGGCATCCAGATCGGCTCGGTGAAGTCGCTCGCCATCGATGCCACGGACCCCAATTATTCCGTCGCCTTCACGCAGGTGAATTCGGATGCGCCGATCTACGAATCGACAAAGGCGGTGCTGGGCATCCAGGGCCTGACGGGTGCGGCCTATATCGAGCTTTCCGGCGGCAAACCGGGCGGGGTAAACCTGCTGGAGGAGGCGCGAAAGACGGGCCGTGCGCCGATGCTGCTGGCCGATCAATCCAGTGTGACGAACCTTCTGGCGACGGCGGACAAGATTCTGAAGCGCGCCGATGATGCGATCAGCCAGATCCAGACCTTTGCCTCCGACGCGCGCGAGCCTTTGACCGAGACCGTCAAGAATGCCCAGACCTTCAGCAAGGCTCTGGCCGACAATGCCGACGGGGTCAATAAATTCCTGGCCAGCGTCGGCAAGCTCTCCGACACGATCAACGGTCTTTCCGGTCGTCTCGACAGTACGCTGGCGTCCGTCGATGCGCTCATCAAGGCCGTCGATCCCAAGAAGGTCGACAGCATTCTGGCGAATGCCAACACGGTATCGGCGAACCTTGCGGAGAGCTCCGGCGAGATCAAGGTGTCGCTGGAGAAGTTCAACAAGGCCGCCGACAACATTGCGACGCTTGCCTCCTCGGCCAATCAGACCATCGAGAAGGCTGACAAGCTGATCGCCGCCATCGATCCGGCAAAGATTAGCGGCTCGGTGGATGATATTTCCAAGACCGTGGCGGATGCGCGCTCGGCGGTTGCCGATGTCAAGGCCGTGACCACCGACATCAACAATCGGCGCCAGCAGATCGATCAGGCCATCAACGACGCGACGGAGCTGGCATCGAAGCTCAACAAGGCGTCCAACCGCGTCGATGGCATTCTCGCCAAGGTCGACAACATGCTGGGCTCGGGCGATGGCTCATCCCTGATGGCGCAGGCCAAGGAAACGCTCGCCGCCTACAAGGAAGTCGCGGTGACGATCAACGCCAGGATCGGCCCGATCGCCGACAACCTTTCGCGCTTCTCGTCGCAGGGGCTGGGCGGCATTCAGGCACTGGTTGGCGACATGCGTCAGGCCGTCGACAATTTGAACCGCACGATCACCAATTTCGACAGCGATCCTCAGCGATTGCTTTTCGGCGGCGATCAGGTGAAGACTTTCGATGGGCGGACCCGTCGTTGAAGGCCTATTGCAGGCCATATGAAGGCAAGTGTGAGGTAGTGTTGTGCAGGCTTTGACGACGACTAACCGGGTGACCAGCTTCTCCGCAGCCTTGCTTCTGGCCGCAACCATGGGTCTTTCTTCCTGCGCGACCTCGACACCCAAGGACACGTTTGGCCTGACAGCCACACCGTCCGCCGCAGGCCCGACGCGAAAAGGCCGCCAGGTGCTGATCGCCAATCCAGTCGCGACCCAGATGCTCGACAGCCAGAATGTCGTCGTCCATGTCTCCGGTCAGGAATATCAGTTCCTTGGCGACAGCCAGTGGTCCGACCGACTGCCAAAGCTCGTGCAGCTGAAGCTCGCCCAGGCTTTCCAGAATTCCGGAAAGGTTGGCGGTGCCGGTCTGCCGGGCGACGGACTGGCGATCGATGAACAGATCCAGACGACGATCAACACATTCGAGATTTCGGCCTCGGAAGGCATGGCGGTGGTCGATATCACGGCGCGCCTGCTCAACGACCGCAACGGGCAGGTCCGAGCCTCGAAGAATTTCCGCGCGGCGGTCCCGGTCTCCGGCTCCGGCAACAAGGCCTATATCGCCGCCATGAACTCGGCCTTCGGTCAGGTGTCCGGCGCGCTGGTCGCCTGGGCGCTCGCCACCATGTGACGGTCTGCTTTCATCAGGTAGCGTTCAAAAATGGCGACCGTTTCGTAGACCGCCCGGTTTTCCGGAACGTTAGTGCGGATGTTGTCCTGAAAATGCTTCAGATCCACAAGCACCTTGCGTGCCGCCGCGCTAGTATCCTTGCGGAAGCTTGAGATGACGACGCCCACGCCCTTGTCGGCAACCCAGTCCGGGTTGGGCCGTTCCTGCGGCATGGTGTTGGCGTTCTTTTCCACGATGACGGGGAGCCCCATGTGCAGCGCTTCGGCGACACTGCCCGGCCCGGGCTTGCCAATGAAGAAATCGGCCAGACGCATGTAGTCAGCGACGTTGTTGACGAAGCCGACCGGTTTACAGCCTGGTCGCCCTTCCAACGATTTCAGGAGCGGCGCATTCCGTCCGCACATGACGATCGATTCGATGCCGAGCCCGGTCTTGTCGAGTTGGTTCAGGATGGCGGTGGTCGCGCTGGAGGCGCCGTTGCCACCAAACATGATCAAGGCCACCGGACCCTCGGTGGACAGCCCAAGCTGTTGCCGCGTCGGCGCATCTGCCGGCGCCGCTGAATAGAAATTGTCCTTCAGCATCATGCCCGAGACGAGGTGAATGTCCTGCGGCTTGTAGAAGCCCGTCGCCACCGCCTGCCGATAGGCGAGGTCTGTGCCGCAGATCATGATCTGGTCCTGATCTTCCATCCAGAAATGCGGCGGGCAATCGGCAAAGTCGGTGATGACCGTTGCATAGGGAACGTTCGGCAGCGCACGCCGCAGCGCGCCATAGAGAACCCAGTTGAAGTTCGGGATCACGGAGACCACCAGATCGGGGCGAGGGGTCGCAGGATCTTTCCAGCGCTTCGCCAGCAGCGGTTCGATCTCGGTGGCATAGCGCGCGATGAAGCGTTGCAGAACCGGCAGGATTGCCCCCATGCCGGTCGTCACGCCACGTTTCAGCGCACTGTTGTATATGTCCTGCGCCTGCCAGGGCTCGATGGCGCTCAGGCTGGGCGCAACCGGGCGCAGGAGCCGCTTCAGCGAACCGGTCACACGGCGGGTGAGCTTGTAGACCGGATCGACCGGCTCAAGCAGCGCCTGCAGATCCACCGGCGTCACCTGCCAGCCGGGCCTCTCCTTCTCGATCAGCCGTGTCAAAGCCGTCATGGCATTGCGATGGCCGCCTCCGGCATCGAAGTAGAAGATCTCAAGGCGGGCGTCGGGCATTCCGGGGAGAGGGGGCAAGGTGTCACCTTCTGAAGCGCTGTTTGCGCGGGAACCACCGCGACTGCGGTCACTGGCGTCGGAATATTACGATTGGAAGAAAGTTTTGTGACAATCGTAGGGCTTGGCGCGACCTTGACAGGCAGTGGCGCAATCCCGACTTGCCCTTGTGGCCCGAGGGCTTTAAGAGACTGGCCTTCAACGATTTCCGCTGATTTACCCTAAGAGGCTGCTCATGAGCGCGACTGCTGGCTTTTTCACCAAGACCCTTGCTGAAACCGATCCGGATATTTTCGGCGCCATCGAGAAGGAACTCGGTCGCCAGCGTCACGAGATCGAGCTGATCGCATCCGAAAACATCGTCTCCCGCGCCGTTCTGGAAGCGCAGGGCTCGATCATGACGAACAAGTATGCCGAAGGCTATCCGGGCAAGCGCTACTATGGCGGCTGCCAGTTCGTCGATATCGCGGAAGAACTGGCGATCGAACGCGCCAAGAAGCTCTTCGGCGTCAACTTCGCCAACGTTCAGCCGAACTCCGGTTCGCAGATGAACCAGGCCGTGTTCCTCGCTCTGCTGCAGCCGGGCGACACGTTCATGGGCCTCGACCTGAACTCGGGCGGTCACCTGACCCATGGTTCGCCGGTCAACATGTCCGGCAAATGGTTCAACGTCGTTTCCTACGGCGTGCGTGAAGACGACCACCAGCTCGACATGGACGATGTTGCCGAGAAGGCCCGCAAGTTCAAGCCGAAGCTGATCATCGCCGGCGGCACGGCTTACTCCCGCATCTGGGACTGGAAGCGCTTCCGCGAAATCGCTGACGAAGTGGGCGCCTACCTGATGGTCGACATGGCCCACATCGCCGGTCTCGTTGCCGGTGGCCAGCATCCGTCGCCGTTCCCGCATTGCCATGTTGCAACTTCCACGACTCACAAGTCGCTCCGTGGCCCGCGTGGCGGCATGATCCTGACGAACGACGAGGATCTGGCGAAGAAGTTCAACTCGGCCGTCTTCCCAGGACTGCAGGGCGGCCCGCTCATGCATGTCATCGCCGCAAAGGCTGTGGCATTCGGCGAAGCGCTGAAGCCGGAATTCAAGGATTATGCCGCTCAGGTCGTGAAGAACGCCAAGGTGCTTGCCGAAACGCTGATCAGCCACAATCTCGACATCGTTTCCGGTGGCACCGACAACCACCTGATGCTCGTCGACCTTCGCAAGAAGAATGCGACCGGCAAGCGTGCGGAAGCCGGCCTTGGCCGCGCCTACATCACCTGCAACAAGAACGGCATCCCGTTCGACCCCGAAAAGCCCTTCGTCACCTCCGGTATCCGCCTCGGCACCCCGGCTGGCACGACCCGCGGCTTCAAGGAAGCCGAGTTCAAGGAAATCGGCAACCTGATCGTCGAAGTTCTCGATGGTCTCAAGGTCGCCAATTCCGACGAAGGCAATGCCACAGTCGAAGCCGGTGTGCGTTCCAAGGTGGTTGAACTGACGAACCGCTTCCCCATGTATCCCTACATGGCGTAATAGAATGGCTCCGCGCCTGATTCTGGCGCGGAGCCATTTCAATTTTCGAGGAGCCGCCCTATGCGATGCCCCTATTGCGGATCGCTGGACAGCCAGGTGAAGGACTCGCGTCCGGCGGAGGATTCCTCCGCCATTCGCCGTCGTCGTATCTGCCCCGATTGCGGCGGTCGTTTCACGACATTCGAGCGCGTGCAGCTGCGCGAGCTGATGGTCATCAAGAAGACCGGCCGCAAGGTTCCTTTCGACCGGGAAAAGCTGGTCCGTTCCTTTGAGATTGCACTGCGGAAGCGCCCGGTCGACCGTGACCGGATCGAGCGCGCAGTCTCCGGTATTGTCCGCCGCCTGGAAAGCTCGGGCGATACGGAAATCCACTCCGAAGAGATCGGCCTGCAGGTGCTCGAAGCGCTGAAGTCTCTCGATGACGTGGGCTTCATCCGCTATGCCTCCGTTTATCGCGATTTTACCCATATCGAAGACTTCGCGCAGGTTCTCTCCGAGGTAAACGCCAAGATTGCCCGTGATCCCGGGGATCATTGACGTGGCCGCGTCATGCCATTCCGCTGATGAGGACTTCATGGCGGAGGCAATCGCCTTGGCGGCGACGCATATCGGCCAGACCGGCACCAATCCTTCCGTCGGCTGCGTGCTCGTCCGCGACGGCGAGATCGTCGGACGCGGGGTGACCGCGAAGTCCGGCCGCCCCCACGCGGAAACGCAGGCGCTCGCCGAGGCGGGTGATAATGCGCGCGGCGCTACCGCCTATGTCACGCTTGAACCCTGTTCCCATCATGGCAAGACACCGCCATGCGCCGACGCTCTGATAGCGGCAGGCGTATCACGCGTCGTTGTCGCCGTGACCGATCCGGATGAGCGCGTGAGCGGCAATGGCATCCGGATGCTGCGTGACGCGGGAATCGGTGTCGAAACCGGTCTGATGGAGGAGGCCGCCAGACGCGGACTTGCGGCCTATCTCATACGACAGACCGAGGGCAGGGCGCATGTCACCCTCAAGCTCGCCGTCTCGAGGGACGGGATGCTTGGCCGGCGCGGCGAGGGGCAGGTGCGCATCACCGGCCCAAGATCGCGAGAGGCGGTTCAGCATCTGCGCGCAGAAAGCGACGCCATCCTCGTCGGCATCGGAACGGCGCTTGCCGACGACCCGGAGCTGACCTGCCGCCTGCCGGGGCTCGAGGGACGCTCGCCGGTGCGGCTGGTGCTGGATCGCGCGCTGAAGCTGTCACCGTCGTCAAAATTGGTGCAGACGGCCCGCGATGTCCCCGTCATCGCCGTTGTTACACCAGAGGTTCAGGGGCGGGACGAGGGCTGGCGCGCTCGCCGCGCAGTGCTCGAAGAGGCCGGCGTGGAGGTTGTCGAAGCGGCGGCCCTGATCGACCTGCTCCGCCTTCTTGCCTCCCGTGGGTGGAGTTCGCTGATGGTGGAGGGCGGCGCGCAGATAGCGGGCGATTTCCTCAAGAGCGGGCTCGTTGATCGCGTCTGGCTCTTCGAGGGCCCCGTCACCATCGGAGAGCCCGGCATTGCATCGCCCATTGCGGCCGATCGCCGTCCGGACGGCTTCACGCTTGTGTCCAGCGAAACGATCGACGAGGATCGGCTGTTTGTATTCGAAAGGATGAAATGACATGTTCACGGGTATCGTCACGGACGTCGGCAAGGTTGAGAAGATCACGCCGCTGGCTGAGGGCCTGCGGCTGCGTGTCGCCACCGCCTATGACCCCAAGACCATAGACATTGGCGCATCCATCTCGCATTCCGGCATTTGTCTCACGGTGGTGACCTTGCCCGAGGCCGGCGCCAACGAACGCTGGTATGAGGTCGAGGCCTGGGAGGAGGCGCTTCGCCTGACCACGATCGGCACCTGGAAGGAAGGCACGCGCGTCAACCTGGAGCGGGCGCTGAAAATCGGCGACGAACTCGGCGGCCATATCGTCTCCGGTCATGTGGACGGCAAGGCCGAGATCGTCGCGATCGAGCCGGAAGGCGATGCCACCCGGTTCCGGCTGCGTGTGCCGGAGGAGTTTGCCCGCTTCGTCGCGCCGAAAGGCTCCGTGGCACTTGATGGCACATCGCTGACGGTCAACGCGGTCTCGGGCTGCGACTTCGACATTCTGCTGATCCGCCATACGCTTGAGGTGACGACCTGGGGCGACCGCCGGGTTGGCGATCATGTCAACTTCGAGATCGACACGATGGCGCGCTATGCGGCGCGGCTGGCAGAGTTTCGGCCTTAGAACGAAAAATCCCTCCGCGGCTGGAGAAGCGGAGGGATCTTTCACCCGGTTCGGCCTAGGGCCGGATCAGATGATTACATCGTGTAAAGCACGAGGCTGCCATCGGCGGCCTTGGTGGCGCCGCTGATTTCCTTCACTTCGATATTCTGGGCGCTCAGCTTCTTGACCAGCATCGGATTTGCGCTGATCGAGGCATGAAGGGCCTGCAGCTGGCCGTCCGACGTTGTTTCCTGGATAAAGGCGGCCTGCTCCTTCGGCAGGGAGTTTTCATCAATGACGGAGAAGTCGGCGCCGTTGGAGGCGCGGATGGCCGCTTCCAGCGGGGAGGCGGCGGACATGTCCGATGTTGCTGCTTCCGCATGTTTCGTCATTTTTGCATTGGCCACTTCGGCGGAGCCGATGGTGGTAATCATGGCTGCGAAAGTCATTGCGCCAATAGCTGTCAGTGAATTTCTCATGGGATTTCTCCGTCCATAACACGTGGGACATCTGCAAATCGGCAAATGCTTTAGACATCGCGCTACGCCTCACCATGAGGCGCATGTGTGACACGCTGTCTCCCGGAAAGGCTGCCGCGAGGGCCGTGCAACAACCTTTCATGTCTTAGAAGCTAAGGCTGCCGTAGTTTTTGGGCAACTTAAATGATTGTAATAACATGATGATATTCTTAAATTAATTTCATGAGCTTCGACAAAGTTCCGCCCATTTTTGCGAGTGCGGCCTGTATCGTGCCTCCGACAGAACAATGACCCGCCAGGCCCGCTGCAAGCTCGCGCAGACTGCCGCGCGCCAGCCGGGCGGCAAAATTACCGAATTTGCTTGCCAAGAGAGACGGAGCATGGTTTGACCGGCCTCAATTCACCAGATTTTCAAAGATTGGACAGTCCCATGACCGAGGACCTCACGCCTCATCTTCTCATTGTCGAGGCTCGCTTTTACGACGATCTCTCCGATGCGCTTCTCGAAGGTGCGACCTCTGCGCTCAAGGAAGCCGGAGCGACCTACGATGTCATCACGGTTCCCGGCGCCCTGGAAATTCCGGCTGCCATTGCGATGGCGCTTGACGGTGGTGACACGGGCGGCGTCGTGTACGACGGTTTCGTGGCGCTCGGCATGGTCATCCGCGGCGAGACCTATCATTTCGACATCGTGTCGAACGAATCCTCGCGCGCACTGATGGACCTCGCCGTCAGCGAATCGCTGTCGATCGGCAACGGCATCCTGACTGTCGAAAACGAAGCGCAGGCCTGGGCCCGCGCCCGTAAGACCGAACTCGACAAGGGCGGCTTCGCTGCCCGCGCGGCGCTGACGATGATCGCGCTGAAGGAAAAGTTCGGCGGCTGATCATGACGAACGACACTTCTGCAAAAACCGTGAAGCCGGCCAATCAGCGTGGCGCCGCCCGTCTCGCCGCCGTCCAGGCACTCTATCAAATGGATGTCGGCGGGTCCGGCGTGCTGGAAGTCGTCTCCGAATACGAGACATACCGGCTCGGCCAGGAAATCGACGGTGACCAGTATCTCAAGGCCGACCCGTCCTGGTTTCGTTCGATCGTCTCGGGTGTCGTGCGCGATCAGCTGAAGCTCGATCCGATGATCACCAAGGCCCTGCAGGAGGGCTGGACACTGTCGCGGCTGGACAGCACGGTACGCGCAATCCTTCGCTCCGGCACCTTCGAGTTGATCGAGCGCAAGGACGTGCCCATTGCCGTCATTGTCAATGAATATGTCGAGATCGCACAGGCCTTCTTCGAGGAAGAAGAACCGCGCCTTGTAAACGCTGTCCTTGACCGGATCGCCAAGCAGGTCAGGCCCGCCTGAGCCGGTAGGTTGGGGGAGGCGGGAGCCGGGTTTACGGTCTGCGCGAGCGGAAAACTGAAAGACCGGAAGAGGGACCGCATGGACGCTGCTGTTGGCAATCTGGATCAGGCGCTGAAGAACGCCAGGCGCAATGTGGCGATCCTTGCAACGGCGCAGGCGATCCAGGGTGCCGTCGCTCCGATCTCGATCTCTCTTGCGTCTCTTGCCGGCTACCAGCTGCTGCTGGCCGACAAGTCTCTGGCGACCGCCCCGGCCACCGGCTTCAATGTCGGCACCGCCGTGGGCGCCGCCCTCATTGCCATCGTGACACGCTATGTGGGGCGCAAGCAGGCATTTCTCCTCGGGGGCCTGATCGCTTCCGGTGGCGCACTGCTTGCCGCGACGGCGCTCATCAAGGGGAGCTTCTGGCTGTTCGCCGCGTCCCTCCTGTTGCTGGGCACGTCATCCGGTTTCGTCCAGAAATTCCGGTTCGCCGCCGCCGATGCATCGCCATCGTTCTACAAGGCCAAGGCGATATCCTGGATCCTGGTCGGCGGCATCGTTTCGGCGGTGATCGGTCCGCAGATCGCCATCTGGCTGCGCGACAGCCTTCCCGGCATTCCCTTCGCAGGCGCCTTCCTTGCGATCATCCCGCTGGCGCTGACGAGCATTGCGATCCTGACGATGCTGAGACTTCCGAACGCGCGTGAAAAACACTTGGCAGACGGGCCGGCGAGGCCGCTCCTTCAGATCATCGGGACGCAACGCTTCATCACCGGCATGGCTTGCGGCATCGGCTCCTATGCCTTGATGACCTTCATGATGACAGGCGCGCCGCTTGCCATGGTCGTAGGCTGCGGCTATTCGCCGGAGGTCTCCACCCTGGGCATACAGTGGCATGTGCTCGCCATGTTCGGCCCGAGCTTCTTCACCGGCCATCTCATAAGCCGCTTCGGCGTCGAGAAGGTCGTCGCTACCGGTCTTGTCATCCTCATGGGCTGCGCCGTTGTCGCTGTTCTGGGCACCGCGATCTGGAATTTCTGGGGCGCGCTGATCCTGCTCGGCATCGGGTGGAACTTTGGCTTCATCGGGTCCACCGCCATCGTCGCCTCCAGCTATCGGCCGGAAGAGGCCGACAAGGTTCAGGGCTTCCACGACATCTTTCTGTTCACGGTCGTGGCGCTCGCCTCGCTGTCCTCCGGCAAGGTGTTCAACAGCCAGGGCTGGAATGTCATGGCCTACACGATCTGGCCCGTGTGCCTGATCTGCCTTTTCGCCCTCGCCATGCTGATGCGGAAGGCGCCCAAGAACCCGCCGTCCGCGACCAAGACCGTGCAAGCGCCTTTCCATCAGGACTGACGCGCCCGCGGGAAACCGTAACTTGCGCGAAGCAAGTGGGCGGGGGGGGGCAGGTCGGGCGCAACTTTTTGTGCCCGAATGCCGGCAATGGCTCTCGCGGTTGATCGACCTCAAGGCGCATTTTCTCCGGGCCGCAAAATTAAGAGCGCGCTCATCGGGGCGGGCCTTGACGTGCCCCGCCACACCACGCACTCTCCCCCTCGCAACAATGCAAGGGCGCGACGTTGGGAGGCGGAGCGCTGAAGGAGGAGCTTGCGAATGACGATACTATTCGGCGTGATTGCATGTGGTTTGTTGTCTGTGGTCTATGCAATATGGGCCACGCAGTCTGTTTTGGCTGCCGACCAGGGTAATGAAAGAATGCGTGAAATCGCGGGCTACATCCGCGAGGGCGCGCAGGCCTATCTCACACGGCAGTACAAGACGATCGCCATAGTCGGCGTCATCGTATTCATTGCAGCGTGGTTGCTTCTGTCCGCAGCGGCGGCCTTCGGTTTCCTGATCGGCGCCGTGCTTTCGGGCGCTGCCGGTTTCATCGGGATGCATGTCTCGGTGCGCGCCAATGTGCGCACGGCGCAGGCCTCGTCCAAGAGCCTCGCCGGCGGTCTCGACATCGCTTTCAAGTCGGGCGCCATTACCGGGATGCTGGTGGCTGGTCTCGCGCTTCTCGGCGTCTCGGTCTACTATTACATCCTGACCGGCGTGTTGCACCATGAACCGGGCTCGCGTGAAGTGATCGACGCACTGGTTTCGCTCGGTTTCGGCGCGTCGCTCATCTCCATCTTCGCCCGTCTTGGCGGCGGCATCTTCACCAAGGGTGCGGATGTGGGCGGCGACCTCGTCGGCAAGGTCGAGGCTGGCATCCCGGAAGACGATCCGCGCAACCCGGCAACGATTGCCGACAACGTCGGCGACAATGTCGGCGACTGCGCCGGCATGGCGGCCGACCTTTTCGAGACCTATGCCGTCTCGGTCGTCGCAACGATGGTCCTGGCGGCGATTTTCTTCGCCGGAAGCCAGATGCTGTCCAGCACGATGATCTATCCGCTCGCCATCTGCGGCGGCTCGATCATTACCTCGATCGTCGGCACCTTTTTCGTGAAGCTGGGCTCCAGCAACTCGATCATGGGCGCGCTCTACAAGGGGCTGATCGTCACCGGTCTTCTCTCGATCATCAGCCTGGGTGCCGCCACGTCGCTCACCATCGGCTGGGGTGAGGTGGGCACCGTGAACGGCCTCGTCGTTACCGGCAAGAACCTGTTCATCTCCGGTCTCGTCGGCCTTGTGGTAACGGCGCTCATTGTCGTGATCACCGAGTATTACACTGGCACCAACAAGCGTCCGGTCAACTCGATCTCGCAGGCCTCCGTCACGGGTCACGGCACCAACGTGATCCAGGGCTTGGCCGTCTCGCTGGAATCGACAGCGCTTCCGGCCATTGTCATCGTCGGCGGGATCATCTCGACCTACCAGCTTGCCGGCCTCTTCGGAACGGGCATTGCGGTCACGGCCATGCTCGGCCTTGCCGGCATGATCGTCGCGCTCGACGCCTTCGGCCCGGTCACCGACAACGCCGGCGGCATTGCCGAAATGTCGGAGCTGCCGCCGGAGGTTCGCAAGGTCACCGACGCGCTGGACGCAGTCGGCAACACGACCAAGGCCGTGACGAAGGGCTATGCCATCGGTTCTGCCGGTCTCGGTGCGCTGGTTCTTTTCGCAGCCTATTCGAACGACCTGCAATATTTCGCGAGCCATTCGGACAAGTATCCGTATTTCGCGAATATCGGCACGATCTCGTTTGATCTCTCCAACCCTTACGTCGTCGCAGGCCTCATCTTCGGCGGCCTCATTCCCTATCTCTTCGGCGGTATCGCGATGACGGCCGTGGGACGTGCGGCAGGCTCGATCGTCGAGGAAGTGCGCCGTCAGTTCAAGGCGAAGCCCGGTATCATGGCTGGCACCGAAAAACCCGACTACGGGCGCGCGGTGGACATCCTGACAAAGGCGGCGATACGCGAAATGATCGTGCCGTCGCTGCTGCCGGTTCTCGCACCGCTCGTCGTCTATTTCGGCGTGCTGCTGATCTCCGGCTCGAAGGCTTCCGCCTTTGCGGCGCTGGGCGCATCGCTCCTTGGCGTGATCGTCAATGGCCTCTTCGTCGCCATTTCAATGACCTCGGGCGGCGGCGCTTGGGATAATGCCAAGAAGTCCTTCGAAGACGGCTTTGTCGACAAGGATGGGGTTCGCCACCTCAAGGGTTCGGAGGCCCACAAGGCTTCCGTCACCGGCGACACGGTCGGCGATCCCTACAAGGACACGGCTGGTCCTGCGGTCAATCCGGCGATCAAGATCACCAATATCGTTGCGCTGCTGCTTCTCGCAGTGCTCGCCTAAAGGTAAGGTCAAAAACGAAAGGCCCGCGATTCAGATCGCGGGCCTTTGTCGTTTGCAGATCGTGGACATGTCGGGCCGCGCGAGCGGCCCGTGTTGCGCTTAATACTTGTTCGCGCCGCCGAGCAGGCTTTTTGCAGCGGCTGCGCCGGTGCTGGCGCCGCCAGACAGGATACGCTGCAGGAACGTGAGTTCCGTGCCGCCCGTCGGCGTCGTGCGGGAGATCATGTCGAACACCTTGCCGTCCTGCATCTGGTAGTTGGACAGCTTCTCGACCGTGCCGTTCTTGTCGAAATAGACGGCCAGAACACTCTGCGACACAAGCGAGGGCTTCATGAACTCGAAGCTTCGTTCGCGTTTCTGCGAAATGTAGTAGAAGACTTCGCGGTCAAAGGTCGCCGTGGCCGATGGCGTGCCCAGCGAAAGCAGAACCTGCTCGCGGCTCGACCCGACGGGAACCAGCTTGAGGGTCTGCTCGTCCGCGATGAAACCGTTGTTGATGACTTCTCTCGTCGTGCCCATGCAGCCGGAGGTCGCCATCGCCGCCGCAGTGACGGCTACCAGCACTGACGACCGCGCGATATTGAGTTTTGACACGATAGCCAAAGTAATTCCTTTCCCGTGAGGCGCGGGGCAAATACGCGTTGCAATTCGTGCCTGCTTGGGTAAACCAGCTTGAACGATGATGCAACATCGGTCCGTGACGGGGCCACGCTTTCGAGCGTGGAGAAATAATCAATACCGGGCTTTTTCATGATATTCGGGCTGTTCAGGAAAAAAAATAACAACCGGGCCATTGTCGCGCGGCAGTACGAGCATCTGACGCAGGCGGCGCGGCGGGCACCGTTCTATGCGGAGATGGGCGTTCCCGACACGGTTCTCGGCCGTTTCGAGATGTTGACCATTGTTCTGATTCTCTACTTCCGCCGCACAGCGGATGCCGGGCGTAGCGGCCAGGAGATCGCCCAGGAGATCATCGACTATTTCTTCGAGGACATCGACCACTCGATGCGGGAACTGGGCGTCGGCGACGTCGGCGTGCCAAAGCGGGTCAAGAAATTTGCACGGATGTATTACGGCCGCCTCGAAGCCTATGCCGCAGCGCTTGACGCGGACGATGCCGAAGCGCTGAAGGCGGCGCTCCGCCGCAACATTCGGCCGGATGAACCGGAAGCGCCTGACATGGCGGCACTTGCCACCTATATGATCGCGGCGGAAACGGCGTTGAAGGCGGTTTCCGAGGACCAGCTTGCAACCGGTGAGGCTCATCTGATCGAGCCGGAACCGGTGGAAAGGACATGAAGATGCAGCCTGTGAAAGACAAGGGCGACGCACCGTTTTCCTATAAGGTCAAGGTGGGCCACATCTCGGCAAACCCCGTGACCGTCAAGCTTTCGGCCGATAAGCAGGAGCTTGAGGGCCTGGCGACGCTGTGGCGCGTGGATGCGGTCCGGCGGCTTGAAAGCGAACTGCAGATCGCGCGCTGGAAGAAGGACGGCGTGCGTATCCGTGGCCATGTCGACGCCGAGATCGTCCAAAGCTGCGTCGTCACGCTCGAGCCGGTCGAGACGACGATCTCCGAGGAGGTTGACCGGATTTACGTGCCGGAGGGCTCCCGACTCGCACGGCTGGTTCTCGACGAGCGGGGAGAAATGGTGCTCGATCCGGAGGGCGAAGACATTCCGGAACAGTTCAGCGGCGACACGATCGATGCCCGCGATGCCGTCACCGAGGCCGTGGCGCTTGCGATCGATCCTTACCCGCGCAAACCCGGTGCCGAGTTTGCCGATCATGTCGAGTCCACCGAGGCTGACGACAAAAAGCCGTCGCCGTTTGCGATCCTGAAGGACTGGAAGAAAACGGACTGATCGCGGATCGGGCCGCCAAAAATTGCCTTGTTTCTGTGCGCCTTGAGCTCAGCTGGCAGGCAATTCCGTTTGAAAATCCGCAATTGCAGTTGTACGCCGATTGAAAACGGGTATTTTGACCCCAATTTCGCGAGGGCAGAAATGCGTTTGCGAACAGCAGGACAGGGTAGCGCGTGGTAACAATTTCACTTGATGCGATGGGCGGAGACTTCGGTCCCAGCGTGGCCATCCCCGGAGCAGCGCGCGCGCTGGAGCGTCATCCCGACATCCGCTTCGCAATTTATGGCATCGAAGCCGAATGCCTGCCGATCCTCAACAAGTACCCGGCTCTGAAAGCCAAGTCCGAGTTTCACCCGGTTGAAGTCGCGATCGGCATGGAAGAAAAGCCGAGCCAGGCGCTGCGCCGGGGCCGCTACAAGTCCTCCATGTGGAAAGCCATCGAGGCGGTGAAGCTGAAGGAAGCCGACGTTGCGGTTTCCGCCGGTAACACCGGCGCGCTGATGGCAATGGCGCTTTTCTGCCTGCGCACCATGGCCAATATCGAGCGTCCGGCGCTTGCCGGCATCTGGCCGACGCTGAAGGGCGAAAGCATCGTGCTCGACGTCGGCGCGACCATTGGCGCAGATGCCCAGCAGCTTGTCGACTTTGCCCTGATGGGCGGCGCGATGGCGCGCGCGCTTTTCGAACTGAAGCGCCCCTCCGTCGGCCTGCTCAATGTTGGTGTTGAGGAGGTCAAGGGACAGGAAGAGGTGAAGGAAGCCGGGCGCATCCTGCGTGATTCCGATTTCCAGTCGATCCGCTACGCTGGCTTTGTTGAAGGCGACGACCTGGGCAAAGGCACTGTCGATGTGGTCGTCAGCGAGGGCTTCACCGGCAATATCGCGCTCAAGGCTGCAGAGGGCACGGCACGGCAACTCGCGACCTACCTGCGCATGGCCATGTCGCGCACGCTGCTCGCCAAGATCGGCTACCTCTTCGCGAAGAGCGCATTTGATATGCTGCGGGACAAGATGGACCCGCGCAAGGTGAACGGCGCCGTGTTCCTCGGTCTGAACGGTATCGTCATCAAGAGCCATGGCGGTACAGACGCCGAGGGCTTCGCGGCCGCGGTCGAAGTGGGCTATGACATGGCCCGCAACAAGTTGAACGAAAAGATCGAAAACGATCTGAAGAATTTTCATTCTCGGCGTCTCCCCATCAAGGTCGACGCGGATGACGACGGGGTTTGACATTTATGATCCGTTCCGTGGTGAGAGGCTTTGGTGCCTCGCTGCCCGCTCGCGTGGTGACCAACAGCGAGCTTGAAGGCCAGGTTGAAACCTCTGACGAGTGGATCGTCCAGCGGACCGGCATCCGCCAGCGCTACATTGCGGGCGAGGGGGAGACGACCGCTTCACTCGGCACCGCCGCTGCAAAGGCTGCGCTCGACCGGGCAGGCCTGACGCCGGCCGATATCGATCTCATCATTCTGGCCACGTCTACGCCCAATAATACCTTTCCAGCGACCGCGGTCGAAATCCAGAACAATCTCGGCATGTCCCATGGCGCTGCCTTCGACATGCAAGCCGTCTGCACGGGCTTCGTCTACGCCATGGCAACGGCCGATGCCTACATTCGCGGCGGCCTCGCCAGGCGCGCGATCGTGATCGGCGCTGAAACCTTCTCGCGCCTTCTTGACTGGGAAGACCGCACGACCTGCGTGCTCTTCGGCGATGGCGCCGGCGCCGTTGTGCTGGAAGGTGTCGAAGGCAAGGGCGACACATCCGACCGCGGCATTCTGACGGCGCATCTCCGCTCCGATGGCGCCCACAAGGAAAAGCTCTACGTCGATGGCGGCCCCTCCACCACAGGCACTGTCGGTCACCTGCGTATGCAGGGCAGGGAAGTCTTCAAGCACGCTGTCGGCAACATCACCGACGTGATCGTTGCCGCCTTCGACGCGACGGGTCTCTCGATAGATCAACTCGATTGGCTGGTGCCGCATCAGGCCAATATCCGCATCATTGAGGGTTCGGCCAAGAAGCTTGCCATTCCGATGGAAAAGGTTGTCGTCACTGTGGATCAACATGGCAACACCTCGGCGGCTTCCATTCCGCTCGCGCTCGCTCAAGCCGCTGGTGACGGTCGAATCAAGCAGGGCGATCTCGTTCTGCTCGAAGCCATGGGCGGCGGATTCACCTGGGGTTCTGTGCTTCTTCGCTGGTAGTTGCGCATCCGCTTGAAATCCAATTTTCTTTGCTTTTCAACGCTTGACCGTTCACGGCAAGGGAAATAGTCTCTGTGCGCTCGAGGTATGGTGCGCAGGCGTGAGGAGCTTTGGCTGACGCATCGCGGCTTCGAGACAGGTATGAGCGAGGCGCCCGGTCCGTGGAGCCCGTATCAACAACAAGCTTTGATAAGAGCGGGGAAAATGACAGGTAAAACCGTGACACGCGCCGATCTCGCCGAATCGGTCTTCCGCAAAGTGGGTCTTTCGCGCGCCGAGTCCGCCGAGCTTGTCGAAACGATCATCGACGAAATCTGCAATGCGATCGTGCGTGGCGAGAGCGTGAAACTGTCGTCCTTCGCCACATTCCAGGTTCGCGACAAGAATGAGCGTATCGGCCGCAACCCGAAGACGGGCGAGGAAGTGCCGATTTCGCCACGCCGCGTCATGACGTTCAAGGCGTCGAATGTGCTCAAGCAGCGCATCCTCAAGTCGCATCAGCAGCGCAAGGCGAAGCAGAAGCCTGCAGCGCCGGCATCCTGATCGCAACGGCAGCGGAGCGAAACGCTCGCAGCCGTAAGCTTGGCCTGCAGGAAGACAGACGATGGAAAAGAGCCCAGACGCATTCCGGACGATCAGCGAGGTCGCAGACGATCTCGACCTTCCGCAGCACGTCCTGAGGTTCTGGGAAACCCGCTTTCCGCAGATCAAGCCGATGAAGCGCGGCGGCGGCCGCCGCTACTATCGCCCGGAAGACGTTGACCTTCTCAAGGGCATCCGCCACCTGCTTTATGATCACGGCTACACGATCAAGGGCGTTCAGAAGCTCCTGAAGTCGAACGGCAACAAGTTCGTCATCGCGATTGGCGCCGGCGACATGGATGCCGTGGAAGCACTTTCGCAGGCTGCCGCTGCCGAACAGGCCGCAGCCAAGGTGCAGCCGCCGACGCTTGAGGAAGACCAGATCGTCGGCAAGGCCAAGGCCCCATCCACACGCCGTTTCTTCGGCTTCGGCGCGTCGAATCAGGAGCCAGAAATGGGTTCCGCCGGTGTCGGCAAGGAAGACCGTGCACTCCTGCAGGAAGCGCTCTACGACCTGCTGGAATGCAAGCGCCTGCTCGATCAGGTTCGCTGACGCCTGCGCTTTGTCATCGCAGTGATCCAATCCGTCGATTTCTTCCGACTGCCTCTTGCGCTCGCCATGCGACGCGGTTATGGAGTGCGTGCTTTCCATGAAGGCAGGTCGGAGCGTAGCGCAGCCCGGTAGCGCACTTGACTGGGGGTCAAGGGGTCGTGGGTTCGAATCCCGCCGCTCCGACCATTAATTCCCCCGCTTTTCCAGAAATTTGCAGGACTTTTCTCACTTGCATGACGTAACGTCATGTGTAAGTGCCGACACGCTTTTTCGGTGCTTGGCGCAGGTGCCGTCTGTTATGCCTCGGATATGGCCTTGTCCCGCTGATAGTTCATCTCCAGTGCGCGGCAGCCCCAGATGATGCCCAGCACCATGTAGAAGTGCCGCCAGTGGTCGGTGTCGATCACATTGCCGATGCCGACATGGCCGACAAGGACGATCCAGGCGATCATCAGATAGGGCTGCCAGGGCCGATTGCGCAGCAGGAGCCGGAAGCCGCTGGCAACAGTCCAGACAATCAGCGTGATGTAGCAGACGAAGCCAAGCCAGCCGTAGCTCGTCAGCATCTTCAGCCAGATATTGTGCTCGTCCTCGGGAAAGATCGTGCTGAAGACCAGCGGGCCGATCCCGAGCGGCTTTTCCATGGACATCATGAAGCCCAGGCGATGGCGTTCGAACCGCCCCAGGTGGCCGCCATCGTAGGATTGAACCAGTTCCGTGCGCATCGAGAAGAGATCGGCAACCTTCTGGAACTGAAGCGCGATGATGACTGCCGCAACCATCAGCACGACGCCTGCCAGGGCCAGGAGGACGATCTTCAGGCGAAATGCCGATGTCCGCTCCTTCAGGAGCATGATGAAGACGAGCATCGCCGCCGCAAAGACATAGAGGCCCCAGGCAGCTCGCGAGAAGGCGAGGAAAAGGCCGAACGTGATGATCAGAAGCGAAACAACCCGGATCGGCAGGTGATAGGTCTTTCCCGTCAGGATGCCATGGATGAGGTAGAGGGCAGGGGCAACGAGATAGGGTCCGAAGACGTTCGGGTCCTTGAAGGCGCCCATGGCGCGATCATAGCGGGTAAAGACTTCCGAACCCGGAAAGGCGTGGAAATAGCCCAGGATACCCAGAATGGAGGTGATGACGGCCGCCGCGGTCCAGGCCTTGAACATGAGCTCCATGCGGTCATAGCGATCTTCGAAGATCGCCGCATAGAAAATCGCCGTCAGCGCCAGGAACGCGCTCACGCCGAAATAGACGAAGCCGCCGGCAACGTCCGTCATCTGTGTGAGCGAAAGAAGACAGCCGGTCTCGATGGCAATGAGCAGCATGGCGAGCGGCCCGGTGCCGCGCGTCAGCTTGAGGCCAAGAATGAACCAGAGCCCGAGGAGGAGAGCGATGACGGCATCCGTGGGCGCAGGCTCGCGGATCACGAACCCGGTCAGAAACACGCCGAGCGCCAGCAGCACCGATCCGATGAACCGGAAGGTGGCGATCCGCGGGCGGAAGACCCCGCCATCCATGGCGTCAAGCGTGGTCAATAGGCGTTGTCCGTCTTGAGGAGCCGAATGGGCGTGAGGATCAGGATCTTGAGATCGAGCCAGAGCGACCAGTTCTCGATATAGTAGAGATCGGCGGCAATACGGCCGCGGATCTTCTCGTCCGTGTCGATCTCGCCGCGCCAGCCATTGATCTGCGCCCAGCCGGTAACGCCGGGCTTGACGCGATGGCGTGCGAAATAGGTGTCGACCACTTCGACATAGACGCGATCTTGCGTCTGGGCCGCTACGGCGTGCGGTCGCGGCCCAACCAGCGAAAGGCGGCCCTGCAGCACGTTGAAGAACTGCGGCAGTTCATCGATGGAGGCCTTGCGGATGAAGCGGCCAACGGGTGTCACACGCGGGTCGTTTTTCGTGACCGCCTGCCTTGCCGTCGGATCGCTCATCTCCGAATACATGGACCGGAACTTGTAGATCTCGACGATCTCGTTGTTGAAGCCGTGGCGCTTCTGCTTGAAGATGATGGGCCCTTTGGAGGTGAACTTCACGGCAAGCGCCGCGGCCAGCATGATCGGCCAGAGCAGGGCGATCGCGACGAGCGAGAACACGATGTCGAAGATACGCTTGGCAACCGAGTCCCAGTCGGCGATCGGCTTGTCGAAGACATCGAGCATCGACACCTTGCCGATGCGCGAGTAGGCGCGCGGGCGGAAACGCAGCTTGCTGGAATGCGCGGCGATGCGAATGTCGACCGGCAGCACCCAGAGCTTGCGCAGCAGTTCAAGGATGCGCAGCTCGGCGGAAAGCGGCAGCGCGATGATCAGAATGTCGATGCGCGCGGTGCGGGCGAATTCCACCAGTTCATCAAACGTGCCGAGCTTGGGATAACCGGCGACCATATCCGGCGAGCGTCGGTCGTCCCGATCGTCGAAAATGCCGCAGATACGGATGTCGTTATCGCTGATGCTCTCCATTTCGCGGATCAGGTCACGGGCCGGTGCGCCACCGCCCACGATCACCGCACGCCGCTCCATGAAGCCGTTTCGGGTCCAGCGGCGAATGGCATAGCCGATGAAGGCGCGTTCGAGCGACAGGAGGCCCGCGCCGACCGCCACGCCGACGGCGCCGCTTGCAAAGAGCGCCGACGCGCTACCACCGCGATAGAGAACGATGAGGCAGAAAAGCAGGCCGGCGGCGACGAGGCTTCCAGCCGCCCGCGGGATGCCGCGGCGGGGTGAACGCAGCACCGGGAAAAGGTAACCGTCGAGCACCTGCGTGAGGACGGTCGCAAAAATGCCGGTCGCGATCGCGATCAGCAGAACCGCTGGAGCGCCGAGGACATGGGCTTCAGGGGCCGCCAGATAAAAGCCGGCGCAGGTGGCGGCAACAAGCAGAGCTTCCCCGATTCGAATGAACCCGGCGATGATGGACGGCTTCTTGCTGTCGAGGGCGAACTGCGAGGCGATGCGCGCCGCATAGGGGTTCAGCGGTTTCGACTGTGCGGCCGGTTTGCTTTCGGATGTCGTGGTGACCTCCGAAATCTGCTTGCGGATCTTGTCGATGTCGAACTGATCGTGGCGCTCGATCTGATTCATGGGTGCAGTCCATCACTGAAGATTGGACATGCATAGCAGCCACCCTTGAAAAGATTGATTAAGTCCGGATGCAACCCGTGACTTCCAAAAAGTATGGTCAATGGAGGGTTAACGGCCGCCGGCGATCTCGTCGTGCAGCGATTGATAGAGGTCGAGCATCCGCTGGCCCATGGCGCGACTGGAGAACGTCCGCTCGAACGCGTCCATGTCCGGGCGTGTTGTTTCGAGCCAGCCCGGCTCCGTGGCTGCACGCGCCATGACTTGTCCCATCGCCTGCCAGTCGCCCGCCTGTATCAGGGCAGGGTTGTCCCGTCCGAGTGCTTCCGGGATGCCGCCCACGCGGGCTGCGATCAAGGGCTTGCCGGCTGCGACGGCCTCCAGGACGATGTAGGGCATGGCCTCCGCCCGGGACGGAACGACCAGCGTGCGCGCCAGGCGAAAGGCCTCGCGCTGCTTCATCGCGGGCAGCATGGTGATGCGCTGGCCGAGACCCAGTTGCACCATCATCGCCGCATATTTTTCCTGGTCAGGGCCATCACCGATCATCAGGGCGGACATCGGACGGCCGACGATACGCTCGGCCTCGGCGAAGGCGCGGATGAAGAGATCGCCGCCCTTCAGGTCCCGCATCATGCCGATATACTGGAAGTCCTTCGGTTCATCGACGAGGCCGGGTGAGATGAATTCCGTGCTGTCGATGCCGTTATAGTTGACGACCGCCCTCTTCGTCAGTTTGCCGATCTTCGCGATATAGGCGTCGCGCTCGAATTCGCAGACGAAAACGGTGGCGTCCCCCATGCGCTCAAGAATGCGCTCAAGCATGAAGACGGTCGACCCCGGAACGCCGGGGCGAAAATGCAGGCTGCCGCCATGGGGGGAATAAAGGCGGGCTACGCAATACCTGTTGACCCGCAGCATTGAGCCGATGACCCGGGCAATTGCGCCACCCTTGGCGCCATGCCCGTGCAGAACATCCGGCTGCAAACTTTTGATTTGTTGATAGCTCTTCATGAAAGCGCCGAAGTCCGAGGGACTGATGGCGCGGTTGATGGGGATGCGGGTGAGGCCGAGGGCAAGATAGGGGCGGATCTGGTCGAAGAGCTTGTCCTCGAACGCACCACCGGTGGTGCTGTCGCAGACAATACCGACCTCGTGGCCCGCCTTGCTGTGTTCGATGGCAAGGTCGCGAACATGCCTGAATATCCCGCCGACTGGCGAGCGAAAGCAGTGAATGATGCGCATTTTGCCAGTTGCGGCCATAACGGTCAGAACAGACGTTCGCGTACGTAGATCGTATCGCCCGCGAGAATTGCATCGGTGATGGCGACGCGCCCGGTCAGTACACGACCGTTGAGTTTCCGGGTAATGTCGGCATTTGACTGCAGCGCACGCGGCGTAAAGCCGCCGGCCGCGGCAACAGCGTTCTGTACCGTCATTCCCGGTGCATAGGAATATTGCCCCGGCTGACCGACTTCGCCCATGACATAGATGGGACGATAGCGATCGACTTCGACAGTCACATCCGGGTCGCGCAGATAGCCCTTGCGCAATTGCGCAGCAATGGCAACCTCCAGTTCCTGCATCGTCTTGCCGCGCGCTACCACCGAACCGATCAGCGGGAAGGCGATGTAGCCGGACTGGTCCACGCTATAGGTGTTGGTGAGGCTTGGCTGATCGAAGACGGTGATCCGCAGACGGTCGCCGGAATCGAGGCGGTAGGGCGCCATGAGTGACTGGCTGAATTCTCCGGAAGCCGGAACAGCCGTCGTGTTGCACGCAGCCAGAGGCGCGGTCAGGGCGAGGGAGGCAAAGATGAACTTGCGTCTGCTGAGGTCGAGAGGCATCCCGCGGATAGCTCCGATAAAATTGAAGTTGCCAATCTTATCGATCGATTAGGGTTAATACCGGGTAAACCGCAGGTGACGACCAAGCCTTTTTTCGCAACCGTCGTCTAAGCCTAACGGGCTTGCTTCGACTGCGGAAAATCAAAGAATTAACGAAAGAGTTACCATACGCGTTTACGCTTCGCCGCAATTGTTACGTCTATGGAGTGCGATATGTCGGGCGCAAAGCCGGGTCAGGATGTGGATATTGATCTCGGTCAATTGTTCCGGGCTCTTTGGGAGCGGCGGCTGAGGCTTGCCGCGGTGACGGCCGGTGTCGCCGTGCTGGCATTTGTCGGCACGCGCATGGTGGCTCCCGAATACAAGGGCGAGGCACAGGTTCTGATCGAGCTCAGGACGCCGGATTTCTCCGAGCGTGTTCAGCCCGCCAACAGCAATGCCGATCCGATCCTGGATGACCTCGGCATTTCCAGCCAGGTGCAGGTTCTGCAGTCGACCGATCTGATCAAGCAGGTGGCCCGCGATCTGAAGCTTTCGGAGCGCCAGGAGTTCGATCCCGCCGCCAATACATCCTTCTTCAAGCGCCTCCTGATTTCCTTCGGGGTGGTCAAGAACCCGCTCGACGTGGCGCCGGAAGAGCGTGTGCTGAAAACCTTCCGTGAAAAGCTGCAGGTTTATCAGGTCGAGAAATCACGCGTCATCGGCCTCAATTTCACGTCCGAAGACCCGAAGCTTGCCGCTGCGATCCCGAACAAGATGGCGCAGGTCTATCTTGCCATGCAGAGCGGCGCGAAGCTCGACACCGATTCGGAAGCCGCCCGCTGGCTGGAGCCGGAGATTGCATCGCTGCGCGAAAAGGTGAGCCAGGCGGAGAAGAAGGTGGCTGATTATCGCGCCGCCACCGATCTGCAGCGGACCGGACAGGATCAGACGTTCGCGGGGCAGCAGCTGAGCAACGTCTCGGCGGAGCTGACGCGGGTTCAGGCGGATCTCGCCAACGCCAATGCGCGTGCCGAATCGGTGCGTCAGGCGCTCAAATCGGGCGGCGCAGTTGATACGATTGCAGATGTGATTGCCTCGCCCACGATCCAGCAGCTGAAGGCGCAGGAAGCGCAGATTCAGAACCAGATTTCCGATCTCTCGATGTCGCTGCTCGAAGGGCATCCGCGGCTGAAAGGGCTGCGGGCGCAGCTCGCCGGGGTGCGCGAGCAGATCAATGTCGAAACGAGAAAAATCCTGAAGAGCCTCGAGAACGAGGCGGAAGTTGCCAAGCTTCGTCAGGCCCAGCTGGTCGGCCAGCTGAACAAGGCGAAGACGGCTTCCGCAAAGGCGGACGACCAGCAGGTTGGCCTGAATGCACTGGAGCGCGAGGCGGCTGCGCAGCGCGATCTGCTGCAGACGTATCTGGCGCGCTATCGTGAAGCGTCCTCCCGCGCCGGCAAGAATGCAGCCCCCGCCGATGCGCGCGTCATCTCCACGGCGATCGTGCCGACGGAGGTCTACTTCCCCAAGGTCGCGCCGATTGTCACCGTCGCAGCGCTTGCCGGGTTCCTCCTCAGCGCCGTCTACGTGATGCTGGCCGAACTGTTCAGCGGTCGCGCCTGGAAAACCGTCACACCGGATGGCGCGCGGATCGTTGAACCCGCTCCCGTGGCAACTTCTGCCGAAAGGACGCGTCCGTCCCGGCTGCTGCGCGCCGTTCGCACCAGACGCGATGCTCCGCGCAAGCCTGCCGAAACGGTGGCGTCCTCTCCAGCCCGTTTGGCCGAAGCTCAGTTGTCGCCGGAAGTCGCTCCCGTTGCGGAGGGTGCAGAGCATTCCGATCTGCCCGCAGCGGCTGCAGCGACGGTGGCTGCTCCCGCACAGGACACCTTCGCAGATCCTGTCGCCGATGCTGCGCCCGCTATCATGGAAGAGAAGCCGGTCGAGCCGGAAGTCGAGGTCATCCCTCCCTTTACCAGCCGCGTGATGGCACGCATCGATCGGCCGCAGGAGCCGGCGGCCACCGAAGAGCAGCCTGCACCAGCCGTCGAAGAGGTCGCGTCGTCTATCCCGGCGGCCAGCGCCTCTTCGGATGCAGGGATCGACGCCGATGACGTCGTGGCGGTTTCTCCCCTCGATGACGAGCCGGACGGCAACGACTTTTCGGTCGCCTCGGTTGCGCGCTATCTGGCGGCCTCCGACAAGCGGATCGTCGCCTGCATATCTCCGACCGGTGACGACGGTTCAAGTGCGTCCGTGGAACTGGTCCGCCGCATTTCCGGCCTTGGTTTCCGCGCCATCATCATCGACATGACGGGTTCGGCACTCCCCTCGCGTCTGATGGGCGACAGCACCAATCTGCAGGGAATCACGGATATCCTGGCCGGCAAGTCGTCGATCGCCAGCTGCATCCATGGCGACAAGTATTCCGAAGCCCATTTCATTCCCCATGGCACGGCCGACCCGGCACGCGCCATGCGTGGCGCCGACCGTCTGACGATGATCGTTGGCGCTTTGAGCGAGGCTTACGAAAAGGTGCTGATCGAATGCGGCCCCATCGATGGTCGCAGCGCCGAGCGTCTGACGCGGAATGACAATGCCGAAATCGTGCTGTCCATGCCGGGCGCAAGCGAAGAGAAGATTGCCCGCATCCTGGCATCCTTTGAGGCGACGGGACGCGACGAGGTTATTCTGATGAGCAACAGCCCGCTGCCGCCCGCCGGCAATGGCGACAGTCAGGTTGCCTGACGCCTTCGGATTTCAGTCTTCCTGCTCGGGGGCGGACGCGCGTTGCGTGTCCGCTCTGAACCGCTGGATCAGAGCATAGAGCGCACGGTTGCGCTTGATGGCGGCCTTCAGGCGCGTGGTGGCCGAGATGGCGAAGGCGCCGACGCGCCCGCGCAGGCTGACCGGGACCAGCGTGTCGAAATGCTGCGTTTCCACAGGGCACCAGCTTTTCTTGTAAAGCTGGTATCCGATACCGAAGTCGAACAGGGCGACCCGGTCCGCGCAGGCTTGTTCGATGATCAGATAGAACAGAAACTCGCCGGGGCTGGCGCCCGGAACCACATCGTCTTCAACCGAGCCGAACTGGCAGAGGACATGGTCGCCCTTGCGGGAGAGACCGGCAATCGCGACAACCGTGCGATCCTCGTTGTTCAGCCTCAGGGCATGGAGACTGAGGGCGGTGTTCGGGGCCTCCTGCGATGCATGGGCAGCATCGCGGAAGAAGGCCTGAACATGGGTGTCACGAAACGGGTTCGGCAGATGCAGGGCCTGCAGTCGCTCCGCCTTCTGTCTGAAAAAGATCGACAGAAGCGCATCCTTTTCTTCCGTCGTTTCAGCGATCACGTGTTCATAGCCGCCGACCGCCTCAAACTGGCGGATCGACTTGCGGTAAAGCTTGCGCTTTCGCTTGGCGTGTATCTGCTCGATGGTTTCGTCCATGGTGGGACGGACCGGCAGCTGATACGCCTTGTTCTGATTTTCGATGGCACCGCCTTGGAGCCAGGGAACCGATACGCCGCGCCAGGCTTGCGGCATGTTGGTGACCTGTATGAGGTCCGCACGGCCAGCCATCTGCTGACGGATCGAGGCGAATATGCCCTTGAGCTCCACCTTGCCAAGCCCCAGCGCAAAGCTCTCGTGATAGAGACCGGTATTCAGATTAGAGTGCTCCGCGCCGATGAAGCGTGCAATGCGCCCCAGATCGGTCGCGACGATTTCGAGTGGCAGGATGAAGACGATGCGTCCGCGAACGCGTCCAACCACGATCGCCAGTTCAGGATTCATGTTGGCGGCCCAGGCCTTGCACCATGCAAGCGACTGATGCAGCGAAACATGCCGTCCCGTCTCGAGAATGCGCCATTCATGCTCGACAGGTTCAAAACTGTGATAGACGCAGATGTCGGGGGCAGGGCGCGCCCGTGATCCTGCGACTTCCATCGGAATGGCGTTCATGCGGGTCAGGACATCCTTGTTCGCGGGGCTAACCATGAGGTTTGCAGGGGCGGTTGGCACGCTTCTTCTCCCGGCTCTTCTGGACCGTTTGCACGATCATGCCGGCAGAGCGCCAAGGATTGGTTTATTTTGGGACTGGTTGCGGTTGATTTTCCGCTTTGGGTTAGCGCCTTCTTAACGGCCCTTTGCCTGATCCTTGTCGTCGACCGGGCGCTCCATCCATTTGATGATGCCCATGGCCGGCGGCACCCAGAGGAGACCTCCAACCGCAAAGAAAATCAGGTGTGACCACCACGGCGCATCCGCAAAGCGGGCTGAGGCAACCGAAAGAACGATCAGCACGTAAATGCTGAGGAAGACGATCAGTGCGATGAGGCCGATCAGTTTTCTCAAGCGAAGGGGCATAAGGTTCCGTGTCTCCCGCGATGCTGAGGCATGGCCGGCTTCCGGCCGGACAAAATCGGCGGAGAGCTGTCATGCGACCCTTTGGCGCTTGTAATGCACCGGCTTTGAGGGCAAATCAACAGTGGTTTCATAAAGGTGATGATCCATGGCGCATGTCACGGCAGTACGACACGAAGCGACGAAAACCATGAGCGACGAGCGGAGACCCTTGCGCATCTGGCTGGGCATCGTTGTTCTGGCCTTGTTTGCTCTTGTCATGGTTGGCGGTGCGACGCGCCTGACGCAATCGGGTCTTTCGATCACCGAATGGAAGCCTATTCATGGCGTGCTGCCGCCGCTCAACGAACAGCAGTGGCAGGAGGAATTCGACCTCTACAAGCGCATTCCGCAATATCAGCAGATGAATTCGGACATGACGCTGTCAGGCTTCAAGAGCATCTACTGGTGGGAATGGGCTCACCGGCTGCTGGCGCGCTCCATCGGCGTTCTCTTCTTCCTGCCGTTCCTCTACTTCGTCGTAAAGGGCAGGATCGAGAAACGGCTGCGCCTGCCGCTCTTCGGAATTTTTGTGCTCGGCGGTTTGCAGGGCGCGATCGGCTGGTGGATGGTGGCCTCCGGTCTGACGCAGCTGACAAGCGTCAGCCAATACCGTCTGGCCGTCCATCTGGTCATGGCCTGTCTGATCTTCTCTTCAACGATCTGGATCATGCGCGGGCTGACGCCCCATTCGACAGATGAAGCGCCACGGGGTGGGGCGGCATTTGCTGGCGTCATCGCCTTTCTCGCGCTGTTCCAGATCTATCTGGGTGCGCTCGTTGCCGGCCTTCATGCGGGGCTGAGCTACAATACTTGGCCGCTGATGGATGGTGCGCTCGTTCCGGGTGACCTGTTCATCCAGAAGCCGTGGTGGATCAATCTTTTCGAAAACCCGAAGACGGTGCAGTTCATTCATCGCTGCGGGGCGTCTCTGCTGTTCGCGGCAGCTCTTGCCCAGGCGATCTGGCTCTTCCGCGTCGCGCGCGGCACGACCCATTGCAGGCGCGGCATCGTTCTCTTGCTACTGGTGACGATCCAGGCGGGACTGGGTATCGCGACACTTCTGACGCAGGTCGATCTCCACGCGGCGCTCACCCACCAGATCGGCGCGCTTGTGGTTCTCGGCTTTGCAATCGCCCATTGGCGTGGTTTTATCGGAGAGTATCCGAGGGACATCGTGCGCGGCGATCGCAACGCGGAACGCGTTTGATAAAACATTGATCGCGTGACGGTTGTGTCAGGCTGTGCTATGGAGAGCGCATGAGCCTGATCCGCAACGAACGAACAAAGCTCCTTGCCAATGCGCTGGATCGCGCGTCGACGGCGTGTATTGTCGCCGGATTGATTGCGCCGGCTTCTGCCATCTCAACACGCTCTTCTATTGCCCCGGATTTATCTTTCGGGGCGAGCGTTGGAATCGTGATTTGGCTTTCAGCTGCGCTGATACTACATTTGTTGGCAAGACGAGCCTTGGGAGCGCTGACATGACAACGATGGAGTTCGTCTATTACGTCGTCTTGCCCTTTGCCTTCGTGCTTGTGGGGTGGATCGCCGTGCGCATCAACGAGCGTAACAATCGCACCCACCCCGGCGAATAGCTTCCGAAGCTCAGCCCCAGCGATAGCCGGAATAGGGCTTTTCCACCACGATCCCCTTGAAGACCTGATGGCCGGCTTCGCCGCCGGCGCCGGCCGCGACCATGACGGGCAGGAAATGTTCCGGCGTCGGAAAATGGCAGGCGCGGGCGTCGGGATTGTCCCACCAGTGAGCCAGGCGCTTGTCGCGCTCGCCGATATCACTTGTCTCCAGCGTCTCTTTCAGCCATCCATCGAAGGCCGTCGCCTGCGCCACGTGGTTCGGATCGGTGGAACCGAACATCCGCATGTTATGGTAGGAGAGCCCGCTGCCGACGATCAGGATGCCTTCGTCGCGAAGCGGAGCGAGAGCCTTGCCAAGCGCGATGTGGAAGGCGGGATCGAGGTCGCTGCGGATGGACATCTGAACGACAGGGATCTCTGCCTCGGGGAAGGCGACCATCAGCGGGACAAAGGTACCATGGTCGTAGCCGCGCTCTGAATCCGTCTCCGTCGGAATGCCGGCATCCGCAAGAACCTTGCGCACGTGCTCGGCAATCGCTGGCGCGCCGGGAGCGGGATACTTGATTTCGTAGGTATGCGGAGGGAAGCCATAATAGTCGTAATACATGCCTGGCTTTTCAGCCGTCGAAATGGTGACGGTGCCGACATCGTCCCAATGCGCTGTGATCGCCAGAATAGCCTTTGGCTTTTCCGGCAGTTCGCCCTGCACGGATTCGAGAAATGCCCTCAGGTCAGCCCAGCCGCCAAAGCGGGTGTTGCCATCCATCACGTGCCAGGGGCCGCCGCCATGCGGAATGAAATAGACTGGTTGCTTCTGAGACATCGTCGCACCTCCATCGATCTGTTACCGATAATATAGAGATTGCGATTGTCTCCGCTACGGAGATTTACTGGATAGATCGTTCATGATTCGCGAACGATAGTCACGTCGGTCGGTGACACACCGCTTCAATATTGTGTCCATCCGGATCAAGCACAAAGGCCGCATAATAATTGGGATGGTAATGGGCGCGGATGCCGGGCGGGCCGTTGTCCGTTGCACCGGCTTTGATGGCCGCGTCGTAAAACGCATCCACCGAGGCGCGATCTGCGGCCGTGAAGGCGACATGAAGACGCCCCTGCAGCGCGCCGCCGATTCCGATCCAGAAGGACGGCTTGCCGCCGACGCCATAACCTGCGCCTTCGTAGGTCCCGCCGGTTTCCTCAGCGGTGACTTCCATGCAACGCGCGGCCCCGATCGTCGGCATCACGGCGTCGTAGAACGCCTTCGACTTCGCATAATCGGAAACCGAAATTCCCATATGATCGATCATCGCGTCATCCCCTCCCAAGGCGTGCGAACTCGTCGCGATCAGGCGGCGAGCATCAGGTCCATGTTCTGCACCGCCGCACCCGACGCACCCTTGCCGAGATTGTCGAGCAGGGCCACGAGGTTGACATGCGGCTGGCCCGGCGTGCCGAAGACGAAGAGCTTCATCGTGTCCTTGCCGGCAAGCTCGACCGCATCGACGCGCGGCAGCTTGGCGGAAACGTCAAGCGGAACGACTTCCACGATCGACTGGCCGGCATAGTGCTCGACGAGGACCTTGTGGATCGTTTCGACGGTCTGGCTGCCCTTGAGGTCTTCAAGGAACAGCGGCACCTGAACGATCATGCCCTGCGGGAAACGACCCACGGAGGGCGAGAAGAGGGGCGGGCGGTCGAGCAGGCCGTGAACCTTCATTTCCGGCACATGCTTGTGCTTCAAGGTCAGACCGTAGAGGAAGTTGGGCGACGCGATGTGATCTTCGCGGCCCTCGTCCTCCATCTGCGCGATCAGGCTCTTTCCGCCGCCCGTATAACCGGAAACCGCATTGACGGTCACGGGATAGCCGTCCGGAAGGATGCCGGCAGCGCGCAACGGCCGGATGAGGCCAATCGCGCCCGTCGGGTAGCAGCCCGGATTGGACACATGCCGCGCCGTCTTGATCTTTTCGGCCTGCGCCTTGTCCATCTCGGCAAAGCCATAGGCCCAGGCTGGATCGACGCGGAAGGCGGTCGAGGCGTCGAGGAGGCGAACGCTGTTATTGCCTTCGGTCATCTTCGCTGCCTCGATGGAGGCATCGTCGGGAAGGCACAGGATCGCGATGTCGGCGGAGTTCAGCATGTCCTCGCGCATCGCGGCATTGCGCCGCTCGGCTTCCGGGATGGACAACATCTGAAGATCGCGGCGTTCGGCCAGACGCTGCCGGATCTGCAAGCCTGTCGTGCCGTGTTCGCCATCGATGAAAATCTTCGGAGCCATCTTGTTTGTCCTGCGCTTGAAGTAACCGTCTGCGGCGCAACGCGCTGCGTGACGCCTGATATATAGCGGCTTCTACAGGGCGACAATGGCGCTCATGTGAATGGAGGCATGTAAAAATGGAAGGGAAGAGGCGTTAATGGCCTTCGCCGTCCTATTCGCGCAGCACAGTGGAAAGCGCTTCCCACATGTCTGCGCCCGCTTCGAACACGGAGGCATTGGCCTTGTATGCCGTGGTCGTCTCGATCATGTCGACCGCTTCCTGCGCCAGATCGACATTGGAACTGTCAGGTAGCGTTCCGGTACCCGACCTTGCCGTCGTGGCCGAAACGCCACCACCAGCATTGGATTTCGTCGATGTCACCAGCCGGTCGTATCCAGGCGTCAGCGCATTCGCCACGTTGTTCGCGGTCGACGCTGCGCGCTGCTGCTGGGCCAGCATCCCGGAGACAGCGGTGTTCATCGCATTGGAAATCGAGCTCATGGCGTGCACCCGGATATTTGATCCGAACCATGATAGTCGAGCCGTGTAAGCAAATGCTGAAGTCGATCCGGCGCATTTGAGCAAATGCGTCGAGGCTTCAGTCGTTTCGGCTGAACCCGTAGGCGCGCTCGACGCGCGCGATACGCATCTCATAGGTCCGGTACCACTCCTGCCGGCCCAGCCTCTGCGCCACGAGATGATCCAGATTCCGTTTCCACGCGCGGATCGAGTCTTCATCGCGCCAGAAAGAGTTGGTGATGCCAAAGCCATCCGCACCGCGGGCACTTTCGACGCCAAGGAATCCCGGTTGCTGGCGCGCAAGCTGCTCCATCGCATCGGCCATGTCTCCATACCCGTTGTCGCCCTCCGTCCGTTGCGACGAGAAGCAGACAACGTAGTAGGGCGGTTCGGGAAGCTTCGCTTGGCCGCTCATGGCGCTCGTTCCGTTCTATTTCAGGAAAGCGTCCGCCTCGGCGCGCTGCTGCGGCGAAGGCGTGATTCCGAGATAGGTCAGCATCTCGTCGCGCAGGGCAGGCTCGTTGCGGAGGCGCTCATAGGGGACCGTGAGATAGCCGTGATTGTTCTCGTGCAGCCATGTATAGGTCATCCCATAGACCTGCCGCGCACCGGTTTCACCAAAGGACATCGGCCAGTTGCGCCGCGCCCGTGTCGCCTCGATTTTGGCGAAGGGGCGGCTGACGACGACGATGCGGCAATCCGGCTCGATTTTCATGATTGTCGGCAGCATGAACGACTGCAGCGGATGCTTCAGCACGATGAAGCGGCGACCGGCCTCGGCCGCCTTCTGCTTCTGCTTGGCGATCCAGTTGGCAAAGAAGGGTTCGAAGGCGTTGAAGCGCGGGGTGCTCTCCAGCGTATTCTCGTCGATGCACAGGCAGAGAACCTGCTTGTATTCCATCGGCTCGTAGGCATTCGGGGTGCGTTCGTCCACGGTATGGACATGGGGAGGGCAGGAATAGGCCCCGCATTTGTCGAGATAGCCGGCCACCGACGTGGAGCCGGAGCTCCAGGAAGCCAGAACGAGAATGATCTTGACGTCTTCCGCCTGCACGCGCGAATCTCCATGAACAGTCGCGGAAATCTCGCAGCCGAAGCTTTCCTCAGGCCATTCTTGCAAATGCCACCTGAAACGCAAAAGGGCCGCCCGAGGGCAGCCCTTTCGAAAGTCCATAATCCGAAGCGCGAAGCGCCTCGAAAGTAAAGCGATTAGCGCTTCGAGAACTGGAACGAACGGCGGGCCTTGGCCTTGCCGTACTTCTTACGTTCAACAACGCGGCTGTCGCGCGTCAGGAAGCCGCCCTTCTTCAGGACCGCGCGCAGGCCCGGTTCGAAGTAGGTGAGAGCCTTGGAAATGCCGTGACGAACGGCACCGGCCTGACCGGAAAGACCACCGCCGGCAACCGTGGCGACGATGTCGATCTGGCCGCCGCGGGCAGCAGCAACGAGCGGCTGCTGCAGGATCATCTGCAGAACCGGACGTGCGAAATAGGCGCTGTAGTCCTTGCCGTTGACGATGATCTTGCCGGAGCCGGCCTTGACCCATACGCGAGCAACAGCGTCCTTACGCTTGCCGGTGGCATAGGAGCGGCCCTGGGCATCGACCTTGCGGACGTGAGCCGGAGCAGCAGCAGCCTCGGAAGAGCCTGCGAGGGACTTGAGAGCGGAAAGGTCAGCCATGATCAGGCGCTCCTGGTGTTCTTGGAATTCAGCTTGGCGACGTCAAGCGTGACGGGCTGCTGTGCTTCGTGCGGATGGTTCGTGCCGGCGTAAACGCGCAGGTTCTTCATCTGGCGACGGCCGAGCGGGCCGCGCGGGATCATGCGCTCAACGGCCTTCTCGATGACGCGTTCCGGGAACTTGCCTTCGATGATCTGGCGAGCCGTACGCTCCTTGATGCCGCCCGGGTAACCGGTGTGCCAGTAGTACTTCTTGTCGGTGTACTTCTTGCCGGTCAGGACTGCCTTTTCGGCATTGATGACGATGACGTTGTCGCCGTCGTCAACATGGGGGGTATAGGTAGCCTTGGTCTTGCCGCGGAGGTGCATGGCAATGATGGTGGCGAGGCGGCCGACGACAAGCCCTTCGGCGTCGATCAGGATCCACTTCTTCTCCACCTCGGCAGGCTTCTGCATGAAGGTAGACATATCGGGTCTCTTTCGTTCAATCTCCGGAAACCGGAGCGTTTCTTGTTGCTTGAATTGGCAGCACGCCGCCAATAATGAAAGCGGCCCCGTTCGGGACCGCGTTCTGGGTTGGCTTATACGTGCGGTTGAGCACTGCGTCAAGCGGACCGGTCTTAGTGGTCTGGAAAAATAGTTAAGCAAAAACAATGATTTGGTATTGTGGTAATATTTTACCACATAAAATCACTTAATTTCCCGGCTGCGAGTAGGTCGCAGTGGCATGGGCGATCAGTTCGCGCGTGTCCACGCGTTCGATGGCAATCTCGATCACGGAGAGCCGCTTGCCGATCTTCAGCACGCGGCCCACGCCGTCGAGCGGAACCGGATCGGGGCGGCTCAGAAAGTTGATGTTCATGTTGGCGGTGACCGCCATGGCAACGGGGCCGATATGCGCGAGCAGCGTGACATAGGCCCCGACATCGGCGAGCGCGAACATGGCCGGCCCGCTCACGGTGCCGCCGGGCCGCAGGTGCAATTCGTTCGGCGTGAAGCGCAGCGTCGCGGTGCCGGAGGCCACGTTGATCACCTCGAAAATGCGCCCCTGGCTGTGAACCTGCGGGAATTCCCGCTCCAGAAAATCGTTGATCTGCTCGGCCGTTAGTACGGGTGTCATTGCGGTCTCCTCCGGTTTATAACAAAAATGCATACGTGATTTTTGTTCAACTATAAACAATTATATCCGGAGGAACCCATGGCAGACGTCGTATCCCTGAAGGCCGATGGCGCGCCGAGCCCGCTGATCGTCGAGGAGGCAGACGGGATCTTGCGGCTGACGCTGAATTCGCCGCCGGCGAACGCGCTGTCGATTGCGATGATGGAAACGCTGAAGGCGGAGATCCTGCGGGCAGGGGCGGACAAGGCGGTCCGGGTCATCATTCTCGCCGCGCGGGGCAAGGTCTTCTGCGCCGGCCATGACCTGAAGGAAATGACGGCGCATCGCGCCGATGCCGACCGGGGCCGGGCCTTCTTTGAAAAGACCTTCGCGCTCTGCGCCGAGCTGATGCTGACGATCACCCATTGCCCCAAGCCGGTCATCGCCGAAATCGAGGGACTGGCAACGGCAGCCGGCTGCCAGCTTGTTGCGACCTGCGATCTCGCCATTTGCACCGATACGGCGACCTTCTGCACGCCGGGCGTCAACATCGGCCTCTTCTGCTCGACGCCGATGGTCGCGGTTTCCCGCGCCGCGCATCGCAAGCAGGCGATGGAAATGCTGCTGACGGGCGAGACGATCGACGCCAGCAACGCCAAGGACTTCGGCCTCGTCAATCGCATCGTGCCGAAGGAATATCTGCGCCAGGTCGTCGACAAGTATGCGGCCGTCATCGCCTCGAAATCGCCGCTGACGCTCAAGATCGGCAAGGAAGCCTTCTACCGCCAGATCGATATGCCGCTCGAAGAGGCCTATGCCTATACCGGCCGCGTGATGACGGAAAACATGCTGGCGCGCGACGCGGAGGAGGGCATCGGCGCCTTCCTCGACAAGCGTCACCCGGAATGGACGGGCGAGTAAAGCGCCACCATTTTCGCAGCCATCTCGGCCATCATCTCACGCAGCTCCTGCGGCTCGAGCACTTCGATCTCCGGCCCCAGCCGCAGGAATTCGGTCGCGGCCTGCCGGGTGGAACCGGTGGGGACTGTCGCCTCGCGCCAGCCGTCCGGGCCCGGCTCGCCCATCTCCATGCGCCGGTTGGCATAGCCGCTGTTGAAATAGGGGAGCATCTGCGCGCCCCATTTCGAAAGCCGGACACGGGCGACATTGGGATGCATCTCCGCATCCAGCCGCTCGGTGCTTTCGCGCCAATGGGAGGCCAGATCGAAATCGCGCGGCGGCTCGAAGGTCTCGTCCGTCACGATCAGGTCGAGGATACGTGCGATGCGATAGGTCAGCATCGCATCTTTGGTGCGGGCCACGAGATACCAGGCGCCGCCTTTCAGCACGAGGCCAAGCGGCTGCGTCTCGATCGTCTTTTCCTTGCGCCATGTCTGGTAACGCATCCGCACGACCTTGTGATTCCACACAGCATCGGTGATGGCTTCGAGATGCGCCGGCTGCTCGCTTTCGCCGAACCAGGCCACCGTATCGAGATGGAATCGGCTACGCATCGCCGCCGCACTCCTCCGCAGGTCTTCGGGCAGGGCGACAGCAAGCTTCTTTTCCGCACTCGCCATCACTGCGCCAAGCCCGAGATCGGCGGCGGGGCCGGGGAGGCCGCTCAGGAACAGCGCCTCCGCCTCCTTCGTCGAAAGTCCGTTCAACCGCACGCGATAGCCGTCGAGCAGCCGATAGCCGCCCTCCGGCCCGCGCTCGCTGTAGACCGGAATGCCGGCGAGCGAGAGCTGGTCGATGTCGCGATAGATGGTGCGCAACGATACGCCATTCTCTTCGCTGAGCTCGGTGGCCGTCACGAGACCGCGCGCCTGCAGCGTTGTGAGTATGTTGATGAGGCGGCTTGCGCGCATGTTTTAGCGGTTCCGAATTTTTGTCATCATGCTCCGACTAATATGACATATTCTGACAGGTATGGGGCGCTAGCCTGACATTATCGTCAATCAAGCGAGGAGAGAGACCATGACCAGCACCGACCGCATCACGCTTCACTACATGCCGCAGACCCGCGCCGCCGGCACGCGCATCATTCTGGAAGAACTCGGCGCGCCCTATGATTTGCATGTCATGAACATGAAGGCGGGGGAGAATCGCGAGCCCGGCTATCTGTCGATCAATCCGCTCGGCAAGGTTCCGGCCATCGAGCATCGCGGCAGGCTGGTGACGGAACAGATCGCCATCGCCATCTATCTCGGCGATCTCTTCCCGGAAGCCGGGCTGACGCCGGCGGTCGATGATCCGGATCGCGGTCCCTACCTGCGCTGGCTCGTCTACTACGCCGCCTGCTTCGAGCCGGCATTGATGGACAAGTTCCGCAATGTCGATCCCGGCCCTATCACGCAGTCCGTCTATGGAACCTACGACCTGATGCTGGATACGCTGGAAGGTGCTCTTTCCAACGGACCTTATATTCTCGGCAACCGCCTGAGTCTTGCCGATATCCAGTGGGGCGTGGCGCTGCGATGGACGATGATGTTCGGCATCGTGCCCGAGCGCCCGCGCTTCGTGGAATATCGCGACCGCCTCATCGCACGCCCGTCCTTTGCAAAGGTGTGGAACGAAGACGCCGCCTTGGCCGAGAAGCACGCGGCTCTTGCCGCGGCAAAGGCCTAAGCCAGCTTGAGCGCCAGCGCGCCGGCGGTAATGACGCCGCCGGCGAGGTAACGCCAGATGCTTCCGTTCTCGCGGAAGATGAAGACCGAGATCAGAAGCGCGAAGACGATGGACGTCTCGCGTAGCGTCGCCACGAGCGCGACGGGCGCCTTCGTCATTGCCCAGAGAGCGACACCGTATGAGCCTATGGACCCCGCGCCGCCAACTGCGGCCCGCCACCAGTTGACCTTGAGATGCTCGCGGACACGCACGCTGCCGCGCGAATAGAGCGCATAGCCGAAGAGCACGACGGGCGGCAGGATCGAGATCCACAGCACGTAGGAGATCGGATCATTGGCCGTGCGTGCGCCCCAGGCGTCGAAGAGCGTGTAGAGGCCGATCATCACTGCGTTGAGAAGCGCGAGCGCCGCTGCCTTCGCGCTGTTGGCCCGCACGCCGAGAGCCATGATGAAGATGCCGCCGGAAATGCAGCCGATGCCGATCAGAGCGTGCGTGGAGATGCGTTCGCCGAAGATCGTGAAGCTCAAGGCGGTGACCACGAGGGGCGCTGCACCCCGCATCAGCGGATAAACAAGCGCGATGTCCCCCAGCCGGTAGCTGGCCGCGATCAGCAGGTAGTAGATCGTCTGCAAGACGACCGAGGCCACCAGGAACGGCAGGATCTGCCAGCCGGGTAGCGGGAAGAAGGGCAGGGCGCAAAGCGAAATCACCCCGGAGCCCAGTGAGATCATCGCGGTATTGAGAACCTTGTCGTCGCCGCCCTTGATGATGGCATTCCAGCTGGCATGAAAGAGTGCGCCAAGGAGCACAAGGAGCGCGATATCGATAGGCAAGGGAACACCGGCGGCATGAAATATGACAGATGTGTGACAGTGCGCTGGCGTTGTCTTGCCGTCAAGCGGTCGCGGTTCTGCCGACTTGTCAGGGCATGAAGGACTCTGTATGGTCCGACCGAGTGAACATAAGGAGAACAAATTGTCTCTCGATCCGCGTATTTCCCTCATCACCCTCGGGGTTGAGGATGTTCAGCGCTCGACGGAGTTCTATGAGCGCCTCGGCTGGAAGAAGAGTTCGGCGTCGCAGGACTCCATCACTTTCATCCAGCTGAAGGGAACTGTGCTAGCGCTTTTCACGCGTGCAGCACTCGCCGAGGATGCCCATGTCGAAGACACGCCGAAGGGCTTTTCCGGCGTGACGCTCGCCCACAATGTGTCCAGTGACATCGGGGTCGATGCCGTCTACAAATTTGCGTTGTCCTGTGGGGCAACCCCGGTCAAGCCGCCGGAGAAGGTCTTTTGGGGCGGCTATTCTGGCTATTTCGCTGATCCAGACGGACATCTGTGGGAGGTTGCCCACAATCCGTTCGTCCAGCAGGACGCATCGGGCCATCTCGTGCTGCCCGAATAAGCCTTAACGCCGGCAGAAGACCGAGAAGATATCGTCGCAGGGGTCCGGCTCCTGGATGCAATGGAGCACGGGGCACTGCCCGTTCGCCGAGGGGATCGTTACCTCTTCCGCCACCTGATGTGGCCCGCAATAGGCTCCGCTGCGGACATAGCGGTCGTAAAGGGGAAGGTTCGCAACCCGCTTCGACGGATAGCGGAAGATGGCGGCCTTCTCTCTGGCGAGGATTCCGTGAATGCGCTCGCAGCTCATCCCGGTCGAGTTGTAACGCGAGATTGCGCCTGCATCGCCTGCGGTCAGGGTGACAGCGAGGGCAGCGGCTACAGGGAGCATGAACTTTATCATCGGACTGCCCTTTCAATTCGGCTGAGGGAATTCGATATGAACGGTAGCAAGGGGCATTCTGTTCCCCGACAAGACGGCTTACTTATGACGGAGGACGGAATGAACCACGACCAGTATCCCGATACGCTCATTCGCGAGATTTTGACATCGACGAGGACCATTGCGCTTGTGGGCGCTTCGCCGAAGCCTGAGCGACCGAGCTACGGTGTCATGGCAACGCTCCTCAAGCGTGGCTACACGGTAATCCCCGTCAATCCGGGGCAGGCTGGCAAGGCCATTCACGGCCAGACGGTGGTCGCAAACCTCGCCGACATCGATGTGCCGGTCGACATGATCGACGTCTTCCGTGCGCCTGAGCAGATGGGCGATGTGGTGGACGATGTCTTCCAGATGAAGACGTTGCCGCGCTACATCTGGGGCCAGCTTGGCGTGCGCAATGACGCGGCCGCGGCGCGGGCCGAGGAGAGGGGTATCACGGTCGTGATGAACCGCTGCCCCGCGATCGAGATTCCGCGCCTGGGCCTTTGACCGGGGCTATTCAGCCAGCCTGAAATTCAGGATGGGCGCGCAGTTCGCTCATCGTTTCATGGTTGGGACAGAAATGCGCGTAGTTCTCGGAGGCCGTCCCCGCGTCGAGCTCGTGGCGGCAGCGGCCCTTGTCCTCGCAGAGCGCGCAGGCCGTCTGTAGCCCGCGGAAAAGTCCCGGTTCGTCGTAGTGCACGGCATCCGGATCGATGTTGAGAGCCCGCATCAGCCGTTCCATGTCATCGGCCGCAGATGCACCGTTGCGAACGATGGCGGCCAGCATTTGCGGGTTCACGCCCACATCGGTCGCCAAAGCTGCAAGTCCCTGATCGCCCAGCGCAGACAATTCTTCCAGTTCTCGCGCAATTTCCTGCCTCTGGTGCCACCAGGTCTGAACCCGGTCACGAAGGCTTTCGAAGACGTTGTGTTCCATTTTGGCCATGGCGTGCGGCATAGGTCTCTCCTCAACTTGCTATACGCCATTTTTCATCCGCTCGCGCTTTGTCGCCTTGATCCTGATCAAGTCCGCGACCGCGTTTCTTTGGCTAGACCCATCGGCATGGCGGCTTTCCAATTTTGCCCGCTGAATTAGACAATAAATCCTCGCACGGCTCCAAATGACCTGTTACCCGTACCATCCTCGGTTTCAAGAAACGTCTCTTCGGGAGGAATAACGATGACCGCCACCACTCCGGGTTTTTCCACGCTCGCCGTTCACGCCGGCGCCAAGCCGGATCCGACGACCGGCGCGCGCACGACGCCGATCTATCAGACCACAAGCTTCGTCTTCAATGATGCGGACCACGCCGCGGCTCTCTTCGGCCTCCAGCAGTTCGGCAACATCTACACGCGCATCATGAACCCGACTCAGGCGGTTCTGGAAGAAAAGGTGGCCGCGCTTGAGGGCGGCACGGCGGCGCTTGCCACCGCATCGGGCCATGCCGCGCAGCTTCTGATCTTCCACACGATCATGCAGCCGGGCAAGAATTTCGTCGCGGCCAAGCGCCTTTATGGCGGCTCCATCAACCAGTTCGGCCACGCCTTCAAGAGCTTCGGCTGGCAGGTGCGCTGGGCCGATCCCTTCGATCTCGCCGAAGTTGAGCGCCAGATCGATGCCGACACCCGCGCCATCTTCATCGAGAGCCTCGCCAATCCGGGCGGCACCTTTGTCGACATTGCTGCCATTGCGGAAGTCGCCCACCGGCACGGCCTGCCGCTCATCGTCGACAACACGATGGCAACCCCCTACCTCATCCGCCCGCTCGAACATGGTGCCGACATCGTCGTCCACTCGCTGACCAAGTTCATGGGCGGCCACGGCAACTCCATGGGCGGCATCCTCGTGGATGGCGGAACGTTCGACTGGTCGAAGTCCGGCAACTATCCGATGCTGTCCGAGCCGCGCCCGGAATACAACGGCCTCGTGCTCCATCAGGTCTTCGGCAATTTCGCCTTTGCCATCGCCGCTCGCGTTCTGGGGCTTCGCGATTTCGGACCGTCGATTTCGCCCTTCAATGCATTCCAGTTGCTGACCGGCATCGAGACGCTGCCGCTGCGTATGCAGCGCCATTGCGAAAATGCCCTCCAGGTCGCAAGCTGGCTGAAGGCGCATGAAAAGGTCAGCTGGGTTTCCTATGCCGGACTTCCCGATGATCCGAACAATGCGCTGCAGAAGCGCTATTCGCCGCGCGGCGCAGGCGCCGTCTTCACATTCGGTCTCAAGGGTGGCTATGCCGCGGGCAAGACCTTTGTGGAGGGGCTGAAGCTCTTCTCGCATCTGGCCAATATCGGCGACACGCGCTCGCTCGTCATCCACCCGGCCTCGACCACGCACAAGCAGTTGACGGAGGCGCAGCAGATCGCCGCGGGAGCAGGTCCGGATGTGGTGCGCCTGTCGATCGGTATCGAGGACGTCGCCGACATCGTGGCCGACCTCGAACAGTCGCTGGCGGCTGTGTGATTTCGGTTGGTCTCCGGAGGGTGACATGACGAAGGCCTATAAATTCGACCTGTCGACCGTCGAGCCGGAGGAGGGCGCACCCGCGCCCGACCGGCTCATCTCCGGCGATCCGCGCTTCACGACCTGGAATTTTGAAGAGGCAGACGGCGGCATTTATGCCGGCGTCTGGCAGGCAACACCCGGCAAATGGCGCGTCATCTACGATGAATGGGAGTATTTCCACATTCTGGAAGGCCATTCGATCCTGACCGAGGATGGCGGCGAAGCCGTTCTCTTGAAAGCCGGCGACAGCATGATTGTCCGTCCGGGTTTCACGGGTACATGGGAAGTGATCGAGACGACACGCAAGGACTATGTGATCCGTCTCTAGGAGGGGTCCTTGTCAACGCCCGATGCGGCTTGCTTTTGTCAATTTACAGGTATATACCCGCATTATGGCTCACCCCTGCTATTGCATCGCCCTGCGAAAGGTGTCGCGTCGGTTGACGGCAGTCTACGACGAGGCGTTTGCGCCGCTTGGCATCACGGTATCGCAGTTCAGCCAGTTAAGGAATATCAAGGGTCGGCAGCCGGTGTCATTAACCGAACTGGCTGAAACCATGGAACTCGACCGATCGACGGTTGGCAGAAATACCAAGCTTCTCCAACGGATGGGACTGGTTGCCATGGCAGCCTCCACGGAGGACCAGCGGGAAACGGTGCTGACCCTGACAAACGAGGCGGGCGAGCTTCTGAAGCGCGCCGCGCCGATCTGGAACGATGTGCAGGCTCGAATCGAGGCCAAGCTCGAACCCGCAGATTTCGACCGGATCCTCGCCGCGCTGCGAGGTGTATAGAATTTTCGCTATATGCGGGCATATACCCGCATAACAGGAGAGATACGATGTCAAAGCAGGTCGCCGCCTATCTCGCGGCAAGAGGCATTCACTACGGCTGGCTGGTCATTGGCATTACCTTTCTGACCATGCTGGCGACCGCCGGCGCGATGGGGTCTGCAGGTGTACTGATCCGACCCCTGAGTGCGGAGTTCGGCTGGACAACGGAAGAAATCTCCACCGCCATGGCGATCCGCCTCGTGCTTTTCGGCCTGCTCGGGCCCTTTGCCGCCGTGCTGATGAACCAGTTCGGCATCCGTGCGGTGGTCGCCACCGCTGCCGGTCTGATCTCGTTCGGCATTCTGTGTTCGCTCTTCATGACGCAGCTCTGGCAGCTCATGCTCTTCTGGGGCCTCTTTATCGGGATCGGCACGGGGCTCACGGCGCTCGTTCTTGGTGCGACCGTGGCCACCCGCTGGTTCGAGGCGCGCCGCGGCCTTGTTGTCGGCCTGATGACAGTCAGCAATGCGACCGGCCAGTTGATTTTCCTGCCGGTCCTCGCAAGCCTGACGGAACATTACGGCTGGCGCACCGCGCTCTCCCTCATGGTCGTCATCCTGGTCGCAGCCCTCGTGCTGATGTTGACCTTCATGCGCAACTATCCGGCCGATGTCGGTCTGGCTCCCTTCGGCGGCAAGGCGATCGAACCGCCGCCGGCGCGGGCGGCCTCCTTTGGCGAAATGCTGATGACGCCGCTCGTCGTCCTGCGTGGCGCCATCGGCAAGCCGGTCTTCTGGGCGCTGTTCTTCTCCTTCTTCGTCTGCGGCCTCAGCACGAATGGTCTTGTCCAGACGCACTGGATATCGATCTGCGGCGATTTCGGCATTCTGCCCGTGGCCGCTGCCGGTCTGCTCGCAACGATCGGCATCTTCGATTTCATCGGCACGCTGGGCGCCGGCTGGCTTTCCGACCGCTTCGACAATCGCTGGCTGCTGTTCTGGTTCTACGGCCTGCGCGGGCTCTCGCTGATCGCGCTTTCATTTTCCGGCTTCGACTATGTCACGCTGTCGCTCTTCGCCGTCTTCTACGGTCTCGACTGGGTCGCGACCGTGCCGCCGACGGTCAAGCTGACGGTGGCCAATTTCGGCCGGGACAAGGCCAATATCGTCTTCGGCTGGGTCTTTGCCGCCCATCAGCTCGGCGCGGCAACAGCCACCTTCGGCGCGGGCTATATCCGCACCGATTACGAGACCTTCATGCCGGCCGTCTATATCGCGGGTTTCGCCTGCCTCATCGCGGCCGTTGTGGTTGTCAGCATCAATCGCGGCCGCAAGGCAGGCGGGGCAGTGCAACAGCCTGCCTGACCCGCGGGTCTATTGGAACAAGCTAAAAGACGAAACGTTTCTCCTCGGGTTCATTCCGGGGAGAGACATATCATGGCGGACGTCACCAAGCTGTTTTCGAAATTCGCAACAAAAACATCCAAACTCGCCGGCAAGCCGGCGACATTCGTTCTTGCGGTGACGCTGGTCGCGGCCTGGGCTGCCACCGGCCCGCTCTTCGGCTTTTCCGATGTCTGGCAGCTCGTCATCAATACCTCGACGACGATCATCACCTTCCTCATGATCTTTGTTCTGCAGAACTCGCAGAACCGCGACAGCGAGGCCATCCAGGCGAAGCTCGACGAACTCATTCTGGTCGGTGCCGCCCATAATCGGCTCGTCGGCGCGGAGAAGCTGGATGAGCGCGAACTCGACAAGCTCAAGAAGGAGCTGGAGGATCAGGCCGAAGAGATCGGCGAAGAGCCGGAGGAACTGGCCGAGAAAATCGGCCTCCAGCAGGGCCTTTCTTCGTCTGCTTGAAATGCGAGTGAAGCGCAGCCTGCCTGCGAGCAGGTTGCGCTTCTGGAGGATCAGCGCAGCATAATGCTCAACAGCGGCGCGAAGAGCACGTTGACCAGTCCGACCAGAACCATGACGAGACTGGCGATCGAGCCTTCCTCGCGGCCGATCTGGCTGGCGCGAGCCACGCCAGCGCCATGCGCCCCCATGCCAAAGAGCGCGCCGCGCGCCATCGCCGACTTCAATGGCAGGACATTCATCAGCAGATCGCCGAGAGCTGCCCCCAGGACACCGGTGACGACCACGAAGATGGCCGTCAGATCCGGCACGCCGCCTATATCCTTCGAGACCGTCATCGCAAAGGGCGTGCTGAACGAGCGCGCCATCAGGCTGAGCCGCAGCGTCCCGTCGATGCTCAAAAGGCTCGCCAGTCCCCAGGCGGAGACCATGGCGGTCGTGCTACCGATGACAACGCCGAAGGCGAGTGCCGGCCAGTATCGGCGGATGGTGGCGCGCTGCTCGTAGATCGGAACGGCGAAGGCAACTGTCGCCGGCCCAAGCATGGCGACAAGCCAGTGGGTGACGTGAATATACTGCGCATAGCTCTGCTTCAGGATCAACGCGAGCGCGATGAGAACGACCGGTGCGATGAGGAGCGGCGACATCCACGGGGTGGGCCAGCGCCGATAGACCTGTCGGGCAGCTAGATAGACGCCGATGGTCGCAGCGGGCCAGAAGATGCTGGCGAGAAGGGTTTCAATGGCCGCGGGCATGGCTTTCTCCAAACCGCGTCATCAGGCGGTAACTGACATCGACGGCGAGAGCGGTCACGATCATCACCGTGATCGCGCCGACCATGATCACGGCGAATATCTTCAGGCCGAGCAGGCCGAGAAACTCGCGATGATCGAGCACGGCCAACACCGCCGGGATGAAGAAGAGCAACATTTCGGCCAGCAGGAACTTTGCGCCGCTGCGCAGGCTGACAACATTGAGACGGCCGGTCGCCAGCAGGGCCAGCACGAAGAACAGGCCGATGACACTGCCGGGAACCGGAAGGTTGAAAAGACGGACGACTGCCTCGCCAGCCTGCCAGATCAGGATCAGCAGCGCGATCTGCATCACGGCACTGACATGCATCATCCGGCGGACGGAGAGTGTGATCTGGCGCGTGGTCATCGGGTGTGGCTCCTTGTTTTCTGCTGGAAATATATGTTGCGCTGCAGTATGAGTAAAATGAATTGAAGTTATAAACATAAGTCCGAATTGGAATACCTATGGACCTCCGAGCGCTGCGCATTTTCACCGAAGTCATCCGAAGAGGCGGCTTCTCGCAGGCCGGAAAGATGGTCTTCCTGACCCAATCGGCGGTCAGCAAGGCCGTACGGCAACTGGAGGAGGAGTTGGGCTTCTCGCTGATCGACCGCTCCGGCCATAGGCCCGCGCTGACCGATGCGGGGCGGGTTGCCTTTCGTCATGCGCAGACCATGCTCACGCAACGCGACGATCTACTGACGGAACTGTCGGAACTGAAGGGCCTGAAGCGTGGCGCTTTGCGCCTCGGCCTGCCGCCGATCGGGAGCGATATCCTCTTCGCTCCGCTTTTCGCGGAATACCGCAACCGCCATCCGGATATCGAAATCCAGTTGGTCGAACATGGCAGCCGGCGACTTGAAGAAATGGTGCTGGCGGGCGAGGTCGATCTCGGCGCATCCCTGCTGCCGGTGCCCGACGCGCTGGACTGGCAGGAGGTGACGCGCGAGCCGCTTCATGTCCTGATCGCTGAGAGCCATACCCTGGCGACGAGGCCGGAAATCGCACTTGCCGACCTGAAGGACATGCCGTTTATCCTCTTCGACAGCGGCTTCGCGCTCAATCCCATCATCCTGGAGGGTTGCCGAGAGGCGGGCTTCGAGCCGACTGTGGCTGCGCGCAGCGGGCAGATCAATTTCATCGTCGAACTGGTTGGTGCCGGCCTCGGCGTCGGTTTCCTGCCGCGCCTGATTGCGGACCTGCGCGTGCGACCGGGCGTGGTGCATATTCCCGTTCACGCGCCGGCAATGAACTGGCATATGGCCTGGGTCTGGCGCCGTGGCGGCTATCTCTCCTTCGCCGCCAAGGCCTGGCTGGATCTCGCCCGCGAGGTCACCATGCGAGCTTCAGCGTCTCCAGACCGTGGAAGTGATACACGTCCTTGACCTGCGGCGCTTCCGCAAGGCGAAGACCGGGCAGGCGGTCGAAGAGGATCGGCAGAACGGTGTTCATTTCCAGCCGCGCCAGCGGCGCGCCGATACAGAAGTGAATGCCGGCCCCAAAGGAGAGGTTCTGCCCCTCGTCGCGATCGGGCCTGAAGGTGAGGGGATCTGGAAACTTCGCAGGGTCCAGATTGGCGGCGGCGAGGATCAGGCCGACCTTCTCGCCCTTCCTGAAGCTCAGCCCCTGGACCTCGACATCCTCCAGCGCCCAGCGCTCGAAGATGTGAACAGGGGCCGAAATGCGGAAGCACTCCTCGACCAGCCGCTCGGTTCGGGTCTCGTCACTTGTCAGTGACCTCGGATCGAGCCCGCTTGCGAGAATGATGTTCACCGCGTTGCCGATCTGGTGGACGGTGGCTTCGTGGCCCGCATTGAGAAGCACGATCGTCGTGGAGACGAGTTCCTCTTCCGTCAGGTATTGCCCGTCGCGCGCCGGCTGCACCATCAGGCTCAGGAGATCGTCCTGCGGATTGGCGCGCTTTTTGGCGGCCAGCTTCACGACATATTCCGCGAATTCCTTCGCCGCACGGTTGGCACGCGCCTCGTCCTCTGCAGTCCGGCCGAACTGGTACATGCGGACATAGTCATGCGACCAGTCGAGCAATTGCCGGCACATGTCATCGGGCACGCCGATCATCCGGGCAATCGCGGTGACTGGCACGACTTCGGCAAAGGCAGAGAGCAGCTCCACTTCGCCCTTAGGCCCAAACCCGTCGATCAGCTGATGCGCAAGGGCCGCGATCTCCGGCCGCAGCTTCTCGATATGGCGGGAAACGAAGGCGCGGTTGACCAGCGTACGCAGCCGCGTGTGCTCCGGCGGTTCGAGCTCCAGCAGCGATTTCGATTCGGCGCGGTCGAAGTCGGTGAGCCGTGGATCGGCGGGCCCGAGGCCGGCTTCCTCGCGGCTCAAGACATGCGTGATTTGCCGGCCGAAGCGGCGGTCGCGGAGCAGGGCGTTAACCGCCTCATAGCCGGTGAAATACCACTGCTTCTGCTCGCCCCAGTAAAACGCCGGACCGAGTTCGATCAGCGACGCATAGGCCGGATTCGGATTCTGGTAGAAGCCCGGATGCCGGGCATCAAGCGAGACTTCGGCCGTGGCGCGGTCGATTTTGAGATACTCCTGCACGGCCTGCCTCACGCTTCCGGCGGCACGGGGGTTGGCTTGCCGTCCTTGTCGAGCGCCACCATGATGAAGATGGCGTTGGTCACCTTTTCCATGCGGTCGCTCAGATAACGCTGCGCCCAGACTTCGATGTTGAGCGTCATCGATGTGCGTCCAACGGACTGGATATCGGAATAGATGCAGAGCGTGTCGCCGATCTTGACCGGCATGGCGAAGGCCATTTCCTTGACCGCGGCCGTGACGACGCGCCCCTTCGCCCTTTCAGCCGCGCGGATGCCGCAGGCAAGGTCCATCTGCGCCATGACCCAGCCGCCGAAAATGTCGCCGGCGGCGTTGGCATCCCCCGGCATGGCGAGCGTTCTCAGCGTCAATTCACCTTTCGGTCCGACCACGTTTGGCATCTCATTCTCCACGATTCTTCAAGGCCTTGAGCATTGCTTGACATGTTGCCCGAGTCAATTTTGAGGCGCTGTCGCTCGCTGTAACATTGAAATGACCGACCGATGGGGCTAAACCAAGCCTCCCTGAAACGTTTTAGCTCATAACTGAAATGAAATGCCGCGTGAGTGGCGGGAGGTAGCATTGGCCGTAGATAACCTGCTGGCGAAGATGACACTCGAAGAGCAGGTTTCCCTGCTGTCGGGCGCCGATTTCTGGACGACAGTGCCGGTTCCGCGGCTGAAAATTCCGAAGATCAAGGTCACCGACGGACCCAACGGCGCACGCGGCGCCGGTTCGCTCGTCGGTGGCGTCAAGTCGGCCTGCTTTCCCTGCGCCATCTCCATCGGCGCCAGCTTCGACCCTGCACTGGCGCGCGCCATCGGAAAGGCCCTTGCGGAAGAGGCGAAGTCGAAATCTGCGCGCGTCCTTCTTGCTCCGACCGTCAACATACACCGCTCCGGCCTCAATGGCCGCAACTTCGAGTGCTATTCCGAAGACCCGCATCTGACGTCCGAAATGGCCGTTGGCTATATCGAAGGCGTGCAGGGCGAGGGGATCGCCGCCACAATCAAGCACTTCGTCGGCAACGAATCGGAAATCGAGCGTTTCACAATGTCCTCCGACATCGGCGAACGGGCGCTGCGCGAACTTTATCTGCCGCCCTTCGAGGCGGCGGTGAAGCGCGCCGGCGTTCGCGCCATCATGTCCTCCTACAATCGCCTCAACGGCACCTTCACCAGCGAGCACCAGTGGCTGCTGACGCAGGTCCTTCGTGTCGAGTGGGGCTTCGACGGGATCGTGATGTCCGACTGGTTCGGCTCGCATTCGACCGTCGCCTCGGTTGCCGCCGGCCTCGATCTCGAAATGCCGGGTCCGACGCGTGATCGCGGCGAAAAGCTGGTGGCAGCTGTCAAGAGCGGCGAAATTGACGCCGCCAAGATTGCGGAGTCGGCTCACCGTATCCTCGACCTGATCCGCTGGACCGGCGCCTTTAGCGATCCGGACATGCGCGAAGAAGTCGCCGAGGACCGGCCTGAGCACCGCGCGCTCATCCGCCGCGCAGGCGCCGAGGGGACGGTGCTTCTCAAGAACAATGGTGTCCTGCCGCTGAACAAGTCGGAGACGGGCTCGCTCGCCGTCCTCGGTCCGAACGCCGCTGAAGCGCGCATCATGGGCGGCGGCTCGGCGCAGATCAACGCGCATTATTCGGTCGCCCCGCTGGAAGGCATCAAGAAGGCGCTGGCAGGCTCCAACGCGATCTTCCATGTGAAGGGTGTCGCCAACAATCGTCTGGTCAAGCTGCATCGCGGTCCTGTCCATATCGACTATTTCAACTCGACCGACCTTTCGGGCGCTCCGGTTTTCGCCGAGGACATCGACATGTCCGAACGCTTCTGGATGGACCCGATCAGCAAGACCTTCGACATCAACGCCTTCTCGGCCCGCATCGTCTTCACCTATACGCCGGAGGCCGACGGCGAATATGTGTTCGGACTCGTTTCCGCCGGACGCTCGCGGCTGAAGGTCGGTGGCCAGCAGGTCATCGAGAATTGGGACAACTGGACACGCGGTGCGAACTATTTCACTGCGGGTAATGACGAGGTTCGAAACGGCGTCACGCTACAGGCCGGTGTGCCGGTGCAGGTTCTTGCCGAGTTCCGTTCGCCCATTGCTGGCGATGGCGGTCTGCATCTCAATGCCGTCCGCATTGGCGTCGAACTCCCGCTTGGCGATGCCGAATTTGAGGAGGCGGTGAAGAAGGCCGAGGCCTGCGACGTCGCCATCATTTTCGCCGGTCGCGAAGGCGAGTGGGATACGGAAGGCAATGATTTGCCGGATATGCGCCTGCCGGGTCGCCAGAACGAATTGATTGCTCGGGTCGCCGCCGTCAACCAGAAGACCATTGTCGTGCTGCAGACCGGCGGCCCGGTCGAGATGCCGTGGATCGACGATGTCGCTGCCGTCCTGCAGAGCTGGTATCCGGGGCAGGAAGCCGGCAACGCGATTGCCGACGTGCTGTTCGGCTTTGCCGAGCCGGGTGGCCGACTGCCGCAGACCTTCCCGCTGAAGCTGGAGGATAATTCCGCCATCACCGGCGATCAGCTTGTTTATCCTGGCAAGGATGGCCATGTCGAATATCGCGAGGGCGTCTTCGTCGGCTATCGCCACCACGACACGCGCAAGATCGGGACACTCTTCCCCTTCGGTCACGGCCTGTCCTACACGACCTTCGCCTGGGGCCGCCCGAAGATCAGCGGCGAGGCGATCGGCAAGGATGGTCTCAAGGTGACACTGAACGTCACGAATACGGGCAAGCGGGCAGGGGCCGATGTCGTGCAGCTTTATGTGCGTCCGGTCGCGCCGAAGGTCGAGCGTCCCGACAAGGAACTGCGCGCCTTCCGCAAGATCAGGCTGACGGCGGGCGAGGCGAAGCAGATCGATCTCTGCATCACGCTCCGAGACCTCTGCCGCTTCGACGAAGAAGCGCGCTGTTTTATCGCCGACGCCGGCGAATACGAGGCCGTGATCGCCGCGAGCGCCGAGGATATTCGCCATACCTGCCGCTTCCGTCTTGATGAGGACTGGCAGCTCTCTGTGGCCGGCTGAGCGAAAACCCGCTCAACCCTTCCGGCAGCTGGCCTTGAGCTTTTTCAGGGCCGCTGTCGCGCCGCTGAGCGGAAATCGGGACTCGGCAATTCCGGCCTTGGATGAGGCGAAGGAGATTGTGCCCGCGTCGGCTTTGCCCAGCGCTTCGGCCAACTTGTCCTGGAAAGTAACCTCCGCGCCCATGAGACCGTCCATGGCCCAATAGGTCATGTCGCGGTCGAAGCTCTCCATGCCGACCTTGATCGAGAAGGGGCCCACGAAATCGGGATTGTCACCGGGCGGTGCGAAATTCTCCGACGGTGCAAAAGCCAGCATCAGCACGCCCGGCGCGCCGCACTCGATTGTCAGTTCGCCACCAGCCGCGTTGCACATGCGCGCCACCATGCGGCTGCCGCCTTCGCCTTCCTCCATCGAGGCTTTCCACTTGCTGCAGTCGGCGGCCTGCGCGCCTGCCGAGATGAGGAGGAGTATGCTTGCCAGGATCAGTCTCATCGCTATCTCCATCCGGTGACAGAAAGGTATCATTTACCATTCGTTGCTAGCCTTCCTTACATGGCGCCAGCACATGCAAGTGAGCTTATGCGCCGCGATTTATGCTCGCAATAACCTCGGTAACAGACATCGGCGGCGTGTTGCGATCCCGCGTCTGGAAGAGAGATGAGTATGGTGTTCTCGACTTCTTCGGCGCGGAATGCGTCTTCGGCAGCGCTTGCCTGTCTGCTCCTGTCGGGTTGCTATGACCCCGATCCGATGTCCGTTGCCGATATCGGCCCTCGCAGCAAGACGCACGCCGTTCCTTTAGCGCCCGTCAAGTCCAGCGCGCGGACCGTCAACTATCCCATCCTGGAAGGCCCGGTCGGTCGGATCGAGCGCAGCCAGCAGGTGGCAAGCCTTGACGCGGCTCCGGCGGATCCGCCCGACATGGCTCCGTCAGAGCCGCCTCGGACGGCTGACGAGGTGCAGACGACGCCGCAGGTCGCCACAACGGCGACGGACAAGAAGGCCGAGGAGGTCGACATGGACAAGCTCTTCGGCTTTTCCGGTCAGCCGGCACAGAAGGGCCAGGCGCCCCAGATCGTTGAAGGGGACGTTGACGCACCCGTCGTTGACGGCATCGGGACGGACAACCTGCGCGAGGTCTCCAAACGCCGCGGAATCCCGGTCGAAAACGCCGTTGCCAAACCCGACGAAACTCCAGTCGACGTCCAGGAAAAGAAGGTCGCCTATATCCCGCGTTTCAACAATCCGATGTCGGTTCCCGAAAGTCAGGGCGGAATGCCCGCTTCCGAAAAGAGCTGTCGCCTGACGCTGCAAAAGCTCGGCGTCTCCTACACCGATATTCCCTCCATTCATGATGGCCCGAGTTGCGGCATCGACTATCCAGTCCACGTGCAGGCGATCAACGGCGTTCGCATCCTGCCGGCCGCGAAGCTGAATTGCGGCATGGCGGTGACGTTCGCGCGCTGGGTCAAGGACGACCTCGTGCCGACCGCTCGCATCCGCTACTTCTCCGGGGTCAACACGATCCGCCAGATGTCATCCTATGCCTGCCGTCCGATGAATTCGAAGCGTGGCAATCCATGGTCGGAACATGCAAGGGGCAACGCCATCGATGTCGGCCAGATCATTCTCAACAACGGCGAGGGGATCGATGTCCGCAAACCTGGCTTCTTCTCGTTCCGGCAAAAGGGTCTGCTGAACTCGGTTCGCGCCGATTCCTGCAAATACTTCAACACGGTGCTTGGTCCCGGCGACCCCTACCACGGCGATCACTTTCACTTCGACCTGCGGAGCCGCAAATCAGGCCGCCGCTACTGCAGCCTCGACTGAGGGAAAAATCGGACAAAAAAAGAGGCCGGAAGACCGGCCTCGAAAGGGTGCCGTGACGATGGGGGCGTCAAAGCTTGCAAACGCCATTCCGGAGCGGGACCGGAAGCAAAATCGAGAGCGTCTGCAAGGTTTTCATAGTGGCTCAATGCTGCATTTGCATGACATGGCTCAAGACCTGTCGGCGCTCCCGGAAATTCCGCCGATCCTCCTGTGGAAAACCTCGATGATCAGTCCATCAGCCGCATTTCGTTCGGCTGGATCTGAACCGCTGAGAGCGAAGACAGGAAATTCATGCCCAGAAGGCTCGTATCGAGGCGGCCCTCCTGCGCGACTGCCGCTGCGACATTCTTCCGCACGATCGGCCCGACAGCGAGCTCGGGTATTGTCACGGGCGCGGCCTGTCCTGTGCCATTTGCCGTCGTCACCGGCATCGAGAACTTCAATGTCTCCGGTTTCAGTCCGGCCCGTCGGGCATCATCGTAGGTCAGCGTGACCTGGCTGGCGCCCGTATCGATCAACATGCCGACACGTTGTCCGTCGACATGGGCGTTCACCGCAAAGTGACCGGCCTGCGTTCTGCGGATGACGACCTCATTCTGGCCATTGATCCCCGTCAGCACGACGGAATGTCCGGGCATCAACTCGGCCAGCACCCGCCTGCCGACATGTCTGGCCTCGTCCTGGTAGACATAGGCGGCCACGCTGACGAGCGCGACGACGGCCCAGATGGCGAGATAGGTGAGGTTACGGCGAAGCCTGCCGCGCGAGGCCAAGGCGCCGGAGCCGATCATGATGGCGATCGGAAGCAGATAGATGAAATGCCCGAAATCGTCGTTTGACAGCCCGAGGGTCTGGCCGCTGTCATGATTGATGAGAAGCAGCGCGAGACCCAGGCCCAGGATCGCAAAGACGACGGCGAGCATTCTCATGAGGAGGATCCGCGCTCCGCCATCATTCGCCGCCGCGTGACGCGGCGGGGCTTGCGTTCCACTGTCTCCAGCCGGGCTGGCAGGAGCTCCATCAGCGCGCGCCGTTCGCCATCCGTCATCTCGATCCAGCCGGCAATTTCCGCGCGTGTCCGACCACAGCCGAAACAGTATCCGGTCTTGTCGTCAATCGAGCAAACGAGAATGCAGGGGGATTCCATGGTATGGGTCTTCGATTTCAGTTGGTTCTCATATCGGCAGATCAGGCGGCGACTGCAAGGGCAACATAAAGCGCGATTTCGCACACCTGTTCGGTTGCTCCCAGCGTGTCTCCCGTATGTCCCTGAATTTTGCCATGAACAAGGCGCGTGAAAAGTGCGACTGCGAGCCCGGCAGCAAGTGCGGCCGCAACCGCGCTGACCGCGCCGAACCCCGGCAGGATCGTGAAGGCATAGAGCAAACCGCCACTGATGAGGGCGGCCCCAAGGGCTGTGCAATCCGGTTGTCCTACGGCCGCAGCGACCCCGTCGGTGCGGGCGGGCACAAGCCTGAACCAGTGCCAGACAAGGGCGGCACGGGAGGCCGCATTGACGCCGAGCATCGAAAGGGCCGCTGGGAGCGGACCCAGACCCGAAAGGGCGGCCAGCGCCTCCAATCTTAACCCCAGCGACAGCACGAGCGCCAGTCCGCCATAGGCTCCGAGCCGACTGTCCTTCATGATTTCGAGAATACGCTCGCGCGTTCTTCCGCCGCCAAGCCCGTCGGCGCAATCGGCGAGCCCGTCTTCGTGCAGCCCGCCTGTCAGGAAAATCTGCAGCGCCAGCGCGAGAAGTGCGGCAAGTTCGGGTTTCACCCCGAAATGCAGAAGCAGACCGATCAGCAAGGCCGGGGGCAGGGCGATGACTGCGCCGGCGAGCGCGAAGGCGCCACTTGTCCGCCGCATCGAACCGTCATGGCCGGCAAAGAAGCGGGCAGGCATGGGCAGGCGACTCAGGAAGCCAAGCGCCCGCGCAATCTCGCTGACAAGTTCGTCCAGCCGCACCATGGTGGCACACTCCCCAAAATCCCTCGGATCAGCGACGGAACACGTCGCTTTTGCCGTTGCCTCAAGGCAGCCGGACCAATATGAAAGCCGCATCAATGCCTGCCTCCAACGGAAATGACAAGGATACTGGGTCCATGAGCGTGAGTGGATTACCGTTCGACGATTTTCGCGAACTTCTCAACAACCTTCCTGGCCCCGATGTCCGCGCGCTGGAAGCGGCACGCAAGCGCGACGCGCAGCTGACCAAGCCGCCGGGCGCGCTCGGACGCCTGGAGGAAATCGCGTTCTGGCTGGCCGCCTGGTCGGGCCGCTCGCCGCAGGTCACGCGTCCGCTGGTCGCCATCTTCGCCGGTAACCATGGCGTGACGCGCCAGGGCGTCTCCCCCTATCCGCCGGAAGTGACCGAGCAGATGGTGGCGAACTTCACCGCCGGCGGCGCTGCGATCAACCAGATCTGCGTGACCTACGATCTTGGCCTCAAGGTCTTCGACCTCGCGCTGCAGATCCCGACCGGCGACATCACGCAGGAAGCCGCGCTCTCCGAGCGCGACTGCGCTGCTACCATGGCCTTCGGCATGGAAGGAATTGCCGGCGGAACGGACCTGCTGTGCATCGGCGAAATGGGGATCGGCAACACGACCATCGCGGCGGCGATCTTCTACGCGCTCTACGGTGGCAAGGCCGAAGACTGGGTGGGCCCCGGCACCGGTGCTTCGGGCGAAGGATTGCAGCGCAAGATCGACGCTGTGGAAAAGGCGATTGCGCTTCACAAGGATCATCTGAACGACCCGCTCGAAGTCCTGCGTCGCGTCGGCGGCCGCGAAATCGCCGCCATGGCCGGCGCGATCCTGGCAGCCCGTGTCCAGAAGATTCCGGTGCTGATCGACGGATATGTCGCCACCTCTGCCGCGGCCATTCTGAAGGCCGCCAATCCGACGGCCATCGACCATTGCCTCATCGGTCATGTCTCGGCCGAACCCGGCCATCTGCGCGCTATCGAACGTCTGGGCAAGACGCCGCTTCTGGCGCTTGGAATGCGGCTCGGCGAAGGCACTGGCGCGGCGCTCGCGGCAGGTATTGTCAAGGCCGCTGCCGCCTGCCACTCTGGCATGGCAACCTTCGAAGGTGCAGGCGTATCCAACAAGGGTTGATACATGCACGGGACCGGCAAGCCGCCATTTACGAAAGAGACGGGTTTCCGCCATTTCGTCTCGGCGGCGCGCTATTCCTGGCAGGGCTTCCTTCGCCTCCTGCACGAAGCGGCCTTTCGCCAGCAGCTTGGCGGTTTCGTCCTCGGGACCGTTCTGCTGATCGCAATCGGCGCGGAATTTGAGCGGATTTTCATTTTCGCAGGCCTGATGGTCGTGCTCTTCGCCTTCGAAGCGGTCAATACCGCAATCGAGGAGCTCGTTGATCACCTATCGCCGGAGTTCTCGATGTTTGGCAGACATGCGAAGGATCTTGGATCGCTCGCCTGCGCCTGCCTGATCGGCCTGAATGCTGCCTATCTTGCCTATGTGGTGGCGGAGGCCTGGCTCCGGTAACGCGGCAGGAATCAGGCGAAAGAACGCCGACGCTTCTCGTTCGAATGGGCTTCCGGAATCGGCGCAACCGTTTGCAGCACCCGCTTCGGCGGCATGATGGCGATGACCTCGGTGCCTTCCCTCAGCTTTGAGCGGAGAAGGAATTCACCATTGTGCTTGGCGAGAATTGCCTGAACGATCGGCAAGCCGAGTCCGGTCCCCTGTTCAGCACTCTTGATGGCGATCGAGCCCTGTCCGAAGGCCGACAGAACAATGGGTATTTCGTCCTCGGGGATGCCAGGACCGTTGTCGCGGATCGAAACATATTGTCCGCCGCCGGCAGTCCAGCCCAGCTTGACGGCAACCTCGCCGCCCTGCGGCGTGAACTTCACGGCGTTCGACAGAAGATTAAGCACCACTTGCCGCATCGACTTCTCGTCGGCCCAGACTGGCGGCAGCCCGGGTTCGAACTGTTCGGTGATGCGGATATTCTTCGAGCGCGCCCGAAGCTGCACCATACCGATGCAGTCTTCGGTGATTTCCTCGAGCTTGACCGATTCCTCGTGCAGCTCGTAGCGACCGGCCTCGATGCGGGACAGGTCGAGAATTTCGTTGATGAGGTTGAGCAGGTGCTGTCCGGATCGGTGAATGTCGCCGACATACTCCTTGTATGTGGCGTTTGTCATCGGTCCGAGAACCTCGTTTTCCATCACTTCCGAAAAGCCGAGAATCGCATTCAGCGGGGTCCTGAGCTCGTGCGACATGGAGGCGAGGAAGCGCGACTTGGCAAGGTTCGCCTCCTCGGCGCGGCGACGAGCCTCATCGGATATGGAGTTGGCGACTTCCAGCTCGGCGATCAGGTTGTCCTTTTCCGACTGGTAGGAGAGGAGCTGGATACTGGTGCGCCGGAGGCGGCCTGTGAAAAAGATGAAGAAGATCATGGCGGCCGTGAACATCGCGATCAGCCCGATCTCCATGGGCTGGCGGTCGCGCCAGTAGAGGTAGACGATGGCTGCAACGGTCGGGATGAAGGTAACGAGAACCGCGCCGTTCAGCATCGAGGTGGTGAGCGCGGTGGCGCTGAGCACGATCAGAAGAGCGGCGCCCTTGAAGGTGAGGTAGGAACCCAGATCGCAACTGGCGCAGCTCTGGCTGGCGAAAAGGGCCCAGCAGAAGCCAATGACCAGTTGCAGGCCAAGCAGCCGGCGTATCCAGCGTCCGGCGTTCTCGTCCTTGATGAACTGCCGTTGCCGGATCTGCTGGAGCGCGAAAACGTGAATGGCGTGAAGGATCAGCGTCGTCAAGGTCCAGACGAGCGTATATTGCCCCATATTGAAGGCAAGGCTGAATGCACCGATGCCGCAGGCCAGGATCGGGACGGCGGCAGCGCTGTCCAGGCTGGCGTCGATAAAGAGGGTCAATGTTTCGCGCTGGAACTGAGGCGTAGCTGCGTCGCCGTTCTGCAGCTTGGCGCGGGTTTCCTTCAGCGTCCGGCTCAGCCCCGCATTGTGTCGCGTCTTGGACAAGTCCACGACGTTTTTGTCCGGAGATGTGCTGACGCGTTCGGGCATGGACTGATACAACTTCAGACGCAGAAACGATGACCAAATTCTAACTTTAAAGAGTTAAGAAGTTGCTTCTGGAAAGGATTCATTTGCCATTTTGGCGGGGTGCCGGAACCCGCCTGATTAGCGCCGCATTTTGGGTGATGGCAGGGGATGGATGAGGATTTATCCAAGGGAGAGGGTGGCAAATGAAGCTGTTTGACGGGGGCAAGGCTCCCAATCCGCGCCGCGTCAGGATGTTCCTGGCCGAGAAAGGCATATCGGTCGAACTCGTGCCGGTCGACATGGGGGCGCTCGGCCACAAGTCGGCTGAGATTGCAGCTCGAAATCCGCTTCAGCGTCTGCCCGTGCTTGAGCTGGACGATGGGTCCAATCTGTCCGAGTCCATCGCGATCTGCCGCTATTTCGAGGAACTTCACCCCGATCCGCCGCTCTTCGGTCGCGATGCGCGGGAGAAGGCTTTCGTCGAGATGTGGAACCGCCGTATCGAGCTCGGCTATCTCATGTCGGTGGCGGCAGCGTTCAGGCACATTCATCCCGCGATGAAGGATTGGGAAGTGCCGCAACTGCCCGAGTGGGGCGAAATCAACAAGCCGAAGGCGATCGAATTCCTGCGTTTCATGGATCGGGAACTGGCAGGCCGTGCCTTCGTTGTCGGAGATGTGTTCACCGTGGCCGATATCACCATGTTCATTGCCTTCCAGTTCATGAAGCCCGCCCGCATTCAATGCCCACCGGAGCTTGTGCATGTGCTGCGGTGGTATGAAAACGTAGCCGCCCGTCCGTCCGCGGAGGCTTGAGGCATCTTATTGAGCGAAACTGACATCCAAGAACTTCTGGACCAGATCGCGCTGTGCCGGATCTGTCGTGATGCACCGGCGCGCGGGGAGGCGCATCGCCTGCCGCATGAGCCGCGGCCGGTCGCCGTGCTCTCGTCCAGGGCCAAAATCCTGATCGCGGGGCAGGCGCCGGGTCTGCGCGTGCACGAAACCGGTCTCACCTTCAACGACGCCTCTGGAAACCGTTTGCGTGACTGGCTGGGGGTGACACGAGAAGAGTTCTACGACCCCGACAAATTTGCGATCGTGCCGATGGGCTTCTGCTTTCCAGGCTATGACGCGAATGGCGGCGACCTCCCGCCGCGGAAGGAATGCGCGCCGCACTGGCGCGCAACGGTGATGGCCGCCATGCCGCAGGTCGAGCTGATCCTCGCTGTCGGTCATCATGCCCAGAGCTGGCATCTGGGCCGGCATGTCCGGGAAAACATGACCGAGACGGTGCGGCACTGGCGCGACTATCTCGAGCCTACCATGGGCGTTCCCGTTCTGCCGCTGCCGCATCCGAGCTGGCGCAACACCGGCTGGATCAAAAGAAACCCGTGGTTTGAGAAAGAGCTGTTACCAGTCCTGAAAGAGCTTGTGCACCGCAAGATAGACTGAAACAATCGCCCCTTCATTGCCGGATTCGGTCGTTCAGATCGTCCCGGTGCAAGACGCAGTGCGGCATACCGCGCGCGAAGCATAATCCTTTCTTTAGCCGCTGGTGCTAGCGTCGAGAGGATTGTGCATGTTGAAAGGAAAGACCATTGGACCGTCTCGACCGCAAAATCCTGCGTCTCCTGCAGGAGGATTCGACCCTTGCCGTCGCGGATATCGCCAAGAAGGTAGGCCTCTCCACGACGCCCTGCTGGCGGCGCATTCAGAAGATGGAAGAAGATGGCGTCATCCAGCGCCAGGTCGCCGTTCTGGACCCGGTGAAGGTCAACGCCAAGGTCAACGTCTTCGTCTCGATCCGCACCAATGCACATTCGATCGAATGGCTGAAGCGCTTCTCGGAAGTCATTGCCGAGTTTCCGGAAGTCGTCGAGTTCTACCGCATGAGCGGCGACGTGGACTATCTGCTGCGCGTTGTCGTGCCCGATATCGCGGCCTATGACGCCTTCTACAAGCGCATGATCGCCAAGATCGAAATCCGCGATGTCTCCTCGGCCTTCGCGATGGAGCAGATCAAGTACACGACCGAATTGCCGCTCGATTACATGTCGCTGGAATCGTCGAAGTCGCAGGACGACTGAGCGCCCGGAAGGGATGTCCCTCAGGCCCTGCCGTCCGGAAACTTCTTCTCGAACTCGCGCAGGGCGTTCTTGCCGACCCACCGTTCGGTTCTGTCGGCACTGGCCGCAAGCTCTTCCGCAACAGCCCACGCAGGTCCGCGGCAGGCGTAATTCCGCTTGCCGATCTGACGTAAAGCCCAGTTCACCGCCTTCCTGACGAAATTGCGCGGGTCGAACGCGGTGCGCTCGATGAGCGGGAGGAAGGCGAGGATATGTGCATCCGGCTCCTTCTTGAGATGCACCGCGGCCCAGGCCATCATGGAAAAGGCAGTCCTGCGCACGAATTCCCGTTCGTCTGCTGCAAATTCCGGTATCAGAACCGGCCAATGCCCGCTTTCGACAAAAAGGTCGGAGACGGTATCAACGATTTCCCAGGAGTTGAAATCTGCAGCCCAGCGACGGGCCTCCTCGAGTGATAGTTTCTTCGGCTCCGCGGTCATGGAGGCGAGAAGACGCGCCTCGCGCACATTCGTCTGCCACAGTGCCAGCGCTCGGTCGTGATCTTTCTTGATCAGCCGCGCGATCCTCCGCATCTCGTCCGTGGATATACCCAGCGCAGTGTCCGTCACGATGCCGAAGCGGCTCATGCCTGCGATATTCGCCTCGTTGCGAAGCGATTGCAGGTGGGTGAGCACCTCGGCGGCACTGGAGCCTCGATCAAGCTCAGTCATTTCACGGTTCCCCGGGGTGGACGTTCAGTCGCAGCGTCTTCCACGCCGGATAATCCTGCCGAAACCGTGCGGCATTGTCGACACGTGCGCAGGCACTGGCGGCCGACAAGACGGCGGCGGTCGTCGCCGAGAGTTTCGCGTCGCCACCTGGTGGGTTGCCGAGCTGCGGCGGTCCGTCCAGATTGCCATCGGGACGGAAGTTCAGCAGCAGGCCAACGGCCGGGTAGGGCGGCCCGAAACCCTTTGGTGCTTTGAAGCACCGCCCGATTGAAGCCTCGACCTCGCGGCTGATGGCTGCGAGCGTATCCTGCGCGGCGGCCCCTGCAGCGGCGCTGGTTAGCAGCGCCGCGACGACAAGGCCTAGCCGGGCAGGCGGATGAACCTTCATTTTTCGAGACGTGCCAGCAGGGAGGACGTGTCCCAGCGATTGCCGCCCATGGCCTGCACATCGCCGTAGAACTGGTCCACCAGGGCGGTCACCGGAAGTTTGGCGCCATTGCGGCGCGCTTCCGAAAGCACGATGTCGAGATCCTTCCGCATCCAGTCGATGGCGAAGCCGAAGTCGTAGCGACCCTCGTTCATCGTCTTGTGGCGGTTCTCCATCTGCCAGGAGCCCGCAGCCCCCTTCGAGATGACCTCGATGACCTTCTCGATATCGAGGCCGGCGCGCTTGCCGAAATGGATGCCCTCGGCAAGCCCCTGGACGAGGCCTGCGATGCAGATCTGGTTGACCATCTTCGTCAGCTGCCCGGCTCCGGCCGGGCCCATCAGTCCGACCATGCGTGCATAGGCAGAGATCACCGGCTTCGCCTTTTCGAATGTTGCTTCATCGCCGCCGCACATGACGGTCAGCACACCGTTTTCGGCGCCGGCCTGTCCACCGGACACGGGCGCATCGACAAAGCCGAGATCCTTCGCCTTGCAGGCAGCCTCAAGGTCGCGCGCGACTTCCGCGGATGCGGTCGTGTTGTCGATGAGGATGGCACCCGGTTTCATGGCAGCGATGCAGCCGTTCTCGCCCAATGTCACCGATCGGAGATCGTCATCATTGCCAACGCAGGTGAAAACGAAATCGGCATCGCGCGCGGCTTCTGCCGGTGTCCGAAACGCCGGCCCGCCAAATTGCGCCGCCCAGGCTTCGGCCCTCGCAAAGGTGCGGTTGTAGACGGCGACGTCGTGCCCGCCCTTGGACTTGAGATGCCCGGCCATGGGAAAACCCATGACGCCGAGACCGATGAACGCGACTTTGGCCATGCGATGCGACTCCGATGCTCATGATGTCAGGCCATTCTTGTAGAGCATCGTGGCGTGAAATCAAATTGCCGGGTGCGCTCCGCGCCTTGCGTCATTCGCCCTGAACGAGCGCGATCCCGCCGCTTTGGGTATCGACGAGCTTCAACCCGCCATCCACCAGCGCCTTACGCAGAAGCGCCGGTGTCGAACGGTGGACGGCATGGGCATTGGCCTCGTAGTCGCGGACAGTGCCGCGTGACACGGCGGCGCGCTCCGCCAGGTCGGCCTGCGTCCAGTCGAGAAAGGCGCGTCCCGCGCGGCACATTTCAGGTGTCAAAACCGTATTTTTTTCGTCAGCATACATCAGGTTGAACTTCGCCGAAAAAATGCCCATATAGGTCGATATCGATCAAATATATCATTTTATGACGAGAGCGCCAAGAGGAGACGCCCATGCCGCACGCCACGCCCCTCATTTCAACCTTGGTCGGGGGCTTCGTGCTGGCTTTTATCCTCGGTGCAATCGCGCATCGTTTCCGTCTGCCGCCGCTGGTCGGCTATCTCGTCGCGGGCATTCTCGTCGGTCCCTACACGCCGGGTTTCGTGGCCGACCAGAACCTTGCACCGGAACTTGCCGAGATCGGCGTTATCCTGCTGATGTTCGGCGTCGGCCTGCATTTCTCGCTCAAGGACCTGCTCTCGGTGCGCGTCATCGCGGTCCCCGGTGCCATCGTGCAGATTGCCTTTGCGACGCTGCTCGGCTGGGGCATGGGGCATCTCATGGGATGGTCCACGGGCGGCAGCCTCGTCTTCGGCCTTGCGCTCTCGGTTGCATCCACGGTCGTGCTACTCAAGGCGCTGCAGGAGCGCCGCATGGTGGAGACGGCCAAAGGGCGGATTGCGGTCGGCTGGCTGATCGTGGAAGACCTTGCCATGGTCCTGGCGCTCGTCCTGATCCCCGCGGTGGCGTCCGTCGGAAATGGTGAAAGGCTGGTCGACCCTCTGGCCGTCGCGCTGGTCGAGATGAGCGGCTGGGATATCGGGATCGGCGGGCTGATTGCGCTGACCCTGCTGAAGGTCGCGCTGTTCGTCGCGGTCATGCTCGTCTTCGGGCGAAAGGTCATTCCTGCAATCCTCCACCGGATCGCCCATACCGGCTCCCGCGAGCTCTTCCGCCTCGGCGTTCTGGCTATCGCGCTTGGCGTTGCCTTCGGCGCCTCGCAGCTCTTCGGTGTCTCATTGGCGCTCGGAGCCTTCTTTGCCGGCATGGTTTTGTCCGAAAGTGAGCTTTCGCACAGCGCCGCGCGCGAAAGCCTGCCGTTGCGTGATGCGTTTTCCGTGCTGTTCTTTGTCTCCGTCGGCATGTTGTTCGACCCGACGATCCTGCTGCGCGAGCCGTTGGCAATCCTGGCGACGGTCTTCATCATCGTCATCGGCAAGTCTGCGGCCGCCTTCCTCATCGTGATTCTCTTCCGCAAAAGCGTAGCGACAGCACTCACCATTTCGGCGAGCCTGGCGCAGATCGGCGAATTCTCCTTCATTCTCGCCGAACTCGGCGTTGGCCTGAAACTGCTGCCTGAAGAGGGGCGTGATTTCATCCTCGCCGGCGCGATCATTTCGATCGTCCTGAACCCGCTGATGTTCTATCTGACTGAACGGCTGCGCCCGCGCTTCGAGGACGTGGCGGCAAGGCGCTTGGCGCGCAAGACGCCTCAGGTCGAGACGGCCGAGCCGGTGGAAGCGGTGGAGCAGACACTGGATGCCGAGGAGGATACGAGGACCCCGGTTCCGCATGACGGCCACTGCGTGCTTGTCGGCTATGGCCGCGTCGGCCGCATCGTTGCCGCCAACCTGAAGACCGCAAAGATCCCGTTCGTGGTGATCGAGGAGTCGGACCGGCTCGTCAGCGATCTGCACGCCGACGGCATCGACGCCATTGCCGGTCACGCAGCCTCCGCAGGCCTGCTGTCGCTGGCGAATATCGCCCGCGCCCGAAGCCTGGTCGTCGCCATTCCCGATGCCTTCGAGGCCGGCAATATCGTCGAGAGCGCCAAGAAGATGAACAGCCGCCTGCTGGTGATCGCCCGCGCCCATTCGGATGCAGAGGTCGAACACCTCACCGGTCTTGGCGCCGATACGGTGATCATGGGCGAACGCGAAATCGCCAACGGTATGCTGAAGCGCCTCGACCAGATCCTGCACTCGGAAATGGCAGAACCCGGTCCGGTGGTCGGCTGAATTATTCGGCCTTCAGTCGCGCCACGACCAGATGGCCGGGCGAGGGCTCGCCATTCTCCATGCGGACATTGATGTCCGTCATCGAGACGACCTCGAAACCGGTGGCGGCAAGGCGGTCGGTCACATAGGCTTGCGAATGCACGAAGCGCTGGCTCGGACCGACCTTGTAGCCGAGCGGACCGACCTCCGCGTCAGGCCGGGTCTCTGACGAGAAGACAAATAGCCCGCCGTCTTCGAGATTTTCTGCGACACCGAAAAAGAGCGGCTCAAGCGCGCCGATATAGGGGAGAACGTCGGCGGCCGTCACAATCGCGAAAGGCCCGTCCTCGTTGTCATCGAGAAAGTCGACACACTCGGCGACGTAGAGCGTCTCGTAGAGATCCTTCTCGTGCGCAATCTCGACCATGTTTTCGGAGAGATCGAGCCCGACCGCCTCGCCGGTGACCATGTCGCGCAGCGCGCCGCCGGTCAGTCCCGTGCCACAGCCGAGGTCTAGCAGGCTTTCGAACGGGCCGAGCTTCAGCTCCTGCAGCTTCTGCCGGATCATCACCGGCACGCAATAGCCGAGCTGTTCGACAAGAATGTCCTCGAAGTCCTCGGCATGCTGGTCGAACAGCGTCTCGACATAGGCGTCGGGCGCCTTGATTGGCGTTTCGCCGCGCCCGAGTGCCGCCAGACGAACGGCTGCGCCGCCGTGATCTTCCGGGTCGAGCGCCAGAACCTGCGCATAAGCCTTTTCGGCTGCGTCCAGGTCGCCGGCCTTTTCGAGCGCGAGCGCGCGGTTATAGGCCTCTGCGAGGGCCTCTTCGTCGATTTTTGCGGGTGCTTTTGCCATGAGGCGCTTTTAGAGCGCCCTTTGAATTCCCGCAACTCAATTGTGATCGCTCAATTGATGATGAATTCGCCGGAAAGCGCTCTCCATTCGGTGGCCGAGATCAGCTTGCGGTGGACATAGCGGACGGAATGCAGTGGCCCGTCCAGTTTCTCCCGCCAGAACTTCAGGAAGCTCTTCATTTCCGGAAAGTACGGGGCGAGATCGTAATGCTGCCAGAGATAGCTCTGAAGCACGCTCGGGTGGTCGGGCATCCGGTAGAGGATCTCCGCCGTGGTCAGTCCGTAGCCTTTCAGTTGCAGCTTCATTTCTTCGTTCATGACAACCCCATTTGCCGTTATGACGAAACGATGACAGATCCAGTCTGCGCCTGGATGGTTAACTGCTCCTTAAGTGCTTGCTCCCTGTCAAGATTTTATCATTATAAATCATGAGATTAGCAGCCTCCTACCGAGGCTGCTGCTAATACTTTACCGTTTCAGGTGCCGCGTCAGCCGCGCTTCCAGCACGTTCCAGAGATTGCGCAGGATCTCGACGATGACGAGATAGAAGATCGCGGCCCACAGGTAGGTCTGATAGTCGAAGGTGCGCGAGAAAGCGTATTTCGTCTCGCCCATGAGGTCGTAGACGGTGACGATGGCGACAATGGCCGAGGCCTTCACCATCAGGATGATCTCGTTGCCATAGGGGCGAAGCGCCACGATCAGCGCCTGCGGCATGATGATCTTCCAGAACGAAATGCGCGTGTTGATGCCGAGCGAGGCGGCGGCCTCCCGCTGCCCGCGTGGAACGCTTTCGATGGCGCCACGCAGGATCTCCGCCTGATAGGCTGCGGTGTTGAGCGCAAAGGAGAAGAAGGCGCAGTTCCAGGCATCCTTGAAGAACCACCAGAGGCCCGCGGCCTCGAGCTGCGGCCGGAAACTGCCCAGCCCGTAATAGATCAGGAAGACCTGTGCCAGCAGTGGCGTGCCGCGGAAGAGATAGACATAGACATAGGCGATGCCGGAAAGAATGCGGTTTTTCGACATGCGCGCGAAGGCGAGCGGAAATGACAGGATCGCACCGCCGATGATCGATGCGGCCACAAGACCCAGCGTCACCTCAAGGCCGCTGATATAGCGCGGCCCGTATTTCGCGAATTTTTCCCAGTCCCAGTTGTTGAACATCATCAGGATCATGCCGCCAAGAAGCAGGATCCAGAGGAGGAGAAACACCATGCCGGCGATGCGCGAACCCGTGATCGGCTTGGCTATGGCGGGTGGGGCCGGCTGAGGCGGGACGAGGGTATCGATATGGCTCATCGTGCGGCCTCCGAACGGCGCGCCCACACTTCGATGCGCGAGAAGAAGACCGACGAGATGATGGCCAGGATCAGGAAGAGCAGGCAGGCGATGCCATAGAAAAGGAATGCTTCCTTCGTCGATTTGGCAGCCACACCGGTTTCGCGAAGGATGTCGTTGAGGCCGACCACCGAAACGAGAGCGGTGTCCTTGAGCAGTGACATCCAGAGATTTCCCAGGCCGGGCAGGGCAATGCGGATCAGCTGCGGGATGATCACGAGGACCATGGTCTTGCCGGAACGGATGCCGAGCGCCGCCCCTGCCTCATACTGCCCGCGCGGGATGGCCTGGAAGGCGGAGAGCAGCACTTCCGAACAATAGGCGGAGAAGACCACGCTCAGCGCGATCATCCCGGCAAAGAAGGCGTTGATCTCAATGCGCTCGTCAAAGCCAACCGCCGAAAGCGCGGCCTGGATGAGAATCTGCAGCCCGTAATAGACGATAAAGAGCGTCAGCAGCTCCGGCAGTCCGCGGAAGATCGTGGTGTAGATATTGGCCGCCATTCTTGCATAGGCATCTTCCGACCGCTTGCCCAACGCCACCAGAAAGCCCAGGAGAAGACCGATGGGCAGGGTAAGAATTGCGAGGCTGGCGGTTACGAAGACGCCGGAGGCGATCTCGTCGCCCCATCCCGTGTCGCCGCAGGAAAGCAGACCCTTGCCGGCAAAGAGAGTGAAGACCCCGATCGGTCCGCAAAATGGATCAATGAAATGCCCGAGCGCGGACAACAGTTCGCTCATCCGGAATTTTCCCCTGCCGCTGCTTTGCAGCGATCTTGTTTTATAGTGTCAGCATCAAACAAAACGGGCGGAAGGACAAGCCTTCCGCCCGCTGATTTTTAGACCATCAACGATCACTTGCCGTAAACGTCGAAGTCGAAATACTTGTCCTGGATCTTCTTGTACGTGCCGTCGGCGCGGATGGCGGCAATCGCCTTGTTGATCTTCTCGCGCAGCGCGTCGTCGCCCTTGCGCACGGCAATGCCCGCGCCTTCGCCGTTGATCACCTTGTCGGTGGGAAGAACGGTCAGGATCTTGCAGCAATCGCCGTCCTTGCTCTTCACCCACTGGGTGAGAACGACGACGTCGTCGATCACGGCATCGACGCGGCCGGCGGCAACGTCGAGCTTGTACTCATCCGCTGTCGGATAAAGCTTCAGCTTCGTGTCTGGCAGGTGCTTTTCGGCGTAATTGGCATGAGTCGTGGAGGTCTGCGCGCCGATCGTCTTGCCCTTCAGGTCGTCGGGCGTCTTGGCGGTGCTGTCCTTCGGCACGGCGATTGCCGGCGGCGTGTTGTAGATCTTGTCGGTGAAGTCGACCAGCTTCTTGCGCTCGTCGGTGATCGACATGGACGACAGGATCATGTCGAACTTCTTGGCCTGCAGGGCAGGGATGATGCCGTCCCATTCCTGGCTGACGAAGGTGCATTCGACCTTCATCTGCGCGCAGAGCGCGCGACCGATATCCATGTCGAAGCCGAGAAACTGGCCGCTCGCGTCGAGATATTCGAAGGGCGGATAGGTCGAGTCCGTGCCGATGACGAGCTTGTCAGCAGCCTGTGAGGCGCCGGCGAAAAGCGTCAGTGCCAGCGCTGCGGCGGTTGCGATCTTGTGGGAAAGAGCCATGTGATCCTCTCTGTTGGTGGGCGTCGGTTCTTATGTCTATGGACGCCATCTATCTGCGATGCCGATTCGTGGACGTCTGCCGCAGAGCAGTGTCGCCTGGGCAGCGGTACAACCGGCCAGATGAAAACTTCCTTTCACCTTGGCGTTGATATTCGGCCTGTTTCTGAAAAAAATGCAACAGGAATATGCGCCGTTGCTGTTAAAATGCCGGTCTTTCTCCGCTCTCTGCTTTCTTTGTCGCGCGACAAGATGAACGTCGCGTTCAGCGCCGGTTCATGGCCCGGGCATAGCTTCGAACATCATCTGGAACGAAAAAGGCCCTATTCACGTTCCAGTTTGCGATTCCAACGACCGGCGAACAAAGGAAGCCCGATGAAAGCCAGGAAACACCTTCTAACCCACGTCTTCGTGTCGCTTGCGGCACTGCCGGTGGCCCTTCCGCCGGCCTTTGCCGCGAACGTGCCCGCCGTCAATCCGCCGGCACAATTCCAGCCCCAGGCTGGGCTGCCCGCGTCTGTGAGATCGCCGGCAACCGGGGTCCTCGTCGCTCAGGCTGAAGAGCCGAAGCCGGAACCGGGCGAAGAAGAGGGCAAGCCGAAGAAGAAGCCGGAAGCCCCAGGCGAAAAACCGCCGGCAGCACCTCCGAAGGCTGAACCGCCGAAGCCCGAACCGCCCAAGCCCGAACCTCCGAAGCCTGCCCCGGAACCAAAGGCGGAGGCTCCCAAACCTGCGCCCGAGCAGCCGAAGCCCGCACCGAAGGCTGAGGCTCCCAAGCCGGAACCGAAGGCCGAAGCCCCCAAGCCCGAGGCCCCGAAGCCGGCTGCCCCCAAGGCTGAACCGCCAGCAGCCGAGGCGCCAATGCCCGAGAAGAAGCGTCCGCCGGAACCAGATGCAGGTGCCAAGCCGCCGGCTGAAAAGCCAGCGCCTCCGGCTCCCAAGCCTGCTGCGGAAGCACCAAAGCCGGCTGGCGAGCCGAAGCCTGCGGAAAAGCCCGCAGCCGAGGCACCGAAGCCCCTAGAACCGAAGCCTGCTGCCGAAGCTCCGAAGCCCGCCGGAGAGGCCCCCAAGCCCGCTGCGGAGCCGAAGCCTGATGCCCAGGCGCCCGTCGCGCCCAAGCCTGATGCATCCAAGGTGCCTGCTGGCGCTGCACCCGAAGCCAAGCCGGCTCCCGGTGCCGAACAGCCTGCAAAGCCCGGCGAGCCGCAAAAGCCTGCCCCGGCAGGTGAAGCGCCGGCTCCGGCCGGAGCCACCAAGCCGGCACCTGCTGCTGGCGCACCTGCTCCCGGTCAGCTTGCGCCTGTTCTTGACAGTGCCAAGCCCGCACCGGTGCTCGATAGCGCAAAGCCAGTCCCGGGTGCAGCGCCTGCCGCTCAGCCGAATGC
>DATMTA010000008.1:0-4330 GCA_035565055.1 Ensifer sp.
CTTTTGTAAACGAGAAAATCGGCATCAGCAGGTTTTCCGGTGCGGGGCCCTTACGGATACGGCCAGCCGTATCGTAGACCGAGCCGTGGCAGGGACAGAACCAGCCACCGTATTCACCCGCCTGACCGAGCGGCACGCAACCGAGATGCGTGCACGAACCGATCATGACGATCCAGTTTTCCTTGCCCTTGCCGGCGGAGCGGTCTGCACCGGTTGCCGGGGCATCGGCCGGAAGGTTCTGGTTGCGAGCCTTCGGATCCTTCAGTTCCTCCAGCTTGACCGCAGCGGCCTCCTGCACTTCCTTGTCCGTCCGGTTACGGATGAACACCGGCTTTCCGCGCCACTTCACCGTCAGCGACATGCCCGGCGTCAGTGCCGAAACGTCGACCTCGATGGAGGCCAGCGCCAGCGTGGAGGCATCAGGCCGCATCTGGTCGATGAAGGGCCAGGCGACAGACACCGCGCCCACAGCGCCAGCCATCCCCGTGGCCAGATACAGAAAGTCGCGGCGAGTAGGCTCGCCCATGGTTTGGCTGTTCATGTCGTGGTCGCTCACGGCTTCATCATCCCCTACGCAATAGATTGCGATACTCGTCCCATGATTCGATGCCTGCGGCAAACAATTGCCACAGATTCCCCTCGATCCGACCGAGGTTCTAAGCTTGATCAGACCGCATGTCCAGACGGCACGCGAGAGGGATGGCACAATGTCGCGGGAAAAGCGGCACCTTTGACCTTTATCAAGACTGTAGTGAATTCACTCGGCGGCGCGAGGACTTGGGCTTTCGGTTTTGTCAGTTTCCTCACCACCCAGAAAGCCACCCGACTGGCGCGCCCACAACTGTGCGTAGAGGCCGCCCCGTTCGATGAGCTCGACATGCGTCCCCTCCTCAACGATCGCCCCCTTGTCCATGACCACAAGCCGGTCGAGGGCCGCAATCGTCGACAGCCGATGCGCAATCGCGAGCACCGTCTTGCCCTGCATCAGCCGGGTCAGATTGTCCTGAATGGCAGCCTCGACTTCCGAGTCGAGTGCCGATGTCGCCTCATCGAGCACGAGGATCGGCGCGTTCTTGAGCATGACGCGGGCAATAGCGATGCGCTGGCGCTGGCCACCGGAGAGCTTGACCCCGCGCTCGCCGACATGCGCGTCGAAGCCGGTCCGGCCGCGCTGATCCTTGAGCCCCTTGATGAAATCATGCGCTTCGGCCTCGTCCGCCGCAGCAATCAGGTCCGCCTCCGTGGCATTCCAGCGGCCGATCATGATGTTGTCGCGGATGGACCGGTGCAGCAGCGCCGTATCCTGCGTGACCATGCCGATCTTCGAGCGCAGCGATTCCTGCGTCACGGCGGCAATGTCCTGCCCGCCGATGAGGATGCGCCCGCCTTCCAGATCGTAGAAGCGCAGCAGCAGGTTGACGAGCGTCGTCTTGCCCGCACCCGAACGTCCGACAATGCCGACCTTTTCGCCCGGCCGGATGGAGAGCGACAGATCCTCGATCACCCCGCCGCCCTTACCATAGTGGAAGCGGATATTCTCGAAACGGATTTCGGGCTCTTGTGCCGTCAGTTCGACCGCATCCGGCTTGTCGAGCAGTTCGATCGGCTTCGAGATAAGCTCTGCCGAATTCTGGATCGAGCCGAGGCTGCGCATGATGCCGTTGAGCTGCGTCATCAGACGGCCGAGCAGGAAGTTGAGCCTGAGCACCAGCCCGAGCGAGAAGGCAACGCCACCCGCTGAAATCTGTCCGGCAAGATAGAGATCGACGCAGAGTGCGCCGAAGGTCGAGATCATGATGCCGGAAAGAAGCGCCAGCGACGAGCGCACGCCGGTGATGAAGCGGGCAAAGCGCGTGACGGTCTTCTGGAACGTGTGGAAGCCTGACAGTATGAAGGCGTCGTGGTCTTCCGAGCGGCCGAAGAGCTTGAGCGTCTGGATGTTGGAATAGGCATCCACCACCCGGCCGTTCAGCATCGAGCCGGCCTCTGCCGTATCGCGTGAATGAACGCGGATGCGCGGCACGAAATAGCGCGCCAGCCCTGCGAAGGCGACGATCCAGACGGCGACGAGGGCGGCGAGCCGCCAGTCGAGCCGCGCCACCAGCGCCATGGTCGAGACGGTATAGATCACCACGAACCAGGCGACCTGCAGGATCGAGGTGACGAAATCCCCCGTCGCCTGCCCCGCCGCCCAGACCTTGGTGACGATGCGGCCCGAGAAATCGTTCTGGAAGAAGGCGAGCGGCTGGCGCGACACATGCAGGTAGGACTGCCAGCGCACCATGTTGAAGAAACCGACGACAATCGCCTGTTCCTCCACCAGGGCCCCGATCGCCGTCACCAGAAAGCGCACGACGAGCACCACGACGACCATGGCCGCGAGTTCATAGCCATGAGCAGCAATCAGCCCGCTCCAGCCGGCGTCCTTGGGAATGCTCGCAAAGATGTCGATGAGCCGCCCGACGAACCAGAACAGCGCCGCCTCAAGCGCTCCGACCATGGCCCCCATGATCATCATCAGCAGGAACGGCCACTTCGCCTGCCCCACATAGAACCAGATGAAGCCCCACACATTTTCCGGCGGGGTCAGATCGTCGCGCCGGTCAAACGGCGGGATCCAGCTCTCGAACAGTTCGAATATGCGCTTCAAGGATGGCTGCTTTCCTGTTTCTCAAGGTCTTCAGATAAGACCTTACTCATTTTCCGCGTCTCGTTATGGCAGGAGGAGATCTGCAAATCCCACCAGCAACCTCACGGCAACCAGGAGGTCTACGAGTTCAAAACGGCCAACTTGTGAAGCCGAACCATCTACTCGCCGACGAGCGGCGTCACGTCGATGCCGCCGCTGCGAAAGCTGTTGGCGATGCGCATGACCATGTCGCGGACGTCATCGGGAACATCCTTGCCGCGGCCGGCGCGGCCGATATTGACACGCATCCCTTCGGCGCGGTCGTTCTTCAAATGTGCGGCAAGAATGTCGGGATCGAGATATTCGGGGCCTATGAATGTGCTCACGCGGCTTGCCAGCGCGTCGCGATCACCGAGAAAGTCCTCGTCGTAGGAAACCCACAAGGGAGCAACGAGCCCGTCGGCCTCGCATTTTCGCCAGCTGACATAGAAGCTCACATACCAATAGGTCATCCTGACCGCGAGCAGGTAAAGCCGTTCCGCGCGCTCCATGGTGCGGTAGCTCTTCGGCAGGCCGTCGAATGCGTAGATATCCCGCTCTGCGGGCACGGACCTGTGCGCTTCCGTGATCATGTCATCCACGGAAACGAGACTGTCGAAGATATTCCGATACGTGACGACCGGCCGGACATTGAGGGTTTCGAGCATGTGGCAGAGATAGGGTGTGCAGCGCGTGTGGTGTTGCGTCACGTATCCACGTCCGTTGAGGCCGGCGCGCAGCAGCGCGAGCTGGTCGATTTCCTGCTCGCGGTTGTTGATGCCGAATAGCGTCGCGGTGGCGGCTGAGGCCATGGTGTGGATCAGCGGCACGACCGGCAGCCGGCCCGCCTTCGCGAGAGCGCCGGCGATGAATGTGGACGCGGATTTCGGCGCGCACGCAACCAGGATATTGGCCTGCTTCGCGTGCCTGGCCGTCAGCGACGCCCGCATGAGAACCTGCGCAAGAATTTCTGTGCTGATCCCCATGTTCCGCGCTTCTTCCGGGTCCATCCTCGGGAGAAAGAAGGGGTTCGCGTTGTAGAGTTGGGCTGCCGCATCCATCATCCGCTCGGGCGGCAGCTTGTCCAGAAACGCGTTACCCACGGCGTCCAGTCGCGCCTTGTCGTGGACATCGGCAAATGCGGTGGCAAACTTCGTGATGAAAGATTGCAATTCATCGGTATTCAAGCCGGACCACCCTTATCCAAATATCCCGTCATCGCCGTACCGCTCCCGCCCACCGCGAACTGCAGCGCCCGTTCCCTGGCCTCAGCCGGCGATCCCGACTCGAACCGGAACCTGGGATGAGGCTAATCGGAGGGGGCCGGGAAGTCCATCGAATGTGGTCGACTGCCAAAACCGCCGCCCCCCCAACATCGTCGATGATAGGCGCCACGACAAAAGCCCCGGGAAAAACCTCTCCCGAGTTAACCTCCAGTCTTAACGCCTCCATCCCTTTATCTGGACATCGGCTTCCGGAGAGCCACGCTGACGCGCCGCCCTGATTGGTAGTTTAAAAATAACGGCGGAGCGCCAGCGCGACCCGTCGAGATTGCCAAGGGGAGCCTCATCCGACTCCATTCCTCAAGCGCGGGCCGCCTCGCTAAACCGCCTGCGGAGGCAGACGGGTTCTCTGGCACAGCCAGGCCGCCGAGCTATTCGC
>DATMTA010000009.1:0-8662 GCA_035565055.1 Ensifer sp.
GTCGGGCCTGTCCCGACCATCTACTGACGAAGCCAAGCAATTGACGGTGCAGCAGAAATTCTGCCGTAGCAGATCCTCGGGACAGGCCCGAGGATGACGGAGGAGAGGGTGCAGCTTGTCCTCTCCCCCTGTGGGAGAGGAAGGAAAATCAGCATCTTAGCTGAAAGCAAAGTGCTAGATTTTCCAGTGAGGGGGCGATTTCGTCCCCGGCATTCACCGCTAATCCCCCTCACCAAGCCTGCCACGCCAATCGGCTTCGCCTCTTGGGGCAGGCTATCCTCTCCCACAAGGGGAGAGGAAGGGCAGCCTATTCCGCCGACTTGATAGATGCCAGGATCTTGCCAACAGCCGCCGAGTTCTTCTCTTCCTCGCCGGGCGTGCCCCAGTAGGTCAGCACGGCGACGGTCTTTTCGTTGAGCACGAGGGCGGCGAGGCCGACGGAGGCGGGGCCGTCCTTGTCCTTGCCGGCCCATTCGATATAGATGATGTCCTTGCCGTTCAGCTTGTCTTCTGTGTATTTCTGCGTCTTCTCGTCGATGGTCACGCCCTGGCTGTCGAGGAACTTGGCGGCTTCGTCGATCATGTCGCCGGTCTTCTTGGGCGAAGCGATGTCGATGGCGAGATAGACGGAATTGTCGGCGGAGTTGATCTCGATGCCGGTATTGGTCTCGTTCGTCGTCCAGTCATCGGGAACGTTCGCCGAGATGATCGGGCGGTTCGACGGGATCTGGACTTCGCCGGCATAGACGGCGGTCGTGGCGAGGAAAAGCGCGGCGGTGGCGGCAAGCAGTGTCTTCATCGAGATGTCCCCTTGGGCGGCGTTGCCCCGATCTCTTCCGGCGTCGGGCGGTCGGCCTGAATGTGCGAAGCGGATAGGACGGCGTCACGCCGGTTGCTCGCACGCCGCTTCCGCTTGCGAGCGAAGGATTATAGACCGCCGGGCGCCACCCTTTACAGGTGGCGCGCGATGATCCCAAAAATATCGTGGCCGAGAGGTGTGGAGGTTGGTTTGGCCGGCGGGTCTCAGGCGGCCTTGCCCTGGCGCTCCGCGAGCACGCGCAGGCAGGCCTCGAAGCCTGTCAGGTCGGTGTAAAGCGCATCGGCCGCCGCCTTGTGCGCAATGACCGGGCCGCCGCGCCGTGTGATGCCGCCGTGCAGCATCAGGTTCTCGATCATGTCGAAATCCTCCAGCGACAGACCGTCAGGGCCGCGCTTGTGCCCGTCTGCTGCAACGTCGACCCTGCCTTCATAGTAGGCCACCGTTCGGGCATAATGAGTCTCGGTAACGTTCGTATAGGCGGCGACAAGCTTGCCGCTGGCGCACATGTAACCCAGTTCGAAGACCGTCCCCGGGTCGGCGGCGATGCCGCGAAAAGGCGTGAGGTTGGCAATGACGCCGTCGGCGGCATTCATGAAGCCTTCGTCGACTGCGCTGATGTTGAGGCCGAACTGATGCCGCGTCGGCGCCGGCTCGATGGCGAGATCGCCGGGGCAGAGCGGCTCGAAGCCATAGGCGCGGGTCATGGCAGCCTTGGCGTCGAGGACCGCGCGGGCATTAGGAAGGAAGACCTCAGGTCCGGCGAGATAAAGTTTCAACATGAAAAGACCGTCCAGCGGGGGTAGGAAGGAATGAATGGTCCTTCATACGGCGGTGGACGGCCTTGTGCAATGCAGCAAAACGCGGTCGGCCCGATCAGTTGGCGAGCTTGATCGAATCCAGGACCTTGCCGATTTCCGGCATATGCTTGTCTTCCTCGCCCTTGGTGCCCCAATAGGTCAGGACCAGGACGGTCTTCTCATCGAGGATCAGGACCGCGAGGCCGATGGATGCGGGGCCGTCCTTGTCCTCACCGGACCAGCTGATATAGACGATGTCCTTGCCGTTCAGCTTGTCTTCCGTGTATTTCTGGGTGTTCGTGTCGATCTTGATGCCCTGGTCATCCAGGAACTTGGCGGCGTCATCAATGATGCCGTCCATCTTCTTGGGCGAAGCGAGGTCGACGGAGAAATAGACCGCGCCATCTTCCGACGTGCCTTCGAGGCCCGTGTCGGTTTCGTTGGTCTTCCAGCCGTTCGGCATGTCGAGCGTCGCGACAGGGCGGTTGGATGGGATGTCCCACTGCTTGGCATAGGCGGTGGACGCAAAGAAAAGCGCAGCCGAAGCCGCGATGATCAACTTTTTCATGAAATAGATCCCTCAGAAGAAATGCATCGCGAATTTACTAGAGATTCGCGGAATGCGGTAGGGGCGGGGATTCATCTTTTGAAACAATGGTTAAGGGGCGACGGTTCGCACCAGCCGCCCCTTCAGAGCTTGCAGCGTTCAGTCAGGCCTTACTGGGCGGCCTTGATCGAGCCGATGATCGAGTTGATCTCGGCGCCATGCTTGTCTTCTTCGCCCTTCGTGCCCCAATAGGTCAGAACGAGAGAGCTCTTGTCGTCGAGAACGATGATTGCGAGGCCGATGGTGGCAGGGCCGTCCTTGTCGGTGCCGGCATAGCTGACGAAGACGGCGTCCTTGCCGTTGATCTTGTCCTGCTTCTGCTTTTCCGTCGCCGGGTCGATCTTCACGCCCTGATCTTCGAGGAACTTGGCGGCTTCCGGGATCGTCTTGTCGAGAGCACCGGTTTCGGAGATATCAACGGCGAAGTAGACGGCGCTGTCGGCAGACGTTCCTTCGAGACCGGAGTCGGTTTCGTTGGCCGTCCAGCCATCGGGCATGGAGATCGAGGCAACCGGCTTTTCGGACGGAATGCTGAAATCCTTGGCCTGCGCGGCGGTGGAGAGCAGGAGGGCGGCCGCAGCGGCCAGCAGATAATTCTTCATGTGCAATAGGTCCTTTTCGCAAAAATGCGCGCGGACCATACATGCAAACTCGAAGATGTGGGCAATCGTCCCGGAAATGTTGGGAGCCATGCGAGGCCATGGTTAATCGCAGCGATCCGCCTTCATCGCCCCGGACGGCCCGTCTTGCCCTTCGTCCGCCCCTTGCGCTTTTCGTCCACCGGATCCTCGTAGGAGCCGACGCCCGCCTTGCCGCGCACCAGCGGACCCGGATCGTCAATCGGCTTGTCGGGGATCGTGCTACGCACGGGCTTCTCGGTCCGGCCGACCGTCATCTCGTCCAGCGTGTTCTTTCGGAAGAGACCTGGCTCCATTCTCCCCCCTTGAGGGGGAGATGTCGGCGTAGCCGACAGAGGGGGGTAACCCTCTCCACTGCGGACGGAGGCACCCCCCTCTGGCCTGCCGGCCATCTCCCCCTCAAGGGGGGAGATTGACTCGCGGCTCCGGCCTCTTTCCTGGCTGCGCGATTCTTCGCGCGCCAGCGGATCGTCCATGACGGCGAGTTCGGCGGCCTTGAGGCGCTTGATCTCGTCGCGGAGACGTGCTGCCGTCTCGAAGTCGAGATCGGCGGCGGCGTCGCGCATCTGCTTTTCCAGCGCGTTGAGATGCGCCTGCAGGTTGTTGCCGACAAGATCGGTGGCGGTGCCGCCCTTGACGCCCTTGACCTGGATGTCGGCGCGGACGTGGTCGCGCTCGTAGACGCTGTCCAGAATATCGGAAATGCGGGCCTTGACCGATTCCGGGGTAATGCCATTGGCCTCGTTAAAGGCCATCTGCTTTTCGCGGCGGCGGGAGGTTTCGTCCATGGCGCGCTGCATCGAGCCGGTGATCTGGTCGGCATAGAGGATGACGCGGCCATCGACATTGCGCGCGGCGCGACCGATGGTCTGCACCAGCGAGGTTTCGGAGCGCAGGAAGCCTTCCTTGTCGGCATCGAGGATCGCGACGAAGCCGCATTCCGGAATGTCGAGACCTTCGCGCAGCAGGTTGATGCCGACCAGCACGTCGAAGGCGCCGAGGCGCAGGTCGCGGATGATCTCGATGCGCTCCAGCGTGTCGATGTCCGAATGCATGTAGCGCACGCGGACGCCCTGTTCGTGCAGATATTCCGTCAGGTCTTCAGCCATGCGCTTGGTCAGCACCGTGACCAGCGTGCGATAGCCCTTGGCGGCGGTCTCGCGGATCTCGCCCAGAACGTCGTCCACCTGGCTCTTGGCCGGGCGGATTTCCACCGGCGGGTCGATGAGGCCGGTCGGGCGGATGACCTGTTCGGCAAAGACGCCGCCGGCCTGTTCCATTTCCCAATTGCCGGGCGTGGCCGACACTGCGATCGTGTCCGGGCGCATGGCGTCCCATTCCTCGAAGCGCAGCGGGCGGTTGTCCATGCAGGAGGGCAGGCGGAAGCCATATTCCGCCAGCGTCGCCTTGCGCCGGAAGTCGCCGCGATACATGCCGCCGATCTGCGGGATGGTGACATGGCTTTCGTCGATGAAAATCAGGGCGTTATCGGGGATATATTCGAACAGTGTCGGCGGCGGCTCGCCGGGGTTACGTCCGGTGAGGTATCGCGAATAGTTTTCGATGCCGGCGCAGGAGCCGGTGGCTTCCAGCATTTCGAGATCGTATTTCGTGCGTTGTTCCAGACGCTGCGCTTCCAGGAGACGCCCGGCCTTTTCCAGCTCGACAAGGCGGCCCTTCAGCTCTTCCTTGATCGACTTGATCGCCTGGTTGAGCGTCGGGCGCGGCGTCACATAGTGCGAATTCGCGTAGATCTTGACGCTTTCGAGGTCGCCGGTCTTGTGGCCGGTCAGCGGGTCGAATTCGGAAATGCTCTCGATCTCGTCGCCCCACATGGCGATGCGCCAGGCGGCATCCTCCAAGTGGGCGGGGAAGATTTCGATCGTATCGCCGCGCACACGGAAGGAGCCGCGGGTGAAATCCATGTCGCGGCGCTTGTATTGCTGGGCCACGAGGTCGGCGAGAAGCTGACGCTGGTCGAGCTTGTCGCCCACCTTCATCTGGAAGGTCATGGCCGTATAGGTTTCGACCGAGCCGATACCGTAGATGCAGGAGACGGAGGCGACGATGATGCAGTCGTCGCGCTCGAGAATGGCGCGGGTCGCAGCGTGGCGCATCCGGTCGATCTGCTCGTTGATCGACGATTCCTTCTCGATATAGGTGTCCGAGCGGGGCACATAGGCTTCCGGCTGGTAGTAATCGTAGTAGGAGACGAAATATTCGACCGCGTTGTGCGGGAAGAAGTTCTTGAACTCCGAATAGAGCTGCGCCGCCAGCGTCTTGTTGGGCGCGAGAATGACAGCCGGGCGCTGCGTCTGTTCGATCACCTTCGCCATCGTAAACGTCTTGCCCGAGCCGGTTACGCCAAGAAGCACCTGCGATCTTTCTCCGGATTCGAGACCGGAAACCAGATCGGCAATCGCCGTCGGCTGGTCGCCGGCGGGCTCATATTCGCTGACCATGCGGATGGCGATGCCGCCTTCCGACTTTTCCGGCCGGGCAGGGCGATGCGGCGTCCAGATCTTGCCGTCCTTGAACAGCGGATTGCCGCTTTCGATCAGCTTCGACAGCGCATCCACCGTCGCCGTGACGCCGCCCGTCGAGGCGAGCGCATCGGCCTCTTCCAGAGACAGTTCCATACCGGCGACGGGGTTGAGGCCCGCAGCGGCGCGAGTCTTGGGATCGGAGGACGCGCCGATGGAGGTCCCGCGCGACGTTCTCTTATCGGCGACACCCTGAACCTCCTTGAGGTTCGACCGCGTGCCCTGCTTGCCCGCCGGCGCAGGCGCGGAAGCCTCCTTCAGCGCCTTGTTCTCCACCGTCACCCGATGCGTCCCGGCCTTCGACCGGATTTCCCGCATCTCGCTGCGCCGGCTATCCGCCTCGGCTTCCGCCTCCAGCTGCTTGATCCAGTCGGAGATACCGCCCTCAAGCGGCGCCCCCTCAAAAGGAACCTGCGGCGCCTCCTCGAAACCGGAGGAGCGGGGGGAATTTTTCGGTGATCTGGCCATCCCCGGAATATGGGACGAGTCAGGGGAAAAGGAAAGGGGCGGAGGGGCGCAAAGGGTGGGGATGCTGACAGGAATTGGCAGGAGACATCATCTTTTCCGATCACGTTAACGGTGGTAATATTTCCTACCAAACAAAGGAGCGAAACGATGGCCCAAGTCGAGAAAGTGAGTATCTCTTTGACTCAGCAGCACGCGGAAGTCGTGCGCGATGCCGTTGAGAGCGGCGCGTACGCGAGCAGCAGCGAAGTCGTTCGAGAAGCCCTGCGTGACTGGTCCGCGAAATGGGTCACTCGCCGGGCCGATATTGAAAAGCTGCGGGCTCTGTGGGCGGAGGGCAAGGCAAGCGGACTGTCGAGCGATCTTGATCTCGACGATGCGCTGGCGGAAGCAAGGCGGGAACTGGCTGCTGAGGGCTGATCATGCCGATCAAGCTATTATGGAGACCTGCCGCGCGCCGCGATTTCAAAGCTTTGTATCTTGAACTCGGTCGTCTGAACCAGCCTGCAGCAGAGCGATACGCTGCTGAAATTCAACAGAAGATACTGCGATTGGCTGAGCATCCCCGTATGGGGCCTCGTCGGCGCGAGGTTTTTCGGACGGCACGCATGCTGGTGGTCGCTCCATTTGTCATTCTTTATGAGATTGAGCCAGACTTGGACGAGGGCGACGTGCAGATCGTCGAGATCGTCCGCATCGTGGACGGGCGAAGGGATTTACCGGGATTGTTTTAACGCGATTCTTCGGCCAATTGTGTTGCCCACGTTTTTGCCGGAGCCCCTATGCGCTTCATCAACCCCATCCCGTTCGTGCGCGACATCCAGCGCTCAACCGCCTTCTACCGCGACATCCTCGGCCTCATCGTTCACGCGGACTTCAGCAATTTCGTTCTTTTCGAGGGTGGTTTTGCCATTCATGAGGGGCGTTCTCTTGAGCAGACGATCTGGACCGAGACCTTGCCTGACACGGGACCGTACGGACGCTCAAACTTGCTTCTTTACTTCGAGGATGACGATGTCGATGCCGCGTTCACGCGGATCGCACCGCATGTCGAGCTGATCCATCCTGTGGAGCGGCAGGCATGGGGGCAGCGCGTGTTCCGGTTCTACGATCCGGATCGTCACGCCGTCGAGGTGGGCGAGCCTCAACTTCTCGCTACCGAAGATTAAGGATACGCTATGTGAAGTCGGCAACCACCCTTGCCAACATCCCCACCTCCCTTGAATACTCCCCCGCAAGCCCGGAACCCCTCGTGATTCCCGGCTCTGGGGACACGTATCCATGAATCTCTTCCGGTCGCCGGGGCGCACTCTGGCGAATATCGTGCTTTTCAATCTCACGGTCGTGGTGATCGCGACCATCGCCTATATGTGGGCGGGGTGGGATTTCGGCGATGCGTTCTACATGGTGCTGCTCACCGTCTATACGGTCGGCTATGGCGAAGTGCATCCGATCGACACGACCTATCTCCATCTGGTGACCGTGTTCCTGATGATCTTCGGCTGCACGGGGATGATCCTTCTCACCGGTGCGCTCATTCAGTTTCTCACCATCACGCAGATCCGGCAAATCCTGGGGAGCAATCGCATGCAGTCGGAAATCGACAAGCTGAAGGACCATGTCATCGTCGTCGGCTTCGGGCGCATCGGCTACATGCTGGCGCGGGAGCTCAAGGCGGCGGGGCGGAAGTTCCTGGTTCTCGAGATGAGCGAGGCCCGCGCGGTGGAAATCCGCGAGCAGGGCTATCTCTGTCTTGTCGGTGACGGCACGCATGAGGAGGTGCTGAAACATGCCGGCATCGAGCGGGCGCATACGCTGGCCTGCGTGCTGCCCAATGACGCGGCCAATGTCTTCATCACGCTCTCGGCCCGCGCGCTCAATCCGAAGATCGAGATCATCGCGCGCGGCGAGGTGCCGTCCACCGAGAACAAGCTGAAGCAGGCCGGCGCCGACAAGGTCGTGCTGCCGGCGCATATCGGCGCCGAGCGGATCGCCGAGCTGATCCTCTATCCGGAAGCCGCGCGGCGGCTGCGCACCAGTTCCCAGATGCAGGAGCTGGAACATTCCCTGCGCGGGCTGGGTCTGGAGATGGATGTCGTGATCGTGCCCGCCGAAGGCCCGCTCACCGGGCTCTCGATTGCCGAGATCGAGGCGAGGGCACATGGGAGCTTTTTCATTGTGCAGGTCAACCGGCAGAGCGGCGAGGCGATTGCGTCACCGGATCCCGCGCTGACCATTGCGAGCGGCGACGGCATTGTGGTCGTCGGCCGCAGCGTGACGGCAGCGCGGGCGCTGTTCGGGTAGCCGCTGTCTGACACCCGCCGCCGGTATTCTTGGATGTCTCAGTCTGCCCAAAGACCGGTCAAGGAATGCGCGGCGGTATCGTTTCGATAACCTAGCCCACATTAAATCTCTGTAACATGACGCTTTCGCCGTATTCGCGTCGGGTAGGCCGGGTATTTACGGCTTCGACGCGCCGCTCCCCAGGCAGGCTTCTGCAGTACCCAGGCATGTGGCACGTCACCTGATCGTTCATGCCGACAGGAGGATGGTCCGTATGGCGCTTGCAGATGAGATGGCGGTCACGGCGCAGCGGCGCTTCGGTTACGGACCGGTTCCCGGTGGCACGCGCACAATCGGTGCGGATGCGCGGGAGGCGGTCCTTTCCCAACTCGACGGCTTTAAATATTCCGATACATCGGGACTCCGTGGCTCCCCGGATATCTTCCGGGAGTTGCGCGAGCGTCAGCGGCAGGTGCGGGACGCACGGGCGGCCATGGCCAGCGCCGCAC
>DATMTA010000010.1:0-48101 GCA_035565055.1 Ensifer sp.
AAACCGCCGAAACGGGAACTTTATCTCTTAGAACGGGCCCTTCTTCAGCTCATCGCGGGACTTGCCGAGGGAATTCAGCGTTACGTCGTCCATGTTGGCAAGAACGCGGGACACATAGCGCTGCGCCTGACGCTCACGCGATGCAATCATGCTCTTCATCACCGTACCCAGGATCGACATCTTCTTTTTCCTTCGTTTCCGCAGCACTTCGGCTTCGTTCGATGATTTTTTATAGCCCGAATTATTGCGTCGCAACACAGCCGATTGCTCATGGGAGCTATGCATTTTCTGCATATTTTTGACCGCCCGGTCAAAATAGCTGCCAGCGCCCAACTCTTGGCTTCCAGGCTGCGAATAAGATAGACCTGAACACCATGTCATCAGATCGAACGGTCGCTTCATGTTTCAGAGCTTCGAAACCACCGCCAGCCCTGCCAACGGCGCACGCCGCGTCCATGCGCTCCGGCAGCGCCTATCGCACCTCGGGGTCGACGGCTTCCTCGTGCCGCGTGCAGACGACTATCAGGGTGAATACGTCCCGGCCTCGGCCGAACGTCTCGCCTGGCTCACCGGTTTCACGGGTTCTGCGGGCGCAGCACTCGTTGCCCCCGAAATCGCCGTCGTCTTTGTCGACGGTCGCTACGTGACGCAGCTGGCCCAGCAGACCGATCCCTCCGTCTTCACGCCGGGCGATCTCGTCAAGGAACCGCCGGCCGACTGGATCACGAACAATGCCAGCCGCGGCTTCCGCCTCGGCATCGACCCCTGGCTGCATACGATCGCCGAAGTTCGCAAATTGAAGGCCGCGCTGGAGTCCAAGGGCGGTGCGCTGGTCTTTCTCGCCGAGAATCCGCTCGACGCCCTGTGGACGGATCGTCCGTCGGAACCGCTTGGCCGGACGACCATTCAGAAGCACCAGCACTCCGGAACCCTTGCCCGCGACAAGATCGCAACGATCGCCGCGGGGGTGAAGGCACGCGGCAGCGACGCCGTTCTGATTGCCGATCCCTCGTCCGTCGCCTGGGCCTTCAACATTCGCGGCAGCGATGTGCCGCATACGCCCCACCCGCTCGCCCGCGCCATCATTCATGCCGACGGGCTGGCGGAACTGTTTCTGGACGGCCGCAAGACAGGCATTGAAGAAAAGGCCTATCTGACCCAGATCTGCGAAATACGTGAACCGGGCGATCTCGCAGAGACGCTGGGTGCGCTTGGAGGCCGTGGCGCAAGCGTCGAGGTCGATGCCGGCATCGTGTCCTATGAACTGGTGCGGCTGATCGAAAACGCAGGCGGCACTGTGCGGGAGGCCACTGACCCCTGCGCCCTGCCCCGTGCCACCAAGAACGAGGCTGAGCTCTCCGGCACCCGTGCTGCCCACATCCAGGACGGCGTCGCCATGGTCGAGTTTCTCGCCTGGCTCGATGAAGCCGAGCCAGGCTCGCTCACCGAGATCGAAGCCGTGGAGCAGCTTGAAGCCTGCCGGCGTCGCGTCGGCGAGCATATGCAGAATCCGCTGGCCGACATTTCCTTCGACACCATTTCCGGCGCCGGCCCGAACGGCGCCATCATCCATTATCGGGTGACGCGTGACACGAACCGGCAGATCAAGCCCGGCGAACTCTTCCTTGTCGATTCCGGCGGCCAGTATCGCAACGGCACGACCGACATCACACGCACAGTCGCCATCGGCGCGGTCGGCGATACGGAGAAGCGCTTCTTCACGCTCGTCCTCAAGGGCATGATCGGCATATCGACTGCGAGGTTCCCCGCAGGCTCGCGCGGCGTTGATCTCGACCCGCTCGCCCGCATCGCCTTGTGGAAGGCCGGCGCCGATTACGGTCACGGCACCGGCCACGGCGTCGGCTCCTATCTTTCGGTGCACGAGGGCCCGCAGCGCATCTCCCGCGCCGCCATGCAGGAGCTGTTGCCCGGCATGATCCTGTCCAACGAGCCCGGCTACTACCGGCCCGGAGCCTTCGGCATCCGCATCGAAAACCTGATCGTGGTGGAAGCCGCGCACGAAATCGATGGCGGCGACAGACCCATGCTCGGTTTCGAGACGATCACCTGGTGCCCCATCGACCGCCGCCTAATCCTGCCGCAACTGCTGACGCAGGGCGAGCTCAGCTGGCTCAATGCCTATCACGCCGAAACGCGGCAAAAATTGATGCCGCTGATTGCCGACGCCAAGGTGCGCCAATGGCTCGAGCAGGCGACGCAGCCGCTCGGCTGAATATCGAACATGAGATAATCCGTTTATGGAATTATCTCATGTTGGAATTACAGAATGAAGTGCCGGATCGCCATCGCCACGGCCCAGCCGATGGCGATCAGCGTCAGGCCGGATACCCGCAAACCGGCCACCAGCGAAACGAGCAGCGCAATGGCCGTTTCAGGTCCCCCCGTCAACGCTGCCGGCGCGACAAGCGTCGTCAGCACTGCGGCCGGTACGGCGTTCAAGCCCGCCTCCACACGCGGCGGAATGGTCCTGAAGCGCTTGATCAGCAGATAGCCGCCGATACGCGTCAGATAGGTGGCGACGGCGCCGCCGAAAATGACAAGCAGCATCTCGGGCCGAAACAGCGCTTCCATCTCAGCCCTCCTCGATTTCTGAATGCGTGCCCGGCGGCAGCGGCATTAGGGCGGCCACGATGATCCCCGCGACGGCGCCAATGCTGACATGCCAGGGCGAACCGACGAACGTCACTGCTGCCATGGAGGCCAGCGAACTCGCGATGACCACCGGCAACCAGTTCGGCCGCTTGCGGAAACCCATGACCAGACCGAGGAAATAGACCGGCAGAAGCACATCCAGCCCGATCGACTTCGGGTCGCCGATAAAGGCTCCGAGCACGCAGCCCGCATAGGTCAGCGCCATCCATGGAATGTAGAGCCCGATGCCCAGCCCCAGGACCCAGCCAAAGGTGATCGGCTCTCCCGCATGGGCCTGACGTTCGATCTCCGCATAATGCGGATCGGTCAGCAGGAAGAAGTTGACCGCCTTCTGCCACGGCGACAGCAGGTCGATATGCCGGGCGATCGCCGCCGAATAGAGGATATGCCGGAAATTGACGGCCAGGATCGACAGGATCACGACCCATGCAGGCAGATGTTGGTCGAAGAGATTGACGCCGACCAACTGGCTCGCGCCGGCATAGATGACGGCGCTCATCAGCGTCGCTTCGCCGATGCTCATGCCGTGCTGCACCGCGACGGCGCCAAACAGCACGCCGAAGGGAGAGGCCGAGATGATGATGGGCGCTATGCGCCGAAGCCCGGCCTTGAAATCATCGATGAACATGCCGCCACCCTGCTGGAAAGTCCCCTTAAGACATTCCATCCAACGCCGAGACAAGTGAATTCGTTTGATACCCGTACAAATTTTTTTGAGCGTCAGGCCGCGCTTAGCGTGAAGCGGAAGATGCTGCCGCCGGCGGGACCGTTTTCGCACCAGATGCGTCCGCCGTGACGCTCGACGATCTTGCGGCAAATCGCCAGCCCCAGCCCCGTCCCCTCAATCTCCGCCTGCCGGTGCAGCCGGCGGAATGGCTGGAAGATCAGTTGATGCTGCGAAAGCGGCACGCCGATCCCGTTGTCGGCGATCGATATGATCACCTGGTCATCCTGTGGCTCCGATGTGACCAGGACCTGAGGCCGGGCACCGCCGCGATATTTCAGGCTGTTGCCCACCAGGTTCTGGAAGAGCTGCGTGAGAAGCGGCAGATTGCCCCGCACCATTGGCAGAGGCGCGCAATCGATCTGCGCCTCCAGCGCCGTAATCTCGCCGGCGAGGTTGGACAGACACCCCTCCAGGGCGCTGTCCAGACAGATGGCCGACAGCTCCATGGGCTTGTCGGTCATCATGTAGTGCTGCAGCGTGTTGATCAGGTCTTCCATGCGCTGCGCGGTCGCCAGCAGCCGGTCGCGATTGGCGCGCATCTCTTCGCGGTTGCCCTCTTCGAGATTGCGCTCGATGAACTGCACGAGATACTGGATCTGATGGATCGGCGTCTTCAGGTCATGCGCAAGAACATGGCCAAAGCGTTCCAGTTCCTCGCGCTGATCGGCAACGATGCGTTCCAGTTCGGCCTTCCGCAGTGCATTCTGGATCACATGCGCGATATAGCTCTCCGACAGCTGCGACTTCGGCACGTAATCGGCCGCGCCCAGCTTGATTGCTTCGGTCGCGATGAGTTCGTCACCCTGCCCCGTCACCATGATGATGGGCAGAAGCGGGTGCCGTTCCCTGATCGCAACGATCCCCTGCAGACCGTTTCCGCCCGGCATCCGATAATCGATGATCGCGCAGTCATAGGCGCGCGCGGCGCAGGCTGTCTCCGCCTCCTTGAGGTCGAGCGCCTCATCAATCTCGCAGGCGAGTCCACAGGCGCGGATAAGCCGCCGCAACTGTATGCGATCGCCGTCATCATCATCGGCGATCAGCAGCCGAAGTTTTCCCCCGTTCATGTCGGGAGCTCCACGATCTTCCAGAAGCTGTCGATGAGCCCGACCAGTTTCAGGAAATCCAGACCCGCGTTCTGCTTCACAATGTAGCCTGCAACATTGAGGTCGTAGGCGGCTGCCATGTCCTCCTCCCGTTTCGACGTCGTCAGCAGAAACACCACCGTGCGTCTGAGATCGGGATGGGCGCGCAGCGCCCGGATGAATTCGATGCCGTTCATCCGCGGCATGTTGAGATCGACCAGCAACAGGATCGGCGGCCGCGCCAGCGCGCTCACCCCCTCCTCGGTCAGATAGGCCAACGCCTCCACGCCGTCCTGCGCCCGAATGATGGGGTTGCCGATATTGGCTTTCGCAAAGGCGCGGATGACGGCCTTGGCATCGCCATCATCGTCCTCCACCAGCAGGATCTTGATGTCAGTAGCCCCCGATCGTGCATAGAGCGTCATCGGTCCGTCTCCCTCTGTTCCTTCTGTTCGATGTGCCGGGGATAGGTGAAGGCGAAGATGCTCCCGCGCTCGCCGGCCCGCTCGACAGACAGGCTCATTCCCAGAACATCGATATGCTTGCGAACGATCGCCAACCCCATGCCGCTGCCCTCCACCCGGTCGCGCGGGCGCAGCGTCTGGAACATCTTGAAAATCTGCTCGGAATATTCGTCTGGAATGCCAGGCCCATCGTCAATCACCGAGATCAGGTATGTCGTCTCGCGGCTCTCGGCCTTCACGAAAATCTCGCCGCTTGCAAGGTCATGATGCTTGAGCGCATTGCCGATCAGATTTGCCAGAATCTGCTGCAACGGCATCCGGGTGACGGAAATGGCGAGGAAGGAGGGATCGAAGATGACCGTGAAACCGTCGCGCTGGGCCACCAGCGCCATCACCTCGTCGCGAAGCTGCTCCCCTGTCAGAACCTCGCGCCACTTACCGTCCGTCTTGCGACCGATGCGGGAATATTCGAGCAGATCGTCGAGCAGCCGGTCCATCCGGCGGACGCGGCTGCGAAGCAGCGCCAGGTTTTCACGGCTTTCCGGGTCCAGCCTGTCGGCCAGGTCTTCCTCCAGCCAGTTGGACGCATTGTCGATGACACGCAGCGGCGCCTTCAGGTCATGCGAAGCGACGAACGCGAACTCGTCCAATTCGCGGTTCGAACTGGCCAGCGCCTCGATCAGGCGCTCCCGTTCAGCCTCCGCCGCCCTGCGTGCGGAGATGTCGCGCACATTGCCGGTAAAGACGCGCTGCCCGTTGATCAATGTCTCGCTGACAGAAAGCTCGGCGGGGAACACCGACCCGTCCCGCCGCCGCGCGGTGACCTCCCGGACATGGCCGATGACGCGGCGAACGCCCGTCTCCTTATAGTCACCGAGATAGATATTATGCGCGCCGGGCTCGCCGACACCCATCAACGTATCGATACTCCGTCCGATCAGCTCGCCGGGCTTGTACTGAAAGATGCGTTCGACGGCCGGATTGTCCGACAGGATCTTGCCGTTCTCGTCAATCGAAATGATGGCGTCGAGCGCGCTGTCTATGACCGCCCGCGAGCGCGCCGCGACATCAACGACATAGTCTGCAAAACGGCGAGAGGCGAGAACGGAGACGAACACGACGCCGACCAGGATCGCAGCGCCAATGATCAGCGTCTCCCGCCGCGCCTCCCAGGCAAGCGCCAGCAGCCGGCTTTCCGGCTCGCGCAGCGCCACGCCGATAAACGCATAGGGCTGCTGCGCATGGAAATAGTGCCGCACCAGATAGGATATCGCACCGTCTTGCCGGACCGCCGCCTCTTCCCGTCCGGGTGCAAACCGTCTGGGGTCGATGAAGCTTGCGGCCTCCTCCCGGTCATGCAGGAGGAACCGTACGGTTTCCTGTCCAGCCAGTCGCTCAAGCCTGTCTCCATCGCTGTTGAACAGAAGGATGTCGCGGGCTGCAGGAGCGTCGCTCAGCACGCCTTTCAGCATCTTCACATAGTCGAGATCGAGAATGGCAAAGCCGATGGTCTTGCCAGCTGCATCCGGCACTGGATAGACGACACGCCACAGGGCGAGGCTCTCGCCTTTCGCGCCTGCGGGCATGGGCGACATCTCGACATGCGAGTAGAACGCGACGCCCGAAAGTGCGTCCTTGACGGCATCCTTGTAAAATCGCTCGCCACCTATCGATGTCAACTCGGAACCGAGGACAACACGGGTCTCCAACCCCGTGTCGACGACCCGCGCAACCTCCCGCCCCCCGTCCAGCGTGACGATCCGGATCTGCAGATACTCCGCGCGCCGTGAGAGGATACGGCTGTAGACCAGCCCTGCGGCGTTCTGAAAGCGGGAATTGCCGGGTTCCTGGATGAGTGCCGCGGCCAGAGGCCCTTCGGCCACAAAGGCCATATCCCGCTCGATCGCGTCCTCGGTCGCCTCCACACGCTGTGCCAGAAGACGCGTTTCCGAGGCAAGGCGTTCGAGCGCCGTGTTGATCACCAGTTCCGTCGCGCGACGGTCGTAGAAAAACGCGACAACGGAAACGGCGACAAAGGCAATCCCGACAGACAGGATCATGATCCTCGTCTGCAAAGACTCCGACACTTGCAAAGCGCGATTCGGCAAGTCCACCGCCCCCACGGCATGACATAAAGACCAACAGTGTTAGTCGAGCCGCCGCGTGATGGGTATCCTGCCTTTTAGGGGTTATATATCTGACGTTTCTTATATTTTGGATGCCTGAAGGGCGGCACGGTGCCGCCCCGTTACAGTCCCTTGATCAGCTCCAGCCAGCCATCTTCATCCATGACCTGAACGCCGAGCTCCTGGGCCTTGGCGAGCTTGGAACCAGCACCGGGCCCGGCGACGACGATATTGGTCTTGGCGGAAACAGAGCCCGCCACCTTTGCGCCGAGGCTCTCCGCTTTCGCCTTCGCCTCGTCCCGGGTGAACTTCTCCAGCGATCCGGTGAAAACGACAGTCTTGCCGGCGACGGGCGAACCGCTCGTGTCGGCCACTTCCATCGGCTCCGGCTTCACTTCGGCAAGCAGCCGATCGATGACCTCGATGTTGCGTGGCTCGTGGAAGAATTCGACGAGGGCGCGGGCAACCACCTCACCGATGCCGTCGATATTGTTGAGGTCGTTCCAGGCGTCGCCCGTGAACGTCCCGGCAGCCTCCATGGCGGAGAGAAACGCCTCCACCGTACCGTAAGACCGCGCCAGCAGCTTCGCCGTCGTCTCGCCCACGTGACGGATGCCGAGCGCGAAGATGAAACGGTTGAGCGCGATCGAACGACGGGAGTTGATCGCGGCATAGAGCTTGGTGACGCTCGTCGCGCCCCAGCCATCGCGGTTCTCGAGCTTGGCCAGCGAGCCGCGCTGACGCTCTTCCAGCGTGAAGATATCCGGTGCAGTGCGGATCGCGAGCGCCGGATCGTCAGCGGTAAAGAAGAACTCGACCTGCTTCGTACCCATCCCCTCGATGTCGAAAGCGTTGCGCGAGACGAAATGGCGAAGATGCTCGATCGCCTGCGCCGAGCAGACGAACCCGCCCGTGCAGCGGCGAACGCTGTCCTCCTTGCCCGTCTTCTCATTGATCTCCCGCACCGCATGGCTGCCGCAGACCGGGCAGGCCTTCGGAAACTGGTACGGCCCCGCCCCTTCCGGGCGCTTCTCCATCACGATGTCGACGATCTGCGGAATGACGTCGCCGGCGCGCTGGACTATGACCGTGTCGCCGACGCGGATGTCGCGGCCCTCGCGGATCTTCTCGCCGGAATTGCCGATACCCTTGATGTAATCCTCGTTATGCAGCGTCGCATTGGTGACAACGACGCCCCCGACTGTGATCGGCTTCAGCCGCGCCACCGGCGTCAGCGCGCCGGTACGTCCGACCTGGATATCGATCTCCAGCAGCTCGGTCGTCGCCTGCTCGGCGGGGAACTTGTGCGCCGTCGCCCAGCGCGGCGAGCGCGAACGGAAGCCAAGGCGTTCCTGCAGATCGAGCCGGTCGACCTTGTAGACAACACCGTCGATATCGTAGTCGAGGCCGGCGCGGGCGAGACCGATTTGGCGATAGTGTTCAATCAGTTCCGCTGCCGAATGGAATCGTTTCATCAGCGGATTGACCGGAAAGCCCCAGCGCGCGAACGCCTCGACATTGCCCAACTGCGTTTCCGAAAGCGGCTCGGAAAGCTCGCCCCAGGCATAGGCGAAGAATTTCAGCTTGCGGCTCGCCGTCACCTTCGGGTCGAGCTGGCGCAGAGACCCGGCCGCCGTGTTGCGCGGGTTGACATAGGTCTGCTTGCCCTCGGCCTCCATCTGGGCGTTGAGCGCCATGAAGTCGCTCTTGGCCATGTAGACCTCGCCGCGGACCTCGACGACGGCAGGCGCATCGGCAGGCAATTGCTGCGGAATTTCCGAGATCGTCCGGATATTGGCGGTGACGTTTTCGCCGACCGCGCCGTCGCCACGCGTCGCGGCACTGACCATCTTGCCGTTCTCGTAGCGGATCGACATGGAGAGCCCGTCGATCTTCGGCTCTGAGGTAAAGGCAATGGAATTGTCAGGCAGGCGGCCGAGGAAGCGATAGACGCTGGCGACGAAATCCGTCACGTCTTCATCGGTGAAGAGGTTGTCGAGCGACAGCATCGGCCGCGCGTGGACGATCTGCTGGAAGCCGGCGGCGGGTGCTGCCCCCACCCGGCGCGACGGGCCATCGGCGCGCACGAGATTCGGAAACGCCTCCTCGATCGCCTCATTGCGCCGCTTCAGCGCATCATACTCGGCATCGGTGATCTCCGGCGCATCCTTGCCGTGATAAAGCGCATCATGATGCGCAAGCTCGGCCGACAGACGCGCAAGCTCCTGAGCCGCCTGTTCCTGCGTCAGTTCCGCAACGGAAATCGCTTCGTTCGCCATGCCTGCCTCCGGTCAAGCATGTCGCGCAAAAGTGTGCAGCGGTTTTGCGATCACGACATGCTGAAGATAAAAAATTCGGTTCTGTCTTAAAGCGCCGGGCCAAAAAGTGGAGTCCGGTTTTCTGCTCGCGCCAGGCCGCAAACAAGAAATCAAATCCTGACGATTGAAAAGTGCCTTGCACTCTTCTCCTGTCACGTCGTGGCAGCATCCAGATCGACCACGGCCGCCAGAGGCAGATGATCCGATGCCAGCCGCGCCAAAGGCGTGTCATGCACGGCGATGTTGGCGATCATGCCTCGGCGATTGCCGATGATGCGGTCCAGCGACAGGACCGGCATCTGCGCCGGAAAGCTTGGAAGTGCCGGCGGCAGAGGCCCGACAACCGCCTCGAAATGCTTCAGCGCCGAACGCTTGCCAAGCCGCCACTCGTTGAAGTCGCCCATCAGCAGCGTCGGGCAATCGCCGCGCCGGGACATGAGCTCCAGCAGGAATTCCGCCTGCTGCTGGCGCGAGCGGCGCAGAAGCCCGAGATGCGCGGCAATGATGCGCAGACTTGCTCCATTGTCGAGTTCCAGTTCGGCGACCAGCGCTCCGCGCGGCTCCAGCCCGGGTAGCGCCACCTCATGCACATCCTTCAGCGCGCCCTTTCGCACGAGGATGACATTGCCGCGCCAGCCATGCGATTTGGAGACGGTTTTCATCGGGATGGCGACCAGCCCCGTCTCCAGCCTCAGACGATTGAGGTCGAGGAGGCCGACGCGCTCGCCAAAGCGCATGTCCGCCTCCTGCAGGGCCATGATATCCGGACCGATCTCGCGAATGACATCCATGACCCGCCCCGGATCGAACTTGCCGTCCGTCCCGACACATTTATGGACATTGTAGGAGGCGACGACCAGCTTGTCGTCGGCATCCCCAAAAGCGTGGCGAACCGACGCTTCCGTCCGTTTGCGCCGGATGGAAGAGACCAGCGCTTCCGCGAGATTTCGGTGGGATTTCATGACGGGATCGCGCATGGGTCACTACAGATAGGGAGAGGCAAGCCAGAAGATACGGTCGAGAAGCCGGATCGGAAACGGCCGGCGACGCAGCGTCTCCTGCGTCACTTCGCTCGCGCCTTGCATGGCCTCGTCGAAGCGGGCGTGAAGGTCGCGAACGAAGGCACGGTCATGGACCTCCATGTCGATCTCGAAGTTGAGTCTCAGCGAACGCGAGTCCATGTTGGACGAGCCGATATAGGCCCATTTGTCGTCAACGATCATCAGCTTGGAATGGTTGAACACCGCCCCGGCCTTGAAGATGCGAACACCGCTGCGGATCGTCTCGCCGAACTGGGCGGTCATCGCGCGTGCCACGACGCCGAGGTTGTTCTTGGCCGGCACGACGATTTCCACCGCCACGCCGCGCAGCGCGGCGGTCGCAATCGCGCCCAGAAGAATGCCATCCGGCAAGAAATATGGTGACATGATGCGAACAGAACGCTCGGCAACCGAAATTGCTCCCATCATGACCTTGTGATTCGTCTCCAGATTGGCGTCCGGACCGGAAACCACCACCCGCGCCATCATGGAGGCCTCTTCCGCCGGCTCGGTAGACGCACGCCAGGCTTCACCCTCCAGCAATTCCCCCGTGTCGAAATGCCAGTCATCGGCCGCCACGGCGAGAAGATCGCCGACAATCGGCCCTGTCACGCGAAAATGCGTATCCAGCGCGGCGCCGGGACCGCTGAAGGCCGCCCGGATGTTCATGCCGCCCATGAACCCGATCGTCCCATCGATGACGGCGATCTTGCGGTGGGTGCGCAGGTTTGCATAAGGCAGCCTGAGACCGACAATGACCCGCCCGTTGAAGTCGGCCACGCGGATCCCACGGTCGCGCAGATAGGGAACGATGCTAGGCACCGAATAGCGCGCGCCAACCGCGTCGATCAGAACCCTGACCTCCACCCCGCGCGACACCGCCGCCGCCAGCCGCTCGGCGATGCGCAGGCCGACACGGTCGCGGTCGAAGATATAGGTTTCGACGATCACGCTGCGCTCGGCGGTATCTATTGCCGCGCAGAGCGCATCGTAGGTCTCGTCGCCGTTCGCCAGAACCTCAACCAGATTGCCGTCGCGGAGTGGCCCGGCCACCCGGTCGCCCAGCGTTTTCAGCGCGCCGAAATGCGGGCCAAAGGCGGTCTCGTAATCCTCTTGCGACACCGGCAGCGCAACATGTTCGCCCCTCAGCCTTTCATTGCGCAGCGTGCCACGCGCGATGATGGACTGCCGGCGCATACGGTTGATGCCGGCCACCGCATAGATGACCGCACCAAGAATCGGAGACAGAAGGATGACGCCAACCCAGCCGACCGCCGAGCGAACGTCCCGCTTGCTCATCGTCGCATGGATCGCCGCAACGCCGCCCATGACGATGGAAAGCCCGAGCAGGATATGCGGCCAGTAGGTCGTCAGAAGGGCATACACGCGCGAACTCCCCGTGGATGGATGATGTTTGCCCTAGAGAATCCGCTCGGCTGAACCCCTTGTGCGATTGGCGGATAATTTTTTGTAGAGCGCATCTGGATCCAGATCTGCACCATTTGGCCAGAGCGGGGCACCGAAAGCGTCAATTTCTACGCGTTCGAAAAATGCCGGATCTCGCAAGGGCTCGAACATAGGACCGAACAGCCGATCCTTGAGCGCAATAACACCGGATAGGCCATCGTCGAAAACGACTTCCAACTGGTAGTCCGGTCTGGCTGTCACCTTCGAGAGTTTTCGCATCAACCTATTCCAGAGGTTCAATCCTGTTCAAGGGCATGTGCTCCACCGCCAATGCCCAGTCTGCGAGCAGCTCGAGTCGATGTTCCAAAGCCCACTCAATGACCATAACCTTCGCGCGCCTGGAAAGCGACCCTTCCATCAGCTCAAGCGTTTCAATGGAGAAGATCGCTTGTTCATCGCCATAATAGGCGTGGAAATGCGGCGGATTGTGATCGTCATAATACATACGGATCACAATTCCAAAGAACTGGCAAATGATTGGCATCGTCCCTACCCGCCAAGCAGGCTCGCAGCCGCCGCCCGCGCCTCGTCGGTGACGGTCGCACCGGCGAGCATTCGGGCAATTTCCTCGCGCCGCGCGGCTTCGTCCATCCGGTGGACGCGGGTGGCGATCGTGCCGGCATCGCCGGTCGGACCCTTGGAGATGAGGAGATGCGTAGCCGCCCGCGCGGCGACCTGCGGCGCATGGGTGACGGAGAGGACCTGCACCTTGTCCGACAGCCGCTTCAGTCGCTGGCCGATGGCGTCCGCCACGGCGCCGCCGACACCGGTGTCGATTTCGTCGAAGACGAGCGTCGGAGCAGAACCGCGATCGGCAAGCGCCACCTTCAGCGCGAGCAGAAAGCGCGAGAGCTCGCCGCCTGATGCCACCTTCATGATGGGGCCGGGTCGCGTGCCTGGGTTGGTCTGGACGTGGAACTCGACGAGGTCGATGCCAGACGACGCTGCGTTGGCGTCGTCGCTGGCGACGTTTGCGAAAAAGCGCGCGCGTTCGAGCTTGAGGGCGGGAAGCTCAGCCATCACCGCATCCGCCAGTGCCAAGGCGCCATTGTGCCGCTTTTCCGACAGGGTGCGAGCAAGCGCATAATAATGCTGCTTCGCCTCCGCGACCGCCGCCTCCAGCTTGCCTAGCTTTTCCTCGCCGGCATCGAGATCGGCAAGGTCGCCGATCATGCGAACCGCAAGGGCTGGCAGATCAGACACGGGGACATTGTACTTGCGCGAGGCAGCGCGCAGCGCAAACAGCCGCTCCTCGACACGCTCCAGCTCGCGGGGATCGAATTCCGTCTTGCGCAGCGCAGCCTCAACGGCCATCTGCGCATCGGACAGCTGGTTCAGCGCGCCGTCAAGCAAAGCGACCGTATCTTCAAGAAGGCCTGGAACCTCATGGCTCTTGCGCTCCAGCCGCCGCAGCATGGAGGCGATTTCCGGCACGGGCGAATGATTGCCGTTGAGAAAGTCGGAAGCCTCGGAAATGTCTCCCGCAATCCGTTCCGACTTCTGCATGGCGGTGCGGCGCTCGGCCAGCACATCCTCTTCGCCGTCTTCCGGAGCGAGCTTTTCCAGTTCCTCGACGGCGGAGCGCAGGAAGTCGGCCTCGCGGGCTGCAGCCTCAACCTTCTGCCGATGCGTCTCGAATGCCTTCTCGGCCTGTTTCCAGGTCCGCCACGCCTGCCCCACCCGCTCGGCTTCACCCGTCAGCCCGGCGAAAGCATCGAGCAGCACACGGTGTGCATGGATGTCCACCAGCGCACGGTCATCATGCTGACCGTGGATCTCAACGAGCAGCGCGCCGGCATCACGCATGAGCTGCACGCTGACCGGTTGATCGTTGACATAGGCCTTCGTGCGGCCATCGGCAGATTGCTGGCGGCGGAAGATCAGGTCGCCATCGTCGTCGATGCCGTTCTCGCGCAGCATGAGGCGGGCCGGATGCTCCATGCCGACGTCGAAGGAGGCTGTCACCTGCCCCTTCTCCATGCCGTGACGCACGAGCGAACCGTCGCCACGCCCACCGAGGGCGAGCGACAGACTGTCGAGAAGAATGGATTTGCCCGCGCCCGTTTCGCCGGTCAACACCGACAGGCCGGCGGAAAACTCAAGGTCCAGCCGTTCGATCAGAACGATATCACGGATCGACAACTGGGAGAGCATGTGAATCAGCCTTCGCCGAGCACCAGCTTCTTGGCGGCGCGCGCAATCCACGAACCCGAATTCTCGCGCGGCTCAAGACCGCCGGACTTCAGCAGCTTGTAGCTATCGGCATACCACTGACTGTCGGGATAGTTGGCGCCGAGAACGGCGGCCGCAGTCTGCGCTTCGGTGGTCACGCCCATCGCATAGTAGCATTCCACAAGACGCGCGAGCGCTTCCTGGGTCTGGTTGGTGCTCTGGTAGTTCTCGACGACGTTGCGGTAACGCGAGACGGCGGCGATATATTCCTTGCGCTCCTGATAGTAGCGCCCGACCTGCATTTCCTTGCCTGCCAGCTGGTCCTTGGCCATGCGGATCTTCGACCGCGCATCATCGGCATATTCCGACGTCGGATAGTTATCGACCACAGCCTGCATCGCCTTGATCGTTTCAGCCGCGTAGCGCTGATCCTGCGTCACATCCGGAATCTTCTTGTAGAATGCGAGACCGACAAGATACTGCACATAGGCCGCATCCTTCGATTCCGGGTAAAGCTTCATGTAGCGGTTGCCGGCAGTGATCGCCTCGTCAAACTGCCCGTTCCGGTAGTTGAGGAACGTGCTCATCACGAGCGCCTTGCGGGCTTCCTCGGAAAACGGATCTTCCTTGTCGATAGCTGCGAATTTGGCCTTGGCCTCGCCGACATTGCCGGCATTCAGGTTTGCCAGGCCTTGAGCGTAGAGCTTGTCCGCCGGATCCGCGTTCGCCTTGATCTTGGTGATATCGATGTCCGGATCGCTGTTGCACGCAGAAAGACCGACGCCTGCCACGACAAGCGCAACAGACAGCAAGGCAAAGCGTACTTTCTTGTTCAGCGCGGCGGTATTCGCAAATTCCATCGGAAAAGTCCCATTTGAAGCGGCCATGCCAAGGTTGCCTGAACCGCCAGTGACGCGTTTCTATCTCCAAACGCATGACAAGAGCAACGCCATGATAGGCCTTTGCCGCAAATTAGTGGCATTTATAACAAGGAACAGCCCTATCGGGCTGTTCATAAACGAATAATCTTTGAGTTCAAAGCCGGCCGCCGCAAATCAAACGCCCCGCTCACGCAAGTTCAGGACATGCGCGAACCTGTGCAATCAGGCGCTCCAGGGCGCAAATTCGGGAGCGTTAACCGCGATCATCTCGAAGGCGCGCACGCGCTGACGGCTGACCGGGGCTTCAACGACTTCATAAGCCGAAGGATCCTGCAGCAGCGCCTTCAACGCCAGCGCATTCATCTTGTGGCCGCCGCGATAGGAGCGATAGCAGCCGATGAACTGTGCGCCAGCCAGCGCCAGGTCACCAACGGCGTCCAGCGTCTTGTGACGAACGAACTCGTCACCCTTGTAGCGCAGACCTTCCGGATTCACGACCGTGTCATTGTCCGAAATGACCACCGAATTCTCCAGCGACGAGCCAAGCGCCAGACCAGCGGCCCACAGGCGCTCCACATCGCGCATGAAACCGAAGGTGCGGGCACGGGAAAGTTCGTCCTTGAAGGAGGCCGCCGTCAATTCTCCCTTCCAGGACTGCCTGCCGATCAGCGGCGTTGCGAAATCGATCTCGACCTCGAATCGCGTCCCGTCGTGCGGAACGAACTCGCTCCAGCAATTGCCGGCTTCGATTCGCACAGGCTTGATCACGCGGATATAGCGACGCTTGACACCGAGCGTCTGCGTCCCCGCCAGTTCGATGGCTTCGATGAATGGAGCCGAACTGCCGTCCATGACCGGGATTTCGGCGCCTGTGACCTGAATGACGACATTGTCGACACCCACGGCATAAAGCGCCGCCATCAAATGTTCGATCGTGGCGATCGAGGTTGCCGGCGTGAAGCCGAGCATGGTGCAGAGATCGGTATTGCCCACCTGCGACGAGACGGCCTTCAGCTCGGTAACGTCGCCATTCTCATGCATACGGTGAAAGACGATGCCTGTCCCGGCTTCGGCGGGAAGGAAGGTAACACTGACCTCCGATCCCGAATGGACGCCTACGCCCTCCAGCGTAAAAGAGTTTGCAATGGTTGTTTGCAAGCCCAGGAAATCAACGCCCATCAGAACCTTCCGATCATTACCCGCGGCCCTGAGCCGCCATTACGCATACTCGCCGACACCTCAAGCATTTGCCTTATGTCCGCGCGGACTCACATTCATGGGCCCTTTGTCATGAAAGTAGATAGTCCCCTCGCCCGAAAAGGCCAAATCACTGTTTTTATCGCTTTGTAACGTTTTGAAGCGAAGCCGAGAGGCAAATATTTCCAATGTGTTAAAACGAAATCGCCCGACCTTGTTACGGCCGGGCGAAGTCAAGTCCCTGTGGACAAAAATCAGTTAGACTGACGGCGCAGGAAGGCCGGGATTTCGAGCTGGTCATCTTCATGCGAAGAGACCGGCTTCGGAGCCGAACGGCCGAGGTCGTCGAGCTGGCCGCGACGCGGTGCGTAGAGGCTGGCTTCAGCCGACAGACCGCGGCGCTGCTGCTGCGCAGCCTGCGGAGCTGCCATTTCAGCGGGCGCTGCCGGCATCTCGTCTTCCTTGCGGCCGAGCGAGTTCGTCAGACGCTTCAGAAGCCCCATCGGACCACGCTCGTCGCCATGAGACGGCACGTCACGCGTACGATGATCCATCTCGGCCTTGACGACCGGCGGGAAGTCCTCGATGCGCGGCATCCGAGCCATGTCGGGCTCGCGGCGTTCCATCACCGGCTGCATGACCGGCTCGGGCGCGATGGCGGCGACCATCGGCTGCGGCGCGACCGGCATGGGAGCCGGGGCTTCCATGCGCGGGGTCATGTCCATCATAGGCTCGGCGCGGCGCGGCTCCTCAATGCGAGGCTGAACGGCAACCGGTTCCATGCGCGGCTGCGGAGCCGGCGCGACGGGTGCTGCAGCGACCGGCTGCGGAACGGGACGCGGAGCAACCGGAGCCGGAGCAACGTCGGCCGGAGGCGCCGTGAAGAGACGGCTCTGCGGACGGAACGTATCCTGCTGGACGGCGGGCTGGGATGCAGCGACCGGAGCCGGCTGCTGGGCGATTTCAAGTTCCCGCTCCATGGCGACTTCCGCCTGGCGGATGGTTTCGGCGACCGGATCAACGGTCTTGGCGGCCGGCTGCTGATAGGCCGGCGAAATGGCGGCAACCGGAGCAGACGTCACGGCTGCCGCCGGACGAGCGATCGGGCGTACCGGAGCGGCCGGACGGACGTCCTCGGAGGAAACATTGCGGTCGATACCCGTGGCAACGACCGACACGCGAATGATGCCTTCCAGCGATTCGTCGAAGGTAGCGCCGAGGATGATGTTGGCGTCCTGGTCGACTTCTTCGCGGATGCGGGTCGCAGCTTCGTCAACTTCGAACAGCGTCATGTCGCGACCGCCGGTGATGGAGATCAGCAGGCCTTGTGCACCCTTCATCGAGGTTTCGTCGAGCAGCGGGTTGGCGATGGCGGCTTCGGCTGCGGCCATGGCGCGGCCATCACCAGAGGCTTCGCCCGTACCCATCATCGCACGGCCCATTTCGCGCATGACGGAACGGACGTCGGCGAAATCGAGGTTGATGAGGCCTTCCTTGACCATGAGGTCGGTGATGCAGGCCACGCCCGAATAGAGCACCTGGTCGGCCATCGCAAACGCGTCTGCGAAGGTCGTCTTGTCATTGGCGATGCGGAACAGGTTCTGGTTCGGTATGACGATCAGCGTGTCGACCGACTTCTGCAGTTCGGCGATGCCCTGGTCGGCGAGGCGCATACGGCGCTGGCCTTCGAAGTGGAACGGCTTGGTGACGACGCCGACGGTGAGGATGCCCTTGTTGCGGGCGGCCTGGGCGACGATCGGAGCCGCACCCGTGCCCGTGCCGCCGCCCATGCCGGCGGTGACGAAGCACATGTGGGTGCCGTTCAGGTGATCGATGATTTCATCGATGCATTCTTCGGCGGCGGCGCGACCGACTTCCGGCTGCGAACCCGCGCCGAGACCTTCGGTGACCTGCACGCCCATCTGGATGATGCGATCGGCCTTGCTCATGGTGAGCGCCTGCGCGTCGGTGTTCGCAACCACGAACTCCACGCCCTGCAGACCGGAATTGATCATGTTGTTGACTGCGTTACCGCCGCCACCGCCGACACCGAACACGGTGATGCGTGGCTTCAGCTCAGTGATATCCGGCTTCTGCAACTTGATAGTCATGGTACCCGTTCCTTCCTGGTTCTTGCCGTTTCGCCGTAACGGCAAATTCATGTTGTTCACGTGATGACCGCCGTAGCGGTCAGAAACTGTCTTTGAGCCACTGCCCCACACGGGCGATGCGACCGGTGCCGCCACCAAACCCGCTGAAGAGGCCGCTCTGTGTCGCCAACTGCTCCAGCTCGGCGACCTGCGGATAGATCATCAGCCCGACGGCCGTTGAGAATGCCGGGCCCTTGGCTGCCGCCGGCAGGCCCGAAACGCCGAGCGGACGTCCGACGCGGACGTTGCGGGCAAGGATCTTGCGCGCCGTCTCCGGCAGGCCGATCAGCTGGCTCGCGCCACCCGTCAGAACCACCCGCTTGCCCACGACCGGAGAGAAGCCGGACTTGTGGATGCGGTCGCGGATGAGCTCCAGCGTTTCCTCGATGCGGGCGCGGACGATCCGCGAAACCAGAGCGCGCGGCACGTTCACCGGCTGGCTCTCGATATCGCCGTCCATCGGCGGCACCGAAAGGATCTCGCGTTCGTCCATCGTCGTCGCGATCGCCGATCCGTGCACCGTCTTCAGCCGCTCCGCGTCCTCGATGCGGGTCGAAAGACCGCGCGCCAGGTCCGTCGTCACGTGATGGCCGCCGAGATTGACGGCGTCCGTGTGCACAAGCCGGCCTTCTGCGAAGACCGAAATCGTCGTCGTGCCACCACCCATGTCGATGGCCGCGCAGCCGAGTTCCGCTTCATCGTCCACCAGGGCCGCAAGGCCGCTGGCATAGGGCGTCGCGATCATGCCTTCGACCGACAGATGCGCGCGGTTTACGGCCAATTCGAGATTCTTCAGCGCCGGGCGCTCTGCGGTGACGACATGCATGTCGACGCCGAGCAGGTCGCCGTACATCGAAACCGGGTCCTTGATTCCACGTTCACCGTCGAGCGAGTAGCCGGTCGGCAGCGCGTGCAGCATGGCGCGGTCGTGTTTCATCGACGAGTGGCTGGCAGCCTGCAGAACACGACGCAGGTCCGTTTCCTGAACTTCCTGACCACCGAGATCGATCGAGGCGGTGTAGATGTCGCTGCCGAGGCGACCACAGGAGACGTTGACGATCAGGCTTTCAACGGTGAGGCCTGCCATGCGCTCCGCTGCGTCGACGGCAAGCCGCACGACGCTTTCGGCAGCTTCCAGATCGATGATGACGCCATTCTTGACGCCACGCGACTTGTGATGGCCGATGCCGAGGATTTCGACATTATGCGTGCGCCCCGGAAGCACTTCGCTCTCCGGACGTGGCGTCAGCTTGCCGATCATGCAGACAATCTTGGTGGAGCCGATGTCGAGCACCGAGACTACATGCGAGCGCTTCGAGGAAAGCGGACGCAGACGGGGCAGACCGAAGGAGGAACCGAACAATGTCACGCGCCCTTCTCCTGCATTTTCTTGAGCATTTTCGCGCGATCGGCGACAGCCTTGTCGCGGCGCTGCGCGGCACCTTGCGTCAACTGGATCGTCGTGCGATCGGGCAGGCGCAGGTCAACCGTTTCGATATCCCGCTCCAGAACCTGCTGATCCTGCTCGAGCGTCGACAGCGCGTGCATCGCGCGGGCAAGGTTTTCTTCCGGCAGACGCACGACCACGCCATTGTCCATACGCAGGTCCCAGCGGCGACCGCCGACACAGATATAGGCCTTCACGCGCGCCTGGATCTCCGGCCAGTTCGACAGCTGTTCGGCGAAGGCCGCCGCCTCCAGCTGCGCGCCATCACCGACGAAGAGCGGCAGGCTCGCGAACTTGTTGTCGCGCAGCGGCGCGATGACCTTGCCATCCTTCTCGATCAGCGAAAGCTCGTCGCCATGCTGCCAGATGCCGTAGGCCGTGCGCTCGGACAGCTTGATCTCGACCGTATTGGGATAGACCTTGCGAACTTCCGCATTCTCGACCCAAGGCAACGAAATCAGGCGCTCGCGCGCATTGGCGGCACTGAGGAAGACGACGGAGGACGAACCATCGAGACCGAGCTGCTGCAGGATGTCGATTTCCGAGGTCTGCAGGTTGCCCGAGACCTTCACGTTGTCGATGGAGAAACCGATGGCCGAGGTCGTCGCTTCCGCAACCGCACCGGTATGACCACCAAGCACCATGCCGTAGAGGCCGGTCGCCGCAAACAGCGCCAGCGCGCCGGCAACACCGGCAAAACGCGGAACGGTCACACGCCCATCAGCCAGCGAAACCGCCAGGCGGAAGGCGCGGCGGACGGGCCGCGGCAGAACGCCCACGGCATCCTGATCGGAAACACCCGCGCCGCCAAGACCGTGATATGCCCTGCCCCGACGTCTCAACGCAAACACGACGCGTCCTCCACCATCCACTTGAGGAATTCACCAAAGGAATGACCGGCATGAGCGGCCATTTCGGGCACAAGAGAGGTCGGAGTCATGCCGGGCTGCGTGTTGATCTCGAGCCAGATAAGCTCGCCATCTTCGGAGAAGCGGTCGTCATATCTGAAGTCCGATCGGCTCACGCCACGGCAGCCGACCGCCTGATGTGCCTTCAGCGCCAATGTTTGTATTTTTTGGTAAATTTTCGGTGAAATCTGTGCAGGAAGAATGTGCTCGGAACCACCAGCAGCATATTTCGAATCGTAATCGTAGAACGTGTTCGCCTTCGAAACGACTTCGATGACGCCAAGCGCCACATCCCCCATCACTGCGCAGGTCAGTTCACGCCCATAGACATATCGCTCAGCCATGACGCGATCGCCATACCGCCACTCCGATGAGGTGATAACCTGCGGCGGATGCGACTGATCTTCCTTGACGATAATCACACCGAAGGACGAGCCTTCCGCAACCGGCTTCACGACATAGGGCGGCTTGATCGGATGCTCGCTCGTGAAGTCGAAACGGCTCATGACCCTGGCCTCAGCAACCGGAACGCCGGCCGCCTTGACGATGGTCTTGGCGACAGCCTTGTCCATCGCAAGCGAGGAGGCCAGAACGCCGGAATGCGTGTAGGGAATTTCCAGATATTCAAGAATACCCTGGATCTTTCCGTCTTCGCCGAAAGGACCATGCAGGGCGTTGAAGACCACATCGGGCTTCAATTCCAGCAGAACGCTCGCGACATCGTGACCGACATCGATTCGCGTCACCTTGTAGCCCACAGCCTCAAGCGCGTCAGCGCACGCGCTTCCCGACGAGAGGCTCACCGGCCGCTCGGAAGAAAACCCGCCCATCAGAACTGCGACATGCTTGACGCCCACGATACACCCCAATCTCTCTACACGATATTTTCCCGCCGGAGGCTTGCACGAGCCTTTTGTAAGCCCCGCGCGCAATACCGCGAAAATCGTTAACCAATAGACCTGCGAATGGTTAATGAAGCGTTTACTTTCGTTAACCGCGGGCCGTTACCGACAAAAATATTTCGGAAATGGCAAGAAAGGCACGAGGCGCCGAAGCCCCGTGAAATCAGCGATTTGAAGCAGTCATTGAAGGCTGGCCCGGCGTCTGTTCGGGCGCGGGACACAACGTCAGCCGCCGCTGACGGCAGTCAGCACATAAACGATGGCGCCGGGCGCAATTTCCGTCGCAAGCGCGCTCCGCTCGCCGTCGATCATGATCGAAATATGCTTGCGCACGGAGGGCCGCGAATCTCTGAGACACGCGCCCATACCCGGCCAGCGCCGATCGAGTTCATCGATCAGCGCGCCGACATTGGCGGCGGAGACGGTCAAACGTCGCTCCGCCTCCGGATAGAGCCTGAGGAGCGCGTCTGGCAGGACCACCTCGCAGGAAGGAGAGGACGGCTCAGGCATCGAGGACCATGGTCTCCACGGAATGAATGACCGGCAGATGCTGCGCGACCACACCCCACGTCTCGCCCTCATCGCGGCTGCCGTAAAGCGTGCCGGTATTCGTGCCGAAATAGATACCCGCCTGATCCAGATTATCGGTCGCCATCGCCTGCCGAAGCACCCCGAAGAAGGCATTTTCCTGCGGTAGCCCGTTGCGTAGCGCCGACCAAGTCGCGCCCGCATCGCGGCTGCGCCACACCGCCGCCTTGCCGTCCGGCACATAGCGGCCTTCGATCGCCCCGTTGAGCGGGATGAAATAGACCGTATCGGCATCATGCGGATGGGCCGCTGCCGGGAAGCCGAATTCGGAAGGAAGCCCCTCCTCGATGCTCACCCACTGCTCTCCGCCATCGTCGCAGCGGTACATGCCGGTGTGATTCTGCTGATAGAGCCGGTCGGGCCGCCCCGCCGCCATGACGATGCAATGCACGCATTGCCCCGTTTCGGGATATTGCATCCCCTCCGGCATGAAGCCCGCGCGCGTCCCCTTGTTGCGCGCATCGAATGTCTTGCCGCCATCACCCGTGTGGAAGACGCCCGCCGTCGAGATCGCCACCCAGAGCTCATTGGGATCATCGGGATGCGGCACGATCGAGTGCAGGATCAATCCGCCCGCCCCCGGAACCCACGTGTCGCGCGAAGGATGCGCGCGAAGTGATTCAACATGCTCGAAATTCTCGCCGTCGTCAGCGCTGACGAAAAGCCCCGCAGGTTCAACGCCCACATGCAGCCGGCCATGGGATTTGGCGAGGCTCCAGGCCGATCTCACCGGGTCCTCGCCCGCCGCATAGTTGAACCCGTTGCCGGAGCGCGTCCACGTTTGCCCGAGATCGTGCGACTTCCAGACCGAAGGCCCGAACCATTCGTTACCGCCCGCAGCATAGATCGTCCCGGTCGCAGCATCGCCGATGACATGGTTGATCGGCCAGGCATCGCAGAACGGTCCCCTCAGTGACCACTCGCGCCGCGCCTGATCGCTTTCCGCAATAAAGGTTCCCTTCTTCGTGCCGATCAACAGGATAACGCGCTTAGCCATGAACTCCACCTCCCTTGGACAAGAGCTACCATAGCGCAAGTCTTCGATATGTTGAAGTCAACCTTTTATGAAAACAAAGACATTTAGACTTGAACAATGGAGCTGCCACAACGAACGTCCGCCGGCTAGGTCTCTCAATTGACTAAAGACGAGCCGCGGGCGATGCCTGCGAACGATCCAGTTCGTCGCCCGGATCCGGTGCAACGTCGGGTGCGCGGTCGAGGATCGCAAGCGCGGCCTCAACGTCGCCGCGTGCCGCCCGCTTTTTCAGGTTCATGATGGCGCGACGATGACCGATGCCATCCGCGATGAATGCTGAAAGCAACTGGTTGAGTGAGACGTTGTCTTCTGCTGCGGCCCGCTTGGCTTCTTCCATGACATGATCAGCAATTCGGAGAGGGTAAGTACTCATCGCGATTGTCTCCTTCTCGTCAATTCGACCACGAAGTCGGCGGCTCTCATGACCGAAATCCCAAATGCCCCTATGGCCGGATGCAGGAAATGCCTGTCACCACTTACGATCAATGTCGCACCCGCCGTCAAAGCGCATTCGATATATATGTCGTCCTTCGGGTCATCCAGGAAAGGCCTAAAGCGAAACCAGGGAGAGACGAGATGCGCCTGACTGAAAACCGCATCCAGCACCGTATCGATCTCTTCATGGCCTATCCAGGGATCAACACCGAGAATGCCTTCCCGTTTCACGACGTCCTCATATTCCAGGGCAACAGCCGGCGACACGGCAAAGGAAATTTCGCCAACCAACATCTCCCTCAAAATCAGGTGAGAGGCTCCTCTGGACGAGCGCAGAGCCGAAAGCACGACATTAGCATCGACGACAATCATGACCTTAATATGATATCACATACGATATCACGTCAAGTTGCCGCGAGGATCGTGTCCAGGCACGGTATCCTGATATGAGAAAAAAGAAAACGCAGGCGTCGCCGCCAGCACTTTTTTCATTCACTCCGTCGTCACGCCGAGGAACGGTTTGATCTCCAGCCCCGGCATGAAATTGCCGAGCCGCTTGATTTCCCATTCCAGCTTGATGCCGGAATGTTCGAAGACGCGGGCGCGGACCATCTCGCCGAGATATTCGAGATCGTGGGCGGTCGCCTGCCCCGTATTGATCATGAAGTTGCAATGGAGCGGCGACATCTGCGCGCCGCCGTTCAGAAGACCACGGCAGCCGGCCTCGTCGATCAGCACCCAGGCCGAATGGCCTTCCGGGTTCTTGAAGGTCGAGCCGCCCGTCTTCTCGCGCACCGGCTGAACCGTCTCGCGGTGATGGCGCACGGCGTCCATCTCCTGACGGATCTTCGCCTTGTCGTCGGCATAGCCTTCGAAGATACCATGCGTGAAGATCAGGCCTTCGGGCGCCGAGGAATGGCGATAGGCATAGCCCATCTCGGCCTTGGAGAGCACATGGATATTGCCCTTGCGATCGACCGCATGGGCCTCGATCAAACGCTCGCTCGTGTCGCCGCCATTGGCACCGGCATTCATGCGCAGCGCGCCGCCGATGGAGCCGGGAATGCCGTAGTAGAAGGCAAAGCCGCCGATGCCGTTGTCGAGCGCCATGGCGGAGAGGTTCTTGTCCGGGCAGATCGCGCCCGCCTTGATGCGGTTTTCGACAACCAGCTCGACATCGCCAAAGCCCTTGGCCGAGAGGCGCACGACGACGCCCTTGATGCCGCCATCGCGCACCAGCAGGTTCGAGCCGACGCCGACCACGGTCAGTGGCACATCCACCGGAAGTCCCTTGAGGAACGTCACAAGGTCATCGACGTCATGCGGCTGGAACATGAGTTCGGCGAGGCCGCCGGCGTGGAACCAGGTGACACGGTCCATCGGCGCATCGGGGGTCATGCGGCCACGCACGTCCTTCATCGCATCGCCGAAGGAAGCCAAGAGTTTCTGACCGTCAACCTGTTTCATGCGCCTTAACCTGCAATCTTCTTCAATTCTTCCGGCAATGCTGCCGCCCAGTTGGTAATATTACCCGCGCCCAACATGACTACGAAATCACCCGGCTTGGCAAGGCCTGCCACCACCGGCGCAATATCTGCCGGACCGGAGACAAGACGCGCGTCGCGATGGCCGGCGGACTTGATGCGCGAGACAAGCTCTTCCGCGCTCACGCCGTCGATCGGATCCTCGCCCGCTGCATAGATCGGCGCGATCATGATCGTGTCGGCATCGTTGAAGCAGCCGGCGAAATCTTCGAACAGGCTTGCCACGCGGCTGTAGCGATGCGGCTGATGCACCGCGATGATGCGGCCCTGGCAGGCCTCGCGGGCGGCGCGCAGCACCGCCTTGATCTCGACCGGGTGATGGCCGTAGTCGTCATAGACCGAGACGCCATTCCAGTCGCCGACAAAGGTAAAGCGCCGCTTGACGCCGCCGAAGGAAGAAATCCCCTTGCGGATTGCATCCGGCGAAATGCCAAGGCGCTGCGCCACGGCAACGGCCGCGGTCGCGTTCGACACATTGTGGCGGCCTGGCATGGGCAGGCGCAGATTGTCGATGAGGATCGTCTCGCCGGTGCGGCGGCGACGGATTTCCACGTCGAAGACCGAAACCGGACCTTCCATGCGGATATTCATGAAGCGAACATCGGCCTGCGGGTTCGCGCCGTAGGTGACAACCTTGCGGTCCTCGATCCGGCTGACGAGTGCCTGTACTTCCGGATGGTCGAGGCACATGACGCCGAAGCCGTAGAACGGCACGTTCTCGACGAACTGCTTGAAGGCCGCGCGAACGGCATCGAAACTGCCGTAATGATCCAGATGCTCCGGATCGATATTGGTGACGATCGCCACATCGGCGGGAAGCTTCAGGAACGTGCCGTCGGACTCGTCCGCCTCGACGACCATCCACTCGCCCTCGCCCATGCGGGCGTTCGTGCCATAGGCATTGATGATGCCGCCGTTGATGACGGTCGGGTCGAGCCCGCCGGCTTCGAGAAGGGCCGCGACCATCGAAGTCGTCGTCGTCTTGCCATGCGTACCGCCAATCGCAATCGCATTGCGGAAGCGCATGAGTTCGGCAAGCATTTCGGCGCGGCGCACGACCGGCAGCAGCTTTTCGCGCGCGGCGATCAGTTCCGGATTGTTCTTCTTGATGGCCGTCGAAACGACAACCACTTCGGCGTCGCCCAGATTCTCGGCCTTGTGGCCGACGAAGACATCGATCCCCTTGGCGCGCAGGCGCTGCACATTGGCGCTGTCGGCCTGGTCAGAACCCTGCACGCGATGGCCGAGATTGTGCAGCACCTCGGCAATGCCGCTCATGCCAATGCCGCCGATGCCGATGAAATGGACGAGCCCTATGCTCTGGGGCATTTTCATGTGCGCTGACCCTTGAATTGTGAAACCGTCTTGCCCGCCGCAATAGCCTCCACGAGATCGGCAAGCAAGTTCGCCGCATCCGGTTTGCCCGCAAGTTTGGCGGCATGGGCGGTCTCGAGCAGCCGCTGCGGCTGTTCCATTGCCGTTTTCAGGATGTCGGCCAGCTTCTCGGCCGAGAGTTTCGATTGCGTCACAACCCGAGCGCCGCCTTTTTCGACGAGAAGCGCCGCATTGGCCGCCTGGTCGTGATCGAGTGCAAACGGATACGGCACGAAGAGCGCAGGACGACCGATCACCGAGACTTCCGAAACCGTGGACGCACCTGACCGGCAGATGACGAAATGGGCGCCACCCAGGCGCTCCGCCATGTCGGTGAAGAAGGGAGCGATCTCCGCATTGATCCCGAGCTTGGCGTAGCAGGCCTTCACGCCCTCCACGTCCTCCGGACGCGCCTGCTGGGTGATCACGAGCCGCTTCTGCAGCTCCGGCGAAAGCAGGATGATCGCGGTCGGAACCGCAGTCGAGAAGAATTGCGCGCCCTGGCTGCCGCCGAACACGACCAGCTTGAACGGGCTTGAACCTGCAGACGGCACATAGGGCTGCGCGGCAGCCTTCAGCACAGCGGGACGAACCGGATTGCCGGTCGTTACGGTCTTGGAGGCATATTGCCCGTCCGTCTCGGGCAGAAACCCGCCGGCAATCGCCTTGACCTTCGGCGCCAGCATCTTGTTGGCGCGCCCCATCACGGCATTCTGCTCATGGATCATCGTGGGCAGACCGAGGCGGGAGGCCGCGAGAAGCGGCGGAACGGTCGGATAACCGCCGAAACCGGCGACGGCCACCGGCTTGATACGGCGCATCAGCGCCTTGGCCTGGTTCGTGCCCTGCCACAACTTCAAAAGCGCCTTGGCAATGGCAATCGGGTTCTTGGACCCGATCGTCGCCGAGGGAACGACATGGATCTCATCGGCCGGGAACTTGCCGGCATAGCGCTCGGCGCGGGAATCCGTCACCAGATGAACCGAATAGCCGCGCTCCTTCAGGCTATGCGCGAGCGCTTCCGCGGGAAAGAGGTGGCCGCCGGTTCCCCCGGCCGCCAGCATGACGATACCTTTGCTCATGAAACCTCACTCGGCGGGATGACCATGGGCGATGCTGAACAGGCTGCGCTCGCGCGAGCGCGTCTCGGGCCTGTGCCGCGTCAACGCCAGGATAAAACCGGCCGTGATGCAGATCGCGATCATCGACGAACCACCATAGGAGATGAAGGGCAATGTCATGCCCTTCGCCGGCAGCAGTTCGAGATTGACCCCGACATTGATGAAGGACTGAATGCCGAACTGCAGCACCAGACCGGAAATGGCGAAGCGGTTGAAGGGATCCTTTTCGCGATAGGCGATCGACAGGCCGCGCATCACGATGAAGGCAAAGAGCGCAACCAGCGCCATGCAGAAGATGATGCCGAATTCTTCCGCCGCCACGGAGAAGACGAAGTCGGTATGGGCGTCGGGGATGATCTTCTTCATCTGTCCCTCGCCCGGCCCCTGACCGAACCAGCCGCCACGGAAGATCGCCTGACGCGCCGTATCGACCTGAAACGTGTCGCCCTCGCCGGTCAGGAACTTGTCGATACGCGCCGCCACGTGCGGCAAAAGCAGATAGGCCGAGGTCAGACCGCCGACGGCAAAGATCGCAAGCAGAGTGATCCACAGCCAAGGCATTCCGGCCATGAAGAACATGCCGGCCCAGACCGAGGTTGTCAGGATCGTCTGGCCGAGGTCAGGCTCGGCGACCAGCAGCGCCACCACGATACCGTAAAGAAGAATGGCGAAAAGGTTGCCGGGTATTTCCGGCTGCTTCTGATGCTCGGCAAAAAGCCAGGCACACACGACGATAAAGGCCGGCTTCATGAATTCCGAGGCCTGAATGCCGAGCGGTCCAAGCGAAATCCAGCGCCGCGACCCCTTCACCTCGACGCCCACGAAGAGCACGAGAACCATCAGCGTCAGCGAAACGATGAGCAGGATCACCGCCGTGCGGCGAACCGTCTTTGGGGTCATGAAGGAGAAGCCCAGCATGACCGCAAGCGCCGGCAAAAGAAATTCCGCGTGCTTGGTCACGAAATGGAATTCGCTGGCCCCGATGCGCTCGGCCACCGCCGGCGATGCGGCGAAGGACAGCATGAACCCGATGCCCATCAGGAGCACGAAAACGAAGAGAAAATAACGGTCGATGGTCCAGAACCAGTCTGCAACCCTACCTCTATCCGCGCGGCTTACCATTCGACCGATCTCCCGATGGAACATTTCCGAACAAAATGTTCCCTGTGTTCTATTCTGCGCAATTCCGAACGCAAAACCGCTTCACACTTTTGCTGGAATTGCTTCAAACCAGCATCGTGACGCCATCAAGGCCCGACACGATCGCAACGAACGAATCACCACGGACCTCGAAATTCTTGTACTGGTCGAAGCTTGCGCAAGCCGGTGAGAGCATCACGGCCACGGGACCGCTCTTGTCCGCCGCCGCATCCTTCGCGGCATGGGCCACAGCCAGATCGAGCGTGCCGGAAATCTCGTAAGGCACAGCCTCGCCGAGCGTCGCGGCAAACTGCGGCGCGGCCTCGCCGATGAGGTAGGCCTTGGCGATCTTCGAGAACAGCGGCTGCAGCGCGGTGATCCCGCCCTCTTTCGGCAAGCCGCCGGCAATCCAGTAGATGCGGTCATAGCTCGACAGCGCGGGCGCCGCCGCTTCCGCATTTGTCGCCTTGGAATCGTTGACAAAGGTTACATGTTCGCGCCGTCCGACCGGCTGCATACGATGCTTGAGCCCCGGGAAAGAGCGGATGCCGGCGCGGATGTCATCGAGGCTCACGCCGACAGCAAGGCAAGCGCCGATAGCCGCCGCCGCATTCTGCGCATTGTGCCCGCCGCGCAATGTCTCCACGCCCTTCAAGTCGAGAAGCTCGGCAATCTCGCCGCCATCCGCCTTCAGGATGCGGCTGCCATCGGCATAGATCCCGTCCTTCAGCGCCAGCCGGCGCGAAATGCGGGTGACGGCAACGCCGGCGCGCTCGATGCGATCCGCGATCTGGCTACAATAGCTGTCATCCACGCCGACAATGGCATTTTTACTACCCGCGACCAGCCGCTCCTTGACGTCGGCATAATGCTGCATCGTGCCATGACGGTCGAGATGATCGGGTGTCAGGTTGAGCAGGATGCCGGCAGACGGATTGATCGAGGGCGCGAGGTCGATCTGGTAGGACGAGCACTCGACCACGTAGAAGCGGTTTGCCGCCGGCGGATCGAGCGTCAGCACGGCCGTCCCGATATTCCCGCCCAGCTGCGTATCGCGTCCGGAGGACTTGAGAATATGCGCAATCAGCGCAGTCGTCGTCGACTTGCCGTTCGTGCCGGTAATCGCGATGAAGGGGCAATCGGGAGCGAGCTTCATCCGCTCGCGTACGAAGAGTTCGACATCGCCGATGATCTCGACTCCGGCGGCGTGCGCCAGATCGACCGTCCAGTGCGGCTTCGGGTGTGTCAGCGGCACGCCGGGCGACAGGACGAAGCAATCGAAAGCCTTCCAGTCGATACCATGCAGGTCGGCCGTCGAGATGCCGGCGGCATTGGCCTTCTCGACGCTGGCGGGATTGTCGTCCCAGGCAATCACATCCGCCCCGCCCGCCATCAGCGCCTGCGCCGTGGCGAGGCCGGAACCGCCTAGCCCGAAAAGGGCGACCTTGCGGCCGCCGAGTGACGTCACCGGCATCATGGGCAATTACCTGAGCTTGAGCGTGGCAAGACCGACCATGGCGAGGCCGACGGCAATGATCCAGAAGCGGATCACGACCTGGCTTTCCGTCCAGCCGAGCTTTTCGAAATGGTGGTGGATGGGCGCCATCAGGAAGACGCGCCTGCCGGTCCGCTTGAACCAGAAGACCTGGATGATGACCGACAGCGTTTCCATGACGAAGAGGCCGCCAATGATCGCCATGACGATCTCGTGCTTGGTGGCAACGGCCACCGTGCCGATCATGCCGCCGAGCGCGAGCGACCCGGTGTCGCCCATGAAGATGGCGGCTGGCGGCGCATTGAACCATAGGAAGCCGAGCCCTGCCCCGATCACCGCACCCATGATGACGGCGAGTTCGCCAGTGCCGGGCACGAAGTTGATCTGCAGGTAGTTCGCGAAGACCGCGTTGCCGGCGAGATAGGCAATCACACCGAAGGAAGCGGAGGCAATCATCACCGGCACGATTGCCAAGCCGTCGAGACCGTCCGTCAGGTTCACCGCATTACCGGCGCCGACGATGACGAAGCCGCCGAACAGCACGAAGAACATGCCGAGATTGACGAAGAAGTCCTTGAAGAACGGAAAGGCAATCGACGTCCCGATGATCGAGCCATTGGGAGCGGAGGCCATGGAGGTGCGCATCATGAAATAGACCGCGATGCCGGCAATCACGAATTCGATGCCGAGGCGCGCCTTGCCGGAAAAGCCCTTGTCCGACTGTTTCGTCACCTTGAGATAGTCGTCATAGAAGCCGATGGCGCCGAAGCCGAGGGTCACAAGCAGCGTGGAGACCACGTAGACATTCGAAAGATCCGCCCAGAGCAGTGACGAGACGACAATGCCGGCCAGGATCATCAGGCCGCCCATGGTCGGCGTGCCGGCCTTCTTGAAATGCGTCTGCGGCCCGTCGGCGCGGATCGGCTGGCCCTTGCCCTGGCGGATGCGCAGCGAAGCAATGATGCGCGGTCCGAAGAGGAAGACGATGAAGGCGGAGGTAAAGAGCGCAGCGCCTGCTCTGAACGTGATATAGCGGAACAGATTGAAAAACTGGATATGATGCGACAGTTCCACAAGCCAGATCAGCATAGCGGCTCTTTCTAATTTAGAGCAATTCCAGCGAAAAGTGAGGACCGGTTTCGCGTCCGGAATTGCGTAAAAACAAATGATCGAAGTTCATCTGGCGAAGCATTGCTCACCGGAAGAACTCCAGGTTGTCAGACACCAGCCAGGTTGGCGGGCTGGAATGCACTGAGAAGGGCCGCCGTGATCTTGCCGAATCCTGTCCCCAGCGACGATTTGACGACCAGCACATCGCCGTCCGATACATGAGAAACCGCATACTCTGCAAGTTCTTCGGCCGTCTGCCGATAGGCGACGTCCGCAGACCCTGCCATGGCCTCGGCCAGCAGGCGCATGTCGCGCCCCGCGAGCCAAAGATGCTTGATGCCGGCCTGCCGCAATGGTTGTGCCAGGTTCCCGTGGATTGAGGGCGAGTTTTCCCCCATTTCCAGCATGTCGCCCAAAACCGCGATCTGCCGCCCCTCACCCGTCGCGGGTGTGCCGGCAAGCAACCCGATCGCCGCACGCATGGAAGCGGGATTGGCGTTGTAGCTCTCGTCGATCAGTGTGAACGTGCCCTTGCCCTCGCCGAGCGACAGGATATGCCGCTGTCCGCGGCCCTTTTCAGGCATAAAGGAGGCGAGCGCTTCGGCGGCACGGTCCAGATCGGCACCGGCAAGCGAAACGGCGCCCAGCACGGCCAGCGCGTTCTCCGCGATATGCCGGCCGGGTGCGCCAATGGTGACCTCGATCGTACGACCGCCGATGACGGCCCAGAGGTTGGAACTCGTGGGGTGGCCGTTGAATTCCGCCAGCCGGAAATCGGCGCGAGCATTGTTGCCGAATGAATGGATATGCGGGACCCGGTTTTCGATCGCGACCTTTTCGAGGATCGGGAAATACTCGATATCGCGATTGAGGATCGCATGGCCATCGGCTTGGATCCCTTCCAGGATCTCCGACTTGGCATAGGCGATCTCCTCGACCGAGCGGAAATTGCCGAGATGCGCCCCGGCGACCGTGGTGATGATCGCAATGTCCGGACGAACCATCGAAACCAGCGCCCGGATTTCGCCGGCATGGTTCATGCCGATCTCGAAGACGCCGTAATCGACATCCTTCGGCATCCGGGCGAGCGTCAAAGGCACGCCCCAATGATTGTTGAAAGAAGCAACGGATGCGTGGACGGTGCCGGACGATTCCAGCGCCTTGCGCAGCATTTCCTTGGTCGTCGTCTTGCCGACGGAACCGGTGATTGCGATGACCTTGGCGGCAGATCGGACGCGAGCGGCACGACCCAGGCGCTCCAGGCCTGCAAGCACATCGTCCACGACGATCATCGGCGTGGTGACGCGACCGAGCGCCGGCAGCTTCGCCTCGCTGACAACCAGAAGGGCAGCGCCATTCGCGGACGCGACGGAAGCATAGTCATGCCCATCGACGCGGTCGCCCTTGATTGCGAAGAATGCCTCACCCTTGCCGATGGACCGGCTGTCAATGGAAATGCCTGTCACACCCTCCGGCAGGGAACCATAGGGCCTGCCATGCATCGCGCTGACGAGTTCGTCCGACGTCCAGAGATAGTTCAAGCCTGAAGCCCTCCCAAAGCCTTGTCGATCTCGGCCTGATCCGAGAATGGCAGAACCTTGTCCCCGACGATCTGGCCCTCTTCATGTCCCTTCCCGGCGACGATCAGCGTGTCTCCGGATCTCAGCATTCCGCAGGCCGTGCGGATCGCCTCGGCTCGATCACCGATTTCGAGCGCACCGGGAGCGGCGGCCAGAATTTCCGAGCGAATGACGGACGGTACTTCAGAGCGCGGATTGTCATCCGTGACGATCACCACATCGGCAAGACGCGCGGCGATCTCGCCCATCAGCGGACGCTTGCCCTTGTCGCGGTCTCCACCGCAGCCGAAGACCACGATGACGCGACCGGTGGTGAACGGACGGACGGAGGTCAGTACATTTTCCAAAGCATCCGGCTTGTGGGCGTAGTCGACATAGGCGAGCGCGCCATCAACGGTGTGGCCGACAAGCTCAAGCCGGCCAGAAGCGCCGACGAGCTTGCCGAGCGCGGCCATGACCGCCGCCGGGCTCACGCCCGTCGACATGGCAAGCCCCGCGGCCACGAGCGCATTTGCCACCTGAAAATCACCCGCAAGCGGAATATCCACTTCGTAGATGTCCGACCCGCAGTGGATTTCCGCCATCTGCTTGTGGCGGAAATGTTCAACCCGCTTCAGCGTCAGGAACGTGCCCTTGCGACCAACGGTCAGCACCTCGCAGCCTGCGCGCCCCGCGGCCTCGATGGCGTGAAGCGAATAGGCATCGTCGGAGAAGATGACCGCCGGTGCCCCCTTCGGCAGAAGGCTGAAAAGACGCATCTTGGAGCCCAGATAATGCTCGATCGTCGGATGGTAATCCATGTGGTCGCGACCGAGATTGGTAAACGCGCCGGCGGCAAGCTTCACACCGTCGAGCCGATGCTGGTCGAGGCCATGGCTCGAGGCTTCCATCGCGGCATGGGTGACGCCCTCGCGCGACAGTTCGGCAAGAAGCTTGTGCAGCGACACCGGATCCGGCGTCGTGAGCGTGCCGTAATCGTTGCGGCCGGGCGCAATGACGCCAGTCGTCCCGATCATCGCAGCTGCAAAGCCTGCATGAGCCCATATCTGGCGGTTGAAGGAGGCAACAGATGTCTTGCCGGCCGTGCCGGTGACTGCCGTCATGACCGCCGGCTGCGCTCCGAAGAACCGTGCAGCGGCCAATGACAGGAAGCGGCGCGGCTCCTCGACCTTGAGCACCGGCACGGACGCCTCGATGGAGGCTTGCGCGGAAATGACGATGGCGCTGGCGCCCTTTTTCACCGCTTCACCGGCAAACGAGGAACCATCGGCCTTGGAGCCCGACACCGCCACGAAGACCGCGCCGTGGGCAACCTGCCGGCTGTCGGCAGTGATGGAGGTGATCTGAACGTCTCCGGCAGCGCCCGCAAGCAATGCATCGATTTCCGGAAAGTCTGAACCTGCGAGGTCACGAAGCTTCATCGATGATATTCGCCTTTCGCGCCCGCCTATCCGGGCGCCCGAATCGTGTTTGAACCATTTTAAACGGAATTACGTCGATCTTAATAAGAAACGAGCGTTGCCGATCCATCTGGGCCAAATTTCGGCTGAACACCAAGAAGAGGCGCTACCCGGGCAATAACACGACCGACCATGGGGGTCGCAGTATTGCCGGCGAGATTGGAATTATGCTCGCCGGTGCGCGGATCATCGATGAAGACGAGCACCACATATTGCGGATTGCTCATCGGGAAGGCTGAGAGGAAGGCGTTGAAGTTGTGGCCGTTGACATAGCGGCCACGGACCAGCTTTTCGGCCGTCCCCGTCTTGCCGCCGACGTCGAACCCCGGAACGGCGGCCTGCTTGCCAGAGCCGACAGATTCAACCACGTTATCGCGGAACAGTTTGCGCATGTCACGCACCGTGGAATCCTTGACAACTTTCACCGCGATCTTGTCCGCCTCCGCCTGCGTGCGCGGCAGGAAGGTCGGCTCGATCAGATAACCGCCATTGACCAGAGCTGCGCCTGCAACTGCGGTCTGCAATGGGGTCGTCGCCACGCCGTGGCCATAAGCGATGGTCATCGAGTTGATGCGCTTCCAGACGCGCGGCTGCGATGGCGTCGCCACTTCCGGCAGTTCGGTATCCATGCGGCTGAGCAGGCCCATCCGCTGCAGGAAAGCCTTGTGCCCATCAATGCCGACAGCATCAGCCATGCGCGCTGCACCGATGTTGGAAGAATGCACGAAGACTTCATCGACAGACAAGACCCGGCGCGTGCCGTGGAAGTCGTGAATGGTGAAGCCGCCGATGTAGAGCGGCTTCGTGGCGTCGAACGTGGTCGCCAGCGTCATCGTGCCATAGTCGAGACCCATGGCAATGGTGAAGGCCTTGAAGGTCGAGCCCATTTCATAAGTACCGGCCGACACGCGGTTAAGCCTATCCGGGTCGAGCGCGTGGGTCGGGTCGTTCGGATCGAAATCCGGATACGAGGCGAGAGCCAGGACCTCGCCGGTATGGGCATTAAGCACCACGCCGCCGGCACCGATGCCCTGGTAGCGCTGCATCCCATCGACCAGAACCTCATGCAGCGCGTTCTGGACGCGCAGATCGATCGAAAGCTTGACCGGCTCCAGCTTGGCATCATTCGTCATGCCCACGGCGGCGAGATCGGCAAGCCCCTGGCTGTCGATATACTTCTCCATCCCGGCAATGCCGCGGTTGTCGATATTGACGAGACCGAGCACGTGAGATGCGGTCGAACCGCCGGGATAGAAGCGACGCTTTTCCGGACGGAAACCGATGCCGGGAATGCCGAGCGCGAGAATCTGACTCTGCTGACGTGGCGTCAGCTGGCGACGCAGCCATTGGAAGTGGCTCTTGGAGGACAGCTTGCGATAGGTCGACTTCGCGTCCAGATCGGGCAGCACGCTGGACAACTCCTCCAGCGCCTCGTCGGGATCAATGATCTTGGAAGGCTCGGCGTAGAGCGATACGGTGCGGATATCCGTGGCCAGAACCTGTCCGTTGCGGTCGAGAAGATCGGGCCGCGAGGCCAGCAGGTTGTCGGACGGCATGATGCTGGACACCGTCTCCGGCTTGGCCATGCCATATTCGACCAGACGTCCGCCAATGATGACATAGGCGACGGTGAAGCCGATGAAGATGATGCCGACGCGGCTCTTGGCCTGCGCACCAGAACGCTTGAGCGTGCCTTCGAAACGCGCATTGCCGTCATGGGCCCGGCGCACGCCTCGGGGGGTCGCAGAGAAATGCGCCTTGCTCTTGATGTTCATGATGCGGGACAGGAATGACATCAGCGCTTCACCGATCCGGTCTTGATAGTGTCTGTCTTGGTCGAGGCAGCCTTGGCGGTATCGCTCTTGGCAGGCGTGGGCCTGACCACCTGGTCGGTCTTGCGGGCATCCGGCGCAAGACCGGCGGCCTCGGCGTCGGCCAGACCGACATCCGCCTTCATCATCGGCAGCTCCTGCGGCTGGATGATTTGCGTCGAATCCGTGGGCTGCAGCTTGAGATCGGCCTTGAACGTATCCGCCAGTCGCGCCAGACGGTTCGGCTGAGTCGCCAGGGCCCAGTCCGCCTTGAGAAGATCGATCGTTTCCTTCTCCAGCTTGATCTCCGCATCGAGCTTGTGAACATCCTCAAGCACCGTCTCGGCCTTGTGCTTGATCGAATAGGTGATCGTCGCCGCCACCGTCATGATCACGATCAACATGATATCGAAAGTCCGGAACATGGGCGGTCAGCTCCCCAATTTCGCCAGGCTTGCCAGATCGGGCAGATCGAAGATGGCCATATCTGCAGAACCGGACGCAGCTGTGGTGCGGATGCCGGCGCGCAGCTTGGCCGAACGCGCGCGCGGATTGATCTCCGCCTCCGCATCGCTCGCCTGCAGGGCCGACTTGTGAACGAGATCGAATTGCGCCGGCTTGTCGTGGACCTGCGGCAGATGCCGCGAGCCCGCAGCCTTGCCGGAACGATCCGCAAAGAAGCGCTTGACGATCCGATCCTCGAGCGAATGGAAGGTCACGACAACCAGCCGACCGCCCGGCTTCAGACAGGCTTCGGCAGCGAATAGCGCCTTGGCGAGCTCTCCAAGTTCGTCATTGACGAAGACGCGGAGCGCCTGAAAGACCCGGGTTGCCGGGTGGATCTTGTCCTTGGCCTTGCGTGGCGTGACGATTTCGATAAGGCCAGCGAGGTCGCGCGTCGTCTCGAATGGCTTCTCAGTGCGGCGCTTCTCGATGGCACGCGCGATGCGCCCTGCCTGCTTCTCTTCGCCGAGAAAGCCGAAAATGCGGATCAGATCGCCGACCTTGGCGCGATTGACGACATCGGCAGCACTCACGCCTGCAGACGACATCCGCATGTCCAGCGGACCGTTCTTCTGGAACGAGAAGCCGCGATCAGCTTCGTCGATCTGCATGGACGAGACACCGATATCGAGAACGACGCCATCAAGCCCGCTGGCTGGCGCATGATCGGCAAGCTCGGAAAAGCGGGAATGGACGAGCGCCAGCGCACCGTTCGACTTATCGACCAGCGCCTTGCCGCCTGCAATCGCATTGGGATCGCGGTCGAGCGCGATCACGTGCGCGCCCGCAGCGAGAATCGCGGACGTGTAGCCTCCAGCGCCAAACGTGCCATCGAGAACGACCTGACCAGGCTGCACGGCAAGCGCATCGAGAACTTCCGGCAGCATGACCGGAATATGCGGACGATCCCCCGCATTCTGGGCGTCCACGTGAACGCCGTCAGTCTCGACCGCCGCCATGCATAATCCCCTCGTATCGGGGCACGAGCTTGTCAGCGCCCCAGCCCCTCGCGGGCCGCCTTCTGCGCAGTCTCCCACGCCTCCGGCTGCCACAACTGGAAATGATCCCCTCGCCCGATAAAGGCGACGTGATCGGTAATGCCCGTGAAGTTGCGGATGAAGTCCGTGACCATCAACCGCCCCTCCTGATCGAGCTTCATGAAGACGCCGCCGCCGTGAACCAGCAGCGACATCCGATTGGCTTCCGGCGAGAATGGGTCCGCCACCTCGATCCGCCTCTCGAGGCGCGCCAGCAGCTCGGGGCCGCCAACGCTGATCGCCGGAAAAACAAAGTCCTGGAAACAATAGAGATCCTGCACATCCGCCGAAGCGAGAATGGAACGAAAGCTCGCAGGCACCGAGACGCGCCCCTTGGCATCGATCCTGTTCACAAAATTCGACAGGAAGCGGATCATGACGCGATACAACCGTTTCCGAAATGGAAGGGCAGATCATCCGCCCCACCTCGCCCGCACCAGACCTCCCGCATGAGGCTTCGCAGGCATGTCGCCGCCGCAGCACGGAAAGAGTGCTAACTCCTTCCACTTTCTGCGTTTTTCGGACGCTAAACAGCATCCTTTCGGCTGACTTATGGGATAGCATGGGACCACATGGGCGTCAATGGGAAACGGCATTTCGAGCGGCGCGCGCACTCGAAAAATTATTAAGCCGTTAAACTTAATGAAGTTTTAAGAGGGGGTGGTGAGCGGGGCATCAGGCCTGAACAAGAAAGCGATTGTGCAGCCACATGCTCGACCATAGGCCAAGCCTCACCTCTGCGGAATTTCCGCACATAAATTTGACGTACATGCGGAATTTCCGTATGAATTCCTCATGCACACCGTGATCGAAACGCCAGCCTACCTAGCCTCCGCGAAGGAGGAGGGTCTGACTGACGCCGAACGGGAGGCAATCGTCTCATATCTGGCTGCCAATCCCGATGCGGGCGCCATCATGCCGGGAACAGGCGGCGCGAGAAAGTTGCGTTTCGCCGGTCGCGGCAAAGGCAAGAGTGGCGGCTATCGGGTCATCACCTTTTATGCAGACGCCGACATCCCGGTGTTTTTGCTCGACGTATTTAGCAAAGACACCCAGGCCAACCTTTCAAAAGCGGAGCGTAATGCGCTTCGAGACATTCTGACGGCGCTGCCCCAAGCATGGCGCGCCCACGCCCGGACGAGGGCGGGCAAAGGCAGGAGTGAGAAATGACCACGGCTGGATCGCGAATTCTACAGGGTGCACGTGAGGCCCTCGCCTTCGCCTCGGATGAAGCAGACCTGGAAGGGTATAACGTCCACATTCCGGCAGAGGTGGATGTGAAAGCCATTCGCCGCAAGCTGGGACTTTCCCAGCAGGCCTTTGCGGCGCGCTTCGGCTTCTCGGTCGGACGCATTCGGGATTGGGAGCAACACCGTTCCAATATCGACGCACCCTCGCGCATTTTCCTGACGATCATCGACAAGGAACCGGAGGCCGTGGAGCGAGCGTTAAGCGCAACCTGACCGCGCCGCTCCGCCACAATAAGAGAATTTGCCAGTTGGCCTGTAAGCCGGGTTCTGTATGGCTCCGGCGAACCGGAACGTGGCAGCCATTCATCTGGGACGACATTTGCATGTCGCCTCGCGCAACCCACCCGGATGACTGGCCCGGAAACAGGCTGGCGGGTTGCCCCGCCGCGTCATCCCTATTCGGTCTTGCTCCCGGTGGGGTTTACCGTGCCGCCCCTGTTGCCAGGGTCGCGGTGGGCTCTTACCCCACCCTTTCACCCTTACCTTCCGAGGAAGGCGGTTTGCTTTCTGTGGCACTTTCCCTGAGGTCGCCCCCGCCGGACGTTATCCGGCACCGTATCTCCGTGGAGCCCGGACTTTCCTCACCTCATCGCCTTTCGGCATTGATGAAGCGCGGCTGCCCGGCCAACTGGCGCGCGGGTGATAGCGTCTTTGCGTCGAAAAGACCACAGCAAATCGGCAAAGCTGAAATGGGGTCAACAAAGACAGCATCGGTCCGGAAGCCGCCCTGACCTCCGAACCGACAAGTCTGCACCTAAAATACGCGGGAACGGCCAAGCGGGCATCAAGCCTGCCAGAAAGGCCTGCGCGCTTCCCGCTCTGCATCGCGCCGGGTGTAGCCTGCGTCTTCGAGCGTCTCGTCGGTCATCGTCTCCAGGTCGCGGAGCATCTCTCGGCGCATTTTCCACCGCGCCCGCCAGACCGCAAACATTGCCTGCAGCGCATGAAGAAAAGTGCCGTGACGCGAACCTTCTACCAGAAGTTCGGCAAGCTGCCGTTGTTCATACCGTCTGTACTCGCCTTCAATTGCGTGCCGCATGGCCCATCTCCTTTTTCCACACTTTGAATTTAGCTCCTTTCATCGCCCGCAAAAATTGAATAATGAGAACAAACTATGTGAGAAAAATTCCTACGGACGAGGCGACCCGATGGACAAGCTTCCGCCGCTGACCGCGCTGACGACGCTGGAGGCCTTCTTCCGTACCGGCTCTGTCTGGGGCGCTGCAGACATGCTCTCCCGCACGCACAGCGCGGTGAGCAAGCAGCTTCACCAACTGCAGGACCATGCGGGTACCGACCTCTTCGTCAAGCGCGGCCTGCAGCTGGAGCTGACAGAGGAAGGTCGGGCGCTTGCCGAAACTGTATCCCGGAGCATGGACGAGATCCGCCGCACCTATGCGACAATCACCGGAGCCGGCCGGGCCTCGGTCACGGTTGCTGCCAGCTCCACCTTCGCCCGGCAATGGATGATCCCGACGATTGCACGCTTCAATGTCGACTATCCCGACATCGACGTGCTGATCCGCCTGACCGGCCCGCATGGTAGCAGAAGGCTGGAGGGCCCAGTGGATCTTGTCATTTCCTGGGACAGACTGCTGAGCCCCTCGGTCGAGCACCCGGAAGCCCGTCCGCTGGGCGACGTGCATATCGGCCTGGTTCTCGCGCCCAGTTACCCGCATGAGGCGACGGAAAACACGCTGAAGGTCGCCACGATCATTCATCGGCGCGACGGCGAAGCGGCGTGGAAGCGCTGGGCAGAGCTGACCGGCCTGAAGATTATCCGCGAACGCGAACTCAGTTTCGACCTGTCCTCGCTTGCCTTCGAGGCGGCCGAGCGCGGGATGGGCGCGACGCTTGCGCCGAAATTCCTGATCGAGCGGGAGCTGCGGAGCGGAAGTCTCATCGCGCCCGCCGGCTTCCTCACCTTCGAGAGCGGGTTACTCGTGCGCCCATCAAGCGAAAGGCCCAAAACATCGAAGCCTGCTCAGGTTTTCATGAACTGGCTGGTCGAACATGCGAGGCTCGGTTCGGATGGCTTCATGCCCGCAGAGGAGCGCACCTGGCCCTTCGCCTCGCTTTCACTGGACTGGTGAGAAATCGAAGTCAAAGGAGGAAATCCTGTCCTCGAAAACCAGTTCTGCGCCGAGCCGTCCTATTTCGTCGGAACTCTTTGCCGCCGCACCGCAACCGCCTGTGACGACCGCGATCCGCCCGGGCGTCAGCCAACCGATGGCGGGATAGCCGGTGGGCGTGAAAGACGTGACACAGGATGCGGACGAGACGGAAAGAACGTTAAGTCCAGGAACCAGCGCCATCATGCGGGCAACCAGGTGCTCCCGCGCGTGAGGGCGCCCGTCACTGCGGAACCAGTCCCCCAGTTGTTCGGGCTGAAGCTGCAGGTCGTCCGGGTCACCGCCGATCTTGAGATAATATTTCCCGTCCGGATAGCGGATCGGCGGCAACATGTAGATATCGTCACGCCCCTCGATCGCCTTGTGGATCATCGATGGCATGGCCCGCATCGACGCCGCATCTGTTTCGCTGATCTCGAAAAAGACGACCGTGCGACCATAAACCGTCAGATCAACAGGAAGCGGCAACAGACCGTTCTGAATCGAAAATCCGCCTGCAGCGCACAGCACGCGATCGGCCTTCACAACTGAACCATCGGCCAGCGTCACCGCCACGTGACCCGCCACCTCGCGAATGGACGCGACTGCGGCGTCGATGCGCGTCGCGCCGGCCCTCTCCGCAAGCTGCGCCTGTGCCGTCACAAGACGGCGCGGACTGATATGGCCGGCCCCACTTGCCTCGAATATGCCTTCTGTCCCGCCCGGAAAGGAAAACCACGGGAACCTCTCCTTCATGCCCTCCGCGGAAAGCCGCTCCGCCGCGACGCCCGCAACCTCGGCCGCGTTCTGCGTCCGCTCGACGTAGCGGCGTCCCTCCGCCGTGCCGGCACCGGTCAGCAAACTTCCGACTTCGCGATAGAAGGAGATGCCGGTGGCCGACTCGATATCCCGGTAGCGGTCGATCGAACTGCGGGCGAGCTTCGCCCACACCGGATCGGGATCGATTGTCCGCGTGATCCGCCCTTCGTCGTAATGGCTGGCGAAGACGCCGCGATGCTGCGGCTTGTCCCCCGGCTCCGACGGCCCGATCAGCGCCACCCCCGGCGACATGTTGGCGAGATGCCGCGCTGCCGCTGCTCCCATCAGCCCGCAACCGACCACGGCATGGCGGAAGTGTGGGGACATGGGAAACTCCTTCGTAAAACCAAAAGCTTGCAGCGGCCGCATGAATCAGTGGGCGAAGCGGTAACGCACGTTTCTTAGCAGGGATCGTCAGAGGCTTGAAGCAAGGGAGCATCGGCATCGACGCGACCGGACACTGCGGCTCTGCGCGAATTGCCGCACCCGCTGCAACAATTTCGATCTTTGTGCGTTGGGACTTGCATTACAGACACAGGAGCAAGCCATGGCCAACGCCTCTTTCGAGCGCGATCGTACTGATCCGCGCAATCTCGGCACGGTGGAAACCATCGAAACAAGGCGCTGGGGGCCCGGCGGCGTCTGGCTTGCAATCCTCGGCATCATCATCGGCCTGCTGGGTATCGCGCTCATCGCTGGAGGTGCATATCTGATCGCACTCGGCGGCGTCATCTACTATCTCATCGCCGGCCTGCTTCTGCTGGCCTCCGGTGCCTTGATCTTCGCGCGCCGAACAAGTGGCGTCGCCGTCTATGTGATCGCATGGCTGTTTTCGATCGTCTGGGGCCTCTCGGAAGTCGGGCTCCGTATGTGGCCGCTCATCCCGTGGGTGGTGGCGCCAACAGTGCTCCTGATCGTGATACTCCTCTCCTTGCCAGCCTTCGGCAGAACGGTAGTCACCCGACGCAGGCCCGTCGTTGCCACGGCAACGGCGGCGCTCATGCTTCTTGGCGGCGGGGTGGCAACGCTCCAACTCTCGGGTCACAGCGTCGGCCCGCGCCTTGCTCAGGCACAGGACGCGACACAGCCGACAACTCCAACAAGCCCGGCGCCAGCTCAAAATGCAGCGCCGCCGACCGTCCAGCCCGCAGCTCCGACAACACCCACTGTCACCCCGCAAAACACGCCGCCCATTGCCGAAATCCAGGCTAACGATGCGACCATACCGGAAACGGGCGCGAAGATTTCGAAGACGCCGCTGCAACGGGAAGAGGTCGGCAAGGACTGGCCTGCCTATGGCGGCACCGATCTGGCGCAGCGCTATTCCCCACTCGATCAAATCAATGCCGGCAATGTCGGGAAGCTCCAACAGGTCTGGCTCGCCCATACCGGCAGTATGCCGACGGCAGACACGAAGGACAAATTCTCGCCGGAGAACACGCCTCTGGTGATTAATGGCACCATGTACACCTGTTCCGCGATGAACGTGATGATCGCCTATGACGCGACCTCCGGCCAGGAGAAGTGGCGCTACGATCCGAAAGTACCGGGCAAGGCGGTGCCGTATGGCGCGACCTGCCGCGGGGTCTCCTATTTCGCCGCCCCCGCCTCCGCTGGTGTGACGGAGTGCAAGGCGCGCATCATCGAGGGCACGCTCGATGCCCGACTGATTGCGGTGGACGCGGAAACCGGCAAGCCATGCGCGGGCTTCGGCGACAACGGCCAGGTCGACATCAACAGGAATATCGGCCAGACCGTGCCCGGCTGGTATTCGATCACCGCCCCGCCGGTCATCGTGCGCGGCGTCGTGGTGACCGGCGCGCAAGTTCGTGACGGACAGGCAGAAGACGCGCCCTCCGGCGTGGTTCGCGGTTACGATGCGATCTCCGGCAAGCTCGACTGGGCCTGGGATATGGGTCAGCCGGACCGGGTCGGCGCTCCGCCGAACAACGGCGTCTATACACGCGGCACCCCCAACATGTGGACGGCCGCCGCTGGCGACGAGCAACTGGGCTATGTCTATCTGCCGCTGGGCAATTCATCGGTCGATTATTATGGCGCCAACCGAAAGGACTTCGAAAACAAGTACAATTCCTCTCTCGTCGCCATTGACGTGACCACCGGCAAGCCGGTCTGGAGCTTCCAGACTGTGCACTATGACTTGTGGGACTATGACCTTGGCTCTCAGCCCTCGCTGGTCGATTTCCCGACCGACAAGGGCACCGTTCCGGCCGTCGTTCTTCCCAGCAAGCAAGGCGAAATCTACGTTCTCGACCGCAGGACGGGTAAATCGCTCTTCCCCGTGACGGAAAAACCCGTTCCCTCGGGCGGTGTTGAGCAGCAGAACCTTTCCAAGACCCAGCCCTATTCGGGCTATGCAACGCTTGCCAAGCCGCCGCTGAAACCGTCGAACGCCTGGGGCGCCTCACCGCTGGACCAGCTCTGGTGCCGCATCCAGTTCCGTCAGGCGTCCTACCAGGGCGAGTACACGCCGCCGACCTCCGACAAGCACTTCATCGAATATCCCGGATATAATGGTGGCTCGGACTGGGGCAGCGTCGCAGTCGACACCAAGAGCGGCATCCTCGTCGCAAACTACAACGACATCCCCAATTACAATCGCCTGATCCCCCGCGCCGAGGCTGACAAGATGGGTGTGCGCCCGATCACCGAAGGAGGCGACCTGCCGGGCACGGAGGCCGGCGCACAGGCAGGCTCACCCTACGCCATCGACGTGAATGCCGGCTGGCGAAACGGTTTTACGGGAATGCCCTGCGTCTCCCCGCCCTATGGCTGGATTCGCGCCGTCGACCTGAAGACGGGCAAGACGCTCTGGGACGAACCCTTTGGGGACGCGACAAATAACGGCCCCTTCGGCATCCCGTCGCATCTCCCGGTACCGATCGGCACGCCCAACAATGGCGGCCCGCTGATCACGGCTGGCGGCCTCATCTTCATCGCGGCGACGACGGACGACAAGTTCCGGGCCATCGACATCCACACGGGCAAGGTCGTCTGGGAAACTACACTACCGGCTGGCGGGCAGTCGACGCCGATGACCTATGAGGTCAATGGCCGTCAATATGTCGTGCTGGCGCCGGGCGGTCATCACTTCATGGAGACGAAGGTCGGCGACCAGATCATCGCCTATGCCCTGCCGAAGTAAGACATTCGGACGCCCATCCTCCCGGAGCCTGTCGTCCGTCGCCCTTCATTGAGGGCGGCGGGCGGCATGTTCATGAGAGTTCAACGGGCATCGGCATAGGCAAGCCAGGACTTCCAGTTGTCCTGCGACCCGCCAAAGACGTTGATGTCGGTCTGTCCGCCCACACCGGGTACGATGCCGGTGGATGTATATTGCCAGAAGGCCCATTTGCGATCGGCGTATTTCTCATCCGGATGCGAGGCGACAGAGCGCAGCCAGAACTGGTAATCCTTGAAATAACCCACGAAATTGTCGCGGTGGAAGTCGACCGACGTGTAGATGATCGGCTTCTTGCCGTAATAGGCCTGCAACCGATCCATGAAACGTTTCAAGTCCGCGCGCACGGTGGCGGGGTCCGGCCGGAGCTTGCAGGTGGGCGAAGCCGGGTTCCATTCTGCGTCCAGCACCGGCGGCAGCTTCACCGCCTCGCGCGGCACGTTGGCAATGAACCAATCGGCCTGCTGGTCGGGCGTCGAGCAGAAATAATAGAAGTGATAGGGCGCATAGGCGACGTTCGCCGCCCTCGCCCCGCGCCAGAATTCGTCAAATTTGGGATCGACGCGGTCCTTGCCCTCGGTCGCCTTGATGAAGGCAAAGGAAACGCCGGACTTCTTCGCCATCTCCCAGTCGACATGATCATTGTACTTGGACACGTCGATGCCATGGATCGGGTGCCGGTGCGGGCTGCGCGCACCGAAATCCTGCGGGTCGCTATCCTTGAACTTGGAGGACAGTGCCGCCGTCTGCATCAGGTCATAGTCGGTGCTCGTGCAGCCGGCGACAAGGACGGCAAGCGGCAGAAGAGCCAGGGCGAAACGGCGCATGAAAGTCCCGCAAATCAACGAGTCGAAGGGATGTTATCCTGTTCGGGCGCGTTGTAAAGCAGACCCGTCAAGACACATCTCTCAGCCAATCATGACAGGGTAAATAATCCGTTATCCCACAGGCTTGGTGATCGTGGCCGACCAGGCATAGCCGCGATAGAGCGCACGAAACGACGAAGTGCATCCGTGTCTTCTGGCAACAGCAGCGACGACGGAATCCAGATCCCGGCGCGGATCGACATGAAAGCGGGCAAGCCAGGCCTTCAGCATTCGACGGAACCAGTCGGGCAGCCTTTCCTGCTGGCCAAAATCGACGATGTGCAGCTGGCCTCCCGGATTGAGCGCGTCAACTGCCGCATCGATGGTCGCCTCCCAGGCCGGTATCATCGACAGTGCGTAGGAGATCATGATCCGGTCAAAGCCCGGACGGCCGAAGTCCTGCGCCGCAAAATCCGATGCATCCCCGGCCTTCAGCACCGTATCCGAAGGCAGTTTCGCACGAGCGGAGGTCAGCATCTCCTCGGAAATGTCGAGCCCGTACAGCCGGCATCCCGGATAGAGCGCGCCGGCCAGCGCGAGGTTCCGACCCGTCCCGCAGCCAAGTTCCAGGATGCTCTGGCCCGGCTCCGCGGCAAGCGTGCGGATCGAGCGGTCGCGACCGAGCAGATAGTATTTCCGTGTCAGGTCGTAGATATGACGCTGGGTCCGATACATCCGGTCCATGCGGGCGGCGTGGTTGTCGTCAAAGGCAACGTCTGCGTTTTCGATCGCGCTCACGAGGCTTTCCTGTACACATGGAAACCGCCATAGATGGCCGAGCGGTCACGGGCCAAAAGTTCATTCGACAGATCGGGCAGGTAGTCCCACGCGCCCAGCGTGCGCGCATCGAGCTTGGCTTCGAGCGGGCTGGCAACAGCGGCAGTGCGGAAGATGACCCGTGCACCGGGGGCTGCGGCGCGGTTGATCTCGTTCCACAGTTCGTTGAGCTGCCCAGCCGTCATCCAGTCCTGCGCATCGAGCAGAACGAAGCGGTCGACCGAGCCGGAATGCTTCTGCTTCAGGAGCTCTGTGAAGCTCTTGTGATGAACTTCGACCCGGCGGACATTTGCCCGGATCTTCGAGAAATTGTCGGGATGCAGATAGAGCGGCAGACTCCCTTCATGCGTCGACGGATAGCGGCGCGAAAACGCCTGCCATGCGAAGTAATTGTCCTTGAGGGGGAAGCCGCAGGCGAGTTTTTCAAGGCGTTCGCGCAGCACGTCGGCGACATGTCCGGAGACGCTGCTGGCGGCAAGCTCATCATATTGCTGCGGCGGAATGCCGAGCCCGAACAGCGAACTCTTGCGGCTGGTGATCCAGCGCACGAGGCCGCTGTCGAAGAGCGGCGCGATCTCGCGGTCGAAAATCTCGCGCTGTTCGTCAAGCGTCCGCGCCGCCATCAGCCGGTCGAAGGTCTTGCCATGCAGACGCGCGGCCAGATGCCCTGCCCCGATGAAGCGCCCGAGAAGCCCGGTGCGGTAGATGTTGCGGTCGAATGTGGAGATGCGGCGGCGGCCCAGCTTGTCGCGGCCATTCCAGTACTGGAAGGTTTCGAGATCGAGACCTTGCGCGATATAGCGGTCGAAAGCCAGCGAATTGGCCGCATTGTCGGGTTCGGCGAACATCCGGCGGACGTCACCATAGGACGGCAGCGTCTCGAAGGCCGCAAGCTTCAGCCGATTGAGCGCCACATGGTGATGATTGAGGTCGACGACGTCGATCCGCGCCGGACCCTCCGCAAGGTAGGCGAGCATGTTGCAACCACCGGAGCCGATGGTGACGATGCTGTGATGCGGCTCGAGACGCATGGCCTCGATGTCGACAGCCGGATCTTCCCAAATCTGTGGATAAACGAGGCCGGAAAACAGGAGGCCGAAGAGCCGTTCCGACAGACCTTTTCCGCTCAGCGCACGATGCCTGATGAAGGCGGACTTGAGCCTTGTATTCTTTAAATATCCGGTAATCGGAGCGATACCCGTCATCGGCGCTGAACCCCAGTGGAACCATTCGAAGCGGGCGCAGTGATAGTTTTGATTCGCTACAGTTTGATGACCCTTTACC
>DATMTA010000011.1:0-27384 GCA_035565055.1 Ensifer sp.
TCGAACAGGCCTCAGCTCTCTCAAAAAAGGAACAGGGAGGTCTATGACCTGTTTATGAACGCAACAAAAATCCAACTAGCGCGCCATGGATAGCAAAATGAGTTTCAGAAATCTCACCTCTTCCAAGATCTTCGCTGTCATGTTCTGCCTAGCACTTGCGCAGGCATGCTCGTGGGCGAACACCTGCGACGCTTCGGCCATGTCAACGGATCGAGCCGAAACTTCGGCGGTCGACGGTAAATGGGGCGCGTATTCAAACGGCGCAGTGTCGCTTGGTGATGTCGAAGTCACATCCAGTCTGCTGCGCTTCAAAAGGGCAGGTTCCGTAGCGACTACCCAACTCGATGGCTATCTAAAGTTGGATTGGAACAAGCCCTCTTTGGCAGCGCGTGCGATCTGTCGGGGCGTCGCGCCGAAAACGGCGCAGGTCAGGATAAAGCCGGGTGTGAGGGGTGAAAAGTTGGAGATCGCGTTCTTTTCCAGTAGCGGCAAGCCTGCGGCGAACAGGGCCGAGGACTACAATCTTTGCTCATTGCAATATTGGTCGCGGTAAATGTAGCCTCGTATCGGTTGCGAGACAGATTGCAAATATGAGATGGCCTGCGTAGAGACGGAGCTGAAGGCTTTCACTCTTGGAGACCCAATTCCATGGCAGACGATCTTTTTCCCCTCGGTCCCGACAACACACCCTACCGCAAGATTTCGAGCGACTACGTTTCGGTCGAAAAATTCCGTGGACAGGACATTCTGACCGTCGAGCCCGAGGGCATTCGGCTTCTCGCTGAAACGGCGCTGGCCGATATCAACCATCTGCTGCGCCCCGGCCACCTGAAGCAGCTCGCCACCATTCTGGAGGACCCTGAAGCGACCGAAAACGACCGCTTCGTGGCCTATGACCTCCTGAAGAACGCCAATATCGCTGCCGGCGGCATTCTGCCGATGTGCCAGGATACGGGCACCGCGATCGTCATGGCCAAGAAGGGTCGCCGGGTCTGGACAGAAGGCGGCGACTACGAGGCGATGGCGAAGGGCATTCTCGACGCCTACCAGAAGAAGAACCTGCGCTACTCGCAGCTTGCGCCGCTCAAGATGTTCGAGGAAAAGAACACGCGCAACAACCTGCCTGCCCAGATCGACATCTACGAGGAAGGCACGGACGAGTACAAGTTCCTGTTCATGGCCAAGGGCGGCGGCTCGGCCAACAAGACCTATCTCTATCAGGCAACGCCTTCCCTTCTGACACATGACCGCATGGTCGAGTTCCTGAAGGAAAAGATCCTGACGCTCGGCACGTCGGCCTGTCCCCCCTACCATCTCGCCATCGTCATCGGCGGCACTTCCGCCGAGATGAACCTCAAGACCGTCAAGCTCGCTTCGGCTCGCTATCTCGATGAGCTGCCGACCGAAGGCTCCGAGAGCGGCCACGCCTTCCGCGACCTCGAGATGGAAGCTGAAATCCACAAGCTGACGCAGTCGCTCGGCGTCGGCGCGCAGTTCGGCGGCAAGTATTTCTGTCATGACGTGCGCGTCATCCGCCTGCCCCGCCATGGCGCATCGCTGCCGATCGGGCTTGGCGTTTCCTGTTCGGCAGACCGGCAGGCCAAGGGCAAGATCACCAAGGATGGCATCTTCATCGAGCAGCTCGAGACGGAACCGGCAAAGTACATGCCGGAGATCGATGAGGCGAAGCTTTCCGAGCATGTCATCAAGATCGACCTCAACCGGCCGATGAAGGATGTTCTGGCGGAGCTGACCAAGCATCCGGTCAAGACGCAGCTGTCGCTGACCGGCACGATCATCGTGGCGCGCGATCTGGCCCACGCGAAGATCCGCTCGATCCTCGAAGCGGGCGGCGAGATGCCGCAATACATGAAGGATCATCCGGTCTATTACGCCGGTCCTGCCAAGACGCCGGAAGGTATGCCCTCTGGCTCCTTCGGTCCCACGACCGCGGGCCGCATGGACAGCTATGTCGACCAGTTCCAGTCCTTCGGCGGTTCGATGGTGATGCTCGCCAAGGGCAACCGCTCCAAGGCCGTGCGCGACGCCTGCGCCCGTCACGGCGGCTTCTATCTCGGCTCCATCGGCGGTCCCGCAGCGCGGCTGGCGCAGGACTGCATCAAGAAGGTCGAGGTTCTGGAATTCCCAGAACTCGGCATGGAAGCCGTCTGGAAGATCGAAGTCGAAAACTTCCCCGCCTTTATCGTGATCGATGACAAGGGGAATGACTTTTTTAAGGAACTCAACCTGGGTTGATCCAGATTGAAACAGGTTGGAAGCCGCGGATGTAAAGCGCTTGCGCCGTCGTCGTCCGCGGCTTCTTTATTTCAATGATTCTTCAATAATTTGGCGAGCTGCATTCTATAATTAATGGTTTTCAAAGAAATTGCCCCTAGAACTTTCACTATGCATTTTTAAGTAGTTTGGGGGTAATTTATGTCGTCGACGCCTGTGCAACCAAAGGTTCAGGTACCGGACATAGCTGCACAAGTCACCTATGCCATGCGCAGCATGGGCGTTCCGCCAATCCCGCGCAATTATGAACTGTTCTACGAAGCCTATATCGGCTCCAACCCCAAGCTCACGCGCGAACTGGCAGCCCTTGGCAACAGGGCGACACAGCGCGAACTGGACGCAATCGGCGAACAGTATTTCGGCGACCAGCACCGCGCGAACCTCGTCGAAGGCGCGCATACCAAGATTTTGACCGAGCTTGAGGGCCTGCTGCGTCTCCTGAAGCAGGAGCAGACATCGCTGGAGAGCTATAACAAGCTGCTTGGCGAGACATTCACCCGCATCAACACGAAGAATTCAGCTAGCGCCGACCTGTTGCGCAATGCCATCAGCATCCTGTCGGACGCCACCGGCGATACGATGGCGCAGGGCGCGGTCATGGTTCAGAACGTTGTCGAGAAATCGGCGGAGATGGACCTCGTTCGCAAGGAACTCGACGAATACAAGCGCATCGCCAATACGGACTCGCTGACCCGGCTCGCCAACCGCCGCGCCTTCGATGACAAGCTCGCCCAGATCTATAGCGAGAAGAAGCAGATGTCGCTGACAGCCCTTGTCCTGTGCGACATCGACAACTTCAAGAAGATCAACGACAGTTTCGGTCATCCGGTCGGCGACAAGATCCTCGCGACCGTCGGCAACGTGATCAAGGCCAACGTCCGCAAGGAGGTCTTCGTGGCCCGCACCGGCGGCGAGGAATTCGCCATCATCATCGAAGGCAATACCGAGGGCGAAGCCCTCCAGGTCGCGGAGCGCATTCGCAAGGCGCTGGAATCGACCCCGTTCAAGAACTCCAAGACTGGCGTCGATTATGGTCCGGTCACCCTCTCGCTCGGCGTCTCCATGGCCTGCGACAGCGAAGATCCGAACGAGATCTATTCGAAGTCCGACATCGCTCTCTATTGCGCCAAGAACTCCGGCCGCAATCGTGCGATGCTCTTCGAGGACGGAATGAAGAAGGACTCGACCAAGAGCTGGCTTCTCTATCGCAAGTGATCGGCAGAGGTCCTGAGAAACATGTGAGGCGTCCGCGAGGGCGCCTTTTGTGTTTCCGATCAAGGAACTCTCCCGCCGCCGGCGCATTTCAGCCTGACGGATGATCGACACGATTTCAGGCCCACCCCGCCTCGACTGCCGGATCGATTGCCCGAGAAGGAGATTTCATGAAGACGGTTTTCCGAAACACATTTGCATGTGCCGTTATCACCATGGCCGGACTTGCGGGCCATGGCGCGAGTGCTGCGAGTTTCGATTGCGATTCCAAGACGCTGGCACCGGACGAAACCGCCATCTGCGCCAACCGCGACCTCAACGATCTCGACGTGCGCATGGCCACCGAATTCAAATGGCTGTCGGGCATGTATGCCATGGGCGTGCGGGGCGAGCTTCAGGACCAGCAGACCGCCTGGCTGAAGACGCGGCAGGCCTGCCAGTCGGACACCGCCTGCATCCGCAAGGCCTACGAGGATCGGCTGACGGCTTTCGAGGACGACTACAACAAGTTCGAACGGCCAGCCCCATCGAAGTAGGACACGGCTTCACCTATCCCCTCGCCCCGGCAGAGCCGAACAAGCCGGCCAGCGCGAGCCCTGCAAGAACAAGCCCCGTAGCCACATGATAGAGCACGCGAGGGTCAGCGGCATTCCCAATTGACATACCGTAAGCGATCACGATCGCGACCCAGGCAAGGCATCCGCAGACGCAGATGGCGGCAAGGGCGCGGTCGCCTGTGCGGGAAGCGCTGAGAACGCAGACCGCAGCGAGTAAGATGGCGAAAGCGCTCGACCCGAGTGACCAGACGAGCGCCGGTCCGCGGTCCGGAAATGCAAGGAACGAGCCATAGCCGTGTAGCAGCGCGCCGATGAAAAGGATTGCCGAAAAGAGAAGACGAGCGATAAACATATCGGGTGATCCTGTTGAATACTTGGTTTGCGGTCAGGCGCGAAGCGTGATGTCTCCGGCCAGTGCGGCAGTTCTAGCGCGAGTGCGGTCCGCCTAATTGTATATTTGGGAAGTGCTTCTGATCCAGATGCGGGAGACGCGATGAAACTGACGACCATTGCGCCACACCCGGCCATCGCCGCCTTCATTCATCACTTCTGGGTGTTCGAGGCACCGGCGGGAATTCCGACAGCTGATGCCCGCATCGTTGTCCCGAACGGACGACCGAAGCTGATCGTACCGTGGCGCAACGGTCTGGACGCAGGCAATGAGCGGCACGGGCGCATGACGCGCGAAAGCGAGATCGTCTTCATTGGCGTCTGGGACGAGCCGACCACGCTCTCCTCCTCTGCCGCGCCCACCACGACGATCGGGATCGAGTTCAAACCGTCGGGAATGGCCCGCTTTCTGCGCGGTGACATGAGCGACATCGTCTCATCCATTGCTCCCGCCGACGCATTGCTGGGAAGTACCGGGCGTGCACTGCAGGCGCGGCTTTCCTCGGCGGCAAGCATAGAGGAGGCTGTGCGGCTCACAGAGAGCTTTCTCCTGGAGAGCTTCCGCGCTGAAAAGGACAGGACGGACACACTGGTTGACGCGGCACTCCATCTGATGCGGCAGAGCCGCTTCAGGCTCAACATCGAAGAGATCGCCGACCATCTCGGCTGTTCAAGACGTCACCTGCAGACAGTCTTCAACCAGCGCGTCGGCATCGGCCCGAAGCGCCTACAGGGCATCATGGCCTTCGAGGGCCTCTACCGGACATTCGCAAGGGATGGAGATATCTCGCGGCTCAATGCCGACGCGCTGGATCACTTCTACGACCAGCCGCATTTCATCCGCAGCTTTCGCGACTATACGGGCTATTCCCCAACAAAATACGCCGAACTCAGCAATGAGTTCGGCGCAATTTTTTACCGGCAATCGACCGTCTAGCGGCCGAAGTCTCAGTTATATTCGTCGGGCAGGATGCGCACCGCGCCGCGGTCGGCCGAGGTTGCGAAGGCGGCATAGGCCTTGAGCGCCTGGCTGACATTGCGCTTGCGCAGATGTTCCGGCTTCCAGCCCTTGGCGTCCTGCTCGGCACGGCGCTTGTCGAGTTCCTCCTTGCCGACGATCAGGTTGATCGTGCGGTTCGGGATGTCGATCTCGATCGTGTCGCCATTGCGGACAAGGCCGATCGTGCCGCCGTTTGCCGCTTCCGGCGAGACGTGGCCGATGGAGAGGCCGGACGTGCCGCCGGAGAAGCGGCCATCGGTCAGAAGTGCGCAGGCCTTGCCCAGACCCTTGGACTTCAGATAGCTCGTCGGATAGAGCATTTCCTGCATGCCCGGGCCGCCCTTCGGGCCTTCATAGCGGATGACGACGACGTCGCCCGCCTTGACCTCGTTGCTCAGGATGCCCTTCACGGCAGCGTCTTGGCTTTCGAAGACAACCGCCGGGCCGGTGAACTTCAGGATGCTTTCGTCCACGCCGGCCGTCTTCACGATGCAGCCGTCGAGCGCGATATTGCCCTTGAGAACAGCGAGACCGCCATCCTTCGAGAAGGGATGTTCGACCGAGCGGATAACGCCGCCCTTGCGGTCCATGTCGAGTTCTTCCCAACGCTCTTCCTGGCTGAACGCGGTCTGCGTCGGCACGCCGCCGGGAGCAGCAAGGAAGAAGTTGCGGACGGTTTCGGAATTGGTGCGCATGATGTCCCAGCGGTCCAGCGCATCGCCGAGCGTGGCGGCATGGACGGTCGGGCTGTCGCGATTGATCAGGCCGCCGCGGTCGAGTTCGCCGAGGATCGCCATGATACCGCCGGCGCGGTGGACGTCTTCCATATGCACGTCATTCTTGGCGGGCGCGACCTTCGACAGGCACGGCACTTTGCGCGACAGACGGTCGATGTCGTCCATGGTGAAGTCGATCTCGGCCTCATGGGCGGCGGCGAGAATGTGCAGAACCGTGTTGGTCGAACCGCCCATGGCGATGTCGAGCGCCATGGCGTTCTCGAAAGCCTGCTTGTTGGCGACGTTGCGCGGCAGGACGTTGACGTCGTCCTGTTCGTAGTAACGGCGGGTGATGTCGACGATCTGATGGCCGGCCTCGACGAAGAGGCGGCGGCGGTCGGCATGGGTTGCCAGCGTCGAGCCGTTGCCGGGCAGCGAGAGGCCGAGCGCTTCGGTCAGACAGTTCATCGAGTTGGCCGTGAACATGCCGGAGCAGGAACCGCAGGTCGGGCAGGCAGAACGCTCGATGGCGTTGACTTCCTCGTCCGTGTAGCTTTCGTCCGCAGCGGCAACCATGGCGTCAACGAGGTCGAGCGCCTGCTTCTTGCCCTTCAGCACGACCTTGCCGGCTTCCATCGGACCGCCGGAGACGAAGATCGACGGGATGTTGAGGCGCAGCGAAGCCATCAGCATGCCGGGGGTGATCTTGTCGCAGTTGGAGATGCAGACCATGGCGTCGGCGCAGTGGGCGTTGACCATGTATTCGACGCTGTCGGCGATCAGCTCGCGGCTCGGCAGCGAATAGAGCATGCCGTCATGGCCCATGGCGATGCCGTCATCGACGGCGATCGTGTTGAACTCCTTGGCGATACCGCCGGCCGCTTCGATTTCGCGCGCGACGAGCTGGCCGAGATCCTTCAGGTGGACGTGACCCGGCACGAACTGCGTGAACGAGTTGACCACCGCAATGATCGGCTTGCCGAAATCGCCGTCCTTCATGCCCGTGGCGCGCCAAAGGCCGCGCGCACCGGCCATGTTGCGGCCATGGGTCGTAGTTCTCGAACGATAAGCTGGCATGGGGCTATTCCTTGGGCTGGTTTGTTCTTGGCGTTCTACGCCCTCGACGTGGCGAAACGCATCTCAAATTTATGTGTTCGTCCTACAGCACGCAACCTCGGCTGTCACTATCGGTTCGGGCCGATCCGGTACGCTCCGGTACGCCCCTCTGCGGACGATCCCGCTAAGCAAATCGAAACGGTTCGCCCGTTACGCTTCGCCTCGAGATTAGTGGGGCGGGACCATGCTGCGGCATATATTCAGGACGATGGTTTCGGCGGCCGTATTGGCGGCCATCTGGAGCATCTTGCCACAAGGCTTCCTGTCACAGGTCGAGGAGCAGGCGACCGCAAGGCCAGCAGCGCCAGAGGACGTCCCCTCGTCCGAAACGACGGGTTCCATCCCACGCCCCACCCGTTTCACCTTCTGCGGCGGCGGCAGCATGGTCAATTGCGTTGTTGATGGCGATACGTTCCGGCTTGGCGGCGACAAGATCCGCATTGCCGATATCGACACCCCCGAGCTTCACCCGGCCCGCTGCCCCTACGAACAGGCGCTGGGCGAAGCGGCAAAGCAACGCCTGCTGGAACTCCTGAATGCCGGTCCGTTCGATCTCAAGCTGATCGATCGCGATACGGACCGATATGGCCGCAAGCTGCGTGTGGTGATGCGCGGCGGGAAGTCGCTCGGCAACGTGCTCGTCGCAGAAGGGTTGGCACGCACCTGGGAAGGCCGGCGACGCGGCTGGTGCAATTGAGATCACCAATCGAATGACATTGGCGATCGAGGAGACTATCCTGTCGCTGATTTGCGAAGGGAATGCGAGGCAGACATGGCCGGCAAGAATGACGACGAAAACCTCGTGAGCCTGAAAGACTGGCAGAAGAAGAAGGCAGAAGCCGCGCGCGAGGCCGAGCGCAAGAAGCCGCGCCAGCCTAGCGGCGGACTGAACACGGCCCTCGCCACGAAGCTCGTGCTGGCGGCCTGCGTTCTCCTCCTCCTCTGGCTGGCCATGCCGGCGGGCTACCTGCAGATCCTCACGCGGACCTTCACCGGCGGCTGATCCGCCATCTCGCAGCGCTCACGAAATCGTGGCTGCGGCCCCTCTTCCATGTGATGGCAGAAACTGTTTTGCTTGTCGCATGAAACCTTCCGGCGGATTTGCCCGTATAGGCAGACATGAAGCCGAATGAAGCGATGGAAGAGAGCCATGACCTATCGTCCGCCCCGCATCCCCTCCTCCGAGATCACGCCGAAAGGCGTTTATCTCAACCGCCGCCAACTCATCGCCGGGGCCGCCGCTGCTGGCGGGCTCGCGCTCGCAGGCGGGTCGGCCTTTGCCGCGACGCCGCTCAAGATCGGCAACAAGGTGGACGACGCCAAGGGCGAAACGGTGACGCCGAAGGAATCGGCGACGACCTACAACAACTTCTACGAATTCGGCACCGACAAGTCCGACCCGGCCAAGAACTCCGGCAAGTTCAAGCCGCTGCCCTGGGCGATCAAGGTCGATGGCATGGTCGCCAAGCCGCAGACCTTCGGCTTCGAGGACCTGTTGGCGACGATGCCGATCGAGGAGCGCATCTATCGCTTCCGCTGCGTGGAAGCCTGGTCGATGGTCATTCCGTGGGATGGGTTCCAGCTGTCGGAACTCCTGAAGAAAGTGGAGCCGCTGGCCTCCGCCAAATACGTCGCTTTCGAGACCGTCGTGCGGCCCGAAGAGATGCCCGGCCAGTCGGGCTATTTCCAGCCGCTGCCCTGGCCCTATGTGGATGGGCTTAGGCTTGACGAGGCCATGCAGCCGCTGACCCTCATGGCGGTCGGCATGTATGGCGAGGCGCTGCCGAACCAGTCGGGCGCACCGATCCGGCTGATCGTTCCCTGGAAGTATGGCTTCAAGAGCATCAAGTCGATCGTGCGCATCACGCTGACCGACAAGGAGCCGCCCTGCACCTGGAACAAGTCTGCCGCCAACGAATATGGCTTCTATTCGAACGTCAATCCAAAGCGCGACCATCCGCGCTGGAGCCAGGCGACGGAGCGACGCATCGGCGGCAAGACCGGCTTCTTCGGTGGAGGGGGCGAGCGGCGCGATACGCTGATGTTCAACGGCTATGACGAGGTGGCAAGCCTATATACCGGCATGGACCTGATCAACAAATACTACTGACAAGAATGCGCCTGCGACCAAGCACAGAGTGTTGACCGCAGGCGCAGAAGGACTTTGAACCATGGCCGCGACCTCCATCCGTCCCGCAGCGCCCGCCAGACCATTCAACTGGCTTCCGGTGAAAATCTGGGGGCTCTACATCATCGGCCTCATGCCGGCGGTCTGGTATTTCTATCTCGGCGCCACGGGTAACCTGGGCGCCGATCCGGTCGCGACTTTCGAGCACAATCTCGGTTTCTGGGCGATCCGCTTTCTGCTGGGGACACTTGCGATCACACCGATCTTCATCCTCGGCGGGCCGAATCTGATCGCCTATCGCCGGGCGCTGGGCCTGCTCGGCTTCTGGTATGTGCTCTTCCACTTCACGGTCTATCTGACCCTCGACCGGGCGCTCGATTTCGCGGCCATCATTCCCGATATCGTGAAGCGCCCCTACATCACCATCGGGATGCTCGGTTTCATCATGCTGATCCCCTTGGCGCTGACCTCGAACCGCTTCTCGATCCGACGGCTCGGCCCGCGCTGGAACAAGCTGCACAAGCTCTCCTACCTCGTCATCATCGCCGGCGTCGTGCATTTCGTCATGTCGACCAAGGTTCTGATCGTCGAGCAGATGATCTACATCGTGCTCACCGCCCTGCTTCTCGGCTTCCGCGTCTTCAAGAAGCCGATCATGAACTGGCGCAAGGAGCGGATAAAGGCGAAGCGGTTGGCGAAGGCGTGAGCGCTGCAAGCCGGAATGACAAAGGGGCCGAAGCGGCCCCTTTGCTGTTTAAACCTTCAATCAGAAGTGCTTCTTGAAGAGCAGCCTGTCCAGCGACAGGTATCCGCCACCGAAGGCGGCATAGAAGAATGCGCCGCCGGTCCAGAAGAGCGAGGCCAAGATCGCCTTTTCCTGAACCTGTTCCAGGAAGGCGGCGCCACCATCGGCGAAGCGCGCAGCCGCTGCCGGGATGAAGAAATTGCTTCCGGCCTTCAGCGCGGCAATGCCTTCGGGTGTCAGCAGCATCGACGGATACGGATGGCTGTAGTGAAACCACAGGGTGATCGCGAGCATTACGGCATTTGCCAAGGCGATCGGACGCGTGAACAGCCCGAGAGCAATGAAAAACCCGCCGAAGAACTGCATTCCCGCCAACAGGGGCGACCAGAGCCAACCCGGATGGAAGCCGAGGGATTCCACGAAACCGGTCTGAGCGAACGGCGCCACGATCTTCGGCCACCCTTCGATGACGAGCATCGCGCCGACGGCAAACCGGAAAATGCTCCAGGCCATCGGCTGGGCGATTGCGGTGTAGAAAGGCCCGAGGGCCGGAATGATAAGCTCTTCCTTGTTGCTTTCAAAGGTGACGTCAGACATAGCGGACCTCGTGTCGTTGTTGATGTCTGACATTTTATGGCCACGTTTCGGTTGGCGCTTGACCCATATCAAGAGTTGCAAGCTGCTTTTCGTCAAAACCTTGAACGCACCGTTCAACATTTTAAATCGATTTATTTTTTGCTATATGTCATTCGACGCAATCTGGCCCCTTCGCTTGCGTTCCCGGGCCGTCGCCGATAGACAAAGGGCCGCCTTCTCATCGAGTGCCCACCCTTGAATTCCACGATCGACGTCATTCTTCCCGTGTTCCTTGTTCTCGGCCTCGGCTACGCGGCGGCATGGAGCAGGATCCTCTCCGAGGAGGCCATCGACGGCCTGATGCGCTATGCGCAGAACATCGGCACGCCGATCCTGCTGTTCAAGTCGATCTCCGCGCTCGATCTCGCGCGCGCCTATGATGCGGGCTTGCTGCTCAGCTTCTATATCGGCGCGCTTATCAGCTTCGGCGTCGGGCTTGCGGGGGCGATCCTGATCTTCAAGCGCGCACTTCCGGATGCCGTGGCGATCGGCTTCGCCTGCCTTTTCTCCAATACGCTCCTGCTCGGCGTCCCTATCACCGAACGCGCCTATGGAACGGAGGCGCTGGCGGGGAACTTTGCGATCATTTCGCTGCACGCGCCCATATTCTATGGGCTGGGCATCCTGTGCATGGAAATCGCCAAGTCACATGGCCATGGCCTCGCGAAGCGTCATATCGCGGGCCGCATTGCCCGCGCCGTGGCCGTGCAGCCGCTGATCTTCGGGATCACGGCCGGCTTTGTCGTCAACCTGACCGGGATTACCCTCCCTGCCTCGGTAAACTCCACCGCTACCATGCTGGCTGCAACCGCAATCCCCACCGCGCTCTTCGGGCTGGGTGCGGTACTCAGACGCTATCGGCTGGATGGCGACAAGGCGACGGTGGCGATGATCTGCGGCTGCTCGCTTCTCCTGCACCCGGCCGTTGCCTACCTGCTGGCACATTCGGTCTTCAAGGCGAGCGTCTCCGACCTGCGGTCTTCGGTGATCACGGCGGCGATGGCGCCCGGCGTCAACTCCTATCTCTTCGCGCATTACTATGGCGTCGCCAAGCGGGTGAACGCTGCTGCCGTGATCGCAGCGACGGCCGCTTCGATCTTCACGATCCCGATCTGGCTGCATCTGCTGCCGTAATCGGGGAGAAGCAGGCAAAGAAAAAGGCCGGGCGCTTGGACAGCACCCGGCCTTCAGTCATTTCAGATCGTTCAACCGATCAGGCAGCAGCGGCTTCGGCAGCAGCTTCAGCCTCGACGCGAGCCTTGTCGGCTGCGCCCTTGGCGGAAACGTCGCGGTCAACGAATTCGATGACGGCGAGCGGAGCGTTGTCGCCCTGACGGTAGCCGGCCTTCATGATGCGCAGGTAGCCGCCGTTACGCGAAGCATAACGCGAGGCAATGGCGTCGAACAGCTTCTGTACGGCGTCGATGTCCTTGACCTGCGAAATGGCCTGACGACGAGCATGAAGATCGCCGCGCTTGCCGAGGGTAACCAGCTTCTCGACGATCGGACGCAGGTCCTTCGCCTTCGGCAGGGTGGTGACGATCTGCTCATGCGTGATGAGCGAGGCAGCCATGTTTGCGAACATTGCCTTGCGGTGGCTGGCAGTTCTGTTCAGCTTGCGGCCGGAATTGCGATGGCGCATTGCTATTCTCCTTCACTTGCGGGCCGGAAGACCCGTAGTCTGATTGGTTTGTGTTAATACTGGTCTTCGTAGCGCTTGGCGAGATCTTCGATGTTCTCCGGCGGCCATGCGGGCACTTCCATGCCGAGATGCAGGCCCATGGAAGCGAGAACTTCCTTGATTTCGTTCAGCGACTTGCGACCGAAGTTCGGAGTGCGGAGCATTTCTGCTTCCGTCTTCTGAATGAGGTCGCCGATGTAGACGATGTTGTCGTTCTTGAGGCAGTTCGCAGAACGGACCGAAAGCTCCAGCTCGTCGACCTTCTTGAGGAGGGCCGGGTTGAAGGCGAGTTCGGTAACCGTGTCCTCTTCGGCTTCCTTCTGCGGCTCGTCGAAGTTGACGAAGACCGAGAGCTGGTCCTGGAGGATGCGGGCTGCGAATGCGATAGCGTCTTCGCCGGTGACGGAGCCGTTGGTCTCGATCGTCATCGTCAGCTTGTCGTAGTCAAGAACCTGGCCTTCGCGGGTGTTTTCCACCTTGTAGGAGACCTTCTTGATCGGCGAGTACAGGCTGTCGACCGGGATGAGGCCGATCGGCGCGTCTTCAGCACGGTTGCGCTCTGCGGGCACATAGCCCTTGCCGTTGTTGACGGTGAATTCCATGCGGATTTCAGCGCCGTCGTCGAGCGTGCAGATGACGTGATCGGGGTTCAGGATCTCGATGTCGCCGACCGTCTGGATGTCGCCAGCGGTGACCGTGCCCGGACCCTGCTTGCGGACGACCATGCGCTTGGCATCGTCGCCTTCCATCTTGATGGCGATTTCCTTGATGTTCAGGACGATGTCGGTGACATCTTCGCGAACGCCCGGGATGGACGAGAATTCGTGCAGAACGCCGTCGATCTGAACCGCCGTCACGGCAGCGCCGCGCAGCGAGGACAGAAGAACGCGGCGCAGCGCGTTGCCGAGCGTCAGGCCGAAGCCGCGCTCAAGCGGCTCGGCGACCAGCGTCGCCTTGGTCGCACCCGAAGAGGTGAACTCGACCTTGCTCGGCTTGATCAATTCCTGCCAGTTTTTCTGAATCATGTTTCTTTACCTTCCGTTCGCCGTCACCATCCAATCGTGACGGCCGAGCATTGAAGCGCCGACAGCCAAGCTGCCGGCATGGTGAATTCCGATGATCAGACGCGGCGCTTCTTGCGCGGGCGGCAGCCGTTGTGCGGGATCGGGGTCACGTCACGGATGGAGGTGATCATGAAACCGGCAGCCTGCAGAGCGCGCAGAGCCGACTCGCGACCGGAACCGGGGCCGCAAACTTCGACTTCGAGCGACTTCATGCCGTGTTCCTGAGCCTTCTTGGCGCAGTCTTCGGCAGCGATCTGTGCGGCGAACGGGGTCGACTTGCGCGAGCCCTTGAAGCCCTTGGCGCCAGCAGACGACCAGGCAATGGCGTTGCCCTGTGCGTCGGTGATCGTGATCATCGTGTTGTTGAACGTGGAGTTGACGTGCGCAACGCCAGACGTGATGTTTTTACGTTCGCGACGGCGAACGCGTGCGGCTTCCTTGGCCATGGTATTCCCTTCGTTGATCTCTACGCCGCCGTAGTCCCAGCGGCTACACCCTCATGACAAATAGCGGAAAGCGGGTAGCGAACGGGGACATCCCCACTCGCTACCCGCCTGTCGCAATTCATCAAGAATTACTTCTTCTTGCCGGCGATTGCCTTGGCCGGACCCTTGCGGGTGCGGGCGTTCGTGTGCGTGCGCTGACCGCGAACCGGCAGCGAACGACGATGACGCAGACCGCGGTAGCAGCCAAGGTCCATCAGACGCTTGATGTTCATCGAGGTTTCGCGACGCAGGTCACCTTCAACCTGGTAGTCGCGGTCGATGGTTTCGCGGATCTGGAGAACTTCAGCGTCGGTGAGCTGATGCACACGACGGTCAGCCGGAATACCGACCTTCTCGATGATCTCCTGAGCGAACTTCGGGCCGATCCCGTGAATGTACTGCAGCGCGATCACAACACGCTTTGCAGTCGGGATGTTAACGCCAGCGATACGTGCCACGCGTATTCTCCTTCATATCCCGGCCTTCCCAGGCGGGGAGTTCCTGTTTTTCAGCCTCGAAAGGCCGTGGTTCCTATATTCTGACCGGGACATGTCAATACGACCGCGCCCGGGCTCCTTGTGTTCCAGAGTCCGCGCCGATCGACTTGCCTGTCGCGAGTTGCGCGGTCATTAACGGAATCGCTGCAAAAAAGCAACCGTTCCGCCTAGAAATTTTCGGAAAGCTCAAAGCTTCCCGAGAATTGTTTCAATCGAGGCGGTGACCTCGTCAATTTCGGCCATGCCATCGATCGACTTCAGAAGGCCCTTGGCGTGGTAGTAGCCGATCAGCGGCGACGTTTCCTTGTAGTAGGCGCGCAGCCTAGTCGTCATCGTTTCGGCATTGTCGTCAGGGCGGCGCTTGAACTCGGTCGAGCCGCACTTGTCGCAGACGCCTTCCACTTTCGGCTTCTGCAGGCGGTCGTGATAACCGGTGCCGCAGTTGGCGCAGGTGTAGCGGCCGGAAACGCGATCGACGAGCACGCTGTCGTCCACCTGCATCTCGATCACCACGTCGAGCTTCATGCCCTTGGACGCCAGCATCTCTTCCGTGGCGTCGGCCTGCACGAGCGTCCGCGGGAAACCATCAAGGATGAAACCCTTGGCGCAATCCGGTGCGTCAATGCGTTCGGATACGATCCCGATCACAACGTCGTCATTCACGAGCGAACCGGCATCCATGAGAGCCTTGGCGCGCTTGCCGATCTCCGTGCCGGCCTTGACGGCCGCCCGCAGCATATCGCCCGTGGAGAGCTGGGGAATGCCATGCTTCTCCACGATCCGCTGGGCCTGGGTTCCCTTACCAGCGCCCGGCGGCCCCAAAAGAATCAGTCTCATTTTCCCCTCTTTCCTCCACGGAGCTTGGACTTCTTGATCAGCCCCTCATATTGCTGAGCAATCAGGTGACCTTGAATCTGTGCTACCGTATCGAGGGTGACGCTGACAACAATCAAAAGCGATGTACCACCAAGGTAGAAGGGAACGCCTGTCTCAGCGATGAGAATCTCCGGCAGGATGCACACCAGAACCATGTAGATCGCGCCGATGACGGTAATGCGCGTCAGGACATAGTCGATATACTGGGCGGTACGTTCGCCGGGGCGGTAGCCCGGGATGAAGCCGCCGTGCTTCTTGAGGTTATCGGCCGTGTCCGTCGGGTTGAAGACGATCGCGGTGTAGAAGAACGAGAAGAAGGCAATGAGCGCTGCATAGGCGACCATGTAGAGCGGCTGGCCATGGCCAAGCGCTGCAATCGCGGTCGTGGCCCATGACGGCAGGTTGGAGGCGTTCGAGAAACCAGCCAGCGTTGCCGGCAGCAAGAGCAGCGACGACGCAAAGATCGCGGGAATGACGCCGGCGGTGTTGAGCTTCAGCGGCAGGTGCGAGGTATCGCCCTGGAACATGCGGTTGCCAACCTGACGCTTCGGATACTGGATCAGAAGACGACGCTGCGCGCGCTCCATGAAGACGATGCAGGCGATGACGAGAATGGCGACGACCAGGACCGCGAGAATCACGCCCGTCGACAGGGCGCCCGTGCGACCGAGTTCAAGTGTGCCGGCCAGCGCATGAGGAAGGTTCGCCACGATGCCGGAGAAGATGATCAGCGAAATGCCGTTGCCGATACCGCGCGACGTGATCTGCTCGCCGAGCCACATCAGGAACATCGTACCGCCAAGCAGCGTGACGCCGGTGGAAATGCGGAAGAACCAGCCCGGATCCGCAACAACGCCATTCGAATGCTCGAGGCCGACCGCAATGCCATAGGCCTGCAGCGCGCCGAGCAGAACGGTGCCGTAGCGGGTGTACTGGTTGATGACCTTGCGGCCCTGCTCGCCTTCCTTCTTCAGGTTTTCGAGCGCGGGAACGACAGACGTCATCAGCTGCACGATGATTGACGCGGAGATGTAGGGCATGATGCCCAGCGCGAAGATCGCCATGCGCGAAACTGCACCGCCCGAGAACATGTTGAACAGCCCGAGGATGCCGCCGGACTGGCCCTTGAAGGCGCTGGCGAAAGCATCGGGATTGAGGCCCGGGAGCGGGATATAGGTGCCGAAACGATAGACGAGAAGCGCACCGAGGGTAAACCAGAGCCGCTTTTTGAGATCCTCAGCCTTTGCGAAGGTCGCAAAGTTCAGGTTTGAAGCCAATTGTTCCGCTGCAGAAGCCATCTATTTCTCCGCGCGGTCTTCGCCCCTCCCCGCTCAACGCGGCAGGCCGGCGACGACCAAGTTCCCACACGCCCCGGCTTGTCGCCACGGGCACGCTTTGAATTCAATTGTTTCGGGCAGATGTCAAACGAAAAAGCGCTTTATCTAACGGCCCGGTCGAAACGCAGGCCTCCATGCGACGATCCGCCGCCCGATGCCTCACCCGCGCTCTGGTGTCGTTCCGGATCTCGAAGAAAACGATACCGGAACCGCGAGGCTTTCATATGGAAGCAAAATCGCCCGGTGTGAAGACTCAAATCACACACCGGGCGATCAATTTTCAATGATTATTCTGCAGCTGCTTCGCCGAGAATCTTGACCGAACCGCCGGCCTTCTCGATCTTTTCAGCAGCAGCCTTGGAGATGCCGCTGACTTCGAGTTCGACCTTTGCCTTCAGTTCGCCGTCCGACAGAACGCGGACACCGTCCTTGGCGCGGCGCAGAACGCCGGCAGCAACGAGGGCCGCAGCGTCGATCGTCTTCTTGGCGTCGAGCTTCTTGGCATCGATCGCAGCCTGGATACGGCCAACCGAGACGGTGACGTATTCAGCAGCGAAGATGTTGTTGAAGCCGCGCTTCGGCAGACGGCGGTAGATGGGCATCTGGCCGCCTTCGAAGCCGTTGATGGCAACGCCCGAACGAGCCTTCTGACCCTTGACGCCGCGACCACCGGTCTTGCCCTTGCCGGAGCCAATACCGCGGCCCAGGCGCTTCTTCGAAGGCAGAGCGCCTTCGTTGTCCTTGATTTCGTTGAGTTTCATCTTGGTCTCCCCGTCTTACTTCTCTTCGACGATGCGAACGAGGTGGCTGACGGCACGGATCATGCCACGAACGGAAGGTGTGTCTTCCAGTTCACGACGACGGTGCATCTTGTTGAGGCCGAGACCGATCAGCGTTCTCTGCTGAACGTCGGGGCGACGGATCGGCGAGCCGATCTGTTCCACGATCAGGGTCTTCTTGGCGGCAGCGGTTGCTTTCTTAGCCATGGATCAAATCCCCTTATTCTTCAGAGGAAGCGCCCGAGGCAGCACGGCGAGCCTGAAGCGTTGCATACTTGATGCCGCGCTGAGCTGCGATGTCCTTCGGGTGAACCTGATGCTTGAGGGCGTCGAAGGTTGCGCGAACCATGTTGTAGGGGTTCGACGAACCGGTCGACTTGGCGACGACGTCATGCATACCGAGCGTTTCGAAAACGGCGCGCATCGGGCCGCCTGCGATGATGCCCGTACCGGCCTTGGCCGAACGGAGCAGAACCTTGCCGGCGCCGTGGCGGCCGTGCACGTCGTGGTGCAGCGTGCGGCCATCGCGCAGCGGAACGAAGATCAGGTCGCGCTTGGCGGATTCGGTTGCCTTGCGGATCGCTTCCGGCACTTCACGGGCCTTGCCGTGACCGAAGCCGACGCGGCCCTTCTGGTCGCCGACGACGACGAGTGCTGCGAAGCCGAAACGACGGCCACCCTTGACCACCTTGGCGACGCGGTTGATTGCTACGAGCTTGTCGACAAATTCGCTGTCGCGCTCTTCACGGCCCTGACGCTCTTCGCGCGGTGCACGTTCTTTCTGTGCCATTGTCCTTTTCCTTTTTCTTTTCCGGGTGCAATCGGCAAACAATGATGGACCGCCCTGCCCTCTTTATGAGGTGCAAGCCGATCCGGCGAAATTCGGGCTAGGCCCGAGAATGGGAACCGGGGCGAAAACGCCCCGGATCCGAACTTAGAACTCCAGGCCGCCTTCGCGGGCTGCCTCGGCGAGCGCCTTGACGCGGCCGTGGTAGAGGAACGCGCCGCGATCGAAGACGACCGACTTGACGCCAGCTGCTGCAGCACGCTCGGCGACGAGCTTGCCAACGGCGGCGGCGGCAGCGACGTCGGCGCCGGTCTTCAGCGAAGACTTGAGGCCGGTGTCGAGGGTCGAAGCAGCTGCCAGCGTGCGGCCGGCAACGTCATCGATGATCTGCGCGTAGATGTTCTTCGAAGTGCGGTGTACGGAGAGCCGCGCGCGGCCATTGGCCACCTTCTTGAGCTGACGGCGAACGCGGCTGGCGCGACGCACAAGAGTTTCTTTCCTGCTAGCCATATCGCGTTATCCTTACTTCTTCTTGCCTTCCTTGCGGACGATGCGTTCACCAGCGTACTTGACGCCCTTGCCCTTGTAGGGCTCGGGGCCACGATATTCGCGGATTTCTGCAGCGACCTGGCCGACAATCTGCTTGTCGATGCCGGAGACGACGATTTCCGTCGGCTTCGGAACGGCAATGGTGATGCCCTGCGGCGGCTCATAGACAACGTCGTGCGAGAAACCGAGCGCGAGCTGCAGGTTCTTGCCCTGGAGCGCTGCGCGGTAACCGACGCCGTTGATTTCGAGCTTGCGCTCGTAGCCGTCCTTGACGCCCTTGAAGATGTTCTCGATCATCGTGCGGGACATGCCCCACTTGGACCGAGCGTCCTTCGACTGCGTCGCCGGCGTCACTACGACAGCGTTGTCTTCCAACTTTACGAGGACTTCGTCATTCACGACGAAGTGCAGCTCGCCCTTCGGGCCCTTTGCGGAAACCTTCTGTCCTTCGACAGAAGCCGTCACACCTGCAGGGACCGGAACGGGCTTTTTACCGATACGAGACATTTTATCAAACCTGTCTGTTCGTTATGGAGATCCTGCCCAGTCTTAGAAGACCGAGCAGAGAACCTCGCCACCAACATTCTGTTCGCGAGCCTGGTGATCGGCCATCACACCCTTCGGAGTCGAAAGGATGGTGATGCCGAGGCCGTTCGCGACCTGCGGAATGGACTTGACCGAGACATAAACCCGGCGGCCCGGCTTGGAAACGCGGGCGATCTCACGGATCACGGACGCGCCTTCGTAGTACTTCAGTTCGATCGACAGTTCGGTCTTGCCGTTGTCGAACGTCACTTCGGAGTAACCGCGGATGTAGCCTTCAGCCTGCAGGACATCCAGTACGCGAGCGCGCAGCTTGGAAGCCGGCGTCGTTACGGAAGACTTGCGGCGGGATACGCCGTTGCGGATACGGGTGAGCATATCGCCCAAAGGATCAGTCATCGTCATTTGCCTGTCTCCTTCTTACCAGCTCGACTTGACGAGGCCCGGCACGGAGCCGAAGTTGCCAAGTTCACGGAGCGCGATACGCGACATCTTGAGCTTACGGTAGTAAGCGCGCGGACGGCCAGTGACTTCGCAACGGTTACGGATGCGGGTCTTGGAGCCATTGCGCGGCAGAGCCGCAAGCTTCAGGGTTGCCTTGAACCGCTCCTCGATGGGCAGTTCCTGGTTCATGATCACAGCCTTGAGCGCGGCGCGCTTGTTAGCCTGACCGGCTACCAGCTTGCGGCGGCGCTTGTTCTTTTCGACTGCGCTGACTTTCGCCATTTTGTGCTTCCTTCTAAACGCTTGCCGTAACGATTACGTGCGGAACGGGAAGTTGAACTCTTTCAGAAGAGCCCGTGCTTCGTCGTCCTTGGTAGCCGTCGTACAAACGATGATGTCCATGCCCCACATCTGATCAACCTTGTCGTAGTTGATTTCAGGGAACACAATGTGCTCCTTGATGCCCATGGCGAAGTTGCCACGGCCGTCAAAGCTCTTCGGGTTCAGGCCCCGGAAGTCGCGAACGCGCGGAAGAGCGATGTTCACGAGACGGTCAAGGAATTCATACATGCGAGCGCCGCGCAGGGTGACCTTTGCGCCGATCGGCATATTCTCACGAACCTTGAAGCCTGCAATCGAGTTGCGGGCGCGGGTGATGACGGCCTTCTGGCCGGCGATCGCCGTAAGGTCGGCAGCAGCAACCGTGGGCTTCTTGGAGTCGGCAGTTGCCTCGCCCACGCCCATGTTGATGACGATCTTGTCGAGCTTCGGAATCTGCATTTCGTTGGCGTAGGAGAACTGCTCCTGCATCGCCTTGCGGATACGCTCAACGTAGTCCTTCTTGAGCCGGGGCTCGTACTTGGTCTCAGCCATCGATCACAACTCCCGAACGCTTGGCCACGCGAACCTTCTTGTCGCCTTCGATCTTGAAACCGACGCGGGTCGGCTTGCCGTCCTTGGGGTCGGCGATCGCGAGGTTGGAGAGGTCGATCGGGGCTTCCTTACGGACGAGACCAGCTTCCTGGGTCTGCGTCTGCTTCTGATGACGAACAACAACGTTGACGCCACGGACGACCGCGCGGTTTTCCTTCGGGCTGACGCTGACGACTTCGCCAGACTTGCCCTTGTCCTTGCCGGTCAGAACGACAACCTTGTCGCCTTTACGAATCTTTTGCATCGGTCAGCTCCTTACAGCACTTCCGGAGCCAGCGAGATGATCTTCATGTGGTTCTTGGCGCGAAGTTCGCGCGGAACCGGTCCGAAGATACGGGTGCCGATCGGCTCTTTCTTGTTGTCGATAAGAACGGCTGCGTTGTTATCGAAGCGGATGACGCTGCCGTCCGGACGACGGATGTCCTTGGCGGTGCGCACGACAACCGCCTTCATCACATCGCCCTTCTTGACGCGGCCGCGCGGGATGGCTTCCTTGATCGAAACGACGATGATGTCGCCGATGGAAGCGTACTTGCGCTTGGAGCCGCCCAGCACCTTGATGCACATGACACGACGCGCGCCGGAATTGTCGGCAACGTCGAGGTTAGTCTGCATCTGAATCATGTCAGGTCGCCTTCTATTATTGACCGGAACGGTTGGCCTCCAGGGAGGCCCCTATTCCAGCTTATGGACACATTCAAAGCGGCATGTTCTTAGACCGAAAACCGAAACCAGCTTTCGGGAACACGCCCGGATGTTTTTTCGCGCGGAAGGATCTTTTGCAAGGTGGTATCCAATCAAGGACCTGCCGAGCGCGTAAAGCAAAAGGACGCTGATTCCAGCGTCCCTCACGCCAATGGCTGCTTCATACAGATTTCTGGGACAAAGGCAAGGCCCCGTCCCGAAATCTTCATAAATCACTGGGCGGCAACAACCGTCCAGCGCTTATCCTTGGAGATCGGTGCGCATTCCTCGATGGAAACGACGTCGCCGACCTTGTACTGGTTGGTTTCGTCATGCGCCTTGTACTTCTTCGACCGGCGAACGGTCTTCTGAAGCAGGGGATGGGCAAAACGGCGTTCGACGCGAACGACAACGGTCTTGTCGTTCTTGTCGCTGACTACGGTGCCCTGCAGAATGCGTTTCGGCATATTATTGTATCCTTCAAGCCTTGGCTTCTGCTGCCTTTTGGGCCGCAATGGTCTTGATGCGTGCGATGTCCTTGCGGACTTCCTTCACGCGGGCTGCTTTCTCGAGCTGGCCGGTTGCCTTCTGGAAGCGCAGGTTGAACTGCTCCTTCTTCAGCTTGGCAAGCTCATCGTTCAACTGATCGGCGCTCATCGAGCGGACGTCGGAAGCTTTCATCTCAGTCACTCCTTACTCTGCAATACGCTGCACGAAGCGCGTCTTGACAGAGAGCTTGGCGGCGCCGAGACGAAGCGCCTCGCGGGCGATTTCTTCGCTGACACCATCAATTTCGAACATGATCCGGCCGGGCTTGACCTTGGCTGCCCAGTATTCGACCGAACCCTTACCCTTACCCATGCGGACTTCGGTCGGCTTCTTGGTGACCGGAACGTCGGGGAACACGCGGATCCATACGCGGCCGGCGCGCTTCATGTAACGCGTGATCGCGCGGCGGGCCGCTTCGATCTCGCGAGCATTGACGCGGTTCGGCTCCTGCGACTTCAGGCCGAATTCTCCGAAAGCCAGGTCAAAACCGCCCTTGGCAACGCCATGGATGCGGCCCTTGAACTGCTTGCGGTATTTTGTACGCTTTGGCTGCAACATTTTCTTACTTCTCCGAGCTTATCTTTCGCCAGCGTAGATCAAGCGTTCTCGCGGCGGCGCTCGTTACGCTCACCACGTTCACGGTTGTTCGACCCTTGCGCGTCGCTTTCGGTTGCGCGGCGCTCAGAGGCCATCGGGTCGTGTTCAAGGATTTCGCCCTTGAAGATCCAGACCTTGATGCCGCAGATGCCAAACGCGGTTTCAGCTTCGGCTACACCGTAGTCGATGTCAGCGCGGAGCGTGTGCAGCGGCACGCGACCTTCGCGATACCACTCGGTGCGTGCGATTTCTGCACCGCCGAGACGGCCGGCGCAGGTGATCTTGATGCCTTCGGCGCCGAGACGCATGGCCGACTGAACGGCACGCTTCATCGCACGGCGGAAAGCCACGCGGCGCTCGAGCTGCTGGGCGATCGACTGGGCGACGAGCGTCGAGTCGATTTCCGGCTTGCGCACTTCAACGATGTTGAGGTGCGTTTCGGAGTTCGTCATCGTCGAGATCTTCTTGCGAAGCTTCTCGATGTCTGCGCCCTTCTTGCCGATGATGAGGCCCGGACGAGCAGAGTGGATCGTCACGCGGCACTTCTTGTGCGGACGCTCGATGACCACCTTGGCGATGCCGGCAGCCTTCAGCTCTTCCATGAGGTAGGCGCGGATGGCCAGGTCTTCATGAAGCAGCTGGCCGTATTCGGCGTTGTCGGCGAACCAACGGCTGTCCCAGGTACGGTTGATGCCGAGGCGGAAGCCGATCGGATTAATCTTCTGGCCCATTATGCGGCCTCCCCTTGTTCAACTTCCCGAACGATGATCGTCAGGTGCGCGAAGGGCTTTTCGATACGCGATGCACGGCCGCGGCCACGAGCGTGGAAACGCTTCATGACGATCGACTTGCCAACATAAGCCTCTGCGACAACGAGCGAGTCGACGTCGAGATCGTGGTTGTTTTCAGCGTTCGCGATGGCCGATTCCAGGGTCTTCTTGACCTGGGCGGCAATGCGCTTGCGCGAGAATTCAAGCTCGGCGAGAGCCTTGTCGACCTTCTTGCCGCGAATGGTCGCGGCAACAAGGTTGAGCTTCTGAGGGCTTACGCGAAGCGTGCGGGCAATTGCCTGCGCTTCGTTGTCGGCAAGCCGGCGTTCGGTCTTAGCCTTACCCATGATTACTTCCTCTTCGCCTTCTTGTCCGCGCCGTGACCGTAGTAGGTACGGGTCGGAGCGAATTCACCGAACTTGTGGCCGACCATGTCTTCATTGACAGCAACCGGGATATGCTTGCTGCCGTTGTAGACGCCAAACGTCAGACCAACGAACTGCGGCAGGATCGTGGAGCGACGGCTCCAGATCTTGATCACTTCCGCACGACCGCCTTCGCGGACCTTCTCAGCCTTCTTGAGAAGATAGCCGTCAACAAACGGGCCTTTCCAAACTGAACGAGCCATTATGACTACCTCTCTTACTTCTTCTTCTGGTGGCGCGAGCGCATGATGAACTTGTCCGTGGACTTGTTCGAACGGGTGCGCTTGCCCTTGGTGGGCTTGCCCCACGGGGTCACCGGATGGCGACCACCGGAGGTGCGGCCTTCACCACCACCATGCGGGTGGTCGACCGGGTTCATGACGACGCCGCGAACGTGCGGGCGCTTGCCGCGCCAACGCGAACGACCGGCCTTGCCGTCGTTGATGTTGCCGTGGTCCGGGTTGGACACTGCGCCGATCGTGGCGAGGCAGGTCGCATGAACGAGGCGCTGTTCGCCCGAGTTCAGACGAAGGATCGCCATGCCCTGGTCGCGGCCGACGAGCTGGGCGTAAGCGCCAGCCGAACGAGCGACCTGACCGCCCTTGCCCGGCTTCAGCTCGACATTGTGGATGATCGTGCCGACCGGGATGTACTGAAGCGGCATGGTGTTGCCGGGCTTCACGTCCACTGCCTTGTCGGAAGCGATTACCTTGTCGCCTTCAGCGATACGCTGCGGAGCGAGGATGTAGGCCTGTTCGCCGTCAGCGTAATTCACCAGTGCGATGAACGCCGTGCGGTTCGGGTCATACTCGAGACGGGCGATCGTGCCTTCAACGTCGAAATTGCGACGCTTGAAGTCAACGAGACGGTAGGACCGCTTGTGACCGCCGCCCTGGAAGCGCACCGTGATGCGGCCCATGTTGTTGCGGCCGCCCTTGGAGGTCAGACCTTCCGTCAGCGACTTGACCGGCTTGCCCTTGTAGAGGCCGGAACGGTCCACGATAACCAGCTGACGCTGGCTCGGGGTCGTGGGGTTGTAATTCTTCAATGCCATTGTCGTTTACCCTCACAGTCCGGTGGAGACGTCGATGGACTGACCGTCAACGAGCGTGACGACGGCCTTCTTGACGTCCGACTGCTTGCCGGCAAAGCCGCGGAAACGCTTCGTCTTGCCCTTGCGGACCAGCGTGTTCACAGCCTTGACCTTCACACCGAAGAGCGCTTCGACAGCAGCCTTGATTTCAGGCTTCGAGGCGTCCTTGGCGACGTTGAATACAACCTGGTTCTGTTCGGAAACCAGCGTCGACTTTTCCGTGATCACGGGAGTGCGGATCACATCGTAGTGGCGAAGATCAGTCATTTGAACCGCTCCTCCAGAGCTTCAACCGCAGCCTTGGAAAGCACGAGCTTGCCGCGGCGCAGGATGTCATAAACGTTGATGCCCTGAACCGGAAGAACATCGATATTCGGGATGTTCTGAGCGGCCAGCTTGAAGTTTGCGTCAAGCTCGGCGCCACCGATGATGAGAGCGTTGGTCAGGCCGAGGCCGGCGAATGCACCGGCAAGAGCCTTGGTCTTGGCTTCGTTGGCAACCAGGTTGTCAACGATGATCAGCTCTTCAGCCTTCGCCTTTGCGGACAGCGCATGGCGAAGAGCCAGAGCGCGGACCTTCTTCGGCAGGTCGTAGGAATGGTCGCGGGAAACCGGACCATGAGCCTTACCACCGCCGCGGAACTGCGGAGCGCGTGCAGAGTGATGGCGGGCGCGGCCCGTACCCTTCTGCTTGAACATCTTTGCACCCGTGCGGGAAACTTCGCCGCGGGTCAGAGACTGATGAGTGCCCTGGCGCTTGGCAGCGAGCTGGTAGCGCACCATGCGGGCAATGATGTCCTCACGGACTTCGAGACCGAAGATTGCGTCGGAAAGGGAGACCTTCCCTGCGTCCTTGCCCTCGAGGGTTTTGACGGTCAGATCCATAATCTGGGCTCCCTTACTTAGCTTCTGCGGCGCGGACGCCAGCCGGACGCGGAGCGGCTTCCGGCGCACCGGACTTCACTGCATCGCGAACGAGGATCCATGCGCCCTTGGAACCGGGAACTGCACCCTTGACGAGGATGAGGCCACGGGCTTCGTCGGTCGAAACGACTTCCAGGTTCTGGGTGGTGACGCGCGTCTGGCCCATGTGACCAGCCATGCGCTTGCCCTTCCAGACCTTGCCCGGGTCCTGGTTGTTACCCGTCGAACCGTGCGAACGGTGCGAAACGGAAACGCCGTGCGTTGCACGCAGACCGCCGAAGTTGTGGCGCTTGATGGCGCCGGCGAAACCCTTACCCTGGGTCGTGCCGGTGACGTCGACGAGCTGGCCAGCGACGAAGTGCGAAGCAACGATCTCGCTGCCGACTTCAATCAGGTTGTCGGCGGAAACGCGGAACTCGGCGAGCTTCGCCTTCGGCTCAACGCTTGCAGCGGCAAAGTTGCCACGCATGGCCTTCGAGGTGTTCTTCACCTTCGAGGAACCGGCGCCGAGCTGAACAGCCGTGTAGCCGTTCTTGTCTTCCGTGCGCTGGGCTACCACCTGGCAGTTATCCAGCCGCAATACTGTTACCGGGATATGCTCACCCGCATCGTTGTAGACGCGTGTCATTCCCACTTTCTGTGCAATCACACCTGAACGCATAGGTTCATTCCTTTTGAGAGTCCTTTAGGAGCGCTGGGCCCCTTCTTGCCTCTTGTTTAAGGATTCCGTCGGGACATGATGTCCTCTGGTTTCCCGTTTCTAGAAGACGTTGGCCTTGCGGCCACGTACCTTCCTTGTTGTTTCGGCTTGCGCCGGACTTTCAGCTTTTTACAGCTTGATCTCTACATCGACGCCAGCGGCGAGATCGAGCTTCATCAGCGCGTCTACCGTCTGGGGGGTCGGGTCCACGATGTCGAGAAGACGCTTGTGCGTGCGCATCTCGAACTGTTCGCGGCTCTTCTTGTCAACGTGGGGCGACCGGTTGACAGTGAACTTTTCGATGCGGGTCGGCAGCGGAACCGGACCGCGTACGGAAGCGCCGGTGCGCTTGGCGGTCGACACGATCTCGCGCGTGGAGGCATCGAGGATCCGGTGATCAAACGCCTTCAGGCGGATGCGGATATTCTGGCCGTTCATTCGTTTCGTCCTTGTTCAACATGTCCCGCCTGGCAGGACTGTTTTGAATCGTTTGTTCTTACCTAAAGCGAGACAGGGACCCTTCAGAGCCCCTGCCCCAAGCCGATTAGTCGATTATCGAATTACTCGACGATCGAAGCGACGATGCCGGCGCCGACGGTGCGGCCGCCTTCGCGGATTGCGAAGCGCAGCTTTTCTTCCATCGCGATCGGAACGATCAGCTCGACGTCAACGGTGACGTTGTCGCCAGGCATAACCATTTCCGTGCCTTCCGGAAGCGTCACGATGCCCGTCACGTCCGTCGTGCGGAAGTAGAACTGCGGACGGTAGTTCGTGAAGAACGGCGTATGACGACCGCCTTCTTCCTTCGTCAGGATGTAGGCTTCGGCCTTGAACTTCTTGTGCGGCTTGACCGAACCCGGCTTGCACAGGATC
>DATMTA010000012.1:0-21534 GCA_035565055.1 Ensifer sp.
CGCTCGGGCTGTTGTAATAGCCGTCGGTATCGGCCTGCCATATCTCGATCAGCGCATCCTTGAGCGGCATGCCGGCGCCGTCATAGACCGTGCCGCGCACGCTGATGCGCTCGCCGCGGGCCTTGTCGTTATAAAGCGGGCCGGAACCGAGATCTTTTTCGAACACGCCTTCGATGCCGACGAAGTTGGGCGTGCAGCCGATATGCACATAGGGGCCGGCCGTCTGCGAGGCGGTTTCCTTGAAATAGTTGAGCGGCTGAACCATGGTCAGTTGCCCTCCATGCGGTTTTCGAAAAGGGTCGAGCGGCGGCCGCGCAGGACGATATCGAACTTGTAGGCGAGCATATCCATCGGCAGCGTCGCATTCATGTCCAGCGGCGCGATCAGTCTTCTGATCGCGTCCTCATCCGGAATGGTCTTGACGATCGGACATTTCCAGATCAGCGGATCGCCTTCGAAATACATCTGGGTGATGAGGCGCTGCGCGAAACCGTGACCGAAGATGGAGAAATGGATATGGGCCGGCCGCCAGTCATTGACGCCGTTCGGCCAGGGATAGGCGCCCGGCTGGATGGTCTTGAACCAGTAATAGCCGTTCTCGTCGGTGATCGTGCGGCCGACGCCGCCGAAATTCGGATCGATGGCGGCGAGGTAGCTTTCCTTCTTGTGGCGGTAGCGGCCGCCGGCATTGGCCTGCCAGAATTCCACCAGTGCGCCATCCACGCCGCGGCCGCGCTCGTCCAGCACCCGGCCATGTACCAGAAGGCGCGGGCCGATGGGCATTTCGCCGGGGCGGGCATAGTTGAGGATGAGGTCGTTATCCAGCGGGTTCAGCATGCCATGGCCGAAGACGGGGCCGGTAATCTCGCTTTTGGTGCCCTCAAGCGAAATCAGAGCGCGCTGCGGCGAGCGCAGGATCGAGGTCTTGTATCCGGGTGCATAGGCCAGCGGGTGAATATCGCGGTTGCGCGCGAAGAAAGGCCCGGTTTCTGGTGGCTGGTTGCTCATTTCGTCTCCTCCCCATCGCCAGTTTTATCAAGGGAACTATCGGCTTTCATGCTGGCCAGGGCAAGCTTGGCAATCTTGAAAGCATGATTGGCGGCAGGCACGCCGGCATAGATCGCCACATGCAGCATGACCTCCATGAGATCGTCCGGCGTAGCACCGGTATTGGCCGTGGCGCGGGTATGCATCGCCACCTCGTCGTGATGGCCAAGCGCTGCCAGCAGCGCGATCGTGATCAGCGAGCGCTCGCGCTTCGTCAGCCCCGGCCGCGACCAGACATGGCCCCAGGCGCTTTCGGTGATCAGCGTCTGGAAGGGCTCGTCAAAGGCGGTCTTCATCTTTTCCGCGCGGTCGACATGGGCATCGCCCAGAACCGACCGGCGGGTCTTCATGCCCTGTTCAAAACGTTCCGAACGCTGATTGCTCAAGTGTCAGTCTCCCAGTCTCGACAGGAAGCGGGAAATCAGCCGGGCAAGTGCCTCGGGTTGTTCCACGCAAGGAATATGGCCGCAGCCCTTGATGATTTCGAAGGCGGCGCCGGGGATGAGATCGGCGGTGGCGCGCACGAGGTCCGGCGGCGTCGAGCCGTCCTGATCTCCGACGACCACGAGGGCCGGGACGTTGATGGTTGCCGTCGAGGCGGCGAAATCCGCGTCGCGGATGGCCGCGCAGACGCCGTTATAGCCGGCGACCGGCTGGCGCTCGAGCATCTGGCGATAGCCTTCCAGATCGGTCGCGCGGTCCTTGAAGAATTTCGGCGTGAACCAGCGCTCCAGAACGGGTGTCGAGAGTGAGGCAATGCCGTTGGCCTCGATGGCCGCGATGCGGCCATTCCACATGTCGGCGGTGCCGATCTTGGATGCCGTGTCACAGAGGATGATGGCTTCCACGAGGGACGGCTTCAGCTTCCAGATGCCCTGCGCGATGAGGCCGCCGACGGAAAGACCGCAGATGACGGCCTTGTCGATGCCGAGCAGCGCGCAGAGATCGATGACGTCCTGTGCATGGTCTTCAATGGACGACGGCTGCTTGCCGAGGCCCGAGAGGCCATGGCCGCGCTTGTCGTAGAGCAGGATTGCAATGTCGTCGTCGAGCTCGTCGAAGACCGGCAGCCAGATGCGGAAATCGGTGCCGAGAGAGTTGGCGAAGACAATCGTGCGGTCGGCTTCCGGGTCGCCCAGAAGTTCGTAATGCAGTACCGTTCCGCCGATTTCAGCAAAAGCCATGATGTCCTCCGTAAGGGTGTGATAGATGCTGTCTTTTGTTTGGTAAAATGATATTTCTGGCTCAATTGATAACGGGGTGGTTATGAATTGGACAGCCGCATCAAGTTTCGCCATTTGCAGGTGCTGATAGAAGTCGCACGCCATAAAAGCGTGGGCAAGGCAGCCGAGGCGCTTCATGTCACGCAACCCGCCGTGACGCGCACGATGCGGGAGCTCGAAGACATTCTGGAGACGGCGCTTGTGGAAAAGGACGGGCGCGGCATTCGGCTGTCTCATGCGGGAGAAATCTTCCTGCGTCATGCGGGGGAGAGCATTGCATCGGTGCGGCGGGGGCTCGACTCGATTTCGCGGGCGCTGAAGGAGGAGGGGCCGCCGGTCAGGGTTGGGGCGCTGCCGACGGTCTCGGCCGCCGTGATGCCGGGCGTGGCCGCCGATTTCCTGGCGTTGAAGACCGGCAGTCGCCTGACCGTCGTCACGGGCGAGAATCGCTGGCTCCTCGGAGAGCTTCGGACCGGGGGGCTCGATCTCGTCGTCGGCCGCATGGCCGCGCCCGAGATGATGGCGGGACTGACATTCGAGCCGCTTTATAACGAGGAGGTGGCGTTTGTGGTTGCGTCGGACCATCCGCTTGCGGCGGGGCACAATTTCTCGCTCAGCGAATTGGCGAACTACCCCGTTCTCATGCCGACGCCTGGATCGGTTATCCGGCCCTATGTGGACCGGTTGCTGCTGACCAACGGCATTTCGGCCTTCCCGGAAATGATCGAAACCGTGTCGGACAGTTTCGGGCGCGCCTTCGTGACAAGCCATCGCGCGGTCTGGATCATCTCGCGGGGCGTTGTCGCCTCGGAGCTGGCTGCGGGGCGTTTTCGGGCGCTCGACCTCGACATGGCTGAAACGCGTGGCGCGGTGGGCCTGACGCGCCTGGCAGGCGCCGAGCCATCGTCGTCGCTAAGCCTTCTCATGCAAACGATCCGCGACAGGGTGTCCCGCCGCGGATCGTCATTCGATTAGGAGTTAAGACGGACTTCAGCCCTTCTTCGGCGGAGGCGGCGGTGCGCCCGGGCCACGGTCACGCATCATGCGCGGCATGTCCTTCATGTCGATCACGCCGTCGCCGTTGCGGTCCATCCGCGTGAACATGCGGTCTGCCATGACGTTGAACTCTTCCTGGCTGATGAACCCGTCGTCATTGGCGTCAGCGCGGAGGAACATCTCGGCCAGACGCTCACGCGGGTCCATGTGGTGAGGACCCATGTGGTGCATACCATGCGGTCCCTTCGGACCATGACGCCATTCGCCGCGCGGCCCGCCCATGCGATCGGGGCCGCCCATCTCGTCCGGGCCACCCATCGGGCCGCCATCGGCCTTTTCAGGCGGCGGAGCCTTGCCGTCGGCCGGGGGCGGAGGCGGGGCCTTGCCGTCAGCCGGCGGCGGAGCCTCCGGACCGCCATCCGGCCCCATGCCGGGACCTCTGTCGGGCATCTTGGCCATGACGTCCTTCGCCCAGGCCTTCACCTCGTCGTAGGAAAGCTTCTTGTCGCCATTCTTGTCGATCTCCGCGAAGATCTTTGCCTTGTCGGCATCGAACTCGTCCCGCGTGATCTTGCCGTCCGAGTTGGTGTCCAGCATCGCGAAGGCAAAGGCCATCGGCCCACGCGGTCCCGGCATCTTTTCGCCATTGGCCTGCTGGGCCAGAGACGGTATCGCGGCTGCGCTGACCAACATCACCGAAGCAATGCCCGCCAGAACCAGTTTTGCCGATTTCATGGTGTCTTCCTCTGTTCAAGTTATGCCCGCGCATCAGGAGAGGTAAGGACGGATTGTGGCTTTTCCAAATTAAAGGCGGGAAAGGAAGATTACGTTTTGGTCATGGTGGTTAAATCCCACGCCGCGCTCAAGCTGGACGTCGGCGTTGGCCCCCGCCTGCTTCGAGCCTCATGTCCCCGCGCGAGCGCCGATCATGCCCTTGAAGACATGCCTCAGATGGATTGCAGATTGACCCGCTTTTCCAGCTTGGCGGCGTCTTCCTTTCGCTCGCTGTATCTGTCGGTCAGATAACCTGAGCAATCGCGTGTCAGCAGCGTGAATTTCATCAGCTCCTCGCAGACATCGACAACGCGGTCGTAGTAGGAAGAGGGCTTCATGCGGCCGTGCTCGTCAAATTCCTGATAGGCCTTCGCGACGCTGCTCTGGTTGGGGATGGTGATCATGCGCATCCAGCGGCCGAGCAGGCGGAGCGTGTTGACGGCGTTGAAGCTCTGCGATCCGCCGGATACCTGCATGACCGCGAGCGTCTTGCCCTGGGTCGGGCGGATTGAGCCGATGGACAACGGAATCCAGTCGATCTGCGCCTTCATGATCCCCGTGATCTGGCCATGCCGCTCAGGGCTGACCCAGACCTGTCCTTCCGACCACTCCGACAGTTCTCGCAGTTCCTTGACCTTGGGATGGCTTGCCGGAGCGTCGTCGGGCAAAGGCAGGCCGGCAGGATTGAAGAAACGCACCTCCGCGCCGAAGCGCGTGAGCAATCGCCCCGCCTCCTCGGCCAGCAGACGGCTGTAGGAGACCTGCCGGAGCGAACCGTAGAGGATGAGAATCCGCGGCGGATGGTCGGAAAACGTCGGACGCAGAGCTGTAAGGTCGGGGTTCTCGAGGAACCGCGGGTCGGCGGCGGGAAAGTCAGACAATGCGCTTGCCCTCCGCATCCAGTACCGCCTCGCCATCCTCCTTCACGAACGGTCCCTTGAAGGCATCGGCAGGCAGAATGTCGAGAACCACTTCGGACGGCCGCGCCAGCCGTGTCCCCATCGGCGTGATGACGAAAGGCCGGTTGATGAGGATGGGATGAGCAAGCATGGCGTCAAGCAGGGCATCGTCCGACAGGGCGGGATTGTCGAGGCCGAGTTCCTGATAAGGCGTGCCCTTCTGCCGGATGGCTTCGCGCACGCTCAGGCCCGCATCGGCAATCATCCCGGCCAGTGTTTCGCGGCTGGGCGGCGTTTTCAGATATTCGATGACGGTTGGCTCGACACCGCTCAGGCGGATCAGTTCGAGCGTGTTGCGGGAGGTGCCGCAGGCTGGATTGTGATAAATGGTAACGCCCATGTTCAGGCCACCTTTCCGTCAGGGTTGATCTGCGCCGGAACGCAGCAGGGGGCAAGTTGATCGACAAGCGGCGCACAAAGATCGGCATTTCCGCCGCAACAATCCTTGAGCAGATAGAGCGCCAAGTCTCTGAAAGCATTGAGATCGGCACGATAGATAATGGAACGGCTGTGGCGTTCGCCCTTGATCAGTCCCGCTTGCACAAGCGTTGCCAGATGCGCCGACATGGTGTTTTGCGGAACGCCGAGAAGGCGCGCAAGCTCTCCGGCAGGCACCCCTTCGGGTTCACGCGAGACCAGCAGCCGAAAGGTCTGAAGCCGCGTCGATTGCGCCAGCGCCGCCAGGGCGGTTATCGTGGTTTTTTCATCCATATTTCCAGAATAATGGATATATTGGCGTTGTCAAGGATATCGCACTTGACGGGGGCGGAGGCGCTAGTGCGCCTCGTCCCAGTTCTGTGCGGCGCGGGCGTCGACCTTCAGCGGAACCTTCATGTCGATGGCCGGGAAGGCGGCACCCTCCATGGCCTTGGTGACGACGGCGATCGTCTTTTCGGCTTCGGCTTCCGGGACCTCGAAGATCAGTTCGTCATGGACCTGAAGCAACATGCGCGCCAAGAGCTTTGCCTCTTCCAGCACACCATCCATGCGGACCATCGCTCTGCGGATGATGTCGGCGGCCGAGCCCTGGATTGGCGCATTGATCGCTGCGCGTTCATTGAAAGCTTTCAGCGACGGGTTGGACGAGCGGATATCCGGATACCAGGCTTTACGACCGAAGATCGTTTCCACGTAGCCATTCTCACGCGCAAAGGCCTTGGTGCTTTCCATGTAGTCCTTGATGCCGGGGAAGCGCTCGAAATACTTCTTGATGTAATCGCCTGCCTCGCCGCGCGCGATGCTGAGCTGGTTGGCGAGGCCGAAGGCAGAGATGCCGTAGATGATGCCGAAATTGATCGCCTTGGCGCGGCGACGCACCTCTGACGGCATTCCCTCGACCGGAACGCCGAACATCTCTGAGGCCGTCATGGCATGAATGTCGATGCCATCCTCGAAGGCGCGGCGAAGCTGCGGGATCTCGGCGACATGGGCGAGTACGCGCAGTTCGATCTGGCTGTAGTCGGCCGAGACGAGGACGTTGCCGGGCGAGGCGATGAAGGCGGTGCGGATCTTGCGCCCTTCCGCCGTGCGGACCGGAATGTTCTGCAGGTTCGGCTCAGACGACGAGAGGCGGCCCGTGGTCGTGGCGGCGAGGGCGTAAGATGTGTGGACGCGTTTGGTGTCCGGATGGATATAGCCGGGCAAGGCGTCGGTATAGGTCGATTTCAACTTGGTGAGCTGGCGCCAGTCGACGATACGGCGCGGCAGCTCATGGCCTTCGGCGGCCAGGTCTTCGAGAACCTGCGCCGAGGTCGACCATTGGCCGGTCTTCGTCTTCGATCCACCGGGCAGGCCCATCTTGCCGAACAGGATATCGCCGAGCTGTTTCGGTGAACCCGGATTGAAGGGTTCGCCTGCGAGCGACTGGATGGATTCCTCCAGCGCCGCAGCACCTTGCGCGAGCTCGCCGGAAAGGCGGGAGAGGATCTGACGGTCGACGGAAATGCCGCGCTCTTCCATCAGCGCGAGAACGGGCACGAGCGGGCGTTCCAGCCGCTCGTAGACGCTCATCACACCTTCGGCCGCGAGGCGGGGTTTCAGCACCATCCAGAGCCGCAGCGTCACGTCGGCATCTTCGGCGGCGTAAGCGGTCGCCTTGTCGATCGCCACCATGTCGAAGGTGACGGAGGCCTTGCCGGTGCCGGTCACGTCCTTGTAGGCGATCGGCTTGTGGCCGAGCCAGCGTTCGGACAGCGTGTCCATGCCGTGGTTGCCCTTGCCGGCATCCAGCACATAGGACATGAGCATCGTGTCGTCGAAACCGTCGATGACGACGCCGTGGCGCTTCATCACCAGCCAGTCATATTTCATGTTCTGCGCGACCTTCAGAACCGCAGGGTCCTGCATCAGCGGCTTGATGAGGTCGAGGGCGGTGCGAATCGGGATCTGGCCGGCGATGAGCCCGCCGCCGCCGAGAAGGTCGCCGACGCCGTCCTTGTGACCGAGCGGCACGTAAGCTGCGCGGATATTCGCGCCATCCGGCGATTTGCTATTGTCTGCGATGGCAAGCGAGAAGCCGACGAGTTCCGCCAGCATCGGGTCGAGCGAGGTCGTCTCCGTGTCGAAGCCGACGATGCCGGTCTCATAGGCGTCCGCGATCCATTGCTTCAGCGTCTCGGCATCGCGGATCGCGACATAGGACGATGTGTCGATGGGCTTGCCCGCAAAGGCGGAGGCGCGGGCGGCTGCCAGATCGGCGGGCTTGAAGCCGTCAGCGGGGGCTTCGACGGAAGCGGCTTTCGTCGCGGCGGGTGCGGATCCAGCCGGCTTTGCGGCCGCCGGTGTCGCGCCGGCAGCACCAGCCTCACCCGGATCGAGATCGGGACCGTGGGCGGCTTCGCCCCATTGGACCGGAACATTCGCCGGTTCGATCTCGCCCGCTTCGGTGCCGGTCTTTTCGGCGACGCGGCGGGTCAGCGTGGTGAATTCCATGGCCTTCAGGAAGCCGATGAGGCGCGGGCCGTCCTGGGGATGAAGTTCCATCTCTTCCAGAGGAACGTCGACGGGCGTGTCGGTCTTCAGCGTCACGAGCTGGCGCGAGATCAGCGCCAGTTCGCGGTTTGCGATGATGGTCTCGCGGCGCTTGACCTGCTTGATCTCTTCGGCGCGGGCGAGCAGCGTGTCGAGATCGCCGAATTCTTCCAGCAGCTGCGCCGCCGTCTTCGGGCCGATGCCGGGAATGCCCGGAACGTTATCGGTCGAATCGCCGGTCATGGCCTGCATGTCGATCATCTTTTCCGGCGGCACGCCCCATTTCTCGACCACTTCGGGAATGGAGATCTGCTTGTCCTTCATAGCGTCGTACATGTGGACATTGGCGGTGACGAGCTGCATCAGGTCCTTGTCGGAGGAGATGATCGTGACATCCGCGCCGATGGCTTCGGCCTGCCTCGCATAGGTGGCGATCAGGTCGTCGGCTTCGTAGCCTTCTTTTTCGATGCAGGGCAGATTGAAGGCCTTGGTCGCCTCGCGGATGAGGCCAAACTGCGGGATCAGATCGGCCGGCGGCGGCGGGCGGTGGGCCTTGTACTTGTCGTAGAGCTCGTTGCGGAAGGTTTTCGACGAATAGTCGAAAATCACCGCGAAATGGGTGGGCGTCACGCCGACCGAGGTGTCGCGCGCGTCGTTCAGGAGCTTCCACAGCATGTTGCAGAAGCCCGAGACGGCATTGACCGGCAAGCCGTCGGACTTGCGGTTGAGCGGCGGGATGGCGTGGAAGGCCCGGAAAATGAAGCCGGAGCCGTCGACGAGGAAGAGATGATCACCTTTTTTCATGGCGCAATGGAATAGCGCGGGCAGCAGGAAACGTCCATCGCGGATCGGCGAAAACGGGCTGCGTCGCGCATACTGCTGACAGGCGTTTGCTGCGCGGTTTATCGGAAACGGCGTATCGCCAAATTGCTATCTGTCAGGTGGGCCGGCTTTCCATCAGGGGCCGGATTTCGTATGACCGGTGCCGATAATCTTGAACCGGCAGACGGATATGCGATTCTTGACGGCGATCATTGGGATTTGCCAGTCCCTCTCCGGACGGGTGGCGGGCCTTGCGCTCGTTCTTTTCTCGCTCACACTGATATCCGCCTGCGCAAGCCGGCCCGGGCCGCAGACGCTGGATGCGCACGCCGCGACTGTGCCGGGCGCGCGCGTCATCACGCTTTATCTCGCGACATCGCGCGAGCGGGTCAGCCCGGGCAGCAACCGCTATAACGACATCCCATCCGAGACGCTGAATTTCGCGGAATACAAGGTTTCGATCCCGCCGACGCACAAGCCCGGGATGATCGAGTATCCCGGTGAGCGGCCAGATCCCAAGACGTCTTTCACCGTCGTGGGCGAAGAGGTGCTCGATCGGGCGACTTTCCTCAGCCGCATCGCTGCGCGAGGCAAGGGCAGGCAAGGTGACCTCAGCATTTTCGTGCACGGCTTCAACACCAACCTCGCCGAAGCCGTTTTCCGGCAGGCGCAGCTCTCCGCCGACGCGAACGATCCTGAGCTTGATGATGTGTCGGTGCTGTTTGCCTGGCCGTCTGCCGGCAGCATTTCCGGCTATCTGGCGGACAAGGCGACGGCGACAGCGTCGCGCGACCAGCTGACCGAATTGCTCACCATGGCCGTCAAGGCGCGCCGGGCGGGCGAAATCACGCTCATCGCCCACAGCATGGGCGGGTGGTTGACCAGCGAGGCGCTGCGCCAGCTGAAGCTCACCGGCCAGCAGGCGGTGCTCGACCGGCTGAAAGTGGTTCTGGCGGCGCCGGATATCGACGGTATCGTGTTTCTCGCGCAGATGCAGAAGATCGGCCGGATGAAACAGCCGATGACCATCCTTGTCTCCAAGGACGATATCGCGCTCTCGGTCTCGAGCTTCATCTCGCTCGACCAGATGCGGATCGGCAGCATCGACATCAGCGATCCGCGGGTTCAGGCAGGTGCGAGGGAGGTGAATATCCAGTTCATCGACATTTCCAGCGTGCAGACGGATGATACGTTCAAGCACAATGGTTTTGCCGCGCTTGCCGCCATCTATCCGGAGATGCGCAAGCAAAGCGACAAGGGTGGCGATGCGCTGAGGCTCGGGCAGGCGGGGGTCTACGTCTTTGACGCCGTCGGCCGTACGCTGATCGCGCCCTTCACACTTGGCCGACGTCTGGCGGCAAGCCAATGATGGACATTGTTCAAGCCGCTCCTGCCACGCAAAGGGTGGGTGTCGCGATTGTCGGCGGCGGACCCGCAGGCCTCGCGGCGGCGGAAGTTCTGGCGGCGGGTGGTCATGAGGTTCATGTCTTCGACGCCATGCCCTCCTTCGGTCGCAAGGTTCTGCTGGCCGGCAAGACCGGGCTGAACCTGACGCATTCGGAGGCTTACGAGGCCTTCGTCTCGCGTTATGGCGCGGCTGTGTCGCCGCTCCGGAAGGCTCTCGATGCCTTCAGGCCGAGGGATGTGATCGCCTGGGCAGATGGCCTTGGTGGTGAATGCTTCACCGGATCTTCGGGCCGTGTGTTTCCCAAGGTCATGAAAGCCTCACCCCTGATGCGGGCTTGGCTCGGCCGGCTGTCCGGCCTCGGGGTGGTGTTTCACACACGTCATCGCTGGAGCGGCTTTTCCGAAGGACTGCTCCGCTTTGAGACGCCCGGCGGGGAAAAGTTTGTCGGTTTTGACGCCTGTCTTCTGGCGCTGGGTGGCGCGAGCTGGCCGCGCATGGGTTCGGATGGCGCCTGGACCACGATCCTGGGCTCGGCAGGAATCGAAATTGCGCCCCTGAAACCAGCCAATTGCGGCTTCGACGTTTCCTGGAGCGAGAGCTTTCGCGAGCGCTTTGCCGGAGCGCCGCTCAAGTCCGTGACGGCCACATCGGCGGCGGGCAGCATTCCCGGCGAATTCGTCATCAGCCGTCACGGCATCGAGGGTAGCCTCGTCTATGCCCATTCGGCAGCGCTGCGCGACGCGCTGGAGAGCCAGCGCCGGGCGGCGCTTGTTCTCGACCTCGCGCCAGGCCGCAGCGAGACACGCATAGCCGGCGATCTTTCGCGACTGCCGGCCAAGGTCAGCTTCTCCAACCGGCTGCGCAAGGCGGCCGGGATCGAGGGGGTGAAGGGAGCGCTGCTGCGTGAGCTCGTGCCGGATATTTCGAGCCAGCCGCCGCAAAAGATAGCCGGCTTTATAAAGGCACTGCCTTTACCGGTCGCGCGGCCGAGGCCGATTGCCGAGGCGATTTCGTCTGCGGGCGGCATCCGCTGGGGCGAGCTCAATGACGCCTACATGCTGAAGGCAATGCCCGGCGTCTTCGTGGCCGGCGAGATGATCGACTGGGAAGCGCCGACCGGCGGCTATCTGCTGACCGCGTGTCTTGCGACCGGACGTGCGGCGGGGAGAGGCATTTCCGCCTATCTCACGGCAGCCAGGGCAGAAGCTCGCTCGTCCGCGTTGCCGGCGCCTTGATCGGGCCGGGATGCAGCGCTTCGCCGTCGAGGATGCGCTGGTAATAATCGAGATATTTCAGCGCCATCTTGCGGGCGGAAAAATGGTTCTGCCAGTAGGCATGGATGGCGCGGCGGTCGTAGCGGGCGGGGTCGCGTGCGGCCTCTGCCAGCTCCGACGCGCTGGCCGAGAGGTGGCCGGTTTCAGGTGTCACGAGTTCCGGCAGCGAGCCGTAGGGCGTGGCGAATACCGGTGTGCCGAAATACATGGCCTCGGCCACCGCGACACCGAAGGGCTCGTTCCAGAGAACCGGAAAGATCAGACCGCGCGAATGGATCAGGTAACGGGATTTCTCGGCGTCGCCCACCATGCCATGAAAGCGGGCGCGAGGATCGAGCGTCAGGCGGAATCCCATCTTGAGGTTCAGCCGCGTGCCGCCCAGGACTTCGATGCAGCCGCCGGCCTTGCGGGCGACCTCGATGGCGCCCTTGACGTTCTTCGCCTTCCAAGCCGCCTTGGCGAGAAAGACGAAAGGGCCGTTTCCCCGGCTGAAATCCGGCTCGGGCAGGCCGGTCGCGTCCATACCATTGTGCACGAAGGCGATGGCGTTGTGATTGCGGGCATGGTTTGCCGAGACGAAAATTGAATTCTGATGATAGGTCAGCGCGAGGCGCGAATTGCCGTGCACAGTCTGGCAGACCGGCAGGCCAGGGTCTTCGGGCACCACACCGCCGTGGTAATGCAGGATGCTCAGGTCCGCTGGCAAAACCGAGCGGTCGGGGCCCGGCCCATGGGCAGGGCCCACCTCGGCGAAGTCGACGCGGGAGCCGGCATGGGCAAAATAGGTCACCTTGTGGCCCAGTTCGATCAGGGCGCGGCCCAGCCAGAGGACGACGCGTTCCGTCCCACCGTAGCGTTCCGGCGGCAGTTTCGCATCGACAAACAGACCGATATGCACGGGGTGGTCCTCCGCTTGGCATAAAAGAAAACCCGGCAGCCGCAGGTCCGGCTACCGGGCTAGATCATGATAATCGACCCATAAGGTCAACCGGCGCCTCAGGCCCACGGGCGGGCGCTGGCAGCCTTCTTCTCGTAGGCGTCGATGGCGGAAGCCTTTTCGAGCGTCAGGCCGATATCGTCGAGGCCGTTCAGCAGGCAGTGGCGCTTGAACTCATCGATCGAGAACGAGATCTTGCCGCCATCCGGGCCGGTGATTTCCTGCGCTTCGAGATCGACGGTCAGGACGGCATTGGAGCCGCGCGAAGCGTCGTCGAGGAGCTTTTCCAGCTCTTCCGGCGTGACGGTGATCGGCAGGATGCCGTTCTTGAAACAGTTGTTGTAGAAGATGTCGGCGAAGCTGGTGGAGATCACGCAGCGGATGCCGTAGTCGAGAAGCGCCCACGGCGCATGTTCGCCCGAGGAGCCGCAGCCGAAATTGTCGCCGGCGACGAGGATCGAAGCATGGCGATAGGCGGGCTTGTTGAGGACGAAATCGGGGTTTTCCGAACCGTCTTCCTTGAAGCGGGCTTCGGCGAACAGGCCAGCACCGAGACCGGTGCGCTTGATCGTCTTCAGGTAGTCCTTGGGGATGATCATGTCCGTGTCGATATTGACGACCGGATAGGGCGCTGCAACGCCGGTGAGCTTGACAAACTTGTCCATGGTCTCGCCTTCAATCGTGTCAGAAATGTAAAACTGACCTGCCTTTAAAACAAACGGCGTCCGAAATGAAGGGGAATCTTGCGGGCCGTTTCCGGCCGGCTGCGTTCCTTACATGTCGATGATCGTGCCGCGGCCGTCGTTCCAGATGCGGACCGGCTGGGCACGGTTCGCGCGGTTGCGGTCGGCACGGACATAGGCCGGCTGAGCCTTCGGCTGCATCTTCATCGTCAGCGCGCGGCCTGCGAGAAGCACGGTTGCAATGCCGGCGAAGGCAACAACGAGGGACGCGGTGAACAGCGTCGCAAGCAGCGCGACGGCAAGCCCGATGACGGTGAAAACAACGGTCCTGAGCATGATCATTTGGAATTTTCCTTTCAGCTTGAACCACATTTGGGAGGGCAAATGCGTCCACACAAGGGCAGCTTGCGAAGATATTGCTCTTGCGAGCCTGCCCATTCCGCGCCAAAGATTGCGGCATGACTGACGCTCCCTTTCGCCGCTCCATGCTCTGCCTGCCCGCCTCCAATGCCAAGGCTCTGGCAAAGCTTGCGATTCTGGAGTGCGATGCAACAATCTACGATCTCGAGGATGCGGTTGCGCCCGACATGAAGGCGGCGGCGCGCGAAGCCCTGATCGGCCACTTTGCCGCAGGGGCGAAGCCGGGCGTCGAGCACGTCATTCGCATCAATTCGCTGTCTTCGCCTTGGGGCGGTGCCGATCTTCAGGCGGTTGCGCATTGTCGGCCGGACGCGGTGCTGGTGCCGAAGGTGGAGAGCGCTGCCGACCTTACTGAAGTTGCGGCTATGCTGGACAAGGCGGGGCTCGCCGATACGCGGCTCATGGCGATGATCGAGACTCCGAAGGGCGTCTTGAATGCGGCTGCGATTGCCGAGGCCCATGCGCCACGCCTTGCCGCGCTGATTGTCGGGCTCAACGATCTGCGCAAGGACACGAAAGTGCCGCGCGGGCCCGACCGGCGCGTTCTGGTGCCGTGGCTGATGCAGGTCGTCCTGGCGGCCCGCGCCTATGGCGTCGCGCCGATCGATGCCGTCTCGAACGACTTTCGCGATCTCGCCGCTTTCGACGCCGAATGCGCGGAAGGCCGCGCCATGGGGTTCGACGGCAAGATGCTGATCCATCCGGCGCAGATCGAACCGGCTAACCGCCGCTTCGGTCCGTCGGACGAGGAGATTGCCGCGGCGCGGAAGATTGTTGCGGCCTTTGATGCGCCCGAAGCCGTGGGGCAGGGCGCGATCAATATCGACGGCGAGATGGTCGAAAGGCTTCATCTCGAAGAGGCGCGGAAACTTCTCGCGCTCGTTTCATCCTAGACTGTTTGTTTTACGCAATTCCGGACGCAAAATCGCGACACACTTTTGCTGGAATTGCTCTGAAGGGAAGGAAAATCCATGAAGCTCTATCGTTTTCTCACCGGTCCGGATGACGCCACGTTCTGCCACAAGGTGACGGCGGCGCTGAACAAGGGCTGGTCTCTTGAAGGCTCGCCGACCTATGCCTTCGATGCATCGACCGGCACGATGAAATGCGGCCAGGCGGTCGTGAAGAAGGTCCGGGGCAAGAAATACGATCCGGACATGAAGCTCAGCGAGCAGTGAGGCAGACGAGCTTCACATCCGGCCGCGCGGCGACGAGCAGCGTGGTCTGGTGATAGGACAGCGCGCCGTGCGCCGGATGGCTGAAATCGCGCTCGCCGCCTTCGCGGCCCAGCACGGTCTGGGCTTTCCAGAGGCGGGCAAATTCCGGGCTCCTTGCGGTGAGATCGGCCACGAGTTGGCCCATCGCTTCGTCGTCGGGATGACGGTTGAAATCGGCGCGGAATTCCGCGGCCAGACGGCTGGCGCGGTCATGCCAGTTGCCGATGAGCGTTCGTGCCTCGGGTGACAGGAAGACGAAGGCGAGCAGGTTTCGCTCACTGGTTTCCTTGTCGAGCCAACCGGCAAAAAGATCGGCCGCCGCCTCGTTCCAGGCGCGCGCCGTCCAGAGATGATCGAGAAGATAGGCGGGGCCTGAGAAGCCGGAAGGCAGCGCCAGCAGTTCCGCCGGCAGATCGGTCTCGTCCGGAACCGTTTCGTCGGGGTCGCGCTTGCCGGCCAGATCGAAAAGCGAGGCGCGTTCGGCGGGTGTCAGACGCAGCGCATTCGAAAGCCTGACCAAGGCTGGCACGGAGGCCTTCACCTCCCGGCCCTGTTCCAGCCAGGTGAGCCAAGTCGCGCTGATTCCGGCGGCATCGGCCAGCTCCTCGCGACGCAGGCCGGGTGTGCGGCGGCGGTTCGCGGCATTGGGCGGCGCGGGTTGCCGTTCGCGGTGCGCGCGGATGAAATCGCCCAGGCGCTTGTTGGCGGATGCGTCGTTCATGGTGGATTTTATACCAGGATAAGTGCTCATCTTGTACCAGTACAAATTGCTGTCAGATTGCCTCCTGTCAATGCAAAGAATCCTGAAGGAAGAGAACGATGTCGGCGAGCACCGATAAGCCCCAAAAATCCCATGCCAGTTTCGTCACCGAGCAATTCGGCCAGCAAGCGCGCGCCTATCTCGAAAGTGCCGTGCATAGCGCCGGCGAGGATCTCGATATCATGGAGCGCGCGGTTGGCGAGCGGCGGCAAGCCATCGCTCTCGACATGGGCTGCGGCGGCGGTCATGTGACCTTCCGGCTGGCGCCGCATGTGGCGAAGATCGTGGCTTACGACCTGTCGACCGACATGCTGCAGACGGTGGCGGGCGAGGCGGCCAAACGCGGGCTTGGCAATGTCGTGACCAAGAATGGTGCGGCGGAACAGCTGCCCTGTCCCGACAATTCCTTCGATGTCGTGGCGACGCGTTTCAGCGCGCATCACTGGCGCGACGTGCCGGCGGGTCTGGCGCAGATGTACCGCGCCGCCAAGCCCGGCGCGCTGGCGCTGTTTGCCGATGCGGTGGCGCATGAGGACCCGTTGATCGACACCTGGCTCCAATCGATCGAATTGCTGCGCGACCCGTCACATGTCCGCGACTTCAAGGTCAGCGAGTGGGAGACCATGGTGACAGGGGCCGGTTTTGTGGTTCGCGAGGTCAAGCGCCTGCGCATCCGGCTCGAGTTTTCGTCCTGGATCAAGCGCATCCGCACGCCGGAGATCAATGCTGCGGCGATCCGCGCGCTTCAACAGCAGGCTCCGGCGGAAGTCGCGAAGCACTTTGCCTTCGAGGCGGATGGCAGCTTCATGCTCGATACGGCTGTTGTGATTGCCGAGAAGGCTTGAGTCATCCCGTGCCGCTCAATGCGGCACGATATGCGACTTGTGGAAGACATCGTCGGACGGCGGGATGACCTGCCGTTCGATCATGCGATGGACTTTGGGCGGTCCTTCGCCGCGATGCAGGGCGCGGATCTGGTCGAAGTTCAGCGCATCGGCCTTGGTGCGGCGGTGGTTGTGGCGGACGTAATCCACCCAGGTCGGGGTATGATAGGTCTCGGTCCAGATATGCGGGTTTTCGAGATCGCGCATCAGCGCCCAGGCCTTCGCGCCATCCCTAATGCGGATGCGCCGGCGCTCGACCATCAGCTTGAGGAATTCGCCGACGTCCTGGTCGGCGATCTCGTAGTCGATATTGATGGCGATGGGCCCGCTGCGGGGCAGGATTTCGAGATTGAGGTCGGGCTCGCGGAAGCGATCGAGCGGGTCGAGGTCCAGTTCCTCGAAGACGGGCATGGGCAGGAAGAAGCCGATGACAACGCCGACCGCCGTGACGATGGCGGCAATGGAAAGTGCCGTGGCGCTGTCAGAGCTTTCCGCAACCGAACCCCAGAGCCAGCTTCCCGCCGCCATGCCGCCAAAGGAGGCGGTCTGGTAGAAGGAGACGGCGCGACCGACAACCCAGCGCGGGGTCGAGAGCTGCACGATCGTGTTGAAGAGCGAGAGCGCAATCACCCAGCAACCGCCGGCCACGACTGCCGCGAGGCCGGAGATGATGCCGTTGCCGGTCGCACCCATGGCGGCTTCTGAAAGCGCGAAGCCGGCGAAGGAGAGGCGCACGATGTTTTCGCTTGTCAGCTTCTCGCGCAGCCAGCCATTGGCGAACGCCCCGCCGATGGCTCCGATGCCGAAGGCGCCGAGCAGCAGACCGTAGGTCAATGGACCGCCCTGAATCAGGTCTTTTGCCACGATAGGCATGAGGGCGAGGATGGCGATCGAGGAGAGGCCGAAGACGAAGCTGCGGAAGAAAACCTTGAGCAGCTTGGGCGACATGGCGACATAGCGGAGGCCGGCGGCGACGGCCGGGCCGATATCCTCGCGCGGAAGCAGGCGCGTCTTTTCCGGGCTTTCCCAGCGGAAGAGCGCGTAGATCAGCGCCAGATAGCTTGCCGCATTGGCCGCAAAGGCGGCAGCGCCGCCGCCGAAGGCGACGATGGCGCCACCGAGTGCGGGGCCGACGCTCCGCGTCATGTTGAAGCCCATGGAGTTCAGCGAGACCGCACCCGCCACATCCTGCCTTGGGACCATGTCGCCGACCGAGGCCTGCCAGGCCGGATTGTTCAGCGCCGTGCCGCAGCCGATGAGAAAGGTGAAGGCCAGCAGCGTCCACGGGCCGATCCAGCCGATATAGGCGAAGACGGCCAGCAGGACCGAGACCACGAACATGAAGATCTGTGCAGACAGGATCACCTGACGCCGCTGGAAATTGTCGGCAAGCGCCCCCGACAGGATCGAGAAGAGCATGATCGGCAGCGTGGTAGAGGCCTGCACGAGCGCCACCATGTTTTCCGACGCCGAGATCGAGGTCATCATCCAGGCGGCCCCCACGCCCTGGATCAGGCCGCCGAGATTGGAAATGTTGTTGGCGATCCACAAATCGCGATACGTCGTGTTGGAGAGCGGCGCGAAGAGCGGTTTTCTGTCTGGCATGGGTGCGGATTGCTTTGCTGCTGCGGGATTCGTTGACTATAGTCAGGAAGACAAGGCGGGCCTATGGCAGAATGTGTTGGATGCCTGAGAAAAGTGCGAGCCTCGCAATTCGCTTGCCTTTTAGCCGAAATCGGCCTATAGGAGCCTCAAATTCTTGATCGGTAGATGAAGAGTGGGTCCGCGAGGTCCCGCTCTTTTTTGTTACCTGCCGGCGGGATAGAGACTTCTTTAACGCTTGGGAAAACGGCCTTGTCCGATACCGAATTCGCGCCGGAAGCGCGTCTGATCACCGAAACGGGTCTTGACCTGCGCATCGCGCAGATGATCGAGCCGCTGCTTCAGTCCATGGGCTACAATCTGGTGCGCGTTCGCCTCTCCGGGCAGAACGGCCTGACGCTGCAGATCATGGCCGAGCGTTTCGACGGCACGATGACCGTCGAGGATTGCGAGCAGGTCTCCATGGCCGTTTCGCCGGTTCTCGATGTGGAAGATCCGATCGATAAGGCGTATCATCTGGAAGTGTCGTCGCCCGGCATCGACCGGCCGCTGGTGCGCAAGTCCGATTTCGAAAAGTGGATCGGCCACTTGCTCAAGTGCGAGACGTCCGTGATTGTCGATAACCGCAAGCGCTTTCGCGGCAAGCTGGTGGCGGCAAGTGACACGGGCTTTACCGTCGAGCGCGACCAGCCGGCTTACGGCGAAGAGCTGACGGTCGAGATCCCCTATTCGGCGCTGTCCGAAGCGCGGCTGATCCTGACCGACGACCTGATCCGCGATGCGCTGAAGGCGGACAAGGATGCAAAGGCAGCCGCCCGCGAGGCCGCCAACGAGAATGAAGAACCCCAAGACGATTGACCGCCGGGCCTGAACGTAATGCCCCGGTCCTCAAATGGAGACGAATGAAATGGCAGTGAGTGCGAACCGGCTTGAGCTTCTGCAGATTGCGGATGCTGTTGCGCGCGAAAAGGTCATCGACCGTGAGATCGTCCTGGCCGCCATGGCCGATGCGATCCAGAAGGCGGCCCGCTCCCGCTACGGCACGGAATCGAACATCCAGGCCGACATCAACCCGAAGACCGGCGAAATCCGCCTGCAGCGTCTTCTCGAAGTGGTCGAGAAGGTCGAGGATTATTCGACCCAGATCGCTCTGGAACTCGCCCGCGACCGTAACGTCGATGCCAAGCTCGGCGACTACATTGCCGACCCGCTGCCGCCGATGGATTTCGGCCGCATCGCCGCCCAGTCGGCCAAGCAGGTCATCGTGCAGAAGGTGCGCGAAGCCGAGCGTGACCGTCAGTTCGACGAATTCAAGGATCGCATCGGCGAGATCGTCAACGGCACGGTCAAGCGCGTCGAATATGGCAATGCCATCGTCGATCTCGGCCGTGGCGAAGGCATCATCCGTCGTGACGAGATGATCCCGCGCGAAACCATGCGCTATGGCGACCGCGTCCGCGCCTATGTCTATGACGTACGCCGCGAACAGCGTGGCCCGCAGATCTTCCTGTCGCGCACGCATCCGCAGTTCATGGTCAAGCTCTTCACCATGGAAGTGCCTGAAATCTACGACGGCATAATCCAGATCAAGTCGGTGGCCCGCGATCCGGGTTCGCGCGCCAAGATCGCCGTCATCTCGAACGATTCGTCGATCGATCCGGTCGGCGCCTGCGTCGGTATGCGCGGTTCGCGCGTTCAGGCCGTTGTCGGCGAACTGCAGGGCGAAAAGATCGACATCATTCCGTGGTCGCCGGATCCGGCTTCCTTCATCGTCAACGCACTTCAGCCGGCGGAAGTCGCCAAGGTCGTGCTTGACGAGGATGCAGAGCGCATCGAAGTCGTGGTTCCGGACGAGCACCTGTCGCTCGCCATCGGCCGTCGCGGCCAGAACGTGCGTCTGGCTTCGCAGCTCACGGGCTGGGACATCGACATCATGACGGAGCAGGAAGAGTCCGAGCGCCGCCAGAAGGAATTCAACGAACGCTCCAAGCTGTTCATGGATGCCCTCGATGTCGACGAAATGGTCGGTCAGGTTCTCGCCTCCGAAGGCTTCGCCCAGATCGAGGAAGTGGCTTACGTCGATCTCGACGAAATCGCCTCCATCGACGGCTTCGACGAAGAAACGGCACAGGAAATCCAGAACCGCGCCCGCGACTATCTGGAACGCCTGGATGCCGAACTCGACGAAGAGCGCAAGAAGCTTGGCGTGTCCGACGAACTGCTTTCCATCGACGGCATGACCCGCAAGATGCTGGTCGCGCTCGGTAAGGACGGCATCAAGACGATGGAAGACTTCGCCGGCTGCGCCGCGGACGACCTCATCGGCTGGTCGGAGCGAAAGAACGGCGAGACGAAGAAGTTCCCGGGCATCTTCTCCGACGTGGAAATCTCGCGCACCGAAGCCGAAGCCATGATCGTTCAGGCCCGCCTCGCAGCCGGCTGGATCACCGAAGACGATCTCGCTGCCGAGACCGAGGAAGTGGCCGGCGACGAGGAGCAGGACGCCTGATTTAAAGGCGTCTTGGAGATTGGGGGCCGTTCATGACGGAAGATGAGGACATTTCTGACGTGAACGGCCGCCAATGTATCGTGACGCGCGAAAGCGGATCGGTCGATGACCTGATCCGCTTCGTGGCGGCCCCCGACGGAACCGTGGTGCCGGATATCAAGCGCAAGCTTCCCGGCCGCGGCTGCTGGGTCAAGGCAGAGCGGGCGGTTCTGGAGAAGGCAATCGCCAAGAACCTCTTCGCCCGCGCGCTCAAGAACAAGGTGACGGTACCGGACGGTCTTGCCGATCAGGTGGAAAATCTTCTGGCCGCCGATCTTGCCGGCATGATCAACATGGCGCGCAAGGCCGGCGAGTTCGTTTCCGGCTTTGCCAAGGTCGACAGCGCCGTGCGCTCCGGCAAGGCGATTGCCGTGCTTCATGCCCAGGACGCCGCCGATGACGGCGTGCGCAAAGTGGGGCAGGCACGCAAGGCTTTTCATATGCTTGCCGAGACGGATGAGGAAATACCCGCCTACCGGCCGTTTTCTGCCGAAGAAATGGTCAGGCTGATGGGCGAGAATGGTTTTATTCACGCATGTGTGCTTGCAGGAAAGGCCGGAGAGGGTGTAGTGAAGCGCGCAAGACTGCTTGAGCGCTTTCAAAGCCTCGGCAATGCAAGGGAGAAGGGTTCAGGTGCCCTGATGAACAAGTGCTGAAAGTCCCGGCTCTCGCCGGTTTGCAAATCTCATTATTGAACGATTGAACGACCGGATCGGTAGAGACGATTCCGTATCCGGTCCCTGAGGAACTGGAACGGAATGACAGACAACAACGACGACAAGACCGGCATGGCTGGCAAGAAGACGCTTACCCTCAAGCCTTCCGGCTTCAGCCAGGGAACCGTCCGCCAGGATATGGGTCGGGGTCGCACCAAGGCGGTCGTGGTCGAAACGCGCAAGCGTCGCATCAACCGCCCCGAAGACGAAAAAGTAATCACACCCGTACAGCAGACGCAGCCGGCTCCCGCGCCGCGCCAGCCGGAATCGCAGACGCGCACGCAGCAGCCGGTG
>DATMTA010000013.1:0-1663 GCA_035565055.1 Ensifer sp.
AAGGGCCCGCAGATCATGCTGTCGCGCGCTCACGGCGGCTTCATGGCCAAGCTGTTCGCGCAGGAAGTGCCGGAAATCTATGACGGCGTGATCGAGATCAAGTCGGTGTCGCGCGATCCGGGGTCGCGCGCCAAGATGGCCGTCCTGTCGAATGACAACTCGATCGATCCGGTCGGCGCCTGCGTCGGTATGCGCGGCTCGCGCGTTCAGGCGGTTGTCGCCGAACTGCAAAACGAAAAGATCGACATCATCCAGTGGTCGCCCGATGAAGCCACCTTCATCGTCAATGCCCTGGCCCCGGCCGAAGTCTCCAAGGTCGTGCTTGATGAAGAAGAAGACCGCGTCGAAGTGGTTGTGCCGGACGAACAGTTGTCGCTGGCCATCGGCCGTCGCGGCCAGAACGTTCGCCTGGCTTCGCAACTGACCGGCTGGCAGGTCGATATCATTACCGAGTCGCAGGACAGTGAGCGCCGCCAGAAGGAATTTGCCGAGCGTACCGCCCTCTTCCAGGAAGCGCTCGATGTCGATGAAGTCATCGCGCAGCTCCTGGTCACTGAAGGCTTCAGTTCGATCGAGGACCTCGCTTTCGTTGATGAAAACGAAATCGCCGTCATCGAAGGCTTCGACGAGGAGACCGCTTCCGAGCTCCAGGCCCGCGCCCGTGACTATCTCGAACGCGAAGCCACCGAGCAGGACAACAAGCGCAAGGAACTGGGCGTCGAGGATGGCGTGCTGGATATTCAGGGCATCACCCTGCCGATGGCGGTGGCCCTCGGTCAGGCCGGCGTCAAGACGATCGAAGACCTGGCCGACCTGGCGACCGATGAAATCCGTGGCGGCTTCGAGCAAAAAGGCGGCGAGCGCGTGCGCGTCCCCGGCGCCCTGGAATCATTCAACCTGTCGGTGGCCGATGCTGAGGCCCTGATCCTTAATGCCCGCGTTGCCGCCGGCTGGATCGAGGCTCCGGTTGTCGAGGAAGCCGAGGAAGAGGCTTATGAGGAAGCCGGTGCATTTGCTGAGGAGGGCGAAAATGTCGCCGACTCCGAACAATGAGCCCGCGCTTTTAACCGATACTGATGATGCGCTGGTCCTTGGTGAAACGCCTAAGGGTCAGCCGCGGCGCCGTGATATTGCCAGCGGTGAGACTGTCCCCACGGACGGTCTCATCCGATTTGTCGTGTCTCCGGATGGGGTGCTGACGCCGGACATCGCCCACAAGCTGCCGGGTCGCGGCCTGTGGGTCGCTTCGGAACGCGGTGCCCTTGAAATCGCGCTGAAAAAGAACATATTCAGTCGGGCGGCCAAGCGACAGGTCAAGGCCGAGTCCAATCTCATTCCTTTGGTGCACGATTTGCTGCGCCGCCGCTGCCTCGATCTTCTCGGTCTGGCGCGGCGTGAAGGCGGGATCGTCAACGGTTTCGAAAAAGCGCTGGCCGCCGTCAAGTCGGGCAAGGCCGGCTGGATCATCGAGGCTGCGGATGGCGCGGAAGACGGTCGCAGGCGCATTTTATACGCCGGCAGCCAGCAAACCCCCTCGCCAAACGTCTGCGGAAGCTTTAGTAACGCCGAATTAAGTTTGGCTTTGGGCACAGAAAATGCCATACACGTCGCACTCCTGTCGGGGCGGCGCGTGCAGCGTTGGTCTTTGGAAATGAAAAGACTG
>DATMTA010000014.1:0-50794 GCA_035565055.1 Ensifer sp.
TTCGACGTCCTCGGAGATAATGAGCAGCGGCTTCGAGGTCTGCACGACGGCTTCGAGGACCGGCAGCATGGCCTGGAGGTTGGACAGCTTCTTCTCGTGCAGGAGGATGTAGGCGTCCTCGAGCTCGGCGATCATCTTGTCCGGGTTGGTGATGAAGTAGGGGCTGAGGTAGCCGCGGTCGAACTGCATGCCTTCGACGACTTCGAGCTCGGTCTCGGCGGTCTTGGCTTCTTCAACCGTGATGACGCCTTCGTTGCCGACCTTCTGCATCGCCGAAGCGATCATCTCGCCGATTTCCTTCTCGCCGTTTGCCGAGATGGTGCCGACCTGAGCGACTTCTTCCGAGGTCTTGATCTTCTTGGTGGCCTTGGCGAGTGCTGCGACGACTTCGGCGACTGCCAGGTCGATGCCGCGCTTCAGGTCCATCGGGTTCATGCCGGCTGCAACGGCCTTGTTGCCTTCACGAACGATCGCCTGGGCAAGAACGGTTGCAGTCGTGGTGCCGTCGCCGGCGATGTCGTTGGTCTTCGAAGCAACTTCGCGGACCATCTGGGCGCCCATGTTTTCGAACTTATCTTCGAGTTCGATTTCCTTGGCGACCGATACGCCGTCCTTGGTGATGCGCGGAGCGCCGAAGGACTTGTCGATAACAACGTTACGACCCTTCGGGCCGAGCGTGACCTTTACGGCATCAGCGAGGATGTCGACGCCGCGCAGCATCTTCTCGCGTGCAGAGCGGCCGAATTTGACTTCTTTAGCAGCCATTTGAAAAACTCCCGGGCGTTTCGCCCAATTTCAAGACTTCTGGAATGGGTGACGAAAGGCGTTTGGCTGGATCAGCCGATAACGCCCATGATGTCGGCTTCCTTCATGATCAGAAGGTCTTCGCCGTTCACCTTGACTTCAGTGCCGGACCACTTGCCGAACAGAACGCGGTCGCCGACCTTGACGTCGAGAGCGACAACTTCGCCATTGTCCTTGCGGGCGCCCGAACCGACGGCGACGATTTCGCCTTCAGCCGGCTTTTCCTTGGCGGTGTCCGGAATGATGATGCCGCCACGGGTCTTTTCTTCAGATTCGACGCGACGAACAACGACGCGGTCGTGGAGCGGACGGAAAGAGATGCTTGCCATTCTTGAATCCCTCGATCAAATGACAGAGAAGGTGTGTTACCTACCCGAATGTTATTAGCACTCGCACTCGGCGAGTGCTAGCGAGGGAGAAATAGGAAAGGGCCTTCCCTGAGTCAAGGACGGCCCTTTTAAAAAATCTGCGAATTTTTGATGAAGGTTAAAGGCCCGGCAACCAGAGCTGCGGCCTATTTCTTCTCGATCGAAACGCCCTGTTCGCCGATCTTCAGCTGAACGGTGTCCTCTTTCTGCTTCTCGTTATAGATATAGGCACCCATGCCCACAACGACGACGACGAGCGCGCCAACGATGACGTAGAGGAGGCTGTTTCTGTTCTGCAAGGGCAATGTCCTTCTGAAACATGTTGAACGTGATGCCGCTTAAATGGCGCACCCGCCGTTTTGTTCCCGCCAATCCTTCGCAGCGCACCAAACCCCTTGCCAAGTCTTCGCCGGTTTGCGATTTGACCGGGTGGAAAGATATGAGGTTTTGACGAATGGCCGAACGGATTGGCGGACTTGCTGATATTGCCGCCCGATATGACGTGATCCTCAGCGACGTTTGGGGCGTCCTCCATAACGGGATCGATGCCTTTCCATCTGCCGGCATGGCCCTGTCTGAGGCGCGTGCGCGCGGCACATCCGTGGTGCTGATTACCAACGCCTCGCGACCATCCGACCGCGTCAAGCTCATGCTCGATCAGCTTGGCGTTCCGGATACGGCCTACGATGCCATCGTTTCTTCGGGCGATGTGACGAGAAAGCTGATTGAAAAAGCGCCGCCGCGGGCGTTTCTCATCGGGCAAAGCCAGGATCTTTCGCTATTTGCCGGACTGGATGTCGAACTGGTTTCAGCCGATGAGGCGGACGTTATCGTTTGCACTGGCCTCTTCAACGACGAAGAGGAGCAGCCGGAAGAGTATCGCGACATGCTCGAGCAGCTCAGCCGCCGGAAACTGCCGATGATCGTCGCCAATCCCGATCTGATCGTTGAGCGTGGTCATAAACTTGTCCCATGCGCTGGTGCGCTGGCCGCGATCTACGCCGAAATGGGCGGTGAGACGCGCTATGCCGGCAAGCCGCACCCTCCGATCTACGAGGCGGCACTGGCCGAGGCGAAGGCGCTTCGTGGCGACTTCGACAAGGCTCGTGTTCTCGCCATCGGCGACGGGATGCCCACGGACGTGCGCGGCGCGCTGTCCTGCGGCTTCGATCTCCTTTATATCAGCGACGGAATTCACGCAGGTGAATATGCCAGGGCCGGGCTTACCGACGAGGCAGCCATGCATGATTATTTTGAACGCGAACGGGTATCGCCGACATGGTGGATGCCGAGGCTGGCTTGACGCGAATGACAGTTTTCCATCGCAATGAGAAACGCGAACCCTTGCCGGAGGCGCTCAAAAGCGGCGTCGTGGCGATCGGCAACTTCGACGGCGTCCACCGTGGTCACCAGGCGGTTCTCGCCCGCGCTTTGGAAGAGGCTGAAAAGCGTGGCGTGCCCGCCCTGGTCCTGACCTTCGAACCGCATCCGCGCACGGTCTTCAACCCGGACAAGCCGCTCTTCCGGATCACGCCGGCGCCGCTCAAGGCGCGGCTGATCGAGATGCTGGGCTTCCGCTCGGTGGTCGAATATCCTTTCGACCGGTCGTTCTCGCAGCGCTCGGCGGAAGATTTCGTCACCTCCATTCTGCAGGACTGGCTGCACGCCTCGCATGTCGTCACCGGTTTCGATTTTCATTTCGGCAAGGGCAGGGAAGGCGGGCCGGCCTTCCTCATGGAAGCGGGCAAGCGGCACGGCTTCGATGTGACGCTGGTTGACGCCTTCCGGGACGAAAATGCCGACATCGTCTCCTCCACCCGCATCCGCGACCTCCTGTCGAGCGGCGATGTCGTCGGCGCAGCCGGCCTGATGGGCTACCGCTACACCGTCGAGGCTGAGGTCTGTCATGGTCAGAAGCTTGGCCGCACGCTCGGCTTCCCGACCGCAAACATGGAATTGCCACTCGAAAATCCGTTGAAGCCGGGCATCTATGCCGTGCGCTATCGTCGTCCGAACGGCGGCCTTTATGATGGCGTCGCAAGTTACGGTTTCCGGCCGACCGTCACCAGCAATGGTCGTGCGCTGCTCGAGACCTTCCTGTTCGACTTTGAAGGCGATCTTTATGGCGAGGTCGCCTCGGTTTCGCTCTTCGGCTTCCAGCGGCCGGAGCTCAAGTTTGACGGGCTGGATCCGCTGGTCGCACAGATGATGCGCGACAAGGAAGAGGCCAAGGCGCTGCTTGCCGGCGTCCGCCCCCTGACAGGGCTCGACCTGAAGCTCTGTTTCTGACGGCGGAATATCCGGCCATCAGAATATCCCTGGACGCAAAAGCATTTCGCTCTCGCCTGCGCAAACATAAAACGAAACCTATGTTTGTGTGGGCAGGCGCCTATGATTGCGTCTCCCAAACCATGCAGGACACACGATGACTGAATTCACCCCCTTGATCTCGTTTGCGGGCGGTCTGCTGATTGGCCTGTCGGCCGTCGCGCTGATGCTGTTCTGGGGACGGATTGCCGGCATGACGGCGATTATCGGCGGAATCTTACCCCCGCTCGATCGTGACGGCGCGTGGAAGGCGACGTTTCTCGCCGGCGCCGTCCTCGCTCCCGCTGCGCTCGCGCTTTCGGGCGTGAAGGTCGCGTTCGAGGTGCCTGTGCCGCTGCCGGCGCTCCTCATCGGCGGCGTGATCACGGGCATCGGCGTCACCTTCGGCTCCGGCTGCACCTCCGGCCACGGCATTTGCGGGCTCGCACGCTTCTCCAGGCGCTCGGCAGTTGCAACGATCACCTTCATGGCCTTTGCGTTCGCCACCACCTTTGTCATCCGGCACGTTTTCGGAGGGTTCTGATGCGTTACGTCACAGTCTTCCTGATTGGTGCCCTGTTTGGCCTCGGTATTGTCGTCTCGGGTATGGGTAACCCGGCCAAGGTACTGAATTTCTTCGATCTGGCCGGCACGTTCGACCCGAGCCTCATCTTCGTCATGGCCGGCGCGCTTGTCGTCGCGGTCCCGGGTTACGCCCTGATCTTCCGCCGTCGGCAGAAGCCTGTCTTTGGCGAAACCTTCGTTCTGCCCAAGGCGAAGCTCATCGATCGCAAGCTTGTTGGCGGCTCCGCAACCTTCGGCATCGGCTGGGGGATTGCGGGCTTCTGCCCCGGCGCAGCCATCCCTGCCCTTGGCCTTGGCCATTCCAGTGCGTTCATCTTCGTTGCCGCCATGCTTGTCGGGATTCTCGTCGCCCGCGCCATCAGCCGTACCGAGCTGTTCGGCGCAACGCAAAAGGCGGCAAATATATAAGGCAATGCTACATTTCATGTAGCAAAAAGATGCTCGCGTCGCGTCCACTACGTAACTAGACTACATCGACGTAAACATAGAATTTATTATTTTGGTGTTGCATGTCCCCCTCATACTGGGGGAGCCGGAACTGATGCTCGATATTGTCACCGTTATTGTTTTCGTCAACGCAGTGATGCTTGTCATCTGCGTCGTGACGGGACTTGCATGGTGGGCCGGCGAGCCGGGCACAGAGTCGCGTTACTGGTTCGATGCCAGCATGATGCAGCTGGTGGGAACCCTGTTCCTTTTTGCAAGCGGCCATGTCTCTGTTGATGCGGTTGCGGGGATCTCGGGGTTCTTCCTGACGGCAGCCACGGGCTTCGTGACCTTGGGCTACCGCCAGCTATACGGCTTGCCGGCCAGAAAACGATGGCCCATCATTATCGCGCTTGCGACCGCAACGGCTGCCGTGCTGGTTCGGCTTGTGTCGGGCGGTCGTGACGACGGCATGTATCTCATTTACTTTGGGGCATCGTTCAATCTCATCGTTGGCGCGCGCGCAGTCTGGGCCGGCTCGGGCGCCGCCGAAATGCGCTTTGGCAGAGCCGCTGCCATGCTGCTTGCGGTCTATGCTGCGGGCTGCCTGATCGTTGGCCTGCTCGCCTTCGCTTTCCCGGTGGAAATTGTGGACGGCCTGCCAGAATCGACATGGCTTGAACTGTCGACGGTGCCGCTTTTCGTCCTGAACCTCGCCAGCTTCATCATGACCCTGATCGTCAAGCTGGAGCGCGCGACAGAGAGGCAGCGGCATCTGGCCACCCATGATGCGTTGACCGGCGCGCTGAACAGGCGGGCGTTCTACGAAGCCTGGGGCAGCCAGATCGGTCGCGGCGGCGTTCTGGCGCTTCTCGATATCGACCATTTCAAATCCGTCAATGATACCCACGGCCATCTCGCGGGCGATGTCGCGCTCAAGACCTTTGCGGCCGCTGTTACCGACGGCTTGCCGCACGGCGCCATGTTCGGCCGCCTCGGCGGCGAGGAATTCGGGGTGCTGTTTCCTGCAGGAGAGCCCCGGCAGGCGTGGCAGGTGCTCGAGGATCTGCGCCGGTCTGTCGGGTCGAAGGTGGTCCAGTCGTGCGAAGGGCGCAGTTTCAAGGTCACCTTCTCGGCTGGCTTTGTCGCCTTTGATGGTTCAGCCGGCGACGTCAACCGCACATTCGCAGCCGCGGACCGCGCCCTGTATGTTGCCAAGACTTCAGGCCGCGACCGCATCGTCGCCTTCGATGTGCCGATGCAGATGTCCCAGGAAACGCGACCCGTGGCCGTCACCGAGCCGGATGGCAGGGCCACAGCGGGCGTCTCCAATCTCGGCGTGGCCTAACAAACTTCGCTGCCGCCCCTTTCCAACCGTGGCAAAAACGCCTAGAAAGCGGCCGCTATGATGCCGTGCCGGTGGAACTTGATCATCCGAATTATTGGCCCGGCCCTCTGAGGCGCTCGTGACGCGAGCCTGCCCGAGGGTCCGGGATTTCGGCGCTTCTCTCCCGCGCCAGACTTTCACACCACCCGCAGTTTTTCATGCGTGGGCCTTTCCCGCACCTGGCCACGCTACCCGATGAGTGACAGACGTCCATGACCGATACCGCTGATAAAGTTGACTATTCCTCGACCCTCTATCTGCCGCAGACGGAATTCCCGATGCGCGCCGGCCTTCCCCAGAAGGAGCCGGAAATCGTCGCCCGCTGGCAGAAAATGGACCTTTACAAGAAGCTGCGCGCCTCCGCCGCCGGCCGCGAGAAATTCGTTCTCCACGATGGCCCTCCTTACGCAAACGGCAACATCCATATCGGCCACGCGCTGAACAAGATTCTGAAAGACGTCATCACCCGCTCGTTCCAGATGCGCGGCTATGACAGCAACTACGTTCCCGGCTGGGATTGCCATGGCCTGCCGATCGAATGGAAGATCGAGGAAGCCTATCGCGCCAAGGGCAAGAACAAGGACGAAGTCGACATCAATGAATTCCGCCGCGAATGCCGCGAATTCGCGCAGGGCTGGATCGACGTGCAGTCGGGCGAATTCAAGCGCCTCGGCATCGAGGGCGACTTCGAAAACCCCTACACGACCATGGCCTACCATTCCGAGGCCCGCATCGCCGGCGAACTTTTAAAGATCGCCAAGTCCGGCCAGCTCTATCGCGGCTCCAAGCCGATCATGTGGTCGGTTGTCGAGCGCACGGCTTTGGCCGAGGCGGAAGTGGAATATCACGAGGTCGAGAGTGACACGATCTGGGTGAAGTTCCCGATCAAGTCTGCAAAACTTGCGCACAGCCGTTTAGATGGCGGCGACGGCATCCAAGCGGCGCAGGCCAGTGCTGGCGATCAATACGCCGATCTCAATGGTGCCTTCGTCGTCATCTGGACCACGACTCCTTGGACCATACCCGGCAATCGCGCGATTTCATTTTCGTCGCGCATTTTCTACGGCTTGTATGAGGTGACATCTGCCGAGAACGAGTTTGGCCCCAAGCCAGGTGAAAAGCTTATCTTCGCTGACAACCTCGCAGAAGATTCGTTCAAGAAGGCCAAACTTGGCTACAAAAGACTGGCAGACGTCACTGCCGAAGAACTCGCCGCGATCACCTGCGCCCACCCGCTGGCATCCCTCGGCTACGACTTCCCGGTTCCGCTCCTCGATGGCGACCACGTCACCGACGATGCCGGCACGGGCTTCGTCCACACTGCACCGTCCCATGGTCGCGAAGACTTTGATGCCTGGATGGCGTCCGCTCGCGTGCTCGAAGCGCGCGGCATCTCGACCAAGATCCCCTTCACCGTCGACGACGCCGGCTTCTACACCGAAGACGCACCGGGCTTTGGCCCGTCCGCAGAAGGCGGTCCTGCCCGCGTCATGGACGACAACGGCAAGAAGGGCGACGCCAACAATCGCGTCATCAAGGCGCTGATCGATGCGAACAACCTCTTCGCCCGTGGCCGCATCAAGCATGACTATCCGCATTCCTGGCGCTCCAAGAAGCCGGTCATCTTCCGCAACACGCCGCAATGGTTCGTCTATATGGACAAGGACCTGGGCGACGCATCGACGCTGCGTTCGCGCGCGCTCTCTGCCATCGACGAGACCCGCTTCGTCCCCGCCGGCGGTCAGAACCGCCTGCGCGGCATGATCGAGCAGCGCCCTGACTGGGTTCTGTCGCGCCAGCGCGCCTGGGGCGTGCCGATCGCCATTTTCGCCAAGGAAGACGGCACGGTTCTGGTGGATGACGAGGTCAACGCCCGCATCCTGGACGCCTTCGAAAAGGAAGGCGCGGACGCCTGGTTCGCCGCCGGCGCCGCAGAGCGGTTCCTGGGCAACAAGTACGATCCGTCGGAATGGAAGCAGGTCCGCGACATTCTCGACGTCTGGTTCGACTCGGGCTCGACGCACACTTTCACGCTGGAAGACCGCCCGGACCTCAAGTGGCCGGCGGATGTCTATCTCGAAGGCTCCGACCAGCATCGCGGCTGGTTCCATTCCTCGCTTCTCGAAAGCTGCGCCACGCGTGGCCGCGCGCCCTACAACGCTGTCGTGACGCATGGCTTCACGATGGCCGAAGACGGCCGCAAGATGTCGAAATCGCTGGGCAACCAGGTCTTCCCGCAGGACGTCATGAAGGAATCGGGTGCCGATATCCTGCGTCTGTGGGTCATGAACACCGACTATTGGGAAGATCAGCGCCTCGGCAAGACGATCATCCAGACCAATATCGATGCCTATCGCAAGATCCGCAACACGATCCGCTGGATGCTCGGCACGCTCGCCCACGACAAGGGCGAGGAAATCGCCTATGCCGACCTTCCGGCGCTCGAAAAGCTGATGCTGCATCGCTTGGCCGAACTCGATGAGATCGTCCGCAAGGGCTATGACGAATTCGACTTCAAGCGCGTCGTGCGCTCGCTGTCCGATTTCGCCAATGTCGAGCTCTCGGCCTTCTATTTCGACGTCCGCAAGGATGCGCTCTACTGCGACGCCCCGTCGTCGCTACGCCGTCGCGCTAGCCTGCACGTCATCCGCAAGCTGTTCGAAAGCCTCGTTCTGTGGTTTGCGCCCATGCTGCCCTTCACGATGGAAGAGGCCTGGCTGTCGCGCAAGCCCGACGCCGTGTCGGTTCACCTCGAACAGTTCCCGGAAATCTCTGGTGACTGGAAGAACGAGGCGCTGGCCGCCAAGTGGGCGAAGATCCGCGAAGTCCGCAAGGTCGTCACCGGCGCACTCGAAATCGAACGCCGCGAAAAGCGCATCGGTTCGTCGCTGGAAGCAGCGCCGGTCGTGCATGTCACGAATGCCGAGCTTCTGGAAGCGCTGAAGGGCGAGGACTTCGCCGAGATCTGCATCACCTCGGATATCGTGGTGGACGGCTCGGAAGGTCCGGTCGAGGCCTTCCGCCTCGATGAGGTCGCGGGCGTCTCGGTCGAGCCGAAGTTGGCCGAGGGCAAGAAGTGCGCGCGTTCGTGGAAGGTCACGAAGGATGTCGGGTCAGACCCGCAATATCCGGAGGTTTCCGCCCGCGATGCGGCGGCTCTTCGTGAGCTCGGCTTCAAGGCCTGAACGATCTTTGGTATAAATATCGGATGAGGTTTGCCTTTTGGCGACCCATCCGGTATTTTCCGCCCGAAATTGGCCGGAATTTCGGTTAATGGCTTTTAAATTCCGGGCATAGGCCGTAGTAGAAGGCGTGCAAGTTTGCGCCGTAGGCATCAGGGACAATCAGAAACATGACCTCTTGGTTTCGAGTAGCAGTCGGTATTCTTGGCGTGACGGTATCCGCAGCCGCGCTGACCGGCTGCGTGAGCAGCCCGACCTACGGAACCAACAAGACCGCTGCCGAACATCTGATGGATGACGTCGGCAGCGTTCTGGACATCACGCCCGACACCAAGAACGACAAGATCGCCTACCAGCCCAATCCGAAGCTGGTCGTGCCGGCGCGCAAGGATCAGCTGGCGCCGCCGCAGCCGTCGCTGGCCGACGCCAAGAACAATCCGAAATGGGTTGAAAGCCCGGAAGAAACCCGTCAGCGCCTGCGCGAGGAAGCCGACCAGCAGGGCAACGGCTATCGCTCTCCGCTTCTGGGGCAGTCGGCTGCCAATCAGACCAAGTCTCTTGCCGAGCAGCGTCAGGCCTATCGTGAAGGCCGCAAGATCGAGCAGGGCATCTATTCCGACAAGCGCCGCTTCCTGAGCGATCCGCCGCTGGACTACCGCAAGGTTGACCAGGCCGAACTGACCGATCTCGGCACGCCTGAGAAGGTCAAGGAGCGTGAGCGCAAGAAAGAGGCCGCCGCCGCCAAGCAGACCGAGCACAAGTGGTGGGACGTTTTCGACTGAGGTCGTAAAAGTTGATTTGAAAGCCCGGAACCGCGAGGTTTCGGGCTTTTTTGTTTGCGGATGCCTGGGCAGGCATTGCCGCCCGTCGCATTGTTGGACATACATGCGAATCAATTGAATAAGCGGGCGCTTGAGCATGTCGGGTCTTTATCGGTACGTGATCTCGCGCGCTGCGTTGACGGCGATGGCCTCGCTGGTCGCATCCTTCTCCATTTCCTATCTCGTCGTGCCGCACCTGGGCGGCCGCCTCGAAGGCGCGGGACTTGTCATGACGCTGGTTCTGCCGGTCGTCATCGCCTTCCCGGCTAGCGCCGTGCATTTCTGGCAGTTCGAAACGACCCGCCGGCTGAAAGACCGCCTCTTCGACGCCCTCAACCAGCTGGACGAGGTGAACGCGAGATTGGTCAGCACCAACATGGAGCTGGTGCGCGAGCGCAGCCACGATCCGGCAACACGACTGTTGACGGAAGACGTGTTCCGCGAGCGTATGCAGCTTCAGCCGGATCAGGCCGATATTGGCCAGCTCGTCAGGCTGCGGGTGGATGGTCTTGTCAGCCTGCGCAAGAGCCAGGGCAGCACGGCGGCTGATGCAGCCCTTTTCGCAGTCGCCGCCGCAGTCCGCAGCACGCTCCGCCCGGTCGATTTTGCCGGTCGGGTGGGCGAACATGATCTCGCGGTGTTCATGCCGGGCTCGACGCCGATCCTGGCCTCCCTCGCCGTTGGCTCCATCTCTCAGGCCGTCGTGGTCATTCAGCTGCCCTTTGACGAAAGCGGCTCCCGCCCGATGACGCTGTCGGCCGGCGGTGTCGAGTGCGCGCCGGGTTTTCTCGTCGAAGCCGCCCTTGCTGTCGCCGAGACGGAACTCGAACGTGCTGTGGCCCAGGGTGGCAATTCGAGCCACTGGGGTAGCCTGCGCGGCCCAAGCCTCTCCCGCAACACACGGTGAGGCATTCCTGGAGCATCAGATGACCGCCACAATCCGCAAGGCGACGATAGCCGACACGCCCACCATCTTCCGCTTCATCTGCGATCTCGCAGAATTCGAGAAGGCGGCAGATCAGGTCGAGACGAGCATCGAACAACTGGAGCAGACCGTATTTGGACCCGACGCAGTGGTCGATGCGCTGATCTGCGAAGAGGACGGCGAACCGCTGGCCTTCGCGCTCTGGTACTACACCTTCTCCACATGGCAGGGCCGGCCGGGCATCTATCTCGAAGATCTCTATGTCACGCCCGCCGCCCGCGGCCGCGGCATCGGCACGATGGTCCTGAAGCATCTCGCCAAGTTCGCGCTGGAAAACGGTTACGGTCGCTTCGAATGGAGCGTGCTCGACTGGAACACGCCGGCCATCCGGACCTATGATGCAACGGGCGCAAAACCGCAAAGCGAGTGGATCCGCTATCGCCTTTCGGGCGAGGAGCTTGAGAGTTTTGCAAAGGGCTAAGCTTCAGCGCCGGTTGGCGAAGAAGTCCTTCAGAATGGTTGCCGCTTCTCGCTCCGCAATGCCGGAATAGACCTCCGGCGCATGATGGCAGGTCGGCTGCGCATAGAAGCGCCCGCCGTGATCGACCCCGCCGCCTTTCTCATCCTCGGCCCCATAGTAGAGGCGGCGGATGCGGGCAAAGGAGATCGCCGCCGCGCACATCGCGCAGGGCTCCAGCGTGACATAGAGATCGGCATCGATCAGTCGCTCGGAACCGAGCTTGGTGGAGGCTTCGCGGATCGCCAGGATCTCGGCATGGGCAGTGATATCGTTCAGCTCGCGCGTGCGGTTTCCGGCGCTCGCGATGACCTCTCCATCGAGGACAATGACCGCGCCGACGGGCACTTCGCCCCGCGAAGCCGCCGCGCGCGCCTCGGTGAGCGCCCTGTCCATGATGCGTTTTGACCCGTTCACGCGAGAAACCTCTTAACGTCGTGATTGCGACCTGATAAGGGACGCCAAACGAATAGGCAAATTCAGGATCAAGTCCAGCGAAAGCGTTTGTGCTTTCAGCGCGGATTTGGGTGTCGGGTGACACGAGACAGCCTGTTTGCGGCTCAAGAATAAGTGGACAGCCTCTCATGGCATTCGATGACGAAAAGAAGCGCCCGGCCCGCAAGCCGGCTGGCGGCGCAGGCAAGCGAGATTCCGCAGCTGGCGGCCCAAACAGCAAGGGTGGAAAGCCTTACGGCAAGCCCGCAGGCAAGAGCTTTGGCAAGCCCGGCGAAGGCCGGACCTTCTCCAAGGGTGCGGAAGGCGGCACAGAAAAGCGCTACGGCAAACCGGCTGGCAAGAGTTTCGCGAAAAACGACGAGGGCGGAGCCGAAAAGCGCTTCGGCAAGTCCGAAGGCCGCTCCTTTGACAAGCCGAAATATGACAAGCCCGCAGGCAAGTCGTTTGGCAAACCGGGCGGCAAGCCGGGTTTCAAGTCCGACCGCCCGAAGGCTGATGGCAAGTTCGCGGCCCCCAAGCCCGCAACCGAAACCGCCGGCCTCGAGCCTGAGCGCATTTCCAAGCTGCTCGCCCGCGCGGGCGTTGCCTCGCGCCGTGATGTCGAACGCATGATCATGGAAGGCCGCATTCGCCTCAACGGCGAAGTGCTGACCGCGCCGGCCGTCAACGCCACCTATGCCGACAATATCGAAGTCGATGGCGAGCGCATTCGCGGGCCGGAACGCACGCGCCTTTGGCTCTATCACAAACCGGCCGGCCTGGTGACCACCAATGCCGATCCGGAAGGCCGCCCGACCGTGTTTGACAACCTGCCCGAAGGCCTGCCGCGCGTCATGTCGATCGGTCGCCTCGACATCAACACCGAAGGCCTGTTGCTGCTCACCAATGACGGCGGTCTCGCCCGCGTGCTCGAACTGCCCTCGACCGGGTGGCTCCGCCGCTACCGCGTCCGCGCCCACGGCTCGGTCGATCAGGCCAAGCTCGACCAGCTGAAGGACGGCATTGCCGTCGACGGGGTGCTCTACGGCGGCATCGATGCGATCCTCGATCGCGAGCAGGGCCACAATGCCTGGATCACAATGGGTCTGCGCGAAGGCAAGAACCGCGAAATCAAGAACGTGCTCGGCGCCATCGGCCTCGACGTGAACCGCCTGATCCGCATTTCCTACGGCCCCTTCCAGCTTGGCAACCTGCCCGAAGGCCAGGTCATGGAAATCAAGGGTCGCATGTTGCGCGACCAGCTCGGTCCGCGCTTGATCGAAGAGGCCAAGGCCAATTTCGATGCGCCGATCTTCGATCACAGCGGTGCGCTTGTCGTCGACGAAGATGACGCCGGCCCGGTAGCCCGAAAGCCGCGCGACCAGCAGGATCGTGCGCCGCGTGGCGATCGTGCCGAATGGAGCGATCGCGGTGATCGCCCGCAGCGCGACCGATCCTTCGGCGACAAGCCCTTTGGCGCCAAGCCTGCACGTGGTGGCGACCGCAAGGGCGGCGACCGCGAAGAACGGTCCGACAAGAAGATCCCGCCGCGCAATGTTCGCAACGCCAATGTCTGGATGGCGCCCGGCGCCCGCCCGCTCGGCGAGAAGGAAGCCGCCAAGGTTGCCAAGGTTGCCGCCAAGCGCGGCCCGCGTCCGGAGCCCCGCAAGCCCGAAGCGACCGTTTCCGACCGCGTCGTCCGCCCGACCGTTCTCAAGGTCCGTGATGAGGAAGGCCAGTGGATCCGCGCCACCGGCGATGCCGACAAGAAGCGCGAAGGCGAGGGTGGCCGCGACCGCAAGCGCGGCTTCGGCGACCGTCCCCGTGATGACAGGCCTCGCGAAGATCGGCCCCGCGGCGAGCGCTCCTTCGGTGATCGCCCCTTTGGCGATCGTCCTCCGCGCGAACCACGCGAAGGCGGTCGCGATGCGGCTCGTCCCGCCCGCGCCTTCTCCGGCAAGCCGCGCTCCGACCGCGATTCCGCTGACCGACCCTTCGGCGACAAGCCCAGAGGCAAACCCTTCGGCAAGCCCTCGGGCGACAAGCCTTTCGGCGCACGCGGCGGCAAGCCGGGTGGCGGCAAGAGCTTTGGTGGCAAACCGGGTGGTGGAAAGCCCGGCGGCGGCAAGGGTTTCGGCGGCAAGCCTTCGGGCGGCCGGACCGGCGGCCCGCGTGGCGGAAAGCCCAAGGGCTGAGGCTTTTGAAGGAGTGGGTTCCGTTGTGTGAACCCCTCATCTGCCTGCCGGCATCTTCTCCCCAAGGGGAGAAGAGGAAGTGCCGCAGCGTCGCGTGCCTCCTCGCCCCTTGGGGAGAGGTCCGCCGAGCGAAGCGGAGGCGGGGTGAGGGGTAAGCCCGGTACGCATCCGTGAAAGGCCGCGCACCCGGCTTACAAGGTTTGCGGTCATGGCAATTGAGTAAGAGGAACAACCCATGCGCATCGTCGGCGGTGAATTTCGCGGTCGGGCTCTGGCCGCGCCGAAATCCAACGATATCCGTCCCACAACGGACCGGACGCGCGAGAGCCTGTTCAACATCCTCGCGCACAGCTATCCGGAAGCGCTCGACAAGACGCGGGTGATTGACGTTTTTGCCGGTACGGGCGCGGTGGGGCTGGAGGCGATTTCGCGCGGCTGCCAGCAGGGCCTCTTCGTCGAAACCAGTGTCGAGGGCAGGGGGCTGCTGCGCCAGAACATCGAAACGCTCGGCCTTCAATCCCGCGCCCGCATCTTCCGCCGCGACGCGACCGATCTCGGCGTGGTCGGCACGATGGAGCCCTTTCATATTCTCTTCGCAGATCCGCCGTATGGAAAGGGTTTGGGCGAGAAGGCGATTGCAGCAGCCATCAAAGGCGGCTGGCTGGTTCCCGGTGCGCTGGTCATTCTGGAAGAACGGGCCGATGTCGCGCCCGTGATCCCGCAGGGCTTGACGTTTATCGAGGAGCGCGCCTTCGGAGACACGAAGATGCACTTTTATCGTTTCGGCGCGTGATGGCTGACAAGAGCAAGAAGAAAAAGAAGAAGAAAGACAAGGACCGCGAAAAAGTCGCCCCGCAAACCTCGCCAACCATTGCGCTGGCGCTTGGCGGAGGCGGCGCACGCGGCATCGCCCATATCCCGGTTCTCGAAGCGCTGGACGAACTCGGCCTGACACCGGTTGCCATCAATGGTTCGTCGATCGGTGCACTGATGGGTGCCGGTCGCGCTGCGGGCATGACGGGTCGGGAGATCCGCGAATATACGCTCGCCACTGTCGGAAACCGCAACCAGGTGATCAATCGGCTCTGGAAACTGCGCCCTGAAAACATGCGCAAGGGCTTCCGCTTCGGCCAGTTCAATCTGGAGCGCATCCTGCGCGCCTTCCTGCCCGATGCCATTCCGGAGGATTTCTGCCAGCTCGACATTCCGCTGCAGGTCACGGTGACGGATTATTACGGCCAGTGCGGGATGCTGGTGGGCGAGGGCGAACTCTTTCCTGCGCTTGCGGCCTCTGCCGCCATCCCCGCGCTCTTCATGCCGGTGACGATGGGCGGCCGCGTGATGATCGATGGCGGCGTCTTCGATCCGGTGCCTTATGAAAGCCTCATCGGCAAGGCCGACATCGTCATCGGCGTCGATGTCGTCGGCGCGCCGGAAGGCGATGGCGTCACCATTCCCAACCGCATCGACAGTCTGTTCGGCGCATCGCAATTGATGATGCAGTCGCTGATCGCCACCAAGATGCGCAGCAATCCCCCGGACATTCTGCTGCGCCCCGAAGTCAACCGTTTCCGGGTACTTGATTTCATGCGCGCCGGCGAGGTGCTGGAGGCGGCAAACGGCGTTAAGGATGAGGTCAAGCGCCTGATCGACGCAGAAATCGCCTTCCGCCAGAAGCCCTGAGTCTCAAAAAGCTCAGTCCTGCTCTTCGCGCTTGCGCGGCTTGACCAGCGGTTCGGGGCTGACCGGACGCTTGTAGACCAGATCGCGGCCGGCAGCTATGCCTTCCGCAGCCTGAAGCGCCAGGCGGGCGATGTCGCGCTCGCGCGTTTCGTCTGCCAATTCCAGCGCCGTCGTTTCGTCGACGCCCAGCCCCTCCAGGGTCTTGGCGCCGAATTTCAGACCGCCCTCGAACGTCTCGCGTTCTCCGTAATCGATGCCGCGTGCCTGCAGCGACAGAAGGTGCACGCGGTCATAGGCGCGCGCGAAGAGCCGCGTCTGCGGGAACTCTTCAAGGACCAGATCGACGATGCGATCGGTGATTTCCAGCTTCTGCGTGCAGACGGCGACGATCTTGGCCCGTTCCACGCCGGCAGAGCGCAGCACGTCCTTGCGCGTACCGTCGCCAAAATAGATGCGGAAGCCGAAATTCGCGGCCTGGCGAATGCGGTCGGCAGAATAGTCGATAATGGTCACGTCGCGCCCGCTGGCCAGAAGGACCTGCGCCGCAACCTGGCCGAAACGCGAAAAGCCGATAATCAGCACATCCGAGCCCGCGCCCTCGAAATCCTCATCCAGCTCCTCAACCGGCCCTTCTCGAAGCAGAAAAGGAACGATTGCCACGCCGAGCGGGGTCGCTGCCATGGTCAGCGTCACGGTTGCGATCAGCAGCGATGCGGTGGACGCCGGAAACAGGAAGGCGGCGGTCGCTGCGGAGAAGAGCACGAAGCCGAATTCGCCGCCCTGCTGCAAAAGTCCGCCGATCTTGACGGCATCGTTATGCGATGAGCCGGTGATACGACATGCGACATAGATGGTCAGCGCCTTCACCACCATCACGGCGGGAACTGCGATGAGGATCAGCACCCAGTTCTGTTCGATCACCTGCAGGTCAAGCGACATGCCGACCGCCATGAAGAAAAGACCAAGCAGAATGCCGCGAAACGGTTCGATATCGGCTTCCAGTTCATGCCGGAAGGAGGATTCCGACAGCATGACGCCAGCGAGGAAAGAGCCCATGGCCATGGAGAGCCCGGCGAGCTCCACCGTGACCGCTGCGGCCATGACGACAAACAGCGCCGCCGCAATCATCGCCTCGCGTGCGCCGGTGCGCGCAATCACCTGGAAGAGCGGGTTGAGCAGATAGCGCCCCGCAGCCAGCACCGCGATGATCACGCCGATCGCGATGGCGAAATTCTGCAGCCGGTCGGGTGCGGCGAGATCGTCCTGCTGTCGTGCCAGGAGCGGGATGAGCGCCAGCAGCGGGACGATTGCGAGGTCCTGGAAAAGCAGGAGCGAGAAGGTGCGCTGGCCGTGTTTCGTTGAGCGCTCCCCGTTGTCCTCCAGAATCTGAAGAGCAAAGGCGGTCGAGGAGAGCGAAAGCCCGAAGCCGGCGATCAATGCGCCCTGCCAGTCGAGGAGCCCGGTGACGACGCAGATCGCTGAAAGCGCCGCGCCGCTCAAGCCGACCTGCACCAGTCCGAGCCCGAAAATGTCCTTGCGCATCTGCCAGAGACGCGAAGGCTTCAGCTCGAGCCCGATGACGAAGAGCAGGAAGACGACACCCAGTTCGGCAACGCCCAGGATGTCCTCTGCCCCGCGGATGAGATGCATGACCGGCCCGATCACCACGCCGGCGGCGAGATAGCCGAGAACGGTGCCGAGACCCAGCTTCTTGAAGATCGGCGATGCGACGACGGCGCCCCCGAGCAGAATCAGGGCTTCCTCGAACAGGCTGTGGGCGTTCGTCATGGCATTCCTACATCGGACGGGCGTGAAAAAGGGCGGAAAGATCGAATCGACATCAGGTGGGCTTGATGCTTCAGGAAGGGAACAATAAATGGACCTGAAAGAAAGGACAAATCATGTCATCGACGTCCGATTCGGAAAATCTCCTTTCCCGCGCTTCAGAACTCATTGACCTCGCCCGCGCCGCCGGTGCGGACAAGGCTGATGCCGTGGTCATGCGCTCGCGCTCTTCCTCGGTCTCCGTTCGCCTCGGCAAGGTCGAGGGCACGGAGAGCTCGGAGAGCGACGACTTTTCTCTGAGGGTATTTGTCGGCCAAAAGGTTGCGACCGTCTCCGCCAATCCGGGCTTCGACCTGAAGGCGCTCGCCGAGCGTGCGGTCGCCATGGCGAAAGTTTCCCCCGAGGACAAGTTCGCTTGCCTTGCCGACGAAAAGGATCTGGCCCATTCTTTCCCGGATCTTGATCTCTTTGATGCGACGGAAGTCAGCGCCTCTGACCTGACGGACAAGGCGCTCGCGGCGGAAGCTGCCGCGCTCGCCGTCAAGGGTGTCAGCAATTCCGTCGGTGCCGGCGCGTCCGCCGGCATGGGCGGTCTGGTGCTTGCCACCTCGCATGGCTTTTCCGGCGCCTATCAGGCCAGCCGCTTCGGCTATTCGATCAGCGTCATTGCCGGCGAAGGCACGGGCATGGAGCGCGACTACGATTATTCGAGCGAACTCTTCTATTCGGAACTCGAAGACCCGAGCGAAGTTGGCCGCCGCGCCGGCGAGCGCGCAGTCAAACGTCTGAACCCGCGCCAGGTCCCGACCGCCAAGGGCCTGACCGTCATCTTCGACCCGCGCGTCTCGCGTGGCATAGCCGGCCATATTGCCGGCGCGATCAACGGCGCATCGGTCGCCCGCAAGACGTCCTTCCTGCGCGACCGGATGGGCAAACAGGTGCTGAAGGCAGGTCTTTCCGTGACCGACGATCCGCTGATCGTGCGCGGCTCCTCCTCTCGTCCCTTCGATGGCGAGGGCGTGACGGGCGAAAAGCTCACGATGATCGAGGACGGGGTGCTCAAGCACTGGTTTCTCTCCACCTCGACCGGCCGCGAACTCGGCTTGCCGACTAACGGGCGCGGCGTCCGCGGCGGTTCGAGCGTGACGCCGGCTTCGACCAATTTCGCACTGGAACCTGGCGCCATCTCGCCTGAAGATCTGATCCGGTCGATCGGCAATGGCTTCTATGTCACCGAAGTCATCGGCCAGGGCGTCAACATGATCACCGGCGAATACAGCCGCGGCGCGTCCGGCTTCTGGATCGAGAATGGCGAATTGACCTTCCCGGTTTCGGAAGTCACCATTGCGTCCAACCTGAAGGACATGTTCATGGCGCTCACACCGGCCAGCGACATCGATCGCAGCTATGGCACGGCAGCGCCGACGATCGCCGTCGAGAATATGACGCTGGCGGGCAAATAAGAAGGAAGGGTGAGACATGGCGGACGCCGGTACGAGTCAGTGGGATGATGATCTCGAACTGCTCGTTTCTGCCGCGACCGAAGCCGGTGAAGCCGCCATGGGCTATTTCCGCAACTCGCCGGAGACCTGGTGGAAGAACGAGGGCCGCTCTCCTGTCACGGCGGCCGACTACGCCGCCAACGACATTCTGATCGACCGCCTGCGGCTCGCCCGCCCTTCCTATGGCTGGCTCTCCGAAGAGACCGAGGATGATGGCGCGCGGCTCGGCCTCGAAACGCTCTTCGTCATCGATCCGATCGACGGGACCCGCGCCTTCATGAACGGGCTCGCCACCTGGTGCGTCAGTGCCGCGGTTGTTCACCGCGGCCGTCCGGTTGCGGGCGTTCTGGTCGCGCCGGCGCTGGGGGAAACCTTCACTGCCGTGCTGGATGGCGTCGCGCTGAAGAACGGCTTTCCGATCTCCGTGCGCGCGCCGTCCGATGCGGTGGCGATTGCAGCACCTGCGGAAGCTTTCCGCCGTCTCAAGCCGGACTATCTCGCCCGCGCCCGCCGCGTCGAACATATTCCGTCTCTGGCCTATCGCCTTGCCATGATCGCCGATGGCCGCATCGACGCGACCCTTGTCTATCCCCATTCGCATGACTGGGATCTCGCCGCGGCCGAGCTCATTCTGGAGCGGGCAGGCGGGCGGCTCGCGGGCCTCGATGGAAGCGTGCTTGCCTACAATGCCGCCTCCGTCAAGCACATCGCTCTGTGTGCCGCGCATGAAACCGCGCTTGCCGGCCTATCGAGTGCTGCACAAACCGCTTTCAGCCATTGACCTTTGCCTCCAAATTTAGCACATCGCTACCCGGAGGAACCTGCTGAACAGGAAAAGTCCCAGGAGACACCATGTCTGAAGAAACAGGCGGCAAACAGCTACTTCACCTCGTCTTTGGCGGCGAACTGAAGGACCTCGGCGAGATGCAGTTCCGCAATCTCAAGGAACTCGACATCGTCGGCATCTTCCCGGATTACCAGTCGGCGCTGACCGCCTGGCGGGGCAAGGCACAGTCAACGGTGGACAACGCCCACATGCGCTACTTCATCGTTCACATGCACCGGCTTCTCGATCCGAACCAGAAGGACTGATCGGTCACAGACCGGCCCTGTCATCAAATCGACAAGGATTGGCGCTTTGCGACAGTCCTGTGGCCGGGTCTGATCGGCGTCGCCAGCAAGAGCCCGCAGACGGGAAGGATCAGCATGTCCAACACGATGGCGCGTTTCGCACTCTCCGCCTACAAGTGGGCGGGCTTCGCGCTGTTTCCGCTGCTGACGCCCTATCTTGCGCTCCGTTCGGCGAAGGGCAAGGAGGATGCCGCGCGCCGCCGGGAGCGCTTCGGTCACCCGGGTCGCGAGCGTCCGTCCGGCCCGATCGTCTGGTTCCATGCCGCCAGCGTCGGCGAGACGACCGCCGTCATTCCTCTCATCCGCGAAGTCCGCAAACGCGACATCCATGTCATCCTCACCACCGGAACGGTCACCTCTGCCAAGGTTGCGACGGAGCGGCTGGACGCCAGCGTCATCCACCAGTTCGTGCCCCTCGACATCAAGCCCGCCGTCGGCCGCTTCCTCGATTACTGGAAGCCGGATCTCGCCATCATTGCGGAATCCGAAATCTGGCCGGTCACGCTGATGGAGCTTGGCGAACGACATATCCCGCAGATCCTCGTCAACGGCCGCCTCTCCGACCGCTCCTTCGCCCGCTGGCGGCGCTATTCGGGACTGGCAGAAGAGCTTTTTCGCAACCTCGCCTTGGTGATTGCGCAATCGGAAGCCGATGGGGCGAAATATACGCAGCTCGGCGCCTTGCCTGTCACGGTTTCTGGCAACCTGAAGGTCGACAACGACTCGTTGCCCTTCGAGGCCGAGGCGCTGGCGCGCTACAGGAGCCAGATCGGCGCGCGCAAAACCTGGGCGGCCATTTCCACCTTCGACAAGGAAGAAGCCGCTGCGGGCCGGGTGCATCAGCGCCTGAAGGCAGCCAACGGTCTTCTCACCATCATCGTGCCGCGCCATCCAGAGCGCGCCGACGAGATCGAGAAGGAACTGAACGAACAAGGTCTGAAGGTCGCCCGCCGCACCCGCAAGGACCCGATCACGCCCGAGACCGACATTCTGCTCGGCGACACGATCGGCGAAATGGGGCTTTACCTGCGTCTCACCGAGATCGCTTTTGTCGGCCGCTCGCTCTATGCCGAAGGCGGACAGAACCCGATGGAGCCCGCCGCGATCGGCTGCGCGGTGCTGTCGGGCGGCAATGTCCAGAACTTCCGCGACAGCTACCAGCGGCTTGCCGCCAACGGCAGTGCCAAGATCGTGCGCGACGAGGACATTCTGGCGAAGGGCGTGCACTATCTGATGAATAACGACGCCGTCCGCCGAACCATGATCGAGGCCGGCTTCGATACTGTGCAGAGTATGCGCGGCGCGCTGACGGCGACGATGAAGAATCTCGAGCCCTATATCAGCCCGCTGGCCATGAAGGCCCGGCTGGATTCGAAGTGAGGCGCGCGTGACCAAGATTGCCGGCATTCTTTTCGACAAGGACGGCACGCTTCTGGACTATTTCAAGAGCTGGTCGCCGGTAAACCGGAAGCTCGCGCTGATTGCCGCCGAAGGCGACCAGGCGCTCGCCGACGATCTTCTGCGTGCGACGGGAATGGATCCGGTATCCGGGCACGTGGTCGCCGACAGCCTGCTCGCCGCGGGCAATACCGAGGAGATAGCCGAAGGCCTTGTCGCGGCGGGCTCAAGGCTCTCAGCCCAGCAGTTGATCAGGGATCTCGACTGGCTGTTTGCCGAGGCCGCGACCAATGCCGTCCCGGTGACCGATCTCGAAGCCTTGTTCGGACGGCTGCGCGCCCGGGGTCTGAAACTCGGCGTCGCGTCCAGCGACAACGAGATATCGATCCGCCGCACCGCCGAGCGCTTCGGCTTTCATTCCTATCTCGACTATATCGCCGGCTACGATACGGGTTACGGCTGCAAGCCGGAGCCGGGCATGGTCCTCGGCTTTGCGCATATGACGGGGCTGACGCCGCGCCAGATCATGGTCGTCGGCGACAACAGTCACGATATGCTCATGGGCCGCAATGCCTCCGTGGGTCTCACCGTCGGCGTGTTGACGGGAACCGGCACCCGCGAGACGCTGACACCGCTCTGCGACTACTGCGTCAACGACATCACCGAAATCGAAACGCTGATCTGAGCCGTCGGACCTTGCCAAGCGGCGGGAATCGCGGTTTTGGTGGGCTTATCGGCAAACGCGGGGGAGTGACTGACCATGGTTTCCGAATCCCCGCCCTTCTGGTGGACCAAATTCGGTTGGCAGGCGGCGCTGTTCGCGCCGGCCAGTCTCATCTATGGGGCGATTGCAGGCCGCAACATGCGCCGCGCGCGCCGTGCGCCGGTCGATTGCCCGGTCATCTGCGTGGGCAACTTTACGGTGGGCGGTGCCGGCAAGACCCCAACCGTCATCGCAATCGCCCGTGCCGCTGCCGCGCTAGGCTACAAGCCGGGTCTGCTCAGCCGCGGCTATTCCGGTCTGATTTCCAAACCGACGGTCGTCGATCCGCACCATCATCGCGCCGTCGATGTCGGCGACGAACCTCTGCTTCTGGCGCGTGCGGGCCTCACCGTGGTCGCCCGCAACCGGCTGGAGGGTGCGAAGAAGCTGATTGCCGAGGGGGCAAACCTCATCATCATGGATGACGGTTTCCAGAGCGCCCGCATCGCCATCGATTACGCGCTCGTCGTGGTGGATGGAAATCGCGGCATCGGCAATGGGCTGGTCGTTCCCTCGGGCCCCGTGCGCGCGCCGCTGAAGGAGCAGCTCAACCATGTGACGACGCTGCTTGCCGTTTCGGGCGGTCCGGCGGCTGATCCCTTCATTCGCCGCATGGCGCGTGCGGGCAAGCAGGTGCTGGAAGCCGCGGTCGCCCCCCTTAACGGACCGGACTTTGCGGGCAAACGTGTCTTCGCCTTTGCGGGCATTGCCGATCCGACAAAATTCTACAAAAGCTTGGCCGAGGTTGGGGCGGAGGTCGTCGCGACGCGCTCGTTCCCCGATCACCATCACTTCGCCGAGGATGAAATCCGCTCGCTTTGCGTCGATGCCGAGCGTGACGGTCTGCTTCTCGTTACCACAGCGAAGGATCGTGTCCGCCTTTCAGGCCATCACGGCGCGATCGACGAACTGATCGAGCGCATCCACGTCCTGGATGTCGACATGAGGTTCGACGATCCGAGTGCGCCGGGCCTCATCGTCGAGCAGGCCTTCGCCAATTTCCGCAAGCGGAAGTTCGCGGTCAAAAACAAGAAGTGAGCTTCAGCGGTGCTGGTTGGGAAGCGCACCGGCGCGCTTTTCAGCTTCTAGCGAGGCTGCGGCGTCGCAATAAGCTTCCTGTCGCGCGACGCTCCAGTATTTCATCTCGTCGATCGGGATATGCTTGCCTGTGATGGCGCAGATCACATAGGAGCCGGGCGTCAAAATCTGGAAATCGCCGTCCAGAAAGCGGATGCGCGCCTCACGCCCACCGGGTCCTTCAAAACGGTTCATCCGCTGTCTCCTGAAAAGTTTCGCTAGTGTGCTTCGCCCGCGCATGGGTTCGCATACCAGACTTGGCGTGGTGGAACAATCCGGAGCGCTTCAGCTGCGCCCGAACAACCGCTCGATGTCGGCAAGCTTGAGCTCTATATAGGTGGGACGGCCGTGATTGCACTGTCCCGAACCGGGTGTAGCTTCCATCTGGCGAAGCAGTGCGTTCATCTCCTCGGGCCGAAGACGCCGCCCCGAGCGCACCGAGCCATGACAGGAGAGGGTGGCCGCGAGGTGTTCGAGCCGCGTCGCCAGCGTGTCCGCCGTATTCCATTCCGCAATCTCGTCTGCCAGCTGGCGGATCAGGCCGGCCGCATCGATCTCGCCGAGCATCGACGGCGTCTCGCGAACAGCAATTGCCCCGGGGCCAAATCGCTCATAGGCGAGCCCGAAATTATCGAGTGCCTCGGCGTGCTCCATCAGCCGGTCGCAATCCTCTTCGGGCAGGTCCACGATCTCCGGGATCAGCAGCGCCTGCGACGGAATGCGGCGCGACCGCATGGCCTCGCGCATGGCCTCGAAGACAAGCCGTTCGTGGGCGGCGTGCTGGTCGACAATTACCAGACCGTCCTCGGTCTGCGCGACAATATAGTTCTCATGCACCTGCGCGCGCGCAGCGCCGAGATGGAAGCCGGCAGCCGTTGGCTCCGCCTGCGCGGTTGGCATGGGCTGGGCGTGTGCCGGCTCGGCGCGCGCGGATGGCGTGGCGAAGGCTTCGAACCCGGCCTGAGATGTCTCGGCGAAGCCGGTTGCGCGGTCTTCGCGCAAGGGACGGAAGGGCGAAGCCTGCGATGTCCATCCGGCAGCCGTTTGGCGCGGGGCCGCGCTCCCGCCGAAGCCCCCGCCAAAGCCTCCACTGGCACCTCCAGCCGGCCGGAAGGCCTGCCACATGGCCGCTGCACTCGTTGTCGAGGCGCGCGCGCCATCGCGCTGCAGGGCCTCGCGAATGGCGCCGATCAGAAGGCCGCGAACAAGACCAGGGTCGCGGAAGCGAACATCGGATTTCGCCGGGTGAACGTTGACGTCGACGAGTGCCGGATCGAGCGTCAGCCACAGAACCGCCACGGGATGCCGGCCTGCAGGAACGGTTTCGGCATAGGCCGCGCGAAGTGCCGAAAGCAGCTGGCGGTCCTGCACCGGGCGGCCATTGACGAAGAGATACTGATGCGCGCTGTTGCCACGGTTGAAGGTCGGCAGGCCGGCAAAACCGGAAAGCGACACATCCTCTCGTTCGGCCTCGATTTCGATGGCATTGTCCTTGAACTCGCGCCCGAGCACCTGCGCGATACGCGCGAGGCGGTCGTCGCCCGCGCCGGCAAACTCCAGCGTCGAGCGGTCCTGTCCCGAAAGCGTGAACCGAATGCCCGGAAAGGCGATCGCCATGCGCTTGACGACTTCGGTGACCGCAGCGGCCTCGGCCTTTTCCGTCTTGAGAAACTTCAGCCGCGCGGGTGTCGCAAAGAAGAGGTCGCGCACTTCCACGACCGTTCCCTTGTTCGCACCGGCAGGACGCACCGGCTCCACCTTGCCGCCGGTAATGCGGATTTCCGATCCCGCATCCGCGCCCTCGGTCCGGCTGGTGATCTGTACCCGTGCCACCGAGCCGATGGAGGGCAGCGCCTCTCCTCGGAAGCCGAGCGTGCGGATGTCATCGAGCCCTGTATCGATCTTGGAGGTGCAATGCCGTCTCACCGCAAGTTCCAGATCGGCTGGACCCATGCCGCAACCGTTGTCGATGATCCTCAGCAGGCTCTTGCCGCCGCCGGCGGTTGCGATCTCGATCCGCGTGGCACCGGCGTCGATGGCATTCTCGATCAGCTCCTTGGCAGCGCTTGACGGACGCTCGATCACCTCGCCGGCTGCGATCTGGTTGATGAGCGTATCGGGCAGCTGTCTGATGGCCATGGTGTCGAGTGGAATCGCCGCTGGTAGTGTGGAGCGGCCTGCATATCGCAAAAATGGGCCGTTCCAAAGCAGCAAACATACAGGCAATGGAGCATAATCGTCCGGCAGCCAATTTATGGCCGTAGTTATTAAACCGTCCTTAAGGTGTTGCTGCCATCGTCCAACCCATTGGAATGAGCGCGTGTTTCCCCCTTTTTGAGGGTGGGCGTCAGTACATCGTTGCCGGACGAGTACCCGTTGATGCCCGCAACGAAAACGCTCCAATCGCTCCCGGCATGATCAGCGAAAGTCCAGCCAGTGCCTGCATACGGGTATCGAGGTCCTCATGGGTCATGTTGCGCCCATCGGCAGCGACATAGCGAACATCATGTTCGAGACGTGCACCGACGCGCTCGACACGGGGATCATTGTCTTTTCGAAAGGCGACCACATTCTGGCTGCCAGCAGGAATGCCGGCAATTTCTTTCCCGTTTCCGATGAGTTCCTGAAGCCGGGTACAAGCCTGCGCGCCTTTCTGATCGCCGTTTTCGAGGTGGGTTCGGCCAGGCCGTCCGCATCCCCGCTTTCGAAGCTTGATCTGCCCCGGGATCAATGGGTATCCGAACGCATCGCCGCGATGTGGCATGAGCGGGGCGAGCACGAGATGCGCGTGGGGCGCGACCGCTTTCTGGCGCTGACGACGCGACGGCTGGCAAGCGGTCTGGGCATCCTGATGGCGCGTGACGTTTCCGCCCACCGCAAGATGGAGGATCGCTGGAGAAGCGACCTCGAACGCGTCGCCATGACGGAAGAGATCCTCGACAACCTCCCGTCCATGCTCTTCGTTCTCGACCGAAATCTGAATTATGCTGCGGTCAATAAGGCCTATAGCCGCTTTCATGGAATCCCGGCGGAAGGCCTGCTGGATCGACGGCTTTTGAACGTCGCAGACCCGGAACAGGCGGCGCGGCACGAAGCCGAGGTTCGCGAAGTGCTGGCCACCGGCAAGGCCTTTTCGGGCAAGGACTATGCCGTGCGCGACGGCGAGCGGGTTCTGTTTCTCACGCAACGTTTCCGGCTCGGAAACCCCGGGAACTATTTTGTCGTGACGCTGCAGCAGCAGATCCCGGAAACCGGGAGTGCTCTGGATCCAGCCCATGTCGGCATCGGGGCGCAGCCCGCGGAGAGACAGGCGGAACGCCTGTTCGACGAGGTTGAGGCGCATCCAGAGCCGGTCACGGGCGGCGCCAGTACCGTCATTGTGTTCAGCAGCGATCAGGGCTTCGGCACCGCAATGAACGAGGCGCTGCGGGCATTCCGCTTCGATTCCTGTCATGCGACGGGCCTCAATGAGACCGTCGAGATCGTTCTTGCCGCGCATGAGGCCGGCTTGCAGATCGATGTCATCATGGTCGATGACGCCGACGCCGAGCTTTCCGCGCTGTCCCATCTGGGTGTCAAGCTTCTGCCGCTCAGCCGTTCCCGCCCGGTGCATTTTGCGGTTGCAGAGGCGGCGGCGGCCGTCACGCATCGGTCACGAGCGGTGTCCATCGAGATTGATTCCGACTATCTGCCGGAGTTTCCTGAACCTGGCCGCGTTCCCGAGCCTCTGGGCTTTGACGTCGACCTGCTGGTTGTCGAGGACAATCCGGTCAATCAGGAAGTCTATGCGCAGATCCTGGGGAGCCTGGGCATCAGCTATGAACTCGCCCGCGACGGCGGGGAGGCCCTGCGTCTTTGGGACATGCTGCGTCCCTCGCTCGTTCTCATGGATCTGGAGCTGCCAGATATGAATGGCTGCGAGGTGGCGCAGCGTATCCGGGAAGCCGAGGTCGCCGGTCCAGCGCGGGGAACCATCATCGGTGTCATGCCGAGGATGTCACAGGAAAAGCATGACAGATGCCTCGCCTGCGGTATGGACGATACAATCGTCAAGCCGCTTTCGGTCGAGACGCTCGAGGCGCTCTACAAGCGCCACATGCTTGTCTTGCTTGACCGCCATGGAGAAGCGGTCGCCAACTGAGCGATCACGGGACCAGACGGTGTGGCGCGAAGGCGACGCATTTGCCGATATCAAACAGCCCGCGAGTTGTGAGGCCAACACACTATCCATTTCTTAATCAATTTGCCGCCAAATGATTAAGATCAGTGTCCAATTTGATTGTGTCGGGGGAGATGGCGGTTTGGTGAGGTCTGCGAGCGCAGAAGCGATCCTGCAGAATGAGCAGGTCTCTGGCTTCACCGACCCTCTGACGGGGCTGGGAAACCGCAACCGTTTGCGTGAAAAGGTTACGCAGCTTGCCGCCGAACGCGCTGACGATCCCGCGCCCTTCACCATCGGAATTGCCAATCTCGATGGCTTCCGCCCCATCAATGACCTGTTCGGGCGCGACGCCGGCGACGAAATCCTCTGCCAGGTCGCGCATCGTCTGAGCGCCTGTATGCCGAGCGGCGCAATCGTGACCCGGCAGAGCAGCGACGAGTTCGCCTTCGTGCTTCCCCTGGTTTTCGAACGCCACGGGGCTGAACGAATCGGCGCAATGTTCAAGGAAGTGCTTTCAGCGCCCTACGACCTTGGCGATCGCCACGTCCGGCTCTCTGCATCCTTCGGCTTTGCGGTCTATCCCTTTGCCGGCGAGGATTTCCCAGATCTGCTCAAGAGCGCGGAAACCGCCCTCTATCGTTCTAAGCGCAGGGGCAGCGGCCGTGTGACGGTCTATTCGAGCGAGATCGCCGACGAGATGCGTCGCTCAACGCAGATCGAACAGGCGCTGCGCAATGCCATTATAGCCGACGAGGTGGACGTCCATTTCCAGCCGATCGTCAATCTTTCCGGCGATGAGGTTGTCGGGTTTGAGGCGCTCGCGCGCTGGACAGATGCCGATCTCGGCTTCGTCTCCCCGGCCGTCTTCGTGCCGCTCGCCGAGGAGCGCGGCTTCATCGACATCCTGACGGAGACGCTGCTGCGCAAGGCTGCAGCCGCGGCGATCGCCTGGCCGCATGACCTCTTCCTGTCCTTCAATCTCTCCTCCGCGCAGTTGACCGACCTTCGCACCAGCCAGAATGTCATGTCGATCATCAACCGTGTGGGTCTTGATCCGCGCCGGCTCGAACTTGAAATCACCGAAACCGCGGTCGTCGCCGACCCGGAAACGGCAGGCAAGATCATTGCCGACCTGCGCGCCGAAGGCGTGCGCATTTCGCTCGATGACTTTGGCACCGGCCAGTCAAGTCTCGGCCGGCTCATGGATTTCAGCTTCGACAAGCTGAAGATCGACCGTGCCTTCGTCAGCCGCATCACGCAGGACCCTGCCGCCGAACACATCATCAGGGCCATCGTCGCGATGTGTGAAGGTCTTGGCCTCGAGGTCGTCGCCGAGGGTGTGGAGGACTTTGCCGAGGCGCTGAAGCTCAAGGCGCTGGGTTGCGGCATGGCGCAGGGCTATTTCTACGGCAAGGCCATGGACCGCAATGCCGTCAAGACGTTCCTCGCGGAAAAATATGTCGACTTCACGGGCCAATACAGCCGCGTCTGAGCCGGCAGCCCGCCCCAAAAACAAAAGCCCGGCGATAGGGCCGGGCTCAGGTTCTCAAGACGTCCGCATTGACCCTCATGAATGAGGCTTGCCGCTGGACGTTGCGTGCTGCAGTTCTTCGTTGATCGCGTCCTGGTGATAGGACGAGCTGCAGTCCACGTAGTTTTTCATCCGCTCGATATCCACATTGCCGACGCTGCCTCGCTGAGCAAGGCGCGGCGACAACGGGAACATGTAGATCGTCGCAGTCTGGCGATGATGCTCCGTATGCATAGGTTGGCCTTTCACGGTTCGGTTGTGGGGTTCGCCCGGTTTATGACGAGAATATAATCGATCTCGAAGCCGAATGCACATGAAATATCCGAAAAATGCAAAAATAATAATCTTTTGCATAAAAAATAAGCAACATGGCATCATGGAAACGATTTTAAAAACGATGGCGAAATTTTAATCGCGGTTTTAGGTCGTTTTTCCCGTGTATGAAGCCCTGCTCTAAGCTGTTGAGAATCATTCGTTTCGCGGGCGCAGCACAAAATTTGCCTCGATTTGAGGTGGCTGCTGCACTGCGAAAACGAAGAATTTCGTCCGTTTTGACGCTGTCGCTACGAAACTGGCACGGTCCATGCATATACGTCGGTGGCCTGTGGCGGCGGCATGAAGCCGGAAGCCTGACCTGTAACGGTTCGCAAGAACCGATCACATTTCAAGGATGAGAGAAACACAAATGACCAAGTTTAAGCTCGAGTATATCTGGCTCGACGGTTACAAGCCGGTTCCGAACCTGCGCGGCAAGACACAGATCAAGGAATTCGACGCATTCCCGACGCTGGAACAGCTCCCGCTGTGGGGCTTTGACGGCTCCTCCACCCAGCAGGCTGAAGGTCACAGCTCGGACTGCGTTCTGAAGCCGGTCGCGATCTATCCGGATCCGGTCCGCACCAACGGCGCTCTCGTCATGTGCGAAGTCATGATGCCCGATGGCGTCACGCCGCACCCGTCGAACGCACGCGCCACGATCCTTGACGACGAAGGTGCATGGTTCGGCTTCGAACAGGAATACTTCTTCTTCAAGGACGGCCGCCCGCTCGGCTTCCCGGAAAACGGCTTCCCCGCTCCGCAGGGCCCGTACTACACCGGCGTCGGCTACAAGAACGTCGGCGACATCGCTCGCGAGATCGTTGAAGAGCATCTCGACATCTGCCTGGAAGCCGGCATCAACCACGAAGGCATCAACGCCGAAGTTGCCAAGGGCCAGTGGGAATTCCAGATCTTCGGCAAGGGCTCCAAGCGCGCCGCCGACGAAATCTGGATGGCTCGTTACCTGCTTGAGCGCGTTTGCGAAAAGTATGGCGTCGACGTCGAATATCACTGCAAGCCGCTCGGCGACACCGACTGGAACGGCTCGGGTATGCACTGCAACTTCTCGACCAAGTACATGCGCGAAGTTGGCGGCAAGGCTTACTTCGAAGCGCTCATGGCCCAGTTCGCCAAGAACTGGAAGGAGCACATCGACGTTTACGGTCCGGACAACGACAAGCGCCTGACCGGCAAGCACGAAACGGCTCCGTGGAACAAGTTCTCCTACGGCGTTGCCGACCGTGGCGCCTCGATCCGCGTGCCGCACTCGTTCGTGAAGAACGACTATCGCGGCTACCTCGAAGACCGCCGTCCGAACTCGCAAGGGGACCCCTACCAGATCGCTTCGCGCGTTCTGCAGACGATCGCAGAAGTTCCGCTGCCGGCATCCGCTGCAGCCTGATTTTTCAGCACCTTCTGATATTGAAGGAAGTAATAGGCCGGGGCAGGTGACTGCCCCGGCATTTTTGTGCCTTCTGCCGGGCCGCAGGCAGCCATCCATCACCGGCACTGATGACCCTGTCAGCGAAATTGGCTTACCCTGACCGCAGGTTCGGCGTAGGACGTTCCGGATCGAATTGGGGAGAAGAGAGCCATGAGGCCGCGCGAAATCCTGCTGGCGCTGTTTGTCGTCATCGCCTGGGGCGTGAATTTCGTGATCATCGAAGTGGGTCTCGGCACCATGCCGCCGCTACTTCTGGCGGCACTTCGCTTTGCCGTCGCCGCTTTGCCGGCCATCTTCATTCCGCGTCCGGCTGTGCCATGGCCGCGTTTCATCTTTATCGGGATGGTGCTTTTTACCGGACAGTTCGCGCTGCTCTTCATCAGCATGAAGGTTGGAATGCCGGCCGGGCTTGCCTCGGTGGTCATCCAGTCGCAGGCGTTTCTGACTGGCCCCATTGCGGCCCTTGTGCTCGGCGAGAAGATCAGTCCGCGTCAGATGGGCGGTACGGTCATCGCCTTTGCAGGACTTGCGGCCATCGCTGCGACGGCCGGCGGAGGAGGGGTCACGCTTGTCGGTCTCCTTCTCAGCCTGGGGGCCGCGCTCTGCTGGGCCATCGGCAACGTGGCGCTGCGCGGCGCAGGCAAGATCGACATGTTCGCCATGGTCACGTGGCTCAGCATCGTCCCGCCGCTGCCGCTCCTGGCGCTGTCCTATCTGTTCGAGGGGCCGCAGGCCATCGAAAGCGCTTTCCTGCATATGGGCTGGGTGGGCGTTGGCGCGGTCGCCTATATTGCGATCGTCTCGACGAATATCGGCTACGGCATGTGGGCCTATCTGCTGAAGCTCTACCCCGCCGCGCAGGTCGCACCCTTCTCGCTGCTGGTACCCATCGTCGGCATCCTGTCGGCAGCGCTTTTCCTCGGCGAACAATTCGGTCCCGTCCGCCTTGCCGGCATGGCCCTCGTCTTCGCCGGGTTGATCGTAGCGGTCTTCCCCTTCAACAGGTTCAGATCGCGGGCCAACCCGACGTGAGACTGACGGATCAGGGGATGAGGAGCAGGCTCCCCGTCGTCTTGCCGCCTTCCATGTCCTCGTGCGCCCGCTGCGCGTCGGCCAGCGGATAGCTGGCGCCGATGGTGCCCGCCACGCCCTGCTCGATCATGTCGAAGACAGAGGCGGCTGCAGAGGCGTAAGCCTCCCGATCGTTGATAAAGGCCATGACGCTCGGTCGGGCGAGTGACGATGCCCTGGCGCTGAGCGCCGCAACCGGTATGGCGGGGATGGGTCCTCCGGCCTGACCCACGCTCGCCACGGTGCCGAAGGACCGGATCGCCTGGAAGTTCCGCGCGAATCCTTCCCCGCCAATCCCATCGACGATGAAGTCCGCACCGGTGCCGCCGGTCAGTGCCAGAACCTCCGTCACATAGTCTGCATCGCGCCCTACGATGACATGATCTGCGCCGGCATCGCGTGAAATCTGCGCCTTTTCCGCGCTGCTCACGGTGGCGATCACCGTCGCGCCGAGCCGCTTTGACCAGCGGGTGAGATATTGGCCCAGTCCGCCCGCGCCGGCATGGACCAGGATCGTCTGTCCAGCGCCCAGCCCAAACACCCGGCCCGTCAGCATCGCAACCGTCAGGCCCCGCAGCATGGAGGCGGCGGCCAGTTCGAACGAAACCGTTTGTGGAAGCCGGATCGCGCGCCACGCCGGCAAAAGTCGGGTGCTCGCATAGGCGCCGAGCGGCAGTCCGCCATAGACGACGCGGTCACCCGGTTCGACATTCGTGACGCCTTCGCCAACGGCCTCCACCAAGCCGGCACCCTCGACGCCCGGTACGATCGGAAGTTGCGGCAGCGGGTAGATGCCGCTTCGATGATAGATATCGACGAAATTGACGCCGATCGCGCGATGCCTCAGCCGGATCTCGCCCGGTCCCGGCGTCTTGACCGGGCAGACGCTCACAGTCAGTGAATCTGCGGCGCCTTGCTCGCGAATTTCGATCTGTATGTCCATGGCGATGGTATCCCTGTTTTGACATCTGTGGGGGCTCAACGTCGCCTGCTGCGTTTTCTGCGCCGGCTCCGTTGTATTCCGCACGAATTTCCCACACGATCAGCTGGGAGAAAATTCCCGAAATTTGCACAGCATCTGGGAGAATACGCACAGATGATGGACTGGCAGGATCTGCATCATTTCCTCAGTCTCGCCTCCACCGGGTCGCTTTCCGGCGCGGCGCGTCTGCTCGGGGTCGAGCACGCAACGGTCGCCCGGCGCGTTGCCGCCCTTGAAGAGGCGATGGGTGTCAGGCTGGTCGACCGTCGCGGCAGGCAGCTGATGCTGACGGCCGAGGGGGAGCGGGTCGCAAAGGTCGCCATGCGGATGGAGGCGGAAGCGGAAGGGCTGGCGCGCATCCGCAACGGCGGCAGCAGGATCGAGGGTGAGGTGACGCTGAGCGTGCCGCCAAGCTATGCGGCGAAACGGCTGATGAAGCCGCTGGCGCAGGTGCGCGCGGCGCATCCAGGCCTGAGATTGCGCATCATCGGCGAAACCCGCTATGCCTCGCTGGAACGGCGCGAGGCCGACATCGCCGTAAGGCTGCTGCGGCCCGACAAGGGTGAATTCACGCTACGCCGCATCGATAGTTTTGCCATGCGCCTCTATGGCAATCCCGGCTATCTGAACGCACGCGCATCGAATGACTGGGACTTCATTGCGTATGACGAGACCATGGACGCAGCCCCTCAGCAGCGCTGGCTGAAGGCGCGGGCCGGCGCTTCCAGCTACGCGCTACGCGCGAGCTCACTCGAGATGCAGGCGGAACTTGCCCGATTGGGCTGCGGCGTCGCCATGCTGCCCGATTTTCTGGTAGCCGGTGATGCGGACCTTTATCCGGCCGAGCCGGAAGCCGACCCGCTCCATCGCGAGGTCTGGATGACTGTCCATTCGGACATCAAGGACGTCCCGTCCATTCGGGTCGTCCTTGATGCGCTGGGCGGAATCAGTCCCACTTGAAGTCGGGTTCGAAGCGGCCGTTGATCTTGATCCCGAGATCGAAGGTGAAGCCAGCCTGTGGCTCGGCAGCGAGCCGCTCGGCGTCCATGCCTTCAGAGGCGCTGGTAACCAGCAGACGGTCCGCGTTTTGGCCGATGAAGGCGGGGCAGGACGTCTGGGGCGTCGGCAGCTTGTAGATCGCCAGCTTCCGGCCGGAAGGATCGATCTGATGGACGCTCGCGCCATCCCAATGCGCGCTCCAGACATTGCCGTCTGCATCGCAGACCGCGCCGTCTGCGGAGCCACCGGAGTGGCGCTCGTCGGAAAAGACGCGCGGCTCGCCGGCTGGCAGACCCGTTTTCGGATCGACCGCGACGCTCTTGATGATGTTTTCCATCGTGTCGACGAAATAGGCCGTCGCACCATCGGGCGAGAAGCAGATGCTGTTGGGGATCGAAAGACCGGAGAACAGCTTCGTCACCTTGCGGCCGGCCACGTGATAGATCGCGCCCGCGCCCTTGCGGCCTTCTCCGGTCTTGGTCATGGTACCGAACCACAGTGCGCCGCTCTGGTGCACGCGCCCGTCATTGGAGCGCATGTTCGGCTTGTCGGCCTCGATCTCGACGGCGAGCTCCGTCGAGCCGGTTTCCCGATCGCGGATATAGATACCGTGCTCGGAAACCAGCGCCTGGCGCTTGTCATCGATCCGCGCCAGCACCGAGCACATGGCGGGCAGGGCGTGAACCCGCTTCGCACCCGTCGAGAGCTCCAGCGAATGCAGTTCGCTGTCTACGATGTTGAACCAGTAGGCCGTATCGGTCGCCCGGTCATAGGTCGGGCCTTCTCCGAGATGGAGATTGTTCTGGTCAAGGGCGCGGCCCTGGAATTCATGCGTCTTCATGCGTTGGGTGCTCCAAATACGGCGTCATAGGCGGCGATCGTGGCGCGGGCGCGCAATTGCACTTCCGCCGCCTTCATGCCAGGCTTGTAGAGGCTGGAGCCGAGGCCGAAAGCCTTGATTCCCACCTTGGCGTATTCGCCGAAATTCTTGTCCGAAACGCCGCCGACACCGGCGATCATGAGATCGGCGGGCAGCACGGCGCGGATGGCGTTGATCCCATCGGGGCCAAGCACGGAAGCCGGGAAGAACTTGAGACCCGTCGCGCCGGCGCGAGCTGCGGCAAGCGCTTCCGTCGCGGTGAAGACGCCGGGCAGCGTCACCATGCCGAGGTCGACGGCCCGTGTCAGCACCGGCACATCGACATTGGGGCTGACGAAGAGACGTCCGCCGGCATCCAGCAATTGATTGACCTCGCCGACCGTGAGCACCGTGCCGGCGCCGATCAATGCCGTAGAGGGCGCGTGGCGCGCGGCAATCTCGATCGACTTGAACGGCTCCGGCGAGTTCAGCGGGATTTCGATCGCCTCGAAGCCTTCATCGAGAAGAACGCCGACGATGTCCTGCGCCTCCTCCGGCTTCAGGCCACGCAGGATGGCGACCAGCGGATAGCGGATGGGTGGAAAGGGAACGGGGACGGGCATATGCCTTCACTCCTAAAATTCGGGTGGATAATCAGGACCAGATCTGACGGGCGGCTGTCGACAGCCCCTTGCGGACCGCGTCATCCGCATCGATGCTTTCGTAGGCGACCTCGACCGTTTTCAGCGCGCTTTCATAGAGCGCGCGCATGGCGCCGGAGGCCACGAGCCGGATCTTGTGCCGGTTGTCGCTGCCTGTCGCCCCGCCGATTTCCGCGCCGATCAGCGTACCGGAAATGTGGGCAAGCGCCGCGGCGGGCGTCGCACCATTGAGAAGCTGGCCCGACCGCGCGGCAAACAGCTGGCTGGTGATCCGGCCGGGATGGGCAAAGGCGGCGCGGACGGCATCCTTGAAGGAAGGGCTGTCTGCGCCCTCGGGCACGGTCTTGTCGGGGGCAGCCAGGATCGTATGCTTGCTGATCGCGTCGTAGAGTTCGCCGGTCATATAGGTGGAGAAGCTCTCGACACGGCCCTGATCGACGGTCACCCACTTGGAATGCGTTCCCGGCATACAGACCAGTGACCGTTCGGTCAGCGCGCTGGCGGCACCGAGCAGCTGCGTTTCTTCCCCGCGCATCACGTCCGGCCGACCGGCCTCACGCTGGCACAGGCCGGGCAGAATGCGGATATCGCGCTTTATGCCGGGCGCGGAAATGGCACCCCGGCTGATGGCGGCCAGCTCCGCCGGGGTCTCGACATAGCCGGCTTCCGCCCAGCCGCCGCGCGCACCGGCCATGCCGCAGATCAGGATCGGCTTGTCGGCCGGCGCCTTGGCCGCCTTCAAATGCCGTAGGAGTACGTTCGCGAAGCCTTCGCGAGCGGCAAACAGCATACCGTCGCCGCCGCGGCTCTCGGACAGCACGTTTGCGTCGCGGTCAAGAACCCAAAGCCGGAAGGAGGAAGTCCCCCAATCGACAGCAATCAGGGCTGGTTCAGTCATCAGAAAACGCCTCCGTCGACGATGATGGATTGCGCCGTTATCGCAGCCGACTGCGACGAGGCGAGGAAAAGGCATGGGCCGACGAGATCAATGGCCTCAAGCGGCCGTTTCAGGCATTGCCTGTCGGCAACGAAACTGGCGATACCCTGTTCCGTCAGCCACAGTTTCTTCTGCCGCTCCGTCACCACCATACCCGGCAGAACGGCGTTGACCCGAATGCCGGCAGGACCAAACCGGCCGGCAAGCGTCTTGGTCAGCCCTATGATGCCCGCCTTGGCCGCGCCGTAGGCCGGCAGATCGCCCATGTTGAGGAGATAGGCGATGGAGGAAAAGTTGACGACAGAGGCGCCGGGCGTCTTTTCAAGATAGGGCACGGCCGCCTGCGTGACGAACATCAGCGGCTTCAGATTGACCGCGTGGCTTGCGTCCCACTCCGCCTCGCTGATGGTCGCCGGGTCGTGGCGGTCGTCACGCGCGGCATTGTTGACCAGGACCTTCAACCCACCGAGTGATTCGGCCGCCTTGCGCACGGCGTCCTGCGCTTCGGTTACGCGCGAAAGATCTGCCTGAATGAAGTGTGGTGCGTACGGAACATCAGATAATGCCTGTAGCACCGATGCCCCGGCCTCTGCGTCGATGTCGATGAAAGCCGTGCGTGCACCCTGCCGCGCGAATCCCGCGACAAGGCTTGCGCCGATGCCGCTTGCTCCGCCGGTCACCACCACCGCGGCATCGCGCAAGCAGGCGTATTCCACGCGGTCAGGCTGCATTCATCCTCCCGGGTCCGCGCGAATATCCCCATCGGCAGAGGGACGGCGCGGTTTGTTGTTCCATTATTTGGAACTTAGTTTGACTATTCGGAATATTCGGGCTTATCCTGATGCACGTCAAGTCATTTCAATCCGAGGCGAGGCTGAATTCGTGGGTGAGGCGCAGGATACCGGAACTCTTGGGAAAGCCGTGACGATTCTCGATGTCGTAGCGCGTTCGCCTTCGCCCTTGCGCTTCTCCGACTTGCTGACCGCAACCGGGGAGCCGCGCGGGACCTTGCACCGGCGTCTGCGGCAGATGCTGGAGGAGGGGCTGCTGGAGACCGGCGATGACGGCCGCTACAGCCTTGGACTGAGGCTGATGCATCTGGCTTCCATGGCCTGGGCCCGCAACGACCTGCGCGCCGTCGTCAGGCCCCATCTTGAAGCCTTGCGCGAAAAGGTGGGCGAGACAGTACATTTCGGTGTGCTGACCGGAGTCGAAATTGCCTACCTCGACAAGGTTGAAGCCCTTCAGAACGTCCGGATGCATTCGCGTGTCGGCGCCGTCTCTCCGGTTTACTGCACGGGAATCGGAAAAGCAGCGCTCGCCCGGCTGGACGATCGGGTTTTGGCGGATCTGTTGCCAAAGATAAGCTTCAGGCAATTTACAGCGACAACAATAAGCAACTGTGATCAATTGATTTCGGCTGTGCAGACCGTACGTCAACAGGGGGTTGCCTACGATCTTGAAGAGCACGAGCCCGGAATCTGCTGTATCGCGGTGGGAATCTCGGCTGGGGACAAGATATGCGGGATTTCCATCACCGCGCCAGCCTATCGAGCCGATAGGGGGCGTCTTGATTCGTGGCGTGAAGACCTTGCGGATGTTGCGAGACGAATCGAATATGAACTCTTCGCCCGGTTGGGGCCGGCGATACCATCTTCCTTGTAACCGGCGGCATACATGAGAAACAACATAGAAGTGTAGTTTGCCAGTCATCGGATGACTTGAGATTGAACGCGAATCCGAATTGGCCTGCGTCAAGTTTATGATGTGCTGATTTAGAAACTGATCGATTGACTTTCTCTATCAATCTGATGTCGATGGTCGCTCTGATTTGCATGATTTCATCTCTGCAGATGATGAGCCAGTGAAAGGTATTGTCTTGCGGCAAGCATTGTTCACAGAGCGAGATATCGCTGAATTGTGGAAGGCCGGTGCTAGTTTCGAGCTGGAGTTCTCAGAGCTGAGGACACAGTTCGACGTGTTTCGTGCGCTCAAGCGCGTCACGGCCGAGTTCGGCTGGCGCGCCTTCATGGTCATGCGAATGCCGCGCGATCTGGAAGATATCACGCTCTCGGCGCTGTCCATCATCTGCAGTTGGCCGGCAGAACTGGTCAACCGCTACGATGAAATCGGTCTTCTGAAGAAGAGCCCGATCCTGGCCCGGCTGCGCAAGTCGGTGACGCCATTCCGGTTCGACATGATGAATGTTCCGGAGAACGAACGTCAGGGCACGGTCGCCGAGGCGATCGATCTGTTTAACAGCTTCAACATGGCGCGCGGCCTTTACCTGCCTGTCCATGACGTTTTGGGCAACCGCGCCGCAGTGATGCTTTCCGGCGACCGGGAGCCCGCGGCCGTCAATGAAATGCTGCAGCTGTCCATGATCGCGACCCTGCTCTATGAGCGCATTTCGCAGCTTCAATATGCTGACGAGAAGCCGACGGAAGAGTTGAGCGAGCGTGAGGTGGAGTGCCTTATCCTGACCTCCGCAGGCCGAACGAGCGCGGAAATCTCGGAAATTCTCAGCGTGTCGGAACATTCGGTCAATCACTATCTGAACCGCGCCGCCAAGAAGCTCGGGACGTCCAACAGGACCCAAGCGGTGGCCAAGGCGTTGAGGATCGGCCTGATTCGCTGATTGCCCTCTGCGTCAGATTTACGTGGATATCGATACACGTCTTACGGTAATCACATTGGTAGGTTTCCCAGCGATGCCTATATAGGCCGTCGCAATCACCGGAAGGCGCCATGAGCTCAATCGATAGCCCGTTGAAAGTCTCTATTGTTGCTCCCTGCTACAACGAAGAGGAAGTGATCGAGGAATTCGTCCGGCGCGCGCTCGCCGCGGGTCGTTCCGCAGCCCCCGAAAGCTTTGAACTTGTGCTGGTCGATGACGGTTCCCGCGATGGGACCTGGTCCAAGATCGAAGCCATGTCGCGCCTCAATCCCGAGATTGTCGGCGTGCGGCTGATGCGCAACCACGGTCACGAGCTTGCCTCGACCGCTGGCATCGCCTCCTCGCGGGGAGCTCGCATTCTGCTGATAGACGCCGACCTTCAGGACCCCCCCGAACTGCTCTCGGATATGATGACGATCATGGATAAAGGAGCGGACGTCGTCTACGGCCAGCGCGGCATCCGCAAGGGCGAAAGCTGGATGAAGCTGACGACGGCAGCCATTTTCTACCGGCTCCTTCGCTGGCTGACGAGCGTGGATATCCCCGCCGACACAGGCGATTTCCGCCTCATGACGCGTCGTGTCGCCGAGCTTCTCCTTTCCATGCCCGAGCGGGATCGTTTCCTGCGCGGCATGATCAGCTGGATCGGCGGCCGTCAGGTTCCGATCGTCTATGAGCGCGACGAGCGCCATGCCGGGACGACCAAATACTCCTATTCCAAGCTTCTGCGCCTGGCGCTCGATGCGATTACAGGCTTTTCCGCCCGTCCGCTTCGCATCGCGTCCTGGGCCGGTGTGATCACGGCGTTCATCGCCTTGGGGCTGCTGATCTACACGTTCTACAGCTTCGAGGCGGGCTGGGCCGTCACCGGCTGGTCGAGCACCATGGTGGCCATCACCGTTTTCAGCGCCGTGCAGCTGATCACGCTCGGCATCCTGGGCGAATATGTCGGACGCCTTGTGCAGCAGAGCAAGGGGCGGCCGCTGTTCATGGTCGACCGCATGGTGCGTGGCGGCGAGGATTTGCCGACGCCCGAGAGCCATGACCTGATGCAGGGCCGCGGCGCGTCCCCCAGATCCCGCGACCCCTTCTTGCCGTGACGCCGCTCCTGTCCTAAATGAGGCCCAGAAATGCGGGCCGTCATCAGGGCAGGCACGCCAGCGATTGCAAGGAGAACACGATGTCGGCAGAACTTTCAGCCAAGGTCCTCGACAAGCTGAAGACGCTGCAGATGCCGGGCACGGGAAAGGACCTCGTGAGCCTCGGCCTTGTGTCCGATGTCTTCGTGTCGCAGGGCAAGGCCTATTTCTCGATCTCGGTTCCCTCCGAATCCGCAAACAGCCTTGAGCCCCTGCGCGAGCAGGCCGCGGCGCTCGCCTCCGCCGTTCCCGGGATCGAAGCGGCAACGGTGGTGCTCACCGCAGACCGCAAGGCCGGCACCCCTACACCTCCACCGCAGGCGCAGCGTCCTGCCCATGGTCATGCGCACGCACAGCCCCGCACGGTTGCCAAGCAGGCCATCCCGGGCATCGGCGCGATCGTGGCGGTCGCATCAGGCAAGGGCGGCGTCGGCAAATCGACGACTGCGGTCAACCTGGCGCTCGCCTTGCAGGCCAACGGCTCGCGCGCAGCGGTCCTGGATGCCGATATCTATGGCCCCTCGCTGCCGCGCCTGATGAAGATTTCCGGACGCCCCCAACAGATCGATGGCCGCCTGATCCGTCCGATGGAAAACTACGGCATGAAGGTCATGTCCATGGGCTTCCTCGTCGACGAGGGCACGGCCATGATCTGGCGTGGACCGATGATCCAGTCGGCGCTCTTGCAGATGCTGCGCGAGGTCGCCTGGGGCGATCTCGACGTTCTGATTATCGACATGCCGCCGGGTACCGGCGATGTGCAACTGACACTCGCCCAGCAGGCTGCGCTGGCCGGCGCCGTGATTGTTTCGACGCCGCAGGATCTCGCCCTGATCGACGCCCGCAAGGCCGTCAACATGTTCAACAAGGTGGAAGTTCCGATCCTTGGTATCGTGGAAAACATGAGCCACTTTGTTTGCCCCAATTGCGGCACCAGCCATGATATCTTCGGGCACGGCGGTGCGAAGGCGGAAGCCGAAAAGATCGGCGCGCCGTTCCTTGGCGAAATTCCGCTCGACATGGAGATCCGCCTGAATTCCGATGCCGGCACGCCCGTTGTCGTCAGCCACCCGGATGGGCCTCACGCCAGGGCCTATCGTGAGATTGCCCGCAAGCTCTGGGAAGGCATCGAAAGCCGCGCCGCGCCGGCTTTTCCAGACATCAGCTTCGAGTAACCGGGATCGCCGGAGGGCTTTCCAGCGACCCTACGCCACAGGTGTGTATCTCCGAAAAGCCGGATTTTCGTCAAATTTTCGCTTGGAATCTTAACCGGCCTGTGGTTTGAATGCAGCGCAGCAGGGGCATTGCCGGGGTGAATATGAGACACTCCTTGCGCCGGCGGAATTGAAATGAACGTAAGGAAAAATCCTTAGGACAGCGGACGCGGCTTTGGGGCCTGACGACAACACCGCACACGACGTTTCAAATTGGCAGGGACTATCCCGTTTCATGATCATGCTTTATCGCGCTGATGGCAGCGCACGGCCTCTTGCAGCCGCAGAGCCGATTGATGTCTGTCCCGACGATATTGTCTGGATCGATCTTCATTGCCCGACGCGCGATGAGGAAACGCTGGTCGAGCGCGTGCTTGGCATCGCTGTCCCGACACGCGACGAGATGAAGGACATCGAGCCGTCGAGCCGTCTCTATTCCGACAATGGCGCCATCTACATGACCGCCTCCGTCGTCTGGCGTGCAGAGAGCGAACAACCCGAACTCGTGGATGTGGGCTTCGTTCTTGCCAAGGACCGGCTGGTGACGGTGCGCTATGCGGAACCAAAATCGATCAGCCTGTTCGTCGGCGCCTTTTCGCGCTGTGTCGATGGCCGCTGGTCCGGCGTCAAGGTTTTGTCGCGGCTGCTGGAGACGATCAGCGACCGCAGCGCCGAAATCCTCGAAATGGCCGAGCGCAAGGTCGACGGTATCTCCCGCCAGGTCTTCACGGCCGATGCGCGCGGCGGGCAACGGGGCAGGGCCTTTCCACAGGCCATCCTCTTCAATATCGGCGAGGAACAGCGGCTGGTCGCCAAGACCCGTGACAGTCTCGCATCGCTCTATCGCCTGCTCACCTTCTTCTATGCCTTGCCGGTCCTGCAGGCCGACCAGGACATGCGCGAACTTTGCCGCACCATCACGCGCGATGTTCAGTCGCTGTCGGAACACGCCAATTTCGTGTCCGGCAACATTACCTTTCTGCTTGATGCGTCTCTCGGATTCATCAATCTCGAGCAGAATGCCATCATCAAGATCTTCTCCATCGCCAGTGTCGTCTTTCTGCCGCCGACGCTTGCTGCTTCCATCTATGGCATGAATTTCAAGATCATGCCTGAACTCGAATGGACCTTTGGCTATCCGTTCGCGTTGTGTGTGATGGTTGTGTCGGCAGTTGTCCCATTTTTCTTTTTCCGTTGGAAAGGGTGGCTCTGAGCGTCAAGGCTTGGAGCGCGAAGGTTCACCATGAGCAATTCGCTTGAACATGAAGAACAGGGTCCGGCTGGGCTGAAAAGCCTGCTAACCTTGGCACTCGGCTCCGTCGGCGTCGTCTATGGCGACATCGGTACCAGCCCGCTTTATGCCTTCAAGGAGGCTTTGCGGCCGGTCTCCGCCGACGGTCTCGACCGTTTTGAAGTTATCGGCATCATCTCGCTGATGCTCTGGACGCTGACGATCATCGTGACGCTGAAATACGTCCTCTTCCTGCTCCGTGCCGACAACGGCGGCGAAGGCGGCACGCTCTCGCTGCTCGCCTTGTTGATGAAGACGGCCAACGGTCACGCGGCCATCCTCTTTTTCATGGGTATTGCAGGCTCGGCACTCTTCCTGGGTGACGCGATGATCACGCCGGCCCTATCCGTTCTGTCGGCCGTCGAAGGTCTTGAACTCGTCACGCCGGAGCTGAAGGAATTCGTCCTGCCGCTATCGCTGACGATCCTCGTCGTGCTTTTCCTCGTCCAGTCGCGCGGAACGGAAGCGGTTTCAGCCTTTTTCGGACCGATTACAGCGCTCTGGTTCCTCGTCATGGGTGTGATCGGGATTTATCACATCGCCGACGACCTGACGATTTTCACCGCGCTCAATCCTTACCATGCCGCAACCTTCCTCATTCAGGAGAAATGGATCGGGATTGTCGTGCTTGGCGCCGTCTTCCTGACGGTGACGGGTGCGGAAGCGCTCTATGCCGACCTCGGCCATTTCGGCCGCCGGCCGATCCAGCTTGCCTGGTTCGCGCTCGTGTTCCCGGCGCTCATGTTGAACTATCTCGGCCAGGGTGCGTTCATTCTGAAGCATCCGGAAGGCGCCGAAAATCCGTTCTTCCTGATGTTCCCGTCCTGGGCGCTGTTGCCGGCCGTCATTCTGGCGACCGCCGCGACCATCATCGCCAGCCAGGCCGTCATCACCGGCGCCTTCTCGCTGGTGCGTCAGGCGATCCACCTGAATTTCCTGCCGCGCATGGAAATCCAGCACACGTCGGAAACCCACACCGGCCAGATCTTCCTGCCGGGCGTCAATCTCATTCTCATGTTCGGCGTGGTTCTGCTGGTTCTCGGCTTCCGCAGTTCCGATGCGCTAGCAACGGCCTATGGCATTTCGGTCACTGGCGCGATGACGATTACCACGATCATGGCCTTCGAGTTTGTCCGCAAGCAGTGGCACTGGAGCCTTGCGGCTGCGCTTGCCGGCCTGCTGCCGCTTCTGGCGCTGGAACTCGTCTTCCTCGGCGCAAACCTGTTCAAGATCCATGACGGCGGCTATGTTCCGATCATGATTGCCGGAGGCATCGTCATCGTCATGTGGACCTGGCGTCGCGGCAGCCGGATTCTCGCCGAGAAGGCCAAGGCCAACAATATTCCGATCGACAAGTTCATCGAGATGGTGAGCCGCGAGAGCGACCATGCGCCGGTGACCGTTCCGGGCACGGCGATCTTCCTGACATCCGATCCGGGTTTTGCACCGGCGACGCTGCTGCACAACATCAAGCACAATCACGTGCTCCATAAGCAGAACATCATCCTGTCGGTGCGCACCGCCAACAAACCCTATGTGCCTGAGGATATCCGCTACTCGCTGTCGCATCTTTCCGACCGGTTCACGAGCCTGGAAGTCCGCTTCGGCTTCATGGAGATGCCCGACATCACCAAGACGCTCGGCCGCATCCGCAAGGAAGGCATGAAGTTCGAGATCATGTCGACCTCGTTCTATCTCGGTCGCCGGCAGCTGCTGGCAAGCCCCGATGGCGGGATGCCGCTCTGGCAGGACAAACTCTTCATTGGCCTTGCCAATACCGCGACACGCCCGTCGGATTACTTCCGTCTCCCGTCCAACCGCGTGGTCGAACTGGGATCGCAGGTCGTCATCTGACGCTTGCATCGGAGGGCGCTTCCGGGCAGAACTGCGCCCGGAAGGCATGTTAACCAAGTATCAAGGTTAATAATGCATTTTCATCTGCATCGAAGGATTGCAGTGTGGAGTTGCGTGCGTGCGTAGGAATGCGATTGCGCCAGAGCATAACCCGACCGGAGTACTGCGAGGATCGGTCAGATTATGCTCCAAACTAAAGAGCTTGGGGCGCCGATCCGATACTATCGGATCGAATAGCGCGCCAAGAGCCAGCGGCTTTGTGAACCGCAAGATATTGACGATTGCCGCCGTTGGGCTTGCAGCCCACATGGCGCTGCCCACGGAAACGGGGCGATCCGACATCGCCGCCTATCTGGCCGGCCTCAACAGCGGCGGCCCCAACATGCTGCTGACGCGTTCTCCCGCCGGCTCGATTCAGCAGGCGGATGTCGTCTTCAAGGACCCGATGAAGACCAGCGCCATCGCCGCAGGTGGCGGGCTTTCCATGCCCGACGGGACCAAGGTGGCGCTGCGCGACGAAGCCAAGGGCGAGGGCGGAACCCCGGATGAAGCCCGCGTAACCCGCAGCCTGAAAAAGTCGCGCATCCTGGCCATCATCCCGGTCGCCCCGCCGAAGGCATTCACCGCCGGCTCCATCCTCGACCGCACCAGCTTCAACTTCGCCCCGCTGACCAAGCTCGATAACCAGCTTGCCTTCGTCAAGCCGAAGATCACCGGCAAGGAACTGCAGATTGCCGGCACATTCTATGTGAAAAAGCCGCCGCAGGTCGTCGACCAGACCGTTCCCACCGAGATCGCCAGCCTCGTCAATAACAGCCGCGCCGATGTCCTGGCCACCGCCTATGCCAGTTCTGGCCCGGACTATGCGCGCGTATCACCCTTCGATTCAATCCTGAACAAGGATGCTGACGACGGACGCTTCATTCCTGAAATCGGCCCGAAGGATCATGCCTGGGCGGCGACGCCCTTGCCCCCGATCGTCTTCGACGAGAAGGAACAGGACTGCCTGACGCGCGGCATCTACTTCGAAGCCCGCGGCGAGGAGATCAAGGGCCAGGCGGCTGTCGCGCAGGTCATCCTGAACCGCGTGCGAAATCCCGCCTACCCGAAGACTATATGCAGCGTCGTCTATCAGAACGAAAGCTGGGAGAATCGTTGCCAGTTCTCCTTTGCCTGCGACAACTTCCTCGACCGCATCCTCAACCGCGACAGCTGGAAGGTCGCCAAGGATGTTGCCATGGCAGTCACCGCGGGCAAGATCTGGCTGCCGGAAGTCGGCTCGGCCACGCATTACCATGCAACTTACGTTCATCCGGCCTGGGCCCGCTCGATGAAACGTGTTGCCCGCATCGGCGATCATATCTTCTATCGCACCCGTTACGGCGGCTGGAGTTGATGTCTGCGGCTGCGATCCTGCGGCCTTTTGACCCCCTCTGCACAGATGATTCCGAATAACTTTCGTCTCACATTTGCAACCTTTTGATTTTCTTGAGAAAACTCTTTAAGACTTCGTTGCCTGTCAGCCTTGACTAGACGGGTTCACAAAACTATGTTGCGCGCGAATTGAGGAACGGGCCATACTGGCGCCGCAAAGCTGCCGTTGGGCGCGACCGGAGAGGGTCGCATCGCAATCGGACCGTGGAGGGGCGCTGGACATGGACGACGGGGAAGACGGTCTCGACAAGCGCTTGAACGAGTTGGGCGAGCGCCTCGCAGAGCGAAAGACGGCCGCTGACAGGGCAGGGGACAAGGCCAGGGGCGCAGACAAGAGCGCATATTCCCAGGCAATCAAGGTTTCCAGCGAGTTCATAGCGGGCGTCCTCGTGGGCGCGCTGATCGGCTATCTCGTCGATACGCTGGCCGGAACCAGGCCTTGGGGAATGATCGTGTTCCTCCTGCTCGGGTTCTGCGCGGCGGTGCTGAATGTGATGCGCGCGCTCGGCGTGGTGGCGACACCCCAGCCTCGGAAGCGCGGCGACGACAGGAAATGAACTGCCCGGACGTTGAGTCCGCGGCAATGATGATGAAAAGACGCGATCCGAGATGGATTGCGACAGAACGAAAGAGACTTGACTGTGTCTGCAGCTGACAAGGTTGATCCGATCCACCAGTTCCACCTCAAGGAACTCGTTCACATCGAATTTGGCGGGCTGAACCTCTCGTTCACCAATTCCTCGCTGTTCATGGCGATCACGGTCATCGCGGCCGCCGGCTTCCTCTATTTCATGACCTCCAGCCGTGCGCTCGTTCCGGGCCGCGGTCAGTCGGTGGCTGAAATGAGCTACGAATTCGTTGCCAACATGCTGCGCGATGGCGCCGGCAGCCACGGGATGAAGTTTTTCCCGCTGGTCTTCTCGCTCTTCATGTTCATTCTGGTCGCAAACCTGTTCGGCATGATCCCGTACTTCTTCACGATCACGAGCCACATCATCGTTACTTTCGCTCTCGCGATCCTGGTGATTGGCCTCGTCGTCGTTTACGGCTTCTACAAGCACGGCTTCCACTTCCTGAACCTGTTCGTTCCGAGCGGTGTTCCTGGCGTGCTTCTGCCGCTCGTGGTTGCCATCGAAGTCATCTCGTTCCTGTCCCGCCCGATCAGCCTCTCGGTTCGTCTTTTCGCCAACATGCTGGCCGGACACATTACGTTGAAGGTGTTTGCGGGCTTTGTCTTCTCGCTCGGTTCGCTCGGCGCCATCGGCGTCGCCGGCGCTGTCCTGCCGCTTCTGATGGCAGTCGCGCTGACCGGTCTCGAATTCCTTGTCGCCTTCCTCCAGGCTTACGTCTTTGCGGTTCTGACCTGCATGTACCTCAATGACGCCCTGCATCCTGGACACTAAGGAAAACAAGGAAAAAAACGTTGACGCCAAATCGGCGTCAGTCTAAAGCCGCAACAAAACCATTTCCAAGGAGTAGAACATGGATCCTCAAGCAGCAAAGTACATCGGCGCTGGTATCGCTTGCCTCGGCATGGGCGGCGCAGGTATCGGCCTCGGCACCATCTTCGGTAACTACCTCGCTGGCGCACTGCGCAATCCGTCGGCTGCTGACGGCCAGTTCGGCCGCCTGATCTTCGGCTTCGCCGTTACGGAAGCTCTGGGCATCTTCTCGCTGCTCGTAGCACTGCTCGCCCTGTTCGGCTGATACCTCTTCGATCCAAAGAGGGCCACGGGCTTCGCGCGGCGAACATCGTGGCCCTTTTTTCATGACGTATCCGCACCTGGAGGTGACAATGTTCGTGACATCGGCTTTTGCCGCGTCAACGGAAGCTGCAGCGCAGGACGCGCACACTGCCGGAACGGAAGTTCCTGCGGAGGCAGGCCACGATGCGGGTTTCCCGCCGTTCAACCCGCACTACTTCGGCTCCCAGATCCTCTGGCTGGCGATTACGTTCGGGATTTTCTACCTGATCATTTCCCGCGCGGTTGCGCCTCGCATCGGTGCGATCCTCGAAGATCGCCAGGACCGGATTGCGCGCGACCTCGACGAAGCGTCTCGCATGAAGGCTGAATCGGATGCAGCGGTTGCTGCCTTCGAAAAGGAACTCGCCGACGCTCGCGCCAAGGCCGGCAGCATTGCTGCTGAAGCCGCCGCCGCCGTCAAGGCCGAGGCCGAGAAGGAACGGGCTGCTGTTGAAGCCAGCCTGTCCCAGAAGCTCGTTGCTGCTGAACAGCATATCGCATCGATCAAGTCTGCGGCACTTGCAGAAGTCGGTTCGATTGCCGAAGAAACCGTAACCGAAATCGTCCGTCAGGTCGTTGGCGTCGAGCTGACGAGCGCGGAAGCCGCTGCCGCCGTCAAGTCGGCCGCAGGCAACTGAGGAGGGTTCTTCGATGAACGCAACAGATTGGGCAACACTCTGGGCCTTCGTTTCGCTGCTTCTGTTCCTGGCTCTGGTAATCTACCTGAAGGTTCCGGGCACGATCGGCAAGGCTCTCGACAAGCGCGCTGACGAGATCAAGTCGCAGCTCGCCGAGGCAGCACGCCTTCGTGAAGAAGCGCAGGCGCTGCTCGCTGAATATCAGCGCAAGCGCAAGGAGGCCGAAGCAGAAGCCGAACATATTCTTGCCAGCGCCAAGCGCGAAGCCTCTGCTCTGGCAGAAGACGCAAAGCGCAAGACGGAAGAATATGTCGCGCGCCGCAACCAGCTGTCGGAGCAGAAGATCAAGCAGGCCGAAGCCGACGCGATCAGCGCCGTTCGCTCTGCCGCGGTCGACATTGCCATTGCAGCCGCCCAGAAGGTCGCTGCCGAAAAGGCAACCGGTTCTACCGGCGACGCGCTGTTCCAGAACGCCATCGAGCAGGTTCGTACGCGCCTGAACTGATCATTTGGTCAGAAGCATAGATTGAAAAGGCCGGCCTCGCGCCGGCCTTTTTGCGTTCTGGGCCAATGACAACGCGAACCCGCGTCTGCGCGGTATGAGGCAATGGAGTATCGGGGGGCAAAGACTTAGTCAGCGCTCGGCTATTCGCTGCCGTCATCGTCCTGCCGGAGCGGGCGGAAACTCCAGCGGTGAAGGAGGCAGCCACCGACCTCCTTGATGGCGGCGCGATGTTCCGCCGTCGCATAGCCTGCATGGCGCTCGAAACCATAGGCCGGATAGACGAGACCGGCGCGCGCCATCATCCGGTCACGCGTGACCTTCGCCACGATTGAGGCGGCGGCGATTGAAAGCGAGCGTGCATCGCCCTTGACGACGGCCCTGCCGCGGCAGTGAAGCTCCGGCGGAACATCGCGCCCGTCGATGAGCGCAAAATCCGGACGGACTGTGAGGAGCAGCAGCGCGCGTCGCATGGCGTCGAGGCTGGCCTTGCGGATGTCGATCTGGTCTATGGTCGGGGCGCTGGAGGAGGCAATGGCAACCGTGGCCGTGGCCATGATCTCCTCGAAGAGATGCTCGCGCTGCGCCATGCTCAGCTGCTTGGAATCGTTGAGCCCCTTCGGCGTGCGCCTGTCGTGAAAGATCACGGCTGCGGCCACAACGGGCCCTGCAAGAGGCCCGCGTCCGGCTTCGTCTGCGCCGGCAATCAACTCGAAGCCCTCACGCCGCGCCATGTCCTCGAAAGCGAAATCCGGGCCTTCGGGAAGGGCGAAAAGAGTGGGGGAATCGGCGGGCATGCGTTTGATCATGCGGCGATTTTGGCATACCGCGCCGATTCCCCGCAAGTCCCGGCGGAGAGGCGGTCCGCCGGGTGAGCTGCCGTGCTGCGGGGTACATCACGGCGACTGGAGTCGCGAAACAAAGCAATTCCAGCGAAAGTGGCTCCGGCTTCGTGTCCGGAATTGCGTCAATCAAACAACATTCAAAGAAGCGACAGCTGCACCCCGGAGCCCGTGGGCGGCACGAAGAGATCGTCCCGCAACTGCAGACGCTGCTGGTCGAGACCAAGCCGCTTGCAGGCCATCTGGAAGCGGCGATGGATCTGCCAGGCATAGGGCCCGGCACCCTTCATGCGCTTGCCGAATTCCGCGTCATAATCCTTGCCGTCGCGCATGGAGCGTATGAGCGACATGACGTGGCGATATCGGTCCGGATAGTTGCGCAGCAGCCAGTCGCGGAAAAGCGGGCTGACCTCGAAGGGAAGGCGCAGGAGCACATAATTGGCCTCGCGTGCGCCCGCGGTCTTCACACTGTCCAGCACCCGCTCGATTTCGTGGTCGGTCAGGCCCGGAATGATCGGCGCCATCATCGCGCCAACCGGAATGCCCGCTTCCGAAAGCTCACGGATGGCTTCCAGCCGCTTGGCCGGCGTGGCCGCCCGCGGCTCCATCGCGCGCGCCAGTGCCCGGTCGAGCGTCGTGACGGAAAGCGCAACCTTCGCCAGCCCGTCTTTCGCCATGCGGCTGAGAATGTCGATGTCGCGGGTCACCAGCGCCGATTTGGTCACGATGGTCACCGGATGATGCGCGGCCTCCAGCACCTCGAGCACCTGGCGCATGATCCGCCATTCCTTCTCGATGGGCTGATAGGGATCGGTGTTGGTGCCGATGGCGATCGGCCGCGGCTTGTAGCCGGGCTTGGAAAGCTCGCGCTCCAGCAGCTTGGCGATATCGGGCTTGGCGAACAGCTTGGCCTCGAAATCAAGCCCGGCGGAAAGCCCCATGTAGGAATGCGATGGACGCGCGAAGCAATAGATGCAGCCGTGCTCGCAGCCGCGATAGGGATTGATGGAGCGGTCGAATGGAATGTCGGGCGACTCGTTGCGCGTCAGCGCGGTGCGCGGCTTTTCGATCTGCACTTCGGTCTTGAACGGCGGCAGCTCTTCGGGAATGTCCCAGCCGTCGTCGGTGCGGGTCCGTTCCAGCGCCTCGAAGCGGCCGGCCATGTTGAGCGCAGCCGCGCGGCCGCGCCGGCGGTTGACCTC
>DATMTA010000015.1:0-16116 GCA_035565055.1 Ensifer sp.
TAGAAACGGCTGCCTTGCCGACTATTAACAAATTGTTAATTGTCTCAGCAGGGGAAGGCTCCTATTTACAGGATGTCAATGCAGAGGTGTGCCATGAACGCTCATTCCAGAGATAAATATATAACTGTCGAGATGATGACGCACAAAAAAACCGGCCTGATAATCGCCACAAGCAAGCAATTGCGTGGGTTGATCGTTCACGGTCGTACTCTTGAAGAGATCAATGCTCGGCTTCCGATTGCTATTAAGGACCTTTTCGAGGCGGAAGGACAGAAGGTCGCGCGCGTGGAAAAGGTCGAAGAAGCCGACGGGGCGCTTGATGCGTTTCTTCCCAACCATATGAAGTTCGAGCTCCAGGAAGCCGCCTGAGTGACCACGGACGAATATCGGGCCGCGCTCAAGATGCTTGGCTTAACGCCGGTGAAACCGTCGTACGACGGAGCAATTCTTCATCAGGGTAGGGATGGATGTTTTTACACCATTCCGAATCCGGAAACTCTTTCCGACGAAGAACGCGACAATATGATCGATCTCTACCGATCAATGGTCGAAGGCTGAATCGCCAATACGTCTGTCATCCCCGACCCCTTAACTCCGGCTGCGGGGTCTTTTGACTCACCGCCTGCTTCGCCGTCGTCGACGAACACCATCCGCGCCGGCTGAACTCTCGTCGCTCATCGTCGGGCTGGGCGTATGCACAGGCGTACTTGCCAGCCCTGCCACGCAGTTCGTGAACGGGCTCAAGATGAAGCCGACGTCCTTGCTGCCGCATTTCGAGCAGCGGAAGAAGCGCCTCAGATCTTTGGCCAGAAAGCTATGACCCTTTCCCAGGCGCACCGCGAGGGCTTCAAGATCGACGGTCCCTCGATTCCAGCAATCCCGCGCGTGGCAATGGACGCTGAGATCGTATCGGTATTCGATCAGGGCACCGATCGTATCGATGCGGATCATGGTGGTGACCCTCGCAAGCGTTTCGGATCATATTCCTAGTTGGAGGACTATGTTCCTATTTCGCTGGGTCGAGGCGAGTCAAGGTAGCTTGATCAGGCGTTTGTCCGGAAGCGGCCGCTGTAGCGATTTTGCCTCAGTCCAAGGCTGCGTCATCCACGCCTCGATCTCCTGCGGCTCGGTTAAAATGACCGGCATGGCCTTCGGGTGGATCGGGCCGACAACGCTGTTCGGCTCGCAGGTCAGGAACCCGTAATAGTCCGCGGTGATCAGCCCTTCCTTCACCTTTCGGACGCTCTCCCACTGAGGCACCCAAACCCCCGCGAAAAAGGCGAGGGGTTCGCTCTGGTCGATCGCGAACCAGGCGTTCGGGGTTCGACCGCCTTCCACCTTGCTTGTTGGATCTGGCTCGGCGAACCGAGTGAACGGCACGAGGCATCTGTTCTCCGGCCCGAGCCACCTTGTCCAGTGTTTGCTTGAGGTGTTCCGGACGTTCGTCGTTCCACCGTCGGGCTCCATCTTCAGCAATTCGTTGAAGTCCACCTCTTTGCCCTTGGCACGAAGCTTCTCAGCGCGCTTGCTGGCAGCTTCCAGAAGCGCCTTAGACGACGATGGCAGACCCCACCGCACCAACGCCAGTTCGCGTTCTCCGCTGTTGTTGCGGATGATCGGCGCCATCCGGTCCGGATAGATATCCTCAGCAGGGTCCATCCTATTCGTCAAGTCGACGTCGAAACGCGCGATGCGGCGCAGCGCCTCGTGGTTGGTCGTGATGTTGTAGAGATTGCACATGCGGGCAGGATGCATCAGCAGAACATGCCGGGCAAGTCGCCAGAAACCGCCACCCAGTTTCCATGCCAAGGTGGCGGCTCTGTCTGACCTTCAGAGCGCTGCCTATTTCGAAGTTCGGCAGCACCCGAAGCTTAGCCGATTGCCCGGTGCCAGACTTTCAAAATCCTGCTCAGATATGATCGGAGGACCATTTTCAAGCGCGCAATTTTGCGCATGGTCGACATAGACCAATCCAAATTTGGTTTCGTCTCTTCGACAGCCCTTGCACTTCCTCGATAAGGCTTGCATTCTCAGGTGGCGTTGGGGGGCGAAATGATCGGGCGTGGACTTTTGGTGGCTCTATTGGTCACATTGTCGGCGACAACGTCATCAGCGCAGAACACGCCATGCAGCGGTAGCAAAGGCGGTATCAATCACTGCCAGGGAAACACTTTCGTCTGCAACGACGGCTCTGTCAGCGGTAGCAAGAAATCCTGCCCTGCATATACCGGCGGGATGGAAAATGCTGCCGGGCTTTTAGGCTCTCCAGAGGTCGACATGTCTCCGAGCTCGGATGGCAGCTGTTCGTGCGACGAGGGCAAATATTGCACCGGCCCGCGCGGCGGTCACTTCTGCATTACACACGATGGGCGTAAGAGCTACCTCAGGCGATGACGAGCGAGGCCCCGATCACCGATGGACAGCATTTCACGCTACAGGTTAGGTCGGCATGAAGATGGCCTCTGGCATGTGATCGATGCGAAAACCGGTGGACCTGCCGAGGTCCAAATCGGCGGCAAATTTTACATTTTGTGGAAACTGCCAGAGGAGGAGGCCAAGAAGTGGTCCGAACTTCTCAACGGGCTCGATCGGAAGAGGAATTGACCTTCTGGTTTAATGTCTCGTTCAGAAGCATTCGGACGGCCTTCCTCACGAACGCGGATCTACCCTTCTGTCCGGCGAGACGATCTATCTCGTCCAGCTCGTCGCTCGGCAAATTGACATGGACCCGGACCATGTAAGGTTCTTCCGCCTGCACCATCAGAGCCCCGTCTCATAAGCCTGAGTATTGAAAAGCTCAGCCACCCGCCGGCCGCTCTGGCGCGGGTTGACGTACCGGCTCATGAAGACTTCTACACTCCGCCAATCTCCCGCCTCCATGACAGTCCGCACGTCGGCGCCCAAAGCGATGCTGTTCGTCCCGAACGCATGCCGGCCGCAGATGTGGCTCGATTTGTAGGGGATCTTCGCGCGATAGCAGACGCGCCGGATCGCCTCGTTGATGGAAAACCGGGAGGTGTATTTGAACGCCCTGTCGTTCCGTTTCTTTTGCGCAAGAAGGTGCAGCCGGTTGACCATATCGTCGGTGAGATGACGAACCGAATTTGCGCTGGTCTTCGTCTTTCTCAGCAGCGCGGTTCGTCCCTGCAGGTCCACATCGTTCCAGCGCAGTTCTACCGCCTCGGAAACTCTTGCCGCCGTCGTGCTCATGAACATGACCAGCGCCGCAAGGTGAGGCAGCCCATCTCGCTCTGCCTGGGAGACGAAGCAATGCAGCCAGACCACCGTCGCCGGCTTGGCCTTACGCGGGCGATCCTCTTTGAATTTCGGGAAGCGCATGAGGGGAGCCCAGCCGCGATCGTAGGCGTGGCTCATGACGGCGCGGATCGGCGTGATGCCCTGCCTATTGCGTGTCGAACCGGCCTGGGTGGGATAGATCGTCTCTACCGCTTTCCTGATGTCGAAGGGGTGGATATCGGTGACAGGTCTGTCGCCCAGCACTTCCAATATCGGGGGGAGATATTTCTCTTCGCCGCCATTCTCGACGTAGCTTTGCGCCGCGTCTCGAAATGTTCGGGATTTGGTGACGATGTTTCGAACTGAAACAGGCAGAAGATTGCCACGGTTGATCGTGGCACATAGAGTGCTCTCAGCCATCTTGACCTCGCAACAGGTTGGGCTTGGTTAGGGCGCGTCGCTGGGCTCCACCCCGGCGGCGCGTTCCGCAACTATGAGCGTCTGCGAGGAATTTTGAAGCGGAACCTTCCGCTATGGTTAAACGCCAGGCCGATGAGTACGACGCAGCTCAGAAGAGGGGTGAGATTGCGCGACTTGGGTCTAACCAAACGCAGGTGGGTGTTCCAGAAGGGAACACCCTGCCTAGTGCAGCAGAAATCGGACTTTCGCGAAAAGACATACATGAAGCCCGCATCATCCGTGATGCGATGAACCTTTTTTCGGTGCCCAATCTATACGCGCCCTGCGACGCGCCAACGCCCGAACAACGTTTAGTAGTGCAGCTTTGGTCTCTGGAGGTAGTTTTTGGAAATTCGACGCATGTCTGTTCTTCGGCATAGCATCATCCCTTAAAGGCGTCTTGCCTAATGCTCAGCCGAGCGACCTTGAATTCTTCCACCGTACCGTCGGCAAGAGCCAGCGAGTGAATGTCTCTCCAATGATCGCTCGCCGTCGGGCCTACGGCCGGATCACACTCAACGAAGACTTTCACAAGCTTGCCGGTCTTCTGATTATCAGCGGTGGAATATCCTGCGGTTTCGGGATGGTGAAGACGCCACCAAACCTGTCGAACGATGATGTCTTCGGAGTACGGCTCTGGATTGTCCGGACGATTAATTGAAATGTAGTCGCCTGGGCGGGGCAGTTCAGGGAGTTCGAAATCGAGTGAGTAATCTGGCTTCAATCTGCCAAGTTCGCGGATAATGATCGTCACTTTCATCGTCTCTGAATCTCCCGAGTATCGAACGGTCAAATCTCAACTTCCACTCATCCCTCGGTAAATGCAATCTATAAGTTAGCAACGCTGGCGTCTCGAAACACGACGGCCGGCATCGCGCCATTCGTCGGGCAGGGGAACTGCTTAAGCAGATCGAGCCTCAAAGTGGGGCAAGAACTGATCTTGAACCTGCTGACGCCGCCGACAGCAGGTTGACCCGCACGGAAGCTGCCCGTCAAGCCGGTATGTCCGAACGCCAGCAGGTCACAGCTATCCGCGTTGCCAACGTACCAGAAGAAGATTTCAACCTGAATTATTATAAACGGATGTCCTCATAGCGCTTTCGCTTAGACGCCTCCGCAGCTTCCTTTTTGGTAGCGTCATTCTCCGGAGACACGCCAATCCGCACGCCGTTCGCTTCGTACCAGACAACAACATCGAACTCTTTGGCCACCTTCGCCATGCGCAAAAGGTCGGCAGTTTTGATGAATGCTTTCGAGGTCATTTGATATCCTTTTGGCGTCAGACTAATTCGGTCAATCCCGGCCCGCGAAGAAATCCCCAAACTCGAAATCGCCGAACTTACTTTTGTTGGGGTCCAGAGAAATCAGCCACTCGTCGAGACGTTGGCGGAGATAACGCTCGCCCCAACTCGAATTGGTGAACGCGATCGGCTTCACAGGGCAGAGTTTTTTGAAGAGGTCAACTGACAAACCACAATACGCCGCTGCCATCCTTTGATTTAGCGCTGCCGGCCAGTAGGGGAGTCGACCCGACATACCTTCCATTTGGGCCTCTCATGTCGCGTTCCATGTTGCGTGGATTTGCCGAGTGTGACGGGGAGCCGTTGAAAATCAAGGGAAATCAGTTGCAACACGACGCGACATGAAAACAATCACGGTTTCCGTGATGTGCGGCTTAAGTTTTTGATTTTGTGGTGGAATTTTTTGGAGGCCTCGCCCGGAATTGAACCGGGGTACAAGGATTTGCAGTCCTCTGCGTCACCACTCCGCCACGAGGCCTCACTGCACCGCCGTTTCCTGTGTCAGGAGCAGGCTTTCTGGTGCCTGTCGGGGAGCCCGTCCCGCGACGAGGGGCGATTTAGAATGAATATAGGCGAACTGCAAGAGGTTTTATCGCCTGCCTTCGGCTTTTTCTCTGCGCCGCCGCGCCCAGCTGACCGACATGTGGCGACGCCATCTGCGGGCCAGCGGTATGTCGTGCGACAAAATCACGAAACCCAGCGGCAGCATCCAGAATCCAAGTACGGGGAGAAAGCCGAGGAGGCCGCCGACAATCAAGGCCAGTCCCAGGCCTATGCGCGCACCACGGGCCCGGGGCAGGCGGACCTTGCGGTTCGCCACATGGATCTCGCCATTTGCGATCTGGAAATATGCCATGTCCACTTTCGTAAGCCGCAGCGACGCGAATGACGTGCCGCCTGCAGACTATCCACAATGAGGTGATAATCCTGTCTTCACCACAAATCGGTTGATTTTCAGGCCTTTCAAGATTTTCGTGACGATTTTTCAAAAAACCGCTTGGCAAATCGGAAAAGCGTTTGTATTACGCCGCCAACCGCCGCAAGGCGATGATCCCTGGTAGCTCAGCGGTAGAGCATTCGACTGTTAATCGACAGGTCGCCGGTTCGAATCCGGCCCGGGGAGCCATATGTAAGTGACGGCACGTGTTGCTGCACAACTTCAAGATACCCCGGTACGTCATTGACGGCCGGGGTTTTTCTTTGCCTGCGGGCGCATCCTGCGACTCGCGCATTTGCTCGAGGTCTACGTCTCGAACAGCCTCTGGGCCCCTCGCTCTCCTGTGCATGACTGCAACGCCTGCCCGATTTTTCCCGCAATCGGACAGAGCGCGCTTGAAAGCGTCACCAGCCACCGTTAAAGACCGTTAAGAAATGCCGGAAAGTCCGCTCTTCTCCCTCAAGCGGATTGTCAGACGGAACAGGGACATAGCTTATGATCGATTTTGAAACTGCGCGCACCCGTATGGTGGATAGCCAGCTGCGCACAACCGATGTGACCTCTCACTCGCTTCTTTCGGCCTTTCTCACGGTGCCGCGCGAGGCCTTTGTTCCTGAAAAGCTGGCAGCTCTTGCCTATATCGACAGCGATCTTGAAATAGCTCCCGCCGTGGACGGCCAGGCTCCGCGCTACATCATGGAACCGTCGCCGCTGGCCAAGTTGCTTCAGGCTGCCGAGATCGGTCCTGATGATGTCGTGCTCGATGTCGGGGCCGGCACGGGTTACGCCGCGGCGATCCTGTCGCGCATCGCCAAGTCCGTTGTCGCGCTGGAATCGGATGAAACGCTTGTGTCGCGTGCTACGGTCGCGCTGGCCGAGCAGGGTTACGACAACGTGACCGTCGTCAAGGGTAGCCTCGAAAAGGGCTACGCGAACGAAGCACCGTTCGATGTCATCTTTCTGAATGGCGCCGTTGAAGTGATTCCGGATGTGCTTTTCGACCAGTTGCGCGACGGAGGACGACTGGTTGCCGTCGTCGGTTATGGCAACGCGTCGGCTGCTCAGGTTTATGTCCGCGAGGGCGCTTCGGTGTCGAAGCGCTTCGCCTTCAACACGTCGGTAAAGCCGTTGCCCGGCTTCCGCAAGGTGGTGGAATTCGTGTTCTGAGATCGGCGTGTCGGCTCCGGCCCTGTGGCCATTGCGTAACACGAGGCCGGAATGTCGGATCTGTCGGGGCCTGAGGGCTTGAAGACAGATTGGCACATGTTGAATTTCATATGATATTAGAAGTCGTCGTGCTGGGGATGCTCGGCGTTCACTCGGGAGACCTTTCGTGATTAATTTCCGTAGAACGCTTTTTGCAGCGGTTGCCGTTCCCGCATTGCTGGGCCTTGCCGCCACGGTTCAGGCCGAGACCCTGCAGGGCGCGATGGCCAAGGCCTATGCCAACAACCCCGATCTGAATTCGGCGCGTGCGAGCCTGCGGGCGACGGACGAGAATGTGACGATGGCGAAGGCTGGCTATCGTCCTCAGATCGGGATCACTGCCGCCCATACCAATGCTGGCGCCTTCGGTGTGAACAATAGATCCGGCGTCGACAACTATTCGCAGCAGGACACGATTTCCCTGACCGTGACGCAGCAGATCTTCGACGGATTTCAGGTGCTGAACAAGATCAACGCGGCCGAATCGGGCGTCTATGCAACGCGCGAGCAGGTTCGCGGCTCCGAAATGCAGATCCTTTATTCCGCCGTACAGGCCTATGCCAATGTGGCGCTCTACAAGGACTTTGTGGCGATCCGCAAGCAGAACCTGGGCTTCCTGAACGAACAGGTGAAGGCCGCCAATGCGCGTCTGCAGGTAGGCGAGGGCACCAAGACCGATGTCAGCCAGGCGCAGGCACAGCTTGCTGCCGCGCAGGCGCAGCTTGCTGCAGCCGTGGCGCAGCTGAAAATTGCCGAAGCCACCTATGTGCAGATCGTCGGCGACGAGCCTAAGGGAATTTCGCTTCCGGGCGCCGCGAAGCGCGGAATGCCTGGTTCGCTCGACAAGGCGGTTGCGCTGGGGCTCCAGCAGCATCCCTCGATCCTTGCCGCGCAGCACGTGGTTGATTCGTCGGGCTATCAGGTCAAGAGCGCCGAGGGTGCCTTGCTGCCGGGTGTGGCCGTGCAGGCCGGCGTCGGGCGCAATTTCGTCAACCCTGTCGGAACGTCGGTGCCGTACAATTCGGCAAGCGTGACTGCGCAGCTGACCATCCCGCTCTACAAGGGTGGTGCGGAATATGGCGCTGTTCGTCAGGCCAAGGAAACGCTGGGCGCGAACCAGATCAAGGTCGATTCGGCCCGCCTGTCCGTGCGCCAGTCGATCGTGTCGGCCTATGCCCAGATGGAAGCGGCCGGTGCATCGATCAAGGCCAACAGGGACGCCGTTTCGGCAGCCAACCTGGCTTTGTCGGGTGTTGTCGAACAGCGCAATGTCGGCCAGTCGACCACGCTCGATGTCCTGAACTCGCAGCAGACGGTCCTGACCGCCAAGCTCAACCTTGCCCAGGCCCAGCACGATCTCGTCGTAGCAAGCTATGGCGTGCTTGCCGCATCCGGCCAGTTGACCGTGCAGACGCAGGGTCTTCAGGTGGCCGAATACAAGCCTGAAGAGCATTACGAGAAGGTCAAGGACGCCTGGTTTGGTCTCAGGACTGTGGACGGCAACTGAGCCATCCCTGCTTTCCGTTGTTTCATCGGCCAATTGGCGTAACCTCCGCGCGAACGTTTGGTTTGCAGTACGGGATTCGCGATGGCTCGATTTCTTCTCACGACGGTGATGGTGGCGGGTAGTGCCACGATTCTGTCCGGATGCATGACGACGGCCTTTGCCCCGACATCGGCGGATGTGCAGGCCTATGCGATCAAGTCGGTTTCCGTATCCGGTGTCGCGCCCCAGGCGGTTTCAGAGGGCGTGAGCGCGGATCTCGTGTCCGCCATTCGGTCCGCGTCCCCTAAGTCAGGTGCTCAACCCGTCCAGATGGCGGTTGCGATTTCGGGATTCTCGGGCAGCCGGGTCGCCAATGGCTACAAGGTCGGCGCCGATGTCACCGTAACGCTCAAGCCGGTTGCCGGCGGCAAGGTTGTGCAGACGGCTTCATTCCACGAGGACTCGGTCTCCGTCGATGAGGCGCGGGCGAGCAGCCAGGTCGCCGCCGGTATCGCATCGCGGGTGCGGCGGAACTTCGATCTTCCGCCTACGCCGGGCTCCGTTGCATCGAATGGGTCCCGCTCTGTCGCGCCGAGCGGGAAGGCAGCCACACCCAGAACGGCGTCAACCGCGAAACCATCGGAGGATCCGGCCCTGTCAACCGACGCGCTCGACAGGCTGATGCGCGCTGCGGCAGGCGAGGATCCGGCAAAGGACGAAACGAAGACCGGTAGCGTGCCGGGGCAGACGGTTTCCGTGCCGGACGCCGCCTGCACTGGCGAATCGCTTGCCGCTTGCCCGCAGGGCTCGCTTCTCTCCGGCGATTTCAGCCTGCGCAAATAGGGTTTGTCTGCCGGGATGGGCTGTCAGCCAAGCCGCTCTGCGTGCCACTTCAGATGCTCGGCCATGAAGGTCGAGATGAAATAGTAGGAGTGGTCGTAGCGCTCGCGCATGTTGAGCACGAGTCCGATCCCGGTATCCTTGACCGCCTCTTCCAGCTTCCAAGGCATCAGGCCCTTCTGCAGGAAGCTGTCGGCAGCCCCCTGATCGACGAGCATTTCGGGGAAACGCGCACCGTCCTCGATCAGCGCGCAGGCGTCATACTGCCTCCACGCCGCGCGGTCTGTACCGAGATATTTCTCGAAAGCCGGGACGGACCAGTCGGCTTCCATCGGGTTCACGATCGGGGCAAAGGCCGAGCAGCTCTTGTAGCGCTTCGGGTTCTTCAGCGCGATCGTCAGGGCGCCGTGACCGCCCATCGAATGGCCGAAAATGCCCTGGCGTCCCATATCCGCCCGGAAATTGGCGGCAATGACCATGGGCAGCTCTTCTGTGACATAGGAATACATCTGGTAATGCTGCGCCCAGGGCGCCTTGGTGGCATCCAGATAGAAGCCCGCGCCCTTGCCCATCTGCCAGTTGCCGGCTTCGTCCGCGACGTCATCGCCACGCGGGCTGGTATCCGGGCAGACGATGATGAGGCCGAGTTCGGACGCGGCGCGGCGGTATTCACCCTTTTCCATCACGTTGGCATGGCTGCAGGTGAGTCCTGAGAGATACCAGAGGACCGGGCAGGGGCCGTGCGCGGCCTGCGGCGGCACGAAGACTGCGAAGGTCATCTCCGTTCCGGTGATCTTCGACACGTGGCTGTAGACGCCCTGTACGCCGTCGAAGGAGACGTTCTCGGAAATGATCTTCATGGCTGTTGATCCTGTGTTTTATTCTGTCGTTCGGATTTCGCTCTCCGGCAGAGCCGGTCGAGCGTTTCGAGAAAGGCCGAGCGGTCGCGCGGACTGAAGGCCGCATTGTAACCCTTGCTTTCGCCGGTCTCCCGCAGGTGCTGACCAAGGTCGCGCATGGCGGATGCCATGCCGATATTGGCGCGGTCGAAGATGCGGCCCTGCGGTCCCGTCACCAGCGCGCCGATTTCGACGCAGCGCACGGCGAGCGGTACGTCGGCCGTAATCACGATATCGTGGTCGCCCGCATGTTCGGCGATCCAGTTGTCGGCGGCATCGAAGCCGGCGCTGACGATCACATTGACGACCATGGGGTCGCGGGAGGGGCGCAGACCCGAATTGGCGACGAAGACGGTTTTCAGGCCGTGGCGCTCGGCGACCTTGAGGACTTCCGGCTTCACCGGACAGGCGTCGGCATCGACATAGATGATGGGGGCGGCGGATTCTTCGGACATGGTCCGCTCCATAGCGCGGCAAGGGACCCTGGGGAAGCGTCTTATGCGCGTGCAGCCTAAGCCTGGCTGTTTGCCGTTGTGAATCGCGGTGGTTGCAGGTGGACGGCGGCGGCGGCCTCCTTGAAGGTCGAGAAATACTCGACCTCCGGCGCCCTGACATGATTGGCTTCCAGCATGGACCGCGCTTCAGGCGATGCGCCGGCAATGAGGAAGCGGATGCCGTGCTTGTGCGCCTTGCGTACCGCGCCTTCGATCACATTGGCGGCGGAGGAGTCCATGAAGGGCACGGAGGAGCAATCGAGGATGAAGTTCTTGTGTCGGTCGGCGATGCGATCGAGCACCGAGGCGACGGTTGCTGCCGCACCGAAGAAGAAGACGCCGGAGATGCGGTAGATCGCGGTGTCAGGGTCTGTCGTCCGGAACGGCTTCTCAGGACCTTCCGAATCGTCGGCGAAAAGGTCACCCGGCTGTTCGCTGACCTGCACATGCTGGGCCATGCGTTCGATGAACAGGAAGGCGCCCAGCACGAAGCCGACAAGGATGCCCTCCGTCAGGTCGCGGAAGATGACGACGAGGAAGGTGGCCGAAAGCACGATCGCATCGCCCCGGGACGAGCGGAATAGAGCGGCAATCGCATGTCGCTCGATCATGTTGTAGCAGACGAAGGCAAGCACGCCGGCGAGCGCGGCCAGCGGAATGTACTTGGCGAGCGGTGCGGCGACCAGCAGGAAGACCAGCACGAAAACCGCGTGCAGCATCCCGGAGACCGGACTTGTCGCACCGGCGCGGACATTGGTGGCCGTGCGGGCAATCGTGCCGGTGACGCAGATGCCGCCGAAGAGGCCGGAGGTGATGTTGGCCACCCCTTGGCCGATCAGTTCCATGGATGAGCGGTGGCGGCGGCCGGACATGCCGTCGGCCACCACGGCGGAGAGCAGCGACTCGATGGCGCCGAGCAGCGTGAACGCGATGGCGTCCGGCAGAACCTTGAGCATGAGCTCGACACTGAACGCAGGTAGGTGCGGAACCGGAACAGCATCCGGAATCCCGCCGAAGCGCGTTCCGATCGTTTCAATATGCAGCCCCAACGTTGCGGCAAGCACCGAGGAGAGGACGACCGCAATGAGCAGTCCCGGCCAGTTCGGGAGAAACCGCTTGAGCAGGAGGATGACGGCGATGGTGAAAGCGGCAATGGCCGTCGCCGGCGCGCTGATCGTCCCCACGTAGTCATATAGATAGATGAGCTTGTCGACGAGCGGGCCGGGCTCCTTGCCCTGTGTGGTCAGCCCGAAGAGGTCGTGGATCTCCCCGGAGAAGATGATGACGCCGATACCGGCCGTGAAGCCCACGGTGACGGGATAGGGGATGAATTTGATGTATTTGCCCAGCCGCAGAAAGCCCGCCGCGATGAGGAACAGGCCGGATATGATGGTGGCGAGGATCAGGCCCTCTATGCCATTGCGCGCCACGCAGGCCGCGACAAGAACGATGAAGGCACCGGCCGGCCCACCGATCTGGAACCGGCTGCCGCCCAGCAGCGAAACGACAAACCCGCCGAAGATCGCCGTGTAAAGCCCGCGTTCCGGCGTCACGCCGGATGAGATGGCGATCGCCATGGACAGCGGCAGTGCCACGATCGCGACCGTCAGGCCGGCCAGCGCATCCGCCTTCAGCCGCGAAAGACTGTAGCCTTCCTTCAAAACGCTGACGAATTTCGGTTCGAGTCTGTCTGTCATGGTCTCAAGCCTGCCTTTACACTCGAAAGACTTGCGCGGCGGCGAACCGTCGCGCCATTTATGGGAGTGAGCTTAGACTTATTTTGAGTCGATGAGATATGCGAAAGTGAGGGGTCACTTCTCAATGCTGAAAGCTCCGACCCCACGGAGTTAGAGCTGGTGAATTTTCGTCATGCATTTTAGCATTGCTTGCCTCCACTGCCGAGAAAGATTTCTCCACGCGGGAGTATCTCTCTCCTCCGTCATCCCGACCTTGAGCCGGGATCCAGCAGCGCCGTGCCACGGTGCGGAAGACTCGTCTGAATGAGTCTTTTCAGCCCGCAGACGCGGGCTGGCTGGATGCCGGATCAAGTCCGGCATGACGACGGATGAGAGCGATGTCTTCCAATCCAAATCCGCCTCATGCGCTGCGGATCGACTGTCTCACCACATCTCTGGCCTTCCCGCCGCATTTCGGCTAAAGCGGGCGCAAGTTGAAGGAAGAACAAGAATGGCTGGCATTGAACATAGGGACGTGAGCGAGGACGAAGCCGGGATGCGGCTCGACCGGTGGTTCAAGGTCCATTATCCGGGCCTCGGTTTCGGCGCGCTGCAGAAGCTCCTTCGCTCGGGCCAGATCCGTGTCGACGGCGGCCGGGTGAAGTCGGACACGCGCGTTCAGCCGGGTCAGAAGGTGCGTATCCCGCCGATGGATGTCGATGCCAAGGGTGAGGAGCGCACAGGCGCGCCGTCCGGCAAGGAACTCAAGCATTCCGGCGATGCCGAACTTCTCTCCCGTATGCTGTTGCACGAGGATGACAAGGTGTTCGTGCTGAACAAACCCGCTGGCCTTGCCGTGCAGGGTGGATCGGGTCTCACGCGCCATATCGACAAGATGCTGGAGGCCTGGACGAGCAAGAAGGGCGAGAAGCCGCGCCTGGTTCACCGCCTCGACCGTGACACGTCCGGTGTTCTTGTCGTGGCCCGCACCCGCGGTGCCGCGCAGAAGCTGACGGCTGCTTTCCGTGAGCGCGATACGAAGAAGACCTATTGGGCGCTGGTCAGCGGCGTTCCGCGCCAGCGCGAGGGCCGCATCTCGACGTGGCTCGTCAAGGAGGAGACGCCGGACGGCGACCGGATGCGTGTCACCAAGCATGGCGAGGACGGGGCCGATCACGCCGTTTCCTACTATCGCGTTCTGGAACAGGCTGCGCAGAACCTCGCCTGGCTTGAAATGGAACCCTATACGGGCCGGACCCATCAGCTTCGCGTCCACGCCGCCCATATCGGACATCCGATCATCGGCGATCCGAAATATTTCCAGGCTGATCTCAACTGGACTTTCCCCGGCGGTGTCCAGAACCGGCTGCATCTTCATGCCCGCCACATCGACATTCCGCATCCGTCCGGCGGACGGCTGAAGGTCACCGCGCCGCTCTCGCCGCATATGGTGCAGACGTGGAACCTGTTGGGCTTCGATCTGAACGGACCGGACTACGGCGAATGAAGCTCGTTCTCTTCGATTGCGACGGCACGCTGGTCGACAGCGCGCATCTGATCCATGAAGTCATGGTCCGCACCTTCCGCCATTTCGAGCTGGATGAGCCGACGGCCGCCTCCACGCATTCGATCATTGGCCTCACGCTGGACAGCGCGATTGCCCGTATGCGCGGCCTCGCAGACGTGGATGCGCAATCGCAGGCCATGATGGCGCATTACAAGTCGATTTTCGGGGCGACGCGGCTGGAGGCGGGTTTTCAGGAGCCGCTGTTTCCCGGCATCGACACGGTTATCGCCGAGCTTTCGCGGCAGGACGATCTGATCCTCGGCGCCGTCACCGGCAAGTCGCGGCGCGGTTTGCAGATGGTCTGCGAGACGCATGGCTGGACGGAGACCTTCTTCGTCGCCCGCACTGCCGACGATTGCCCGTCCAAGCCGCATCCGGCCATGGTGCTGGAATGCTGCGCCACGACGGGAATTTCGCCCGCCGACACCATTGTCATCGGCGACAGCATTTACGATATGGAGATGGCGAAGGCGGCAGGCAGTCATGCGCTCGGCGTATCCTGGGGCTACGGCGCGATTGATGACCTGAAGCGCGCCGGTGCGGACCGGATCGCTGACGCCACGACCGACATTCCGTTGCTGATCCGTCAATTCAGGTAAGAGACCATGCGAGACATCCTGACCGATCTTAACGATGCCTTCCTGTCCGATCCGGACCCGGTTCGCCGCGCCCAGATCCAGATGAAGACGCCGCTGCCGAAGCGCTTCTATGAAGCGGTGAGCATTGGCGAAGACGGCGAGGGTGGTTATGCGGTTCTGCTTGACGGCAAGACCGTGCGCACGCCCTCCAAGGCGAAGCTCGCCGTGCCGACCACGACGGCGGCAGAGATGGTCGCGGCCGAATGGGCGGCGCAGAAGGATATCATCAATCCGCTCACCATGCCCGTCACACGTCTTGTTAACACAGTGATCGACGGCGTCGCGCTCGACCCGCAGCCGGTCTTCGAAGACATCCTGCGCTATTCCTCGACCGATCTTCTCTGCTACCGCGCAGACGCGCCGCAGCGGCTAGTCGAGTTACAGGCCGAGAGCTGGGACCCGATCCTGGGCTGGGCGTCCGACAGACTCGGCGCACGCTTCATTCTGGCCGAAGGCGTGATGCATCAGGAACAGCCGCGCGAGGCGATTGCCGCTTTCGGAGCCGGCCTGAAACGTCACGACGATGCCTTCCGTCTAGCCTGTCTCCATACGGTGACGACGCTGACCGGTTCGGCGCTTCTGGCACTGGCCTATGCCGAGGCCGTAGTCGATGCCGATGAGGCCTGGCGTCTCGCCCATGTCGATGAAGACTGGCAGATCAGCCAGTGGGGTGACGACGAGGAAGCCATCCGCCGCCGCGCCTCGCGGAAGATCGATCTCGACGCTGCCTGCGGGTTGTTTAAGGTTCTCTGAAGGCTTTTTCACCCACCGTATTTCCCATCTGTGGATTCTCTCTGGAATGAAATTCCAGGTTGCAATTTCTCGTTCAAAGAGTTTCTCTAGGCGATGGCTAAGGCTATCTGAGCTGTAGCTTCGATGAGGAAGTTAAATGAACGAATCCGGTCAGAACCAAACTGGGAACAAGATATTTATGGCTGATCGAAAGGAGGTAGCCAGCGTCGTCTATCATGAATATCGTCATATGCAGCGCGCGACATTTTCCATTTCTGCAGAATGGGGACGTTGGATAGTCGCTAGTCTGATGCTCGTTCACGGTGGAGCGCTGTTCGGACTTTTTGGCTTTTTGGGAAAGTTCGCGGATAAGCCAGAGTCATTGGCTCAGTATCAGTGGACAGTTTGGTGGTTTGTTGCCGGATTGGTTGCCACCTTTGCCGCGGGCTTCTGTGCTTGGCTTAATTGGAGCATGCACAGCGACAATTATGATTCTTTTGCCAATATGGGCATGCTCTGGGACCCTGAGGTATGGTGTGGCCCCTTAAAGCACGATCGAGGGCTTTGGTGGACGAATTGGCTTGCCATTTTCTTTGGTTTCTCATCTGCATTCTGTATCGTAGGCGGCGCTTATTCAACGCTTT
>DATMTA010000016.1:0-18186 GCA_035565055.1 Ensifer sp.
TCGACGATCGGCACGCTGCAGCTCTTCGACGAAGTGCGCAACATCATGACAAGCGATGCCGGCGCGGCCACGGGCCCGTCCAATTCCGCGCTGACGCTTTCGGTCTACATCTACAACCTCACATTCAAGTTCATGCCGAACATGGGCTATGCGGCAACCGTTTCCTACGTGATCGTTGTTGCCGTCGCGCTCCTTGCCGTCATCCAGTTCTATGCGCTGAGGGAGAAGGACTGATGGACAGGCTCACCCGCGGGCTCACCGCCTTCTTCACCTATGCCTTTCTCGGCATCATGGCGTTTCTCTCGATCTTTCCCTTCCTCTGGATGATCCTGGGGGCGACGAACAATTCGATCGACATCATCAAGGGCAAGGTCGGCATCGGCTCCAGCCTCCTGGACAATATCCGCGCCTTCGCGGCCGCCGTCGATGTGCCGCTTGTCTTCTGGAACTCGATCAAGATCGCGCTCATCTCGACCGCGCTGACGCTGATTGTCGCCTCGCTCGCCGGTTACGGCTTCGAAGTCTTCCGTTCGAAATATCGCGAGCGGGTCTATAGCGCGATCCTGCTGACGCTCATGGTGCCCTTTGCGGCGCTGATGATCCCGCTCTTCGTCATGATGGGCAAGTTCGGCCTCATCAACACGCATTGGGCGGTCATCCTGCCGACGCTCGGCTCGGCCTTCGTCATCTTCTATTTCCGCCAGTCCACCAAGGCCTTCCCCTCGGAACTGCGCGACGCGGCGCGCGTCGACGGCCTGAAGGAATGGCAGATCTTCCTGCTGATCTATGTGCCCGTCATGCGCTCGACCTATGCGGCGGCCTTCATCATCGTGTTCATGGCCTCCTGGAACAACTATCTCTGGCCGCTCATCGTGCTGCAAAGCAACGAGATGAAGACGATTACGCTCGTCGTCTCGTCGCTCGCCTCGGCCTATTACCCGGATTTTGGCGCCGTCATGGTCAGCGCCATTCTCGCCACCCTCCCCACCCTCATTGTCTTCTTCGTCATGCAGCGCCAGTTCGTGCAGGGCATGATCGGCTCGGTCAAATAGGACTTCACATGCGCAATACCACGCTCTTCAACGACAACTGGATCTTCGCGCCCGGCTTCGACAAGGCCGCCGTCGGTGCCCCGCTCAAGGGTGAGACTGTGCGCCTGCCGCACAATGCGCTGGATCTACCGCTGAACTATTTCGACGAGAAGGCCTATCAGAAGCCCTTCACCTACCAGAAGGTCATCGCCTGGTCGCCGGAGTTCGAAGGCAAGCAAGTCTCGGTCGTCTTCGACGGCGCGATGGCCGATGCCGTCGTCTACGTGAACGGCACCGAAGTCGTTGCCCACAAGGACGGCTACACGCCCTTCGAGGCGCGCCTGACGGGTCACCTCAAGCAGGGCGACAACCTGATCACCGTCAAGATCGACGGGTCCGAAAATCCGGAAATCCCGCCCTTCGGCGGCCGTATCGACTATCTCACCTATGCCGGCATCTATCGCGACGCCTGGCTGAAGGTCGCAAGCCCGGTCTCCATCGAAAACATCAAGATCGAAACGCCGGTGGCGCTGGCCGAAAAGAAGTCGGTCACGGCCCGCGTCGATCTGCGCGCCGCATCGGGCCACGCGCTCGAAGGCACGCTGACGCTGTCTCTCAAGTCGTCCGACGGCAAGGTCATCGCCTCGACGGAAAAGACGGTCTCCGGCGCGTCCGAAATCGTCTCCTTCACCGAGATCGCTGGCCTCTCCATCTGGGAGCCGGAAAGCCCGGTTCTCTACACGATCGAGGCCGTGCTGGTCACCGCCAGCGGCACCGACAACCTGTCCTCGAATTTCGGTTTCCGCACCGCGCAGTTCACGCCGGAAGGCTTCTTCCTCAACGGCAAGCCGCTGAAGATCCGCGGTCTGAACCGTCACCAGTCCTGGCCCTACACCGGCTATGCGATGGGCAAACGCGCGCAGGAGCGTGATGCCGAGATCCTGAAATACGATCTCAAGTGCAATCTGGTGCGCACCTCGCACTATCCGCAGTCGCCCTGGTTCCTCGACCATTGCGACCGCATCGGTCTTCTCGTGTTCGAGGAAATCCCAGGCTGGCAGCATATCGGCGGCAAGGACTGGCAGGCCGAGAGCGTCAAGAATGTCGAGCGGATGATCCGCCGCGACTGGAACCACCCCTCCATCATCATGTGGGGCGTGCGCATCAACGAGTCGCAGGACAACCACGACTTCTATGTCGAGACCAACAAGACCGCGCGTGCGCTTGACCCCACCCGCCAGACCGGCGGCGTGCGCTACATCACCGACAGCGAATTCCTCGAAGACGTCTTCACCATGAACGACTTCGTGCTCGGTTCGGAAGAAATGCCGGGCGCCAACCGCGGCCGCATTCCGCTGCGCGATCAGCAGGAATGCACGGGTCTGAAGCAGAAGGTGCCCTACATCATCACCGAATTCGGCGGCCATATGTATCCGACGAAGCGGCATGACCAGGAACAGCGCCAGGCCGAACACGTCACCCGCCACCTTCAGGTGCTGAACGCCATGTATGGCGATCCGTCGATTTCCGGCGCCATCGGCTGGTGCATGTTCGACTACAACACGCACAAGGACTTCGGCTCCGGCGACCGCATCTGCCATCACGGCGTGATGGACATTTTCCGTGAACCAAAATTCGCCGCTTACGCTTACAAGAGCCAGTGCGAACCGTCCGACGAAGTGGTCATGCAGCCCGCCTCCTTCTGGGCGCGGGGCGAGCGCAATATCGGCGGCATCCTGCCGCTGATCGTGCTGACGAACTGCGACGAAGTCGAGATCGCCTATGGCGATGGCATCCGCAAGCGCGTCGGCCCGGATCGCGAGCGCTTCCCGCATCTGCCGCATCCGCCGGTCGTCATCGACCACCGCCATTTCTCCAAGGACGAACTCGGCCTCTGGGGCATGGAATGGCAGCCGGGCGAACTGATCGGCTTCATCGGCGGCAAGGAAGTCGCCCGCATGGCCATGGTTGCCGATCCGGTCCCGGCCAAGCTCGAAGTCGTCGCTGACGATAAGACGCTGCCCGCTGCCACCAAGGATCAGGTCCGCTTCATCGTCCGCGCGCTCGATCAGGCCGGCAACATCCTGCCGTTCCTTGATGAGCCGGTCACGGTTGAAGTCACCGGCAGCGCAAAGCTGCTGGGCCCGGAAACCATCATTCTGACGGGTGGCACGACGGGCTTCTGGATCGAATCCACCGGAACAAAGGGTGCCGTCAGCGTGAAGGTCTCCTCGCCGCGCTTTGCGGCGCAGACCCTGTCACTGACGGCCGTCTAAGGGGGGGGGCACCATGGCGACGAGCGAACTGTCACTGAAATCCGTCCGCAAGACCTTCGGCGCGCTGGAGGTGATCAAGGGCGTCGATCTGGAGATCGAAAAGGGCGAGTTCACCGTCTTTGTCGGCCCGTCCGGCTGCGGCAAGTCCACGCTTCTGCGCATGATCGCCGGTCTGGAGGATATCTCCTCCGGCGATCTCATGATCAGCGGCGAGCGGATGAACGAGACGGATCCGTCGAAGCGCGGCATCGCCATGGTCTTCCAGTCCTACGCGCTCTATCCGCATCTCACGGTGCGGCAGAACATGGGCTTCGCGCTTCGCTTCGCCGGCGTGCCGAAGGCGGAAATCGAGAAACAGGTCATGGATGCCGCGCGCATCCTGGAGCTTGAAAAGCTGCTCGACCGCAAGCCGAAAGCACTCTCCGGCGGCCAGCGCCAGCGCGTCGCCATCGGCCGCGCCATCGTGCGCCACCCCAAGGTCTTCCTCTTCGACGAACCGCTGTCAAACCTCGACGCGGAGCTGCGTGTCCACATGCGCGTCGAGATCGCCAAGCTGCACAAGAAGCTAGGCTCGACCATCGTCTATGTCACGCACGACCAGGTCGAGGCGATGACGCTGGCCGACAAGATCGTCGTGCTGCGCGACGGTCGAATCGAACAGGTCGGCTCGCCGCTCAAGCTCTATTCCGATCCCGACAACCGCTTCGTCGCCGGCTTCATTGGTTCGCCGAAGATGAATTTCCTGCCCGCAACGGCCGTCACGGAAAACGGCCAGCCCTGCATCCGCCTTGACGCCTCCGGTATCCTCCTGCCGGCCGGTCATCTGGCGACGAAGCTTGCCGACGGCACCCGTCTCGTGGCCGGTCTGCGCCCGGAAATCTTCAAGGATGGCGGCGATTCAAGCCTGCTGCTCGACATTGAAATGGTCGAACATCTGGGCTCGGAAACGCTGGTCCACGCCCGCAGCGGGGAGACCCTCGTCACCGTCAAATATGGCGGCATCCGCCCGATGAAGGATGGCGAGACGGTGCGCGCGGAGTTTGACGCGGCAAGCGTTCTGTTCTTCGGGGCGGATGATCAGCGGATCAGGTGATCGGCTTCAGCGCGGATCATTTCCGTGCTGCCGTGCCGCCCCCTCACCCCGCCTCCGCTACGCTCGGCGACCCTCTCCCCAAGGGGAGAGGAGGAATGGCAAGGCTGCGGCTCCCCTCTTCTCCCCTTGGGGAGAAGATGCCGGCAGGCAGATGAGGGGTTCCCAAAGCCCAGCACTGTTCGTTTCCGCGACCCCAAACCCCGTCTGGACGCAAATTATTTTCAGACTTGCGCCACCAACTCCAAGCCTTCATGACTTCGCTCCAACCATAGCCACATGCGGGAGGATACGATGACGGCGACATTCGATTGGGCGAAGGCATTCTCGCTGGAAGGCAAGCGGGCGCTGGTGACGGGCGGAGCCGCCGGTATCGGCCAGGCCATTGCCGTGGCGCTGGCCGCCTCCGGCGCCGATGTCGCCTTCACCACCCATTCGCGCCCCGGCGATGAAACCGCCGCCGCGATTGCCGCCCATGGCCGCAAGGCGAAAGACGTTCATGCCGATCTCGGCGCGCTGAACGCCGCGGGTGCCGAAGCACTGATCGAGAAGCTTGAGGCCGAATTCGGCGGCATAGACATTCTTGTCAACAATGCCGGCATCATCCGCCGCGCCGATCTGCCGGTGCACAGCGAGGAAGACTGGCGCGCCGTGCTCTCCACCAATCTCGATTCCGTCTGGTTCCTGTCGCAGGCCGCCTCCCGCCGAATGCAGGAACGCAAGCACGGCCGCATCATCAACATCGCCTCGCTCCTCTCCTTCCAGGGCGGCATCCGCGTTCCGGGCTACACGGCGTCCAAGCACGCCGTCGCCGGCCTCACCAAGGCGCTCGCCAATGAGCTGGCCCCGCATGGTGTGACCGTCAATTCCATCGCGCCGGGCTATATCGCCACGGACAACACGACGGCGCTGCGCGCCGATCCCGACCGCTCGCGCCAAATCCTCGAGCGCATCCCGGCCGGACGCTGGGGTGAGGCTTCGGATATCGCCGGCACGGCCGTCTTCCTCGCCTCGCCCGCTGCCAATTACGTGACCGGCGCGATCCTCAATGTCGACGGCGGCTGGCTGGCGCGCTGATCGCCGCGCAATCTGCGTCAGCGCCACCTTCGTATCTGCTGCATGTGACCCAAGGCAAAGCCGGAGCCCATGCAGCAGACGCGCAACCTCATCTTCATTCTCGGCGACCAGCTGACGTCCGACATTTCGAGCCTCCGGGATGCCGATCCAGGCCGCGATACCGTGCTTATGGTCGAGGTGGCAGAAGAGACCACCTATGTCCGGCATCACAAGAAGAAGCTGGTCCTGATCCTCTCCGCCATGCGGCACTTCGCCGACGAACTGACGGAGAAGGGGTTCCATGTCCGCTATATCCGGCTGGATGACGAGGACAATACCGGCTCCTTCTCGAAAGAGCTTTCCCGTGCCGTGAAATCCCTGAAGCCAGAGCGTGTCATCGTCACCGAGGCGGCGGAACGCCGCGTGGTCGAGGCGATGAAAGGCTGGGAAAAGGAGATCGGCGTCCCGGTCGAAGTCCGCGAGGATGACCGCTTTGTTGCCTCGCATGAGGAGTTCCAGCGCTGGGCCGAAGGTCGGCGCGAGCTGACCATGGAATATTTCTACCGCGACATGCGGCGCAAGACGGGGCTTCTGATGGAGGGTGACAAGCCCGTGGGAGGACGCTGGAATTTCGATGCAGAGAACCGCAAACCCGCCAGCGCGACGCTGTTCCGGAAGGAGCGGAAGAGCATCAAGCCGGACAGGATTACGAAGGAAGTCGCCGCGCTCGTCGAAGCCCGCTTTCCCGATCACATGGGCTCAACGAAGGATTTTACCTTCGCCGTGACCCGCAAGGATGCGCAAGCCGTCGCTGACACCTTCATTTCGGACTTCCTGCCCTCCTTCGGCGAGACGCAGGACGCGATGCTGGCTGGCGATCCGTTTCTCAACCACGCGCTTCTGTCCTTCTACATCAATATCGGCCTTCTCGATCCGCTCGAAATCTGCCGCGCCGCCGAGCGCGCCTATCTCGAAGGTCACGCGCCCATCGAGGCGGTCGAAGGTTTCATCCGCCAGATCATCGGCTGGCGCGAATATGTGCGCGGCATCTACTGGCTGGCCGGGCCGGGCTACGAGCACAGAAATTATTTCGAGGCCAAACGCCCCCTGCCCGATTTCTTCTGGACGGCAAAGACCGAGATGCGCTGCCTCTCGACCGTCATCGGCGAGACGATCAACCATGCCTATGCGCATCATATCCAGCGTCTGATGATCACCGGCAATTTCGCGCTGCTCGCCGGGCTCGATCCTCATGCGCTGCACATCTGGTATCTGGAAGTCTATGCGGACGCCTTCGAATGGGTGGAACTGCCCAATGTGGTCGGCATGAGCCAATATGCCGATGGCGGCTTCCTCGCCTCCAAGCCCTATGCGGCGAGCGGTGCCTATGTCTCGCGCATGTCGGATTACTGCACCGGCTGTCGCTATGACGTGAAGCAGAAGACGGGCGACAAGGCCTGTCCGCTCAATGCGCTCTACTGGCATTTCCTCGACCGCCACGCCGAGAAACTCTCCCGCAACCGCCGCCTCGCCCAGCCCTATGCGACATGGCGGAGGATGGACGAGGGGCAGAAGGCGGTCTACCGCGCCAGTGCGGAGGCGTTTCTGGCGCGGCTTGATCGGGGCGAGAAGGTGTGACCGCTTACTTCGCCCGCACCCATTCCGGCAGCCAGTCGCCATGGGCGGCGATCAGGTCGTCGGCCATCGACCAGATCTGGTCGAGATCGAGTTCGGCGGCGGTGTGCGGGTCCATCATCGCGGCGTGATAGATGTGCTCGCGATTTTCCGTCATCAGCGCCTGAACGGTCAGTTCCTGCACGTTGATGTTCGTGCGGATGAGGGCGGTCAGCTGCGGCGGCAACGCGCCGATGAAGGTCGGCTGGATACCGTTATTGTCGACAAGGCAGGGCACTTCGGCAGCGCAGTTTTCCGGCAGCGAGGTAATGCAGCCGTTGTTTCGGACGTTGCCGTAGATGACCGAAGGCTCGCCGGTCCAGACCGAGTTGACGATGGAAGAGGCATATTCATGGCTCGCCTTCACCTCGATCTTGTCGGCCGCCTTGTAAGCCGCGGCTTCCGATTTCCAGCGCTCGATCTGCTCGACGCAGCGCTTCGGGTACTCGTCCAGGGGAATACCGTATTTCTCGATCAGGTCCTCGCGGCCTTCCTTGATGAAATAGGGCGTGTATTCGGCAAAATGCTCCGAGCTTTCGGTGACGAAATAGCCGAGCCGCGTCAGCATCTCGTAGCGCACCTTGTTGGGGCAGCGCGGGTTCCAGTGGCTGGGCTTGGGGAAGCGGCCTTCGCGATAGCCTTTGAGAAGCTCCGGATAGAGGTTCTTGTAGGAGCCGTCCACCTGGCGGTGCTCGAAATTGAGGTAGAAGGCCATGTGGTTGATGCCGGCGGCGCGATAGCGGATTTCCTCGACCGGGATATCGAGATCGCGCGCCAGTTCGTAAGCCGTGCCCTGGACCGAGTGGCAGAGCCCGACCTGCCTGATCGTCGGATACTTCTCCGCGATCGCCCAGGTGTTGATCGCCATCGGGTTCACATATTGCAGCATGATCGCGTTGGGGCAGACCGCGAGCATGTCTTCGCAGATCGACCACAGATGCGGCACAGTGCGAAGGCCGCGCATGATGCCGCCAATGCCGAGCGTGTCGGCAATCGTCTGGCGCAGGCCGTATTTCTTCGGCACTTCAAAGTCGGTGACCGTGCAGGGCTCATAGCCGCCAATCTGGAAGGCGACGACGACGAAATCCGCCTTGTCGAGCGCGCGGCGCTGGTCCGAATGCGTCTCGATCTTCGCCGGGACACCGAGCGTGGCAACGAGCTTGGAGGCGACGATCTCGCTTTCCGCCAGCCGCTCAGGATTGATATCCATCAGCGCGATCGTGGCGCCGGCGAGCGCCGGGCGCTGCAGGATATCGCCGATGATGTTCTTCATGAAAACGGTGGAGCCTGCGCCGATAAAGGCAATTCTCGGGTTCCGGTTCATCGTGTCTCGCGCTCCTCGCTTGCGGGCCTCCGGGCTAGGTCGAGGCCATATTATGCTTACTCGGTCGAGCGAGTGGATTTCGCGCCCAACCATCTATGAACGCTCAAATATCGTCGGGGGCGCAAGGATGAAAAGAGAAGCCTTGTGCTTTTATGGGTAATTTTGTGCTGCACCCTCCCGGATACGGGAGGTCGCGACGCTCCCTAGACGTCCGCCCCGGCCAGATCGGACGAGATGATGTCGGCGGTCCGTTGGTAATGCTGGGTCAGCAGGGCGACGGCGTCGCTCTCCCGCTTCTCCAGGACCGCGGCCACGATGTCCTTGTGCTCGCTTGTCACCTTGCGAATGCGGAAGGCCTTGCGGATCGAAAGTGCGCGATAGCGATAAAGCCGCTCGGCGAGCTGGCCGCAAAAGCCAATCAGCGGACGTGAATTGCAATTGGCGATGAGTGTCGCGTGAAAGCGTCGATGCAGCCGCTCCCATTCCGGATTGTCTTCGAACATTTCCGGATCGAGAGAACGCGGCGTCCGCTCAAGCCGATGATGGGCGACCAGCAACGCCTCCTCCCAGTCCACCGTTGCGTTGAGCATGGATTGCCTGAGCGCAACGCCCTCGACCCAGCACCGCGTCTTCGTCAGCTCGCTCAACTCCTCCAGACTGATGGGCTTGACGAAAAAGCCCCTCTGTTCGAGCGCGACGACCAGTTCCTCGCTCGCCAGCCGGTTCAGCGCCTCGCGCAACGGCGTCTGTCCCGCCTCGTAACGCTCGGTCAGGAACTTCAGCTGCAGCTTGCGTCCCGGTTCCAGCTCCGCCGAAAGGATGTCGGCCTTCAGCCGTTCGTAAATGTTGGTCGCCTGCGTGAGCGGCGAGGCCTGGGGTCGGTCGAGGAGGTCGTGTTCCATGGTGTCCAGATGCGATTGCGCGTTGCGGCTTTTATACACGTGATGCGTCAGGAATAAAATTTATAAATTTCGTGTTTACAATTGTGAATTTGCATTTTATCAAAGGGGCCACATGGAGGAGCCCTTGTCAGTCAGCGGAAAAACGGAAAATCGGCGCATGAGCGCCAAAGGCTGCGCTTGCGGCGCCATCGACATTCATTGCCATGTCGTGCCCCATGATGTGCCGGCATACCAGGGCGGCCCGGAGCCGGCCTCCTGGCCATCGATGGTTGCCGCAGACGGATGCAAGCGCACTGTCATCGTCAACGGCAAGAATTACCGCACCGTCACCGACGCCTGCTGGTCGGTGGAGCGGCGGCTCGAGGATATGGACCGGATGGGCATTGCCCTTCAGGCGCTTTCCCCGATGCCCGAACTCTTCAGCTACTGGATGGACGCGCCTGCGGCGGCAGAGCTTCTGCGATACATCAACGACACGATTGCCGACATGGTCGAGAAGGGCCAGGGACGTTTCGTCGGCCTCGGAGCGGTGCCGCTCCAGGACATCGACCGGGCGATTGCCGAGTTGCGGCGACTGATGGGCGAGCTCAAGTTCGCCGGCGTCGAGATCGGCAGCAATGTCAACGGCGTGCCGATCGGCGACCCGTGTTTCCTGCCCTTCTTCGAAGAGGCCGAAAAGCTTGGCGCCTGTGTGTTCGTCCATGCGGTGAGGCCGGCGGGCATGGACCGGCTCGTCGGGCCCGCGCCGCTGCAGCAGGTTCTGGCCTACCCGACCGATGTCGGTCTGGCGGCCGCATCCTGCATCACGACCAATCTTCTGAACAGGCTTCCGGGTCTCCGCATCGCTTTCAGCCATGGCGGCGGCACGCTGGCAAGCCTTCTGCCGCGCCTGCGGGAAGGCTGGAAAGTGTTTCCCGTCCTCGCCGACACGCTGGCAGAGGACCCTGCGGAAGCGGTTCGGCGCTTCTGGTACGATACCCTCGTCTATGACGAGCCGACGCTGCGTCATCTCGGCGAGGTCTTCGGCACGGATCATCTGATGATCGGCACGGACTACCCCTTCAATTTCCATGAGCGCGCGCCGCTCGCCCGGCTTGAAGCTGCCTTCGCCGATCTCTCCCTTCAGGAAAAGCTGGCCTGCAGCAATGCGGCGGCTTTCCTCAATCTGCCCGAGGCCCCTCATGTCTGATTTTCCGATCACGGCGCTGCGAAGTGTCGAACTTTCGACGCCCGACATCGACACGTCGCTGGATTTCTACACCCGCGTCTGGGGTCTCGAGGTCGTCGCGCGCCAGGATGACAAGGTCTTTCTCGCCGCCAGCGGCGATGATTTTCACGTCCTGGAACTCAAGCCGGGCAGCGAGGCTGCGCTGCGCAAGGTGACCTTCCGCGTCCGCTCCGCCGATGATCTGGCGCGCCTGCAGGACAAGGCGACCGCCGCCGGCTGCACGCTGCTGCGACCCATTGGCCCGGCCGACGCGCCGTCGGGAGGCGATCGTTTCGTCATCCGCGAACCGCAGGGCGCAACGATCGAGTTCGTCCATGGCGACCGTCGCAAGGAGGCAAGGCTCGAGCCAAACCGGCCCCTTCGCCTCGCCCATGTCAACATCAACTCGATGGCGATCGAAGATCTTTCGGGCTTCTATCAGCAGGTGCTCGGCTTCCAGCTCACCGACCGGTCTAAGATGATGGCCTTCCTGCGCTGCAACGACGATCATCATGCCGTCGTGCTCGCGGAAGCGCCGGTCAACGGCCTCAATCATATCGCCTTCCTGCTTCCCGATCTGGAATCCGTCATGCGCGGTTCGGGCCTTGTGAAGGACGCGGGCTTCCCGATCGGCTGGGGCGTTGGACGGCATGGCCCCGGCGACAACGTCTTCGCCTATTTCGTCGACCCGACCGGAGTTGTGGTGGAATACACCGCAGAGGTTCTGCAGGTGGACGACACCTATCGTGTCGGCGGGCCTTCGGACTGGGTCTGGCCGCCCGGTCGCACGGATCACTGGGGCATTGCTCCTCCCAAGACCGAGACCTGCAAGACGGCGCAGGTCTCGGTGCCGTTCTTCAAATCCTGATTTCCAAATTCGCAAGACGTCCCGCAAAGCAGGCAAGACCAGAATGCAAAAGAACACCGGCTCCATTCCCCATCATGATGTTCTCGTCGTCGGCTTCGGCCCGGCGGGCGCGGTCGCAGCCTCGCTTCTCGGTCGGCTCGGCCATGACACGCTCGTGATCGACAAGTCGCGGGAGATCTATGACAAGCCGCGCGCGATCGCACTCGATCACGAAATCCTGCGCCACTTCGACAATATGGGCCTAGCCGAGGCCGTCTTGGAACATGTCGCCCCGTTTACGGCGTCCGAACATTTCGGCGCAGACGGGCAGCTGATCCGCCGCATCGATATGGTGCCGGCGCCCTATCCCCTGGGCTACACGCCGAGCATGGTCTTCACGCAGCCGCCGGTCGAAGCCATCATCCGCAGTCATGCCGAGAGCCTCGACAGCGTCACCGTCGACCTTGGCGTAGAACTGATCGCCCTGCGCGAAGCCGGCGATCATGTGGAGGCCGACCTCAAGGCGAGCGACGGCACGTTGCAGACCGTGACCGCCTCCTATGTGATCGGCTGCGACGGCGCATCGAGCCGGGTGCGCGACATTGCGGGCATCAGGCTCGAAGATCTGATCTTCGACGAACCGTGGCTCGTCGTCGACGTGAAAGTGCATGACAGCGGACTTGCCAAGCTTCCGCAGAACTCCGCCCAGTTCTGCAATCCGGCGCGGCCCACCAGTTACGTGATCGGGCCGGGAAACCACCGTCGCTGGGAGATCATGCTCCTGCCCGGCGAGAACCCGCGCCAGATGGAAGAGCCGAAACATGTCTGGCAGCTGCTCTCGCCCTGGCTGACGCCCGAAGACGGCGAACTGTGGCGCTCGGCCTCCTATCGTTTCCATGCCCTGGTCGCGGATCACTGGCGCAAGGGTCGCATCTTCATCGCGGGCGATGCGGCGCATCAACAGCCGCCGTTCATCGGACAGGGCATGTGCCAGGGCCTGCGCGATGTCACCAATCTCGTCTGGAAGCTCGATCGCGTCATGCGCGGGGTTTCCCCCGATAGCCTCCTCGACACCTATGGTGCCGAGCGCAAGCGGCATGTCGAGGAGCTGACCGGCCGTATCAAGGCGATCGGCGAAACGATCTGCATTCTCGATCCGGCGCTGGCCGCCGCACGCGACGCCCGAATTCTGGCTGAAGGCGGCGGCAAGCCGGCAACCGTGACGCGGCAGGAAATCGTACCGCCGCTGCGCGAGGGCCTTCTTGCCGATGAAAACGCGCCCGCCCGCGGCACGCTTTTCCCGCAGCCGGCCATCGGCGCGAACGGCAAGGCAGCCCTTCTGGACACGATCATCGGCAACGGATGGCGGCTGATCGTCGATGGCCGCCGGGAGACCGTCGACCTGGCGGCGCTCGAGCCGCTCGCGACAAGGATCGGTCTGACGGTCGCCACCATCGCCCCGAAGGGACAGGGCCGCGACGGCATGTTGGAAGAACGGGATGACATCATGGCTGCATGGTTCGACCGCCACGGCGCGACATCCGTTCTCGTGCGCCCCGACCACTATGTCTACGGCGCCGCACGCGATGCAGCAGAACTGAAATCCAGGCTTGCGGAACTCGCAGCCAGCCTTTGAAATCGAGGAGAGACTTGCAATGAAGCTTTCGACCGTGGCGCTCGACGGGCGCGTGACCTTTGGCGTTGTCGAGAACGAGACGTTTCTTGATGTCGGGGCGGTCCTGAAGGATCGTTATGCCGACCTGAAGGCTGCCGTCGCCAACGAACTGGCCGGCGTCGCCGAGGCCAGGGCGTCCGCCGCCAGCTATCCGGTTTCCGGACTGACCTGGCTGCCGGTCATCCAGAATCCCGACAAGATCCTGTGCGTCGGGCTGAACTATGAGACGCATCGCAAGGAGACGGGCCGCAGCGAGGTCGAAAACCCGACCATCTTCGCCCGTTTCGCGAACAGCCAGACCGGCCATCTCGCGCCGATCATCAAGCCGAAGGTCTCCAGCGACCTCGATTACGAAGGCGAACTAGCGATCGTCATCGGCAAGGCCGGCCGTTATATCTCGCGCGAGACGGCCTTGTCGCATGTGGCTGGCTACGCGATCTACAATGACGGCAGCATCCGCGACTACCAGCGACACACCCACCAGTTCACACCGGGGAAGAATTTTCCGGATACCGGCGCCTTCGGCCCATGGATGATGACGCCGGACGAACTCGGGCCGCTCGCAGATCTCCGTATGCAGACGCGCCTGAACGGTCAGATCGTGCAGGACACCACATTCGACATGATGATCTTCGACGTGGCGCGCATCATCCAGTACTGCTCCGAGTTTACCAGACTGGAGCCGGGCGACGTGATCGCAACGGGCACCCCCGGCGGTGTCGGCGCCAAGCGCAACCCGCCTCTGTGGATGCGCCCCGGCGACATCGTGGAAGTCGAGATCGACAAGCTCGGCGTCCTGACAAACCCGATCGCTGAAGAACTTTGAAGCGACCGGCGCGGCGGAAGCAGGGCCTCCGCCGCGTCTCCGGGAACCGGTTGCCGAAGCGCTTCACCGGGAATTCCGCATGTCGAACCGACAACGATCCGTCAGCGTGACGGATCCAAAATAGGAGGAGAGCCAATGAACAGCAGACTTATCCGCGGCGTACTGAGCGCCGCGATCGTGGCCATGGGGATTTCCCCGGCCCTGGCACAGACCACTCTCAAAGTCTCGAGCTTCCTGCCGCCAAGCAATGCCTGGCAGAAGGAACTTGAGGCCTGGGGGGCCGAACTGAAAGAGAAGTCGAAGGGCGAGCTTTCGCTTGAGATCTTCCCGGCCGGCCAGCTGGGTCCGCCGAACCGCCAGTACGAGATGGCCGCCAACAAGATCGTCGACATCGCCGTCGTGCTGCACAGCGCCACGCCCGGCCGCTTTCCGGTCACCGAGATCGCCGGTCTGCCGCTGACCTTCCCCTCGGCCGGCAAGACCAGCGAGATCATGTCCAAACGGCTGACGGAGCTCGCGCCGCAATATCTGGCGGCGGAACATGCCAACACGAAGATCCTCTGGATGGCGGTGACGCCGCCTCTGAAACTGCATACGGTCAAGGCAGACATCACCAAGGTCGACGACATCAAGGGCCTCCGGGTGCGTTATGCCGGTACGGTCTTCAAGGACATGCTGTCGGCGTTTGGGGCGGCGCCCTTGCCGATCCCGCCGGCCGAAACCGTCGATTCGCTTTCCAAGGGGATCGCCGACGGCGCCATGTTCCCTTACGAGGCGACCAAGTCCTTCAACATCGGTTCGGTCGCGAAGCACTCGCTGGAGCCCGGCCTGGCCACTGCCACCTTCGCACTGGTGATGAGTAAGGCGAGCTTCGACGCCCTGAGCCCCGAGGATCGCAAGCTGATCGAAGAGACGACGGGTCCGGAGCGGGCAGCAGAGTTCGGGCGTCTGCTGGACGCAAGCGAAGCCGATGGCCGCCAGTACATGCTCGACAACAAGGTCAAGATCACCACCCTGACCGACGAGCAGCTCGCGCCCTTCAAGAAGGTCGTCGAACCGATCGTCACCAAGGCGGTATCGGCCGTCGACGCCTCGGGCAAGCCGGGCAGCGCGTTTCTTGCTGCCTACACCAAGTAGGGCGACACCGGCCATGCCGCGCACGAGCGGCATGGCTTTCTCGCTTCCGCTACGGGAACTTTATCATGTCAGCCAAGCCATGGACCTTGCGCCTCCTTGAGCGCTATTTTCTTGCACTGCTGGTCGTTGCGATCTGTGCCCTCGTCGTCATGATGGGGATCACGGTTGCCAATGTGCTCATGCGCTATCTTTTCAATGCGCCGATCTCAGGAGCCTATGATCTGGTGGAGATCTGCCTGCCGATCAGCGTCTTCCTGGCGCTTCCTTCGGCCATAGCCGCCGGCCAGCCCATCGTCATCGACCTCATCGACGGCATCGTCGGCGAAGGGACGGTGCGCGTGCTGAAGACCATCGCCGGCGCTGCAGGCGCCATCATCCTGGCGTTTCTCTTCTGGGCCATGTGGAAGCCTGCGCACGACGCCTATGTCTATGGCGACGTGAAGCCGGAGTTCGGCTTCCCCGTCTGGATCATCTGGGCCTTCGCACTCTTCGGGGTCTTCAACAGTGCCCTCTCCGCCATTGCCACTCTGATCCTGCAGGGATCGACACGCGGCCACAACGACCTTCAGGACGGTGCAGCATGAGTCCCGCCATCATCGGCCTGATCGCCATCTTCGCCCTCTTCGGCATTCTGCTTCTGCGCATCCCTGTGTGGATCGCCCTGCTGATCTGCGGCCTCATCGGCAACACGATCCTGATCAACTTCCAAGCTGCGGCCTCGATCACCGGCACGATCGCCTTCGACACGGTGTCCAATTACGGCCTGTCCGTCATCCCGCTCTTCATTCTCATGGGCGAGGTCGCCACCAACAGCCGTCTTTCGGCGGAACTGTTCAAGGCGGCACGGATCATTCTCTCCGGCATTCCCGGCGGTCTGGCTGTCGCCACGATCGGCGCGTCGGGCGCATTCGGCGCAGTCTGCGGATCATCGGTTGCAACCGCAGCGACCATGACGCGCATCTCGCTGCCTGAAATGCGCAAGGCCGGTTACGACGATGGCCTTTCGGGCGCATCCGTCGCCGCCGGCGGGACCCTCGGCATTCTGGTACCGCCTTCGATCATTCTCGTCATCTATTCGGCCATTGCCGAACAGCCTCTTCCGCAACTCTTCGCCGCAGCGCTCATCCCCGGCATCATCCTGATGTTCCTCTACATCGCTGTGGCGCTCTTCATCGCGCGCCGCAATTCCGCCCGGGCTCCGATGGATCCGCCGGCGACGTTGAAGCAGCGCGTCTTCGCGCTGAAGGATTCCTGGCAGTTCCTGATCCTCTTCACCGTTTCGATCGGCGGGATCTATGCAGGGATTTTCAGCCCGCATGAAGCGGCCGCGATCGGAGCCACCGGCGCGATCATTCTCGGTGCGGTGGCACGGCGGCTGACATGGGCGGCTCTCTTCACCGCTCTCAAGGCCAGCGCCTTTACCAGCGCCGTCCTGTTCTCGATCATCCTCGGGGCCTCCATCTTCGCCAACTTCGTGGTGCAGACCAAGCTGCCTGACCTGCTTCTGGCGGGAACGCAGGCGCTGCATCTCGCGCCATGGGCGGTGATGCTCCTCGTCGTCGTGATCTACATCATCATGGGCTGCTTCCTCGAAGGCATCGGCATGGTGCTGATCACGGTTCCGGTCTTCCTGCCTGTGGTGATGAATTTCGGCTACAGCCCGATCTGGTTCTCGATCATCGTCGTCATCGTCGTTGAACTAGGAATGATCCACCCGCCCGTGGGGATGAACCTCTTCATCATCCAGGCGCAGGCGCCGGAGATCGACATCAAGCGGCTCTATGTGGCGATCCTGCCGTTCCTGCTCGCGCCGTTCGGCCTGATCGCTCTGCTGATGCTCTTCCCGCAGATCGCACTCTGGCTTCCGTCAGTGCTGTACTGACCTGCTGTCCGCCGGCCCGTCAAAGCGACGGCGCCGGCGGATTGCCCGGGATCGCCGTCAGGGCCGCCGCTTCGATACCGGCAATGGCGCAAAGTTCGTCATTGCCACCAATATCTCCCGAAATGCCGATGGCTCCGATGATTTCTCCACCCTCGCCGGCGATGAGCACGCCGCCAGGCGACGGCACCATGCGGCCCTGGCTCACGGTCGTCAGAACACCGATGAAGGTCGGGTTCTTTTCCGCCCGCGCCGTCAATTCGCGCGAACCGAAGCCCATGCCCAGAGATCCCCAGGCCTTGCCGAAGGCGATGTCGAAGCGGACGATGCCCGCACCGTCTTCCCGCTTGTAGGCGACCAGATGGCCCCCGGCATCCAGAACGGCCACGGCAAGCGGTGCGAAGTGCCGATTGCGCGCCTCCGCAAGTGCAGCGTCGATGATTTCGTTGGCCTTGACTAACGGCAGCATGGTCTTGTTCTCCTTGAATATATGTCACTCCATCCCGATGCGGGATCAGACGAACATCGCAAAGATGTCCCGCGAGCTGCGTGGCCTGGGCACCCGGAAGGCGACGCTTCTGAGGTCATCCGCCGCCGGGCGGGCAAGGCAGGCCTTGAGCCAGCGCTCGAATGAAGGCCAGGCCGAAATGTCGATATCGGCGATCGGAATGAAATGCATCACGGCGGACAGATTGATGTCGGCAACCGAGAAGCGGTCTCCGAGGACAAATTCCCGATCCCGCAGATGGGCGTCGAGCACCGACCAGGGGCGCTTGAGCTTGGCGAGCGTGATGTCCGTTTCCCCCTCCTCCGGCAATTGCGGATCGAAGAGATGCCGGACAGCCGCCGTCAGCAGGAGCGGCTTTTCCACCTCGGTCGCGACCCAGAATGACCATTGCTGCATCAAAGCGTCTTCCTGCGGCGTCTGAGGGCCAAGAAGACCGCGATAGGTCCTCGCAAGGTACAGATTGATGGCAAGCGACTCGAACAGAATCAGGTCGCCATCGACCAGGGTCGGGCATTTTCCGTTGGGGTTCAGCGCCAAAAAGTCCGCCGGCTTGTCCTGACCGGGGTGGAAGGCGACAGGCCTGTAGTCATAGTCGATGCCCAACTCCTTGAGCATGAAGGTGCAGCGGTTGGCACGCGTTCGGCTTGCGTCGCCATAAAGGGTAACCATGAAATCATTCCTCCCGAGAAGCCGGCCGCGCCTTCTGCGCGGCCGGTCTTGTTGCCATGATCAGAAAGCGTCGGCGCCGAGCGCC
>DATMTA010000017.1:0-60980 GCA_035565055.1 Ensifer sp.
GGTCTTGCCGGTCAGGCCCTGTACGAGGACCTTTGTGTTCTTGTTTACAAGAATGGACATCGAATAGGTTCCTCAGATTAGCCGTTGATCGCCGCGACGATCTTCTTGGCAGCGTCGTCCAAGTCGTCAGCTGCGGTGATCGCGAGACCGGACTCGTTGAGGATCTTCTTGCCGAGTTCGACATTGGTGCCTTCGAGGCGAACGACGAGCGGAACCTTGAGACCGACTTCCTGCACGGCAGCGACGACGCCTTCAGCGATGACATCGCACTTCATGATGCCGCCGAAGATGTTGACGAGAATGCCTTCGACCTTGGGGTCGGCAGTGATGATCTTGAAGGCTGCGGCCACCTTCTCCTTGCCAGCGCCACCGCCGACGTCGCAGAAGTTTGCCGGCTCCTTGCCGTACAGCTTGATGATGTCCATCGTCGCCATGGCAAGGCCGGCACCGTTGACCATGCAGCCGATGTTGCCATCAAGCGCCACATAGGCGAGGTCCCACTTGGAGGCTTCGATTTCCTTGGCGTCTTCTTCGGTTTCGTCGCGCAGCGCCTTGACGTCGTCATGGCGGAACATGGCGTTGCCATCGAGCGCCACATAGGCGAGGTCCCACTTGGAGGCTTCGATTTCCTTGGCGTCTTCTTCCGTCTCGTCGCGCAGCGCCTTGACGTCGTCGTGACGGAACAGCGCGTTGCCGTCGAAGGAGACCTTGGCGTCGAGCACGCGCAGGTGGCCGTTCTTCATGACGATGAGCGGGTTGATTTCGAGAAGGGCCATGTCCTTTTCGGAGAAGGCCTTGTAGAGGATCGGGAAGAGCGACTTCGCGTCTTCAGCCGCAGCGCCGGTGAGCGCCAGAGCCTTGGAGATCTTCGCAACGTCGTCAGCCGTCACGCCCGTTGCCGGATCGATGGCGATCGTGTGGATCTTTTCGGGCGTGTCGTGGGCAACAGCTTCGATATCCATGCCGCCTTCGGTCGAAACGACGAAGGCAACGCGGCCGACCGAGCGGTCGACGAGCAGCGAGCAGTAGAGCTCGCGGTCGATGTCGGCGCCGTCTTCGATATAGAGGCGGTTGACCTGCTTGCCGGCCGGACCTGTCTGGGCCGTGACCAGCGTGTTACCAAGCATTTCCTTGGCGAAGGCGACGACTTCATCGATCGACTTGGCAAGGCGAACGCCGCCCTTCGCGTCGGGGCCGAGTTCCTTGAACTTGCCCTTCCCGCGGCCGCCAGCGTGGATCTGGCTTTTGACCACGTAAAGCGGGCCGGGAAGCGACTTTGCAGCCGCTTCGACTTCCTCGATCTTCAGAACCGGGACGCCCTGGGCAACCGGCGCCCCAAAGCCCTTGAGAAGGGCTTTGGCCTGATATTCATGAATGTTCATGGGAATATCCTGTAATTGATAAAGCTGAGCGGCTTACTTGAGAGCCGGAGCGATGTTGATGCAGGCCTCGCAGAGACCGGCAACGGCGCCGACAGACTTGTCGAAAGCAGCCTTTTCTTCGCCGTTCAGTTCGATTTCGATGACGCGCTCGACGCCGCCTTCACCGATGACAACCGGCACGCCGACATACATGTCCTTGACGCCATACTGACCCGACAGGTGGGCAGCGCAGGGCAGAACGCGCTTCTTGTCCTTGAGGTAGGATTCAGCCATCTCGATGGCCGAAGCGGCCGGTGCGTAGAAGGCCGAACCGGTCTTCAGCAGGCCGACGATTTCGGCGCCGCCGTCACGGGTGCGCTGGATGATTTCTTCCAGACGCTCCTTGGTAACCCAGCCCATCTTCACGAGGTCGGTGAGCGGAATGCCGGCGATCGTCGAGTAGCGTGCGAGCGGCACCATCGTGTCGCCATGGCCGCCGAGAACGAAAGCGGTGACGTCCTGGACGGAAACGTTGAATTCCATCGCAAGGAAGGTGCGGAAGCGCGACGAGTCCAGGACACCGGCCATGCCGACAACCTTGTTCTTCGGGAGGCCGGAGAACTTCTGCAGCGCCCAGACCATCGCGTCGAGCGGGTTGGTGATGCAGATGACGAAAGCGTTCGGGGCATACTTCTTGATGCCGGCGCCGACCTGTTCCATGACCTTGAGGTTGATGCCGAGAAGATCGTCGCGGCTCATGCCCGGCTTGCGAGCGACACCGGCGGTGACGATGCAGACGTCTGCGCCTTCGATGGCAGCGTAATCGGATGCGCCGGTCAGCGAGGCATTGAAGCCTTCAACCGGACCGGACTGGGCGATATCGAGACCCTTGCCCTGCGGAACGCCATCGGCGATGTCGAACAGGACGATGTCGCCGAGTTCCTTGAGGCTGGCGAGGTGCGCGAGCGTACCGCCGATCATGCCGGAACCGATAAGTGCAATCTTCTTGCGTGCCATGAATAAGCTTCCTTCGAGAGAACTAATCCTTCAAGGCAGGCGCGAGTTACGACCACCTTTTCGGGTGTCTCGATTAACGCTAACCGCGCAAATTGGCAAATGAAAAATTTGTGTATAGATTTTTCAATCGTTTAGATGCAAAAATTCTTACGTAAACGTAAATCTATCTAAATCGATACAAGCCGATTCAGCCGGCTTTTCGCAAGGATTGAGCGAGATAATCCTGGCTCTGCATCTCGAAAAGCCGCGAGGCAGTACGATCGAATTCGAAGCCTTCGGTACCACGCTTTTCTGTCAGCAGTTTTTCAGGCTCCGCCGCCGCCGAGGCGAAAAGCCGCACGCCGTGATCGTAAAGAGCATCGATCAGAATGATGAAACGCTTCGTCTCATTGCGGTTCTGCGGACCCATGAACGGGATATGTTCAACAAAGACGGTGTCGTAACGCTCGGCAATCGCGAGAAAATCCGAAGCGCCCAGAGGCTTTTCGCAGAGATCGGAGAAGGTGAAGCGAGCGGCGCCCGCTGCCGCCGCCGGAACATGGATGGAACGACCCTTCATGGGGATTTCTTCCACCTTGGCCGGCTGCCCCTCGGTGATCGCAGCCCAGGCCTCCTCGATCGCCGCATCCGCCTGCGCGTTCAGCGGCTGGCAGAAGACCGGTAACCGACGCGTCTTTTCAAGTCGATAATCCGTGCGGGCGTCGAGCGACATCACCCGAACATTCTCTTTGAGGAGCCCGATAAAGGGCACAAAGAGACCACGGTTCAGTCCATCGGGATAAAGATTGTCGGGCTCGACATTCGAGGTCGCAACCAGCACGCAGCCAAGGCTGAAAAGCTCGGTGAAAAGGCGCGACAGGATCATCGCATCGGCAATGTCGGTGACGGTGAACTCGTCGAAGCAGAGCAGCATCGCCTCGTCGCGCAGCGCCTGCGCCACAGGCGGAACCGGGTCGGCTTGCTTCGTCTCGCCGTTCTTCAGCTTCTGGCGATGCTTGAAGATCCGCTCATGCACATCGGCCATGAATTCGTGAAAATGCGCACGGCGCTTTTTCTGGATTGGCGCCAGCTCGAAGAACATGTCCATGAGCATGGTTTTGCCGCGCCCGACCTGGCCATAGACATAGAGGCCCTTGACCTTGTTTTCCGGCTTTCGCTTCTTGGCGAACAACCAGCCGAGCGCGCTTGATTTGTTGGAGACATGGACGGTGCGTAGATCGGTGAGGATTGCGTCGAGCGCATCCGCAACAGCCATCTGGGCGTTGTCCGCCTGCAACTTTCCGGCCTCCACCATGAGGTTGAGGCGCTCGCCGACACTATGCGCGTAATCCGGAATCTGTTCCATGCCGATCCTGAACCGCCTTGGGAGAAATTCCGTTCCCGGAAAAGCCTTAGCGGGTGATGCTGATCTGGGTGCCGCTGTTGGTCGACCCCGAATATTGATTGTCAGAGGTCTTGAACAGCTTGCCGATCTGGTTGCCGGTGGAGTCCATCAGCGTGACCTGCTTGCCGGCAACGTCCCAGGCGCGCATCGTGGTCAGCTCGCCGACGCACTTGCTGGTGCCGCCGCGCGAGGCGTTGCCGAACTTCGTCAGCGTCAGGAACATGTTGCAGCTCGTGCCGGCCGCGGAAACCTTCCAGCCACCAACCATCTGGTCCTTCTTGATGTCCATGGCGTTGGCAGGCGGCGTTCCGGCCGCACCGGCTGACGCGACCTGCGTCTGCGTCGGCGACTGCGGCGCTGCGGGGAACTGGCCCGGGGTCATCGGCTGCTGACCGGTAGGATCAGAAAGCCCGCTCGACTGCACGCCGCCAATCGGCTGCGGATTGACCGGAGCAGGTGCAAGCGTTGCCGACGGGGGCTGCTGATAGGCATCGGATGTTCGATCGCATCCGGCAAGTGCAGCCAGAAGTGCAAGACCGGTAACGGCGTGAACGACGCGCATGACGAACTCCTTAGCCTCAGACACCAGCGGGCAATTTACCCGAGAGCGTGATAGAAATCGCGTTACCGTAAAAGATTATGGTTAATCAAGAATAAATCATGGCAGCCGGCGGGGGCGAGGGAGAAACTCTCCCCGCCAGTTGCAGAAAGATCGATCAGGTCCGGCGCTCGACCATCATCTTCTTGATTTCGGCAATCGCCTTCGCCGGGTTCAGACCCTTCGGACAGGTCTGCGCGCAGTTCATGATCGTGTGGCAGCGATAGAGACGGAAGGGGTCTTCCAGATTGTCCAGACGCTCGCCGGTCGCTTCGTCGCGGCTGTCGATCAGCCAGCGATAGGCCTGCAGCAGAACCGCCGGGCCAAGATAACGGTCACCGTTCCACCAGTAGCTCGGGCACGAGGTCGAGCAGCAGGCGCACAGGATGCACTCGTAGAGACCGTCAAGCTTCAGGCGGTCGTCATGGCTCTGCAGCCATTCCTTCGCCGGCTCGGGCGAAACCGTCTTCAGCCACGGCTCGATGGAACGATGCTGCGCATAGAAGTTGCTCAGGTCCGGGATCAGGTCCTTCACCACCGGCATATGCGGCAGCGGATAGATCTTGATCGTGCCGTCCACGTCTTCCATGCCCTTGGTGCAGGCCAGCGTGTTCGTGCCGTCGATATTCATCGCGCATGAACCGCAGATGCCTTCGCGGCAGGAGCGGCGGAAAGTCAGCGTCGGGTCGATCTTGTTCTTGATGTAGATCAGACCGTCGAGCACCATCGGGCCGCAATCGTCGGCGTCGATGTAATAGGTGTCGATCGAGGGGTTCTTGCCCTCGTCCGGCGACCAGCGATAGATGCGATATTCGCGCAGGTTCTTCGCGCCGGCCGGCTTCGGCCAGGTCTTGCCTTCCTGAACGACGGAGTTCTTGGGGAGAGTAAGTTCAACCATGGTCCTGTCTCCTCAATACACGCGGGCCTTCGGCTCGATCTTGTGCGGATCGATGCCGTCAGCGATGAGATCGGTGTGAACCGGGCGATAGTCGAGCTTGACGTCGCCCGCCTCATTCACCCAAGCCAGCGTGTGCTTGCGCCAGTTGACGTCGTCGCGGCCGGCAAACGGGCCGGACGTGTAGTCTTCACGCGCGTGCGAGCCGCGGCTTTCCTTGCGGGCTTCCGCGCCGTAAACCGTCGTGATGGCATTGGCCATCAGGTTCTGCAGCTCAAGCGTTTCAACGAGATCCGAGTTCCAGATCAGCGAACGGTCGGTCACCTTGATGTCCTGAAGCTCGCCCTTCCAGATCGCCGAGATGCGGCGGCAGCCGCTTTCCAGCGCTTCCTGCGTGCGGAACACGGCTGCGTCTTCCTGCATGGCGCGCTGCATCTTGTCGCGCGCGACGGCCGTCGGCGTCGAGCCGGCGGAGAAGCGGATGCGGTCGAAGCGCTCCATGATCTTGTCGCAGGCAGCCTTGTTCAGCGCCGGCACCGGCTCGCTCTTGTTGATGACCTGACCGGCGCGGATCGCGGCGGCGCGGCCGAAGACCACGAGGTCGATCAGCGAGTTGGAGCCGAGACGGTTGGCACCGTGCACCGAGGCGCAGCCGGCTTCGCCGACGGCCATCAGGCCGGGCGCGATGCGTTCCGGGTTGGCGGCATCGGCGTTGAGCACTTCGCCCCAGTAGTTCGTCGGAATGCCGCCCATGTTGTAGTGAACGGTCGGCAGAACCGGGATCGGCTCGCGCGTCACATCGACGCCTGCGAAGATCTTGGCGCTCTCGGAAATGCCCGGCAGGCGTTCATGCAGAACGGCCGGATCGAGATGGTCAAGATGCAGGTAGATGTGGTCCTTGTTCTTGCCAACGCCGCGGCCCTCGCGGATTTCCATCGTCATGCAGCGCGAAACGACGTCGCGCGAAGCAAGATCCTTGGCCGACGGCGCATAGCGCTCCATGAAGCGCTCGCCCTCGGAGTTGACGAGATACCCGCCTTCGCCGCGTGCGCCTTCCGTGATCAGACAGCCGGCGCCGTAGATGCCGGTCGGATGGAACTGCACGAACTCCATGTCCTGCAGCGGCAGGCCGGCGCGGGCAATCATGCCACCGCCGTCACCCGTGCAGGTGTGAGCAGATGTCGCCGAGAAATAGGCGCGGCCGTAACCGCCGGTCGCCAGAACCACCATCTTGGCGGCAAAGCGATGGATCGTACCGTCATCAAGGTTCCACGCAACAACGCCCGTGCAGCGGCCATCATCTTCCATGATGAGGTCGAGCGCGAAATACTCGATGAAGAACTGTGCATTGTTGCGCAGCGACTGGCCATAGAGCGTGTGCAGGATGGCGTGACCGGTACGGTCGGCGGCTGCGCAGGTGCGCTGCACCGGCGGGCCTTCGCCATAGTTCTGCATGTGGCCGCCGAACGGGCGCTGGTAGATCTTGCCTTCCTCGTTACGGGAGAAGGGCACGCCGTAATGCTCAAGCTCATAGACCGCCTTCGGCGCCTCCATGGCGAGATACTGCATGGCGTCCACGTCGCCCAGCCAGTCGGAGCCCTTCACGGTGTCGTAAAGGTGCCACTGCCAGCAGTCCGGCGTCATGTTGGTGAGCGAGGCGGCAATGCCGCCCTGCGCTGCAACCGTGTGCGAGCGGGTCGGGAACACCTTGGTGATGCAGGCGGTCTTGAGGCCCTGTTCGGCCATGCCAAGCGTGGCGCGAAGGCCAGCACCGCCGGCGCCGACGACAATCACGTCGAAGGAGTGATCGACATAGGTATAGGCTTTGCCGTTAACGGCGGAAGATGCGTTCGTTGCCATGATTTCTTACCCTGCAAACCCGATCTTCAGCACGGCGAAAAGACAGAGCGCGCCGAGGAGGAACGAGAAAAACGTGTTCAGCATCAGAAGCGTGACCTTGCGCCACTCCGTCGTGATGTAGTCTTCGATGATCATCTGCATCCCGAGCTTCATGTGCACGATGCCGGAAACGACCATCAGGCCCATGATCGTCGCCACGATCGGGTTGTGGAGTGCGGCGACCACTTCGGGAAAAGGCTTTCCGTTGTACTTGATGAGAAAGCCGAGGAAGAAGAGGAAGAGCGGAACGTTGGCGGCCGCCGTGACGCGCTGGCGCCAGAAATGTTCGGTGCCCTCACGCGCTGCACCGAGACCGCGAACCTTCTTGAGCGGAGTACGCATATTCATTCGACGATCTCCTCAGCGAACCACAAAGCCGACGATCCAGATCAGGATCGTCAGCACAACGGAAGCGACGATCTGCAGCTTGGCAAGCCGCGTCGACAGCTCCTTCTCAAGCCCGTAGCCGAAGTCCATCATGAAATGGCGAAGTCCGCCCAGCAGGTGATGAACGAGTGCCCAGGTATATCCAAGAAGGATAAGGCGTCCGATCCACGAGCCGAAAATGCCGTTCACGAACTCGAAATAGGACGGGCCGGACGCGGCGGCGATCAGCCACCAGGCCACGAGGATCGTTCCGAAATAGAGAGCGCCACCAGTGATGCGATGCACGATCGACATGGCCATTGTGGGGATCATCTTGTAGATCTGCAAATGCGGCGACAGAGGCCGGTTGTTTGTCACGTTCGCCATCGGTATCCTCTTTGGCGTTGATAGTCTGGAAGCCGCGGAAACCCAGACGGTCCGCTCCTCCTTGTGCATTGCGTCATACGGCGACCTTTAATCCCCGGATTGCGCCCCCGCAAGCCCTGCGGATTGATAAGTTGTACATTTAATCGATTAGCGAAAATTCCGCTCAAGCCTCTGTATTAACCATATATTTCAATTACGAGGCAGGAAAGGAACAGGATCGCTCCTAAGTGCATTCCCACAAGGACAAAAAGGTGCTTAATGGTTAACAGACCGTTAACCGAACTCGTGGGGATGTCGATCAGCCATGATGAAGCGCAAAAATATCTCGTTCGCCCTGCTGGCTATCCTCATTTCCGGCGTCGCCTCGGCTGAAGCCGGCGAGTTCCGCCACCGCTTCCACCATTACGGTCAGGGCTGGCAGGAGGGTGCTGCCGGTGTCAACGGCCTGCCCACCCATATCCGCGGCATCGGCACGTTTGCAGGCGGCATCACCGCCACCCGTATCCATGGCAATGGCGTCTATATCGCGATTGCGCCTGGCCTCGGCGGTGAGCCGGTCTCGGCCGCATCGCGCGTCAAGATCATCAATGTCAGCGAAAATCCGGAAAAGGACAATTGCGCGATGGAGCACGGCGTTTGCGTGATCCGGGCGAAGTGACGGCTGAGCGAGCCCAGCAGATGCGTATTCGGAAACCCATCGACCAAGAGAATCCGGAATGGACAACCGAAGACTTTCAAAGGTCGCGACCATTTTCGGAAATGCCTGATGACATGAAGTCGTTCTTCCGCGAACAGACAACTCTGCTCAAAAGTTCTAAACCTGAGTCCAAAGGGCCACCCAGGGTAGATGGCTGATTACAGAGAAATCTCGCAACAATATGCCCAGAAGGGCATTATAGGCGCCTTCGTCCTTAATGGATTGGCGGCAATAACTTTGTTGAGCCAAGCATCCGCGTTGATAGAACGTGGGATAGCAGGAGAAATAGCGCATACACTCTATTGGTGGGCTGGCGGAACCCTTGTTGCGACCTTCACTTGGATAATCGCATTCATCTCGACGCGATATGTTGACAAGAGCGAGCGAGAAACAATCCATCGTGTTCGCTTGGAGACGATATCAGATCGCTGGATGTTGGCGGGCCTAGCTACCTTTATAATCTCATTACTTTGCTTCGCCTTTGGTAGCATCACCCTAGGACTATCTTTTAGAGCGCTTGGCTTTCAGCATTGAAACGCCACACCGTCGTCTTCTTGACCTCGCTGTCCTCTAGCGCCCGTGTCACCGGCACCTGATAGACGGCGAGAGCTTGCAGCAGGTCTTTTGGCAAATAAGCCCGTCCAGGATCTCCAACGAGAACAGCAACACCGTTTGACGCAAGTCGTTCGAACCAGGGGGTGAGCGCTGCGGCAAAGGCCTGATCGTAAAACACGTCTCCCGCCAGGAGCACGTCGGCATCGACAGCAATGCCGACCAGGTCATCGCGCGTATATTCAATGACGACTTCGTTCAGGCCGGCATTGAGCGCAATCGCAGTCCCCGTCCATGGATCTATATCGGCCGCGAGAACCTGAGCCGCGCCCGCCTTCATCGCAGCAATCGCGACCAGCCCCGAACCGGAGGCAAAGTCAACAACCCGCTTGCCGGCAACGCATTCCGGATGATCCAGCACATAGCGCGCCAGCCCCTGCCCGCCCGCCCAGGCAAAGGCCCAGAAGGGCGGTGGCAGGCCGATTTCCTCCAGCTCGTCCTCGGTCTTCAGCCAGAGATCATGGGCCTCATCCGCGAGATGAAGCTGCACCTCCGGCACATGCGGCGGCGACATGATGCCGGTATTTTCGAGGATGAACTGGCGAGGATCCGTCTTCAATGTATCAGCGCGGCGGGTTGTCGAGCCCGCCCATGCGGCAGACTTCCAGCCATTCGTCTTCCGTCACCGGCTGCACGGAAAGCCGCATGGAGGTGACCAGCGACATCTTTTCCAGCGCCGGATTCGCCTTCACGTCCTTCAGGCTCACAGGCTTTGGCATATCGAGAACGGCGCGGATGTCCACACATTCCCAGCGCGGATCGTCGGTGGTGGAATCGTGATGCGCAAGCGCGCAGACTTCTGCGATGCCGACAACTTCAAGCCCCTCGTTGGAGTGATAGAAGAAGCCCTTGTCGCCGATCTGCATCGCCCGCATGTTGTTGCGGGCGAGATAGTTGCGCACGCCATCCCACTCTGCGCCTTCGGCCCCCTTGGCCTTCAGCATCTCCCAGGAAAACTTGAAGGGCTCCGACTTGAACAGCCAAAACGCCATGGGCCTCATGCCTCCGGATTGTTGATGACCCAGTTGAAGGGCCGGATCTCGACCGTCTCGAAAAGGCCCGCCTTGGCATAGGGGTCTTGCGCAGCAAGAGCCGAAGCGGATTCGGCATCGTCAGCCACGATTACGACGAGGCTGCCCATCGGCTTGCCCTCAGCGTTCAGCGTCGGACCGGCCATCTTCAGCTTGCCTTCGGCGTTCAGGCCGTTCAGCCATTCGACATGCGGCGGACGCGTATCGAGACGCAGTTGCAGGCTGTCCTTCTTGTCGGTGCACCAGAGCGCATAAAGCATGTATCTTCTCCACTATTCGTTACGGATCGGGCGGGTCATGAGCTGTTCCATGGCCGTCCGCGTATCCAGTTTTCCATCGATTATGGCGGCAACGGCTTGCGTGATCGGCATTTCGATCCCGTGCTCATGCGCCAGCCGTGCCGCAACGGAGGCCGCAAACGCGCCTTCCACCAGTTGCCCACCCTGCGCCGCCTCGCCGCGCGCCAGCGCAATGCCGAAGCGCAGGTTGCGCGACTGATGGCTCGTTGCCGTCAGCACCAGATCGCCAAGCCCTGAAAGCCCGCTCACCGTCTCTGCTGAACCGCCAAGGGCAACAACCAGCCGGGACATTTCCGCAAGTCCGCGCGAGATCAAGGCAGCACGGGCCGAATCTCCAAGAGACGAGCCCTCGACAATGCCGCAGGCAATCGCGAGCACATTCTTGAGCGCCCCGCCGAGTTGCACGCCGATGCGGTCGTCTGAGCCGTAAAGCCGGAATGTCCGGCCGGAAAGTGTTTCGGCAAGCCGCGTCGCCGTCTCCAGATCGCTTGCTGCAATCGTCATGGCCGTGGGTAGGCCGGCAGCTATGTCGGCCGCAAAGCCGGGGCCGGAGAGAACCGCAACCGCGTGCTCCGGCAATTCCTCTTCGAGCACCGTCGTCAGCAATTCCCCGGTCTCGCGCTCGATGCCCTTGGCGCAGGTGACCACAATCGCACTCGCTGCAAGCGACGGCCCATAGTGCCGCGCCGCCTCGCGATGCGCCTGCGAGGGCATCGCGAAAAGCACGATATCGGCCGCCTTCAGACCGTCCGGTTCAGACGTGAAAGTGATTTTCGGGGAAAGCGGAATACCCGGCAACGCCGTCTCATGCTGAAGCGTCGACGCCAGCCGCTCGGCCATGGCCTCGTTGCGAGCAATCAGCGTCACCTCGGCCTTGCCGGCCTCCGCAATCACCATCGCCAGCGCGGTGCCGAACGCCCCTGCCCCGATCACCGCGACCTTCTGCAGCGCGCTCATGCCTTGGCGCCTCGCTTGCCGGAGCCCAGCATCACGGCGGCCTTGTCATCGAGCGGCCAGCGCGAGCGCGGCGCCACATCGAGACTATCGGCGTCAAACCCGGCTGCCATGCGCTCCAGTCCCGCCCAGGCAATCATCGCCGCATTGTCGGTGCAGAGCCGATGCGGCGGCGCGATGAAGCGGAAACGGTTTTCCCCACAGAGCGTGGTCAGCATCTCGCGTAAAACGGTATTGGCCGCTACACCGCCGGCCACCACCAGCGCCGGCTCCGCCACACCGGGAAACTCTTCGCGAAACCGCTTCAGCCCACGCCCGATCCGCTCCTTGAGCGTGCGAGCAACCGCGAACTGGAAAGAAGCGCAGATATCGGCAATGTCCTGCTCGCTCACCGGCGCAATCTCTTCCGCCGCCATGCGAACGGCCGTCTTCAGCCCAGAGAAGGAAAAATCCAGCCGCGCCTCGCCGACCAGCGGTCGCGGAAAGGCAAAACGCTTGGGATCGCCCGTCTTCGCCGCCTTTTCGACCGCCGGGCCACCAGGATAGGGCAGGCCGAGCAATTTCGCAGTCTTGTCGAAGGCCTCGCCCAGCGCATCATCGATCGTCGTGCCCCAGCGCTCATAGTCGCCGACGCCCTTCACCAGAACAAGCTGGGTATGCCCGCCGGACACCAGCAGCATGAGATAGGGAAATTCCACACCATCCGTCAGCCGCGCCGTCAGCGCATGGCCCTCCAGATGGTTGACAGCATAAAGCGGCTTGCCGGACGCATAGGCAATCGCCTTGCCCGTCATCAGGCCAACGATCAACCCGCCGATCAGGCCCGGGCCAGAAGTCGCGGCAATCGCGTCCATGTCCTTCAGGCTCTTGCCCGAACGGGTCAGCGCTTCCTCGATCAGCGTATCCAGCGCCTCGACATGGGCGCGGGCGGCAATTTCCGGCACCACGCCGCCATAGGCCGAGTGTTCGTCGAGCTGGCTCAGCACGACATCGGCCACGATCTCGCCTCGTCCGTCCGGATGCCGCACGACAACGGAAGCGGCGGTTTCGTCGCAACTCGTTTCAATGCCGAGAATGGTCAGCGGTCGGGACAATTTGACTTCGTTCATTGCGGGCAGCGTCAAACCTGTTTAGAGCAAGTCCAGAAAAAGTGCGAAGCGGTTTTTCGTCCGGAATTGCGCGAAAACAAAGAGATTGAGCGCTTCGGGCAATTTCTTTTTTGCCGGAAACGCTCTAGCTAGCATCCCGGTAACAACGGACAATTCGGAATGCAAACGAAACCTTTCAGGATCGGCACGCGTGGCAGCCCGCTGGCGCTCGCTCAAGCCTACGAGACCCGCAGACGGCTGATGGAAGCGCACAGCCTGCCGGAAGAGATGTTCGAGATCGTCATCCTCTCCACGCAGGGCGACCGCATCCAGGACCGCGCGCTCGCGGCCATCGGCGGCAAGGGCCTCTTCACCGCCGAGTTGGAAGAGCAATTGGCTGACGGTCGTCTCGATCTCGCCGTGCATTCCTCGAAGGATATGCCGACGCTGCTTCCGCAGGGCCTCTACATCTCCGCCTTCCTGCCGCGCGAGGATGTCCGCGACGCCTTCGTCGGCAAGGCGGCCGCGAAGCTCATGGACCTGCCGAGCGGCGCACTCGTGGGCTCGGCATCGCTCCGCCGGCAGGCGCTCATCAAGCGTCTGCGCCCCGACCTTAATGTCACAATCTTCCGAGGTCAGGTTGATACCCGGCTGCGCAAGCTCGCAGATGGCGAAGCAGACGCAACACTGCTCGCCATGGCCGGGCTGAACCGTCTCGGCAAGGCCGATGTGGCGACCGAAGTGCTCGATCCCGAACACTTCCCGCCGGCACCGGCACAAGGTGCCATCTGCATCGAAAGCCGGCTCGGAGACAAGCGCACCGACGACCTGATTGCCGCCATCAACGACCCGACGACATGGACGACAGTCGGCTGCGAACGTGGCTTTCTCGCAACGCTCGACGGCTCCTGCCGCACGCCGATTGCCGGGCTTGCAAAGGTGGAGGGCGATCATATCGCCTTCCACGGCATGATCCTGACGCCGGACGGTTCGCGCTTCCACGAGATCCGCGCCGAGGGCAAGGCCAGCGAAGCCGCGGCAATAGGCCGTCGCGCCGGCGAAGAGATCCGCGACAAGGCCGGCCCCGGCTTCTTCTCCGACTGGAGCTGACATGCGCGTCCTCGTGACACGGCCGGAACACAGCGCCGTGCGCACGGGGGAGCGGCTGAAGGCACTGGGGCACGAGCCGATCTTCCTGCCGCTCTTTGCGGCGGAGCACGATCCCGAAGGCGTGACGCAAGCCCGTGCCTGCACGGATGTCGCGGCGGTTCTCGTCACGAGCGCAGAGGCGGTCAGGGCTCTGGGATCCGCCGGGGAACTGGCCGAAAAGCCCCTCTTCGCTGTAGGAAAAAAGACCGCCAAAGCTGCTGAAAGCGCGGGATTTTCTGGAGTTGAAGCCGCCGATGGCGATGGCGCTGCGCTCGCAGCCATTCTGCGTAAACGCTTTCCGAATGACACCAAGCCCGTGCTCCTATACCTCGCCGGCGAACCCCGATCGCCGCGGCTGGAACAGGAACTGGCGGCTGCGCGTTTCCCGCTCAAGGTCATCGTCTGCTACAGGATGAGGCCGGTGGATGTGACGGGGGACATTTTGCAGGCCGCATTTCAACAACAGCCCGAAGCCGTTCTTTTCTATTCGGCAGAGACGGCACGCCGGTTTTTCCAGCTCGGTGAATCATTCCTTAAGGAGACGCGGGATATTCATTTTCTATGTCTCAGCCCTGCCATTGCCGAGGCCGTTCCGTCGTCGATGAGAGGACGCACAAGATACGCCGTACGCCCCGATGAACTGAGCCTGTTTGAACTTTTGTAGCAGTCTCGCCATCAAATACCCGCGAAGGGGTTTTCTGAACTGGAAAGCCTGATTACCTTTGCGCTCAGAAGACAATCGAAGAGGTCGCCATGTCCAACGGAAACCCGCCGCGCCGCTCCCGGAAATCGGATGAGCCGCAGACAATCGATCTCGAGGCCGAACGTATCGCTTCCCCGGCAGACGAAAAGGCCGAGACGGAAGCCACCGCAGAGCCTGCGGCGAGCGCGGAAACGCCTGTGGAAACCGCGGCGACCTCCGAACCAACGCCCGAGCCCGTGATCGAACCCGCTCCCGAACCTGCCGTCGCCAGCGAGAGCGAACCCGCCTCGGCCAAGCGCAACAGTGGAGGCAGTGGTGCAGGCTTGATCGCCGCCGGTATCGTAGGCGGCCTCATTGTGCTGGCCGGAGCCGGAGCCGCACAATATGCCGGCTTCATTCCCAATCTGGGACCGTCGCAGAAAATTCAGCTGCCCGATTACTCCGCTCAGATCGCGAACCTTCAGCAGAAGCTCGCCGAGGTGGAGAAGAAGGCGACCAACCCGCCTGTCACCAATCTCGCCCCGGTCGAGGATCGCCTCAAGAACATCGAGACAGCGATGGCAAAGCTCCCCGTCGGCGACCTGACCGACGTGTTGGCCATCAAGGGCAAACTCGACGAAACGGCTGGCAAGATGGACAAGGTCGAAGCCGAAATGGCCTCGGTCGCCAATCGCCTCCAGCAGACGGAAGCCAAGGTGAATGCGCCGCGCGACGACGTCGATGTCGCCCGCGCCATCGCGTCAGCAGGTCTCAAGGCGGCAATCGATCGCGGCGGCCCGTTCCAGGTCGAACTGCAGACGCTGGCGAGCGTTGCGCCGAATGACGAAGCCGTGGCGGCTTTGCAGGCCTTTGCCGCCAAGGGCGTCCCCTCGCGCGCCGACCTGATCAAGCGTTATCCGGATGCTGCCGACCAGATGCTCGCGGTGCTGAACAAGCCCGTCGCCGGCCAGAGCCTCAGCGACCGCCTGTTCAAGAGCGCGTTTTCGGTCATCAAGGTGCGCCCCGTCGGCAATGTCGAGGGATCGAGCCCGGATGCCATTATCGCGCGGATAGGCGACAAGCTGCAGAACAGCGACCTGCCAGGCGCGCTGAAGGAATGGGACACACTGCCCGACAATCTCAAGGCTGCCGGAGAGGACTATCATTCCGCGCTTGAGGCGCGCGTGAAGGTCGAGGCGCTGGTCGCCCAGGCGCTTGAACATGCAGTCAAGACGACCGGCAAGCAGGGATAAGCGACGAAGATGGTCAAATTACTCGGTTTCCTACTTCTCGTCCTGGCCTTCGCAGTCGGCTTCTCTTGGCTCGCGAATCATCCCGGCGATCTGACAATCGTCTGGCAGGGTCAGCAGATTGAAATGAGCGTGATGGTCGCGGTGACGCTGATCGTGGCGCTGATCGCGGTGATCATGTTCATCTGGTGGCTCATCCGCACGATCTGGACTTCGCCTCGTTCGATCAACCGCTATTTCCGCGCCCGCAAGCGTGATCGCGGGTACCAGGCGCTCTCGACGGGTCTCATTGCGGCCAGCGCCGGCGACGCCGCGACAGCGCGCAAGATGAACGCCCGGGCCAAGGGCCTGCTCAGTGCCGATCAGGAACCGCTGATCCATCTGCTGGAGGCGCAGGCCAATCTGATCGAAGGCCGAAACGACGAGGCGCGCCGCAAGTTCGAGCAGATGGCCGAAGATCCGGAAACCCGCGAACTCGGTCTGCGCGGCCTCTATCTGGAGGCCAAGCGTCTGGGCGCCGACGAGGCAGCCAACCAATACGCCGAACGCGCCGTGGAAAAGGCGCCGCATCTGCCTTGGGCGGCCGAAGCGACGCTCGAGGCGAAGATGCGCCTCGGTCTTTTCGACGAATCCCTGAAGCTGCTGGAGCAATATCGCCTTTCCGGCGCGATCGGCAAGGACGAGGCGAACCGCAAGAAGGCGGTACTTCTGACGGCCAAGGCGGCCGCCGCTCTGGACGGTAACCCGAAGATCGCCGGCGATGATGCGCAGCACGCCCTGCGACTGGAGCCGTCGCTGATTCCGGCCGGCATCGTGGCCGCCAAGGCGCTCTACCGGGAAAACAATCTCCGCAAGGCCTCCGCCGTTCTCGAACGTCTCTGGAAAGCCGCGCCCCATCCGGATGTCGCTGCCTGTTACGTCCATGCACAGGGCAACCTGACCTCCGACGAACGCCTTCGCCGGGCAATCAAGCTTGAAACGGCGCAGCCTGAGGCCTATGAAGCGCTTTACGCGGTTGCGGCCGCTGCCTTCGACCTGCGGGACTTCCGCACCGCACGCGAAAAGGCCGAAGCTGCGGCAAAGCTGGATATGCGCGAAAGCGTCTTCTTGCTGCTGGCCGATATCGAAGAGGAAGAGACCGGCGATCAGGCCCGCATCCGCCACTGGATGTCTATGGCCCGCCGTGCACCACAGGATCCAGCCTGGATCGCCGACGGTTTCGTGTCGCAGGTCTGGCTACCGCTTTCGCCGGTCACGGGACGGATCGACGCCTTCGAATGGAGAAAGCTGGAGCGTCAGGCCGGCACGGCGATCGAGCACGAGCCGCTCACCGCCGATGTCGCCTTCTTATCCTTGCCGCCGGTCAACGCGCCCCGTGCGCCGGCAGAGCCGCCTGAAATTCACGTCTTTGGCGAGCCGGAGCCGGCCCCAGTCAGGGTCGAGGCGACGACAGCACCCAAGCCAGTCGAGAAGGAAGTCTCAACAAAGCCGACCTCGAACCCCGCCACCAAACCCGCAAGACCGGCTCAGGACGAGGACGAGAGCAAGTCGTGGGCAGCCGTCGAGCCATTCTTTGGCCGGCCGCCGGACGACCCGGGCGTCAAGGCGCCTGCGCCAACCGCCGATGACAACAAGACGCGCCTGAAGCTTTTCTGAGGAGCAAGACTTCCTTGTTAGAAACCATTGTCTCATTCCTTCAGGAAATCGTCGGCGGTTCTGGCCATGCTGACGACGACGTGACCGAGGTCCGCATTGCGGCCGTGGCACTCTGCAATCAGGTCATGGCAGCGGATGGCAAGGTGACGCCGGAAGAACGCGCCGTCGTTGCGGACCTCTTCAGGTCTCGCTTCGGGCTGGAGGGCGCACGGCTCAACACACTGCTGGAGGCCGGCGAACGAGCAGAGAAGGACGCCGTGGATTTCTTCCAGTTCACCAGCGTATTGAAGCGCGAACTGCCCATCGAGCGGCGAAACGCCTTTGTCGGCCTGCTCTGGGACATCGTCTATGCGGATGGAGAAAAATCCGAGGTGGAGGACCACGTGATCTGGCGCATCGCCGATCTTCTCGGCGTCGAGGGCCGCGAACGCGTGGAACAGCGGATGGCGGCCGAAAAGCGCGCCCGCGAAAGGCGCACCCTCAACAGCTGATCCCGGTCAATGCTCCTCGACGGGCAGGTCCAGACTGTCGATAGTGCGGAGCTTCGGGAATGACAGCGCCCAGATGACGGCGACAGCCAAAGTGCCGAAACCGCCGACCACGACCGCCGGCACCGCACCAATGAGTGAGGCCATCGTACCAGCGCGGAACTCGCCCAGCTCATTCGAGGCACCGATGAACACCATGTTGACCGCGCTCACCCGACCGCGCACCTCGTCTGGCGTCCACAGGGCAATCAGCGTCTCGCGCACATAGACCGAAATCATGTCGGCGGCCCCCATGACGGCGAGTGCGGCAACGGAAAGCCAGACGGAGGTCGAGAGGCCAAAGACAACTGTCGCCGCGCCAAAGATCGCGACGCCGATGAACATCATCATGCCGGCGCGGTGCTTGATCGGGAAGCTCGCAAGAAGGATGGCCGTGACAATTGCGCCAACACCCGGCGCGGAGCGGAGCAGACCGAGCCCCCACGGCCCCACCGTGAGCACGTCGCGGGCAAAGATCGGCATCAGTGCCGTGGCGCCGCCCAGCAGAACCGCAAAAAGATCGAGCGAGATCGCGCCAAGCACGATTTTCTCCGACCTGATGAAGCTGAAACCGGCGAGCAGTGACGTCCACGTCGGCTTCTCGCGCGACAGCCGTTGCGCGGGTTTCGGGATCATGACGACGAGAACCGAGCTCAAGAGCAGCAGCGCAAGCGCCACCGCATAGGCGATGTCGGCGCCCAACCCGTAGAGCAGACCGCCGGCGACCGGTCCGATGATGGTTGCAGCCTGCCAGGAGGAGGAGTTCCACGCAACTGCGTTGGACAGGTCTTCCGGCGGGATGAGGTTTGGCGCCAGCGACTGCACGGCCGGCGACATGAAGGCACGCTCAAGTCCGAAAACCAGCATCACGGCGAAGACCGGCATCGGCGAAAACGTGCCCGTCATTGTCATGCCGAGCAGAAGCGCGGTGGCGAGCGAGGCGACGAACATGCAGGCAGATACGATGACCCGACGGTTGTAGCGGTCAGCCACCGACCCCGTGACCAGCACCAACGCAAGCGACGGCAGGAACTGGAAGAGACCGATCAGGCCGAGATAGAAAGGGTTCTTCGTCGCGTCATACATCTGCCAGCCGACCGACACGCTGACGATCTGGGTCGCAAAGGCGGTCAAGAAGCGTGAGAAGAAAAAGAGCGAATAGGAACGGTGACGGAATGCGGCGAACCGGTTCACAGGCGTGACGGTCTCGGACATGGGGATGGATCCTCGCGGCAGGACGCCGCCATTAAGCATGTTGACGGGGATGAAAGACCCGCCCTTGCCCGTTTAGTCGCCAAAGACTACATAACTGTCAATCGAAAGATTGGAGCTCATTATGCTGGCCGTTATCGCGACCCTGAATTTCATTATCAATATCATCTGGTTCCTGGTGATTGCATCGGCGATTTTTTCCTGGCTCTACGCTTTCAACGTGATCAACACGCGTAACGAGGCGATCAACATGATCGGCCGTTCGCTGTATCAGGTGACCGAACCGATCTACCGTCCAATCCGTCGCATTCTGCCGAACATGGGCGGTCTGGATCTGTCGCCGCTCGTCGTGCTGGTCATCCTGTTCTTCCTGCAGCAATTGCTGAACACGACGATCGCCTCGGCACTTCTGCGCGGCTGATGGGCGAAGCCCTCCCTTTTCAGGTCAATTCAGATCACGTCCGACTTTCGGTGAAACTCACGCCGAATGCCGGACGTGATGGCGTTGATGGCGCCGAAACCGGTGCAGACGACGAAACGCTGCTCAAGGCCCGCGTGACGGCCGTGCCCGAAAAGGGCAAGGCCAACAAGGCGCTGATAGAACTTCTCGCAAAGGCGCTGAAAGTCCCGAAATCCTCGATTTCCGTCATTTCCGGCGATACGGCGCGCAAAAAAATCCTCCGCATCGAGGGCGATACGGAGGAGATTGAAAGAAGGCTAAGGGGCCTCCTGAAGCTGTAGTGCGCTTACTTGGAGTTCTTATAACGCTCGACGGCTTCGAGAATGAGCTTCTTGGCAACGTCGACATCCTGCCAGCCGCCGATCTTCACCCACTTGCCGGGCTCCAGGTCCTTGTAGTGCTCAAAGAAGTGTTCGATCTGCTTGAGCGTGATTTCCGGCATGTCGGTATAGTTCAGGACCTTGTCGTAGCGCTGAGTCAGCTTCTGCGACGGTACGGCAATGATTTTCTCGTCCTTGCCGGAATTGTCTTCCATGATCATGACGCCGATCGGGCGGACATTGATCACGCAACCGGGAACCAGCGGACGGGTATTGCAGATGAGAACGTCGATCGGGTCGCCGTCTTCGGAGAGCGTGTGCGGCACGAAGCCGTAATTGCCCGGATAGGTCATCGGCGTATAGAGGAAGCGATCGACGATCAGCGCGCCGGCTTCCTTGTCCATTTCGTACTTGATCGGGTGCCCGCCAACCGGCACTTCCACGATCACGTTGACGTCGTCCGGCGGGTTCTTGCCGATAGAAATTGCATCGATACGCATTCTTCATCCCTTTTGGCGGTAATTTCTCCGGCAGTGTCGATAAAGGCAAATGCACTGCAACGCAACATGGCCGATGGGCTATGTTTAACGCAACGCGGCATCTGACAAGACTGGCGTCACCCCGCTTGCTCCGATAAGTTTCACCTGGGGACAATGAGGGGAAAAACGATGCGCGGCAGACTTGCGCTCTTCATGCTGGCAGCGATGACGGCCAGTCCGGCTCTTGCCAATTCAAGCGCCTATACGAAACTCGATCTGGATCATTGCAAGAAAATGTCGAGCGGCGAAGCCGGCGCGCTTCTGAAATGCGCGGGATATCAATCATATCCGGTCTACTTCGCCGAAGATGACCTGCGCCAGAGCCTCCGTTACGGGCCTGCAGCCAGAGACTTAATCGAGGAAAGCTTCGAATCCTTCGCGCAGTTCAACAATATCAATCTCACGATCGAATGGCGCCTCGACAACGCCGGAAAACCGATTGCGGCCATCCAGCGCTGGTTCACCGATAATCCCGATCCAAAGACCGGCGAACCGTCGCCCAAAAACGCCGGACAGGTGCTGGTCGTCTCGCGCGTAGCGCAAAAGGAGGATGGGCTGTCCTGCGTTGTCGGCTATGTCGATGCACTGGCCAATTCCAACGCCAACGATCTTGCCCGCACACTTGCCGACGACAATGCTAGCGACTTCGCCTGTGGCTATGCGGAGCCCATATGGGTCGGGACCAAGGGACCGAAAGCCGGCACGCCCAGCAACAATCTGCCCGACCGCCTCAAGGCCGAATGATCAGTTCCACAGGAAGCCGAGCTTCTTGAGCGCAGCGCCGCCGAAATCCTCCGTGCCCTCGACGGCGTCGACACCGCCATGGTTCCGGAAGAAGCGGGTCGTCAGATCACAATCCTCAAGGCACCACGCCACGAGCCCGCGATAGCCGAGCGATGCCAGGAGCGAACGCCCTTCCGCAAACAGCCGGGAGCCGAGGCCGATGCCCTGATACTCGGGCTTCAGATAAAGTTCATAGATCTCGCCCTGCTGGGCGAGACCACGCGCGCGGTTCGGGCCCACCGTCGCGTATCCCGCGATTTCCCCGGCGACATCGGCCACAAGCAGCGTTGCCGGCCCGCGAGACGCGATGCGCCACCACCGTTCACCACGACGCTCGATCATCTTGATCAAAGGCTTGTGAGGAATAAGGCCGGCATAGGTGTGCTGCCAAGACTGGCGATGTGCATCGGAAATGGCACGCGCATCCCGGGGATCGGCCCGTCTGATATCGATCGTCAACGTCTTCATAACGCCACTCGTCCTACGCAAAACTCTGGAGCTGTGGGGCCAGTTTAACGACCCCCTGCCCGCGAACGCCACGACCATCATGGTCATCGCGCACCTTACCCACAAAAGATGCGAAGACTGCCTCTCAAGGGGTCAGGACTGCTACGAAGTTAACGCTATTTTAACCACGCCCGCAAGCGTACGTGTGGATGAGTCTCGGCTAAAACGCCTCCCAACCAGACTTCGGCCAAACCTCACGAATTTGTATAGTTCCGGAAAGGCGTCCGTGAAGTGCGGCAGGCAATCTCCTCCTCGTCAACAAGGGCAGCTCGCAACGAGCTCGCGCAATCGAAAACGGAGATACAAACATGAACCGCGCACAACAGATCTTTCTCGCTGCCGTCTTTGCTCTGGGCCTCACCGGCACGATGGCTTCAGCGGCTCCGATGGACCACTATTTCCCGACGATCGTCAGCGCGTCGGATGTCCAGGTCGTCATCCTCGACGCCCATGCCAGGAGCAACCAGGGATACAAGTTCATGACGGCGCAGCCGGAAATCTATGCGGCTGAAGCGAAGGCCGTCATCGGCAAGAACCCTGCCCTTGCTTCCAAGCTGCGCAGCATGAATGTCGAGTTCAACAATATCGTCGGCATCGTGAGCTCGAACGACGGCACGTACTCGGTCCTCCTGCGTTGATCCGAGACGGCAGTCAGTCAGCACGTCAAACCGCCCGACCAGAATGGCCGGGCGGTTGATGACGTTGAAGAGGGGATTGATTGTGCACCGCCAGCTGCCTGCATCTTACCAAACCGTATGCTCGCGGGAAGCTTCGCGACAGAAATCGGTGGCAGACTAGTGCAAAATCGCAACGCCGGGACAGACCTACATGCGCATACTGGTCATCGAAGACGATGAGAAAATGTCCGCCTTCATCGCAAAGGGGCTGACGGAAGCCGGGCACGTCTGCGACACGTTTCGAGACGGCCGCGACGGACTTTTTCAGGCAACACAGGACCGCGATCAGTACGACGTCCTCATCGTTGACCGAATGCTTCCGGGTTTGGATGGCCTTTCGCTGGTGAGAGCCGCGCGCGCCGCGCAGGTCAAAACGCCGGTTCTCTTTCTCACGGCCATGGGCGGCGTGGACGACCGTGTCGAAGGATTGGAGGCCGGCGCGGACGACTATCTCGTCAAGCCCTTCGCCTTCTCGGAGTTGCTCGCGCGGCTGAATGCGCTGGCCCGCCGCCCGCCGGTGCAGGAACAACGGACCGTGCTGAAGGTTGCCGACCTCGAGCTGGATCTGGTCCGCCGCCGCGCGCAGCGGGCAGGCCAGCATATCGACCTCCAGCCGCGCGAATTCGTTCTTCTGGAAGCGCTGATGCGCGCGGAGGGCCGGGTGCTCACGCGCACCATGTTGCTGGAAAAGGTCTGGGACATCCATTTCGATCCACAGACCAGCGTCGTCGAGACCCATATCAGCCGACTGAGGACGAAGATCGACAAGCCGTTTGAAGTGCAGCTGCTCCACACCGTGCGCAACACCGGATATAGTCTCCATGCACCCAGCTAGATTCTGGCGCAGCACGCCCTTCCGGCTGGCTGTTGCCTATGCGCTCCTCTTCGTCACATCGTCATTTCTGGTCTATGCGGTGACCTACGAGATCCTGCGCCGGGAGCTTTACGCGACCGTAGATGCCTCCGTTGCCGAAACCTATTCCGTCATGCAATCGACCTATTCGCCCGGTCGCGTCGACGATCTGGTCCGTGCCATGGAAAGCTTCAGCAACCTAGAAACGGGTTATCTGAGCGTCTTCTACCTTGGAACGGCCGATGGAAAGCGTCTGGCCGGAAACGTGGAAGTTTTCAGACCGGTAAACGGCGTTCAAACGCTGAGCGGACAGCAGCTCGGTCTCTCGACCGACGACAGTTTCCGCGTGGTGACAGGGACTATTGACGGAAAGCCATTGCTCGTCGGCCAGAGCTTGGAGGCAACGGAAGGACTGGCCGAAATCATCTTCTCCAGCTTTGCCTGGATGGCGCTCGCAACCTCCCTACTCGCCATTGCCGCCGGCATTTTCCTCGCGCGGCGAGCTCAGGCGCGCATCCAGAACATCGCCCGCACGATGAACGACATCTCAGATGGTCAGTTTGGCAAGCGCGTCGAAATAACAGGCCGGGGTGACGACATCGATGTCATCTCGGGACAGATCAACGGCGCGCTGGATCGGTTGTCGAACCTGATGGCGGGAATGAAACAGGTCAGCGCCGACATCGCGCATGACCTGAAGACTCCGCTGAACCGGCTCAAGGTCATTCTTGAGGATGCCGCCATCCGCGAGGAGAGCGGCCAGCCCGTTGGCAACCAGCTGCAGGAGGCTTTGGCTGAAAGCGACCATATCAACAGTACCTTCCAGGCGCTGCTGCGCATCTCCCAGATCGAGGCGGGCGCACGCAAGTCGCGGTTTGTCAATCTGGACATGAAACAGGTCTTCGAAAATGTCGCAGAGATATTCGCGGGCGTCGCCGAAGATGCGGGGCAGAGCATTGCCTTCCATGCAGCAGGCAGCGTGGCCTTCCCCATCGAAGGCGACAAGGAGCTTCTGACCCAACTGGCGGTGAACCTCATCGAGAACGCCATCAATCATTGTCCGGCCGGCACACGTATCGTCGTTGCGCTGGAGCGTCGAGGTCAGCTCTATGCCGCCATCGTCGCCGACAGCGGCCCCGGCATTGACGAGGCGGAACGGGAAAAGGTGTTCCGCCGCCTCTACCGCCTCGACAAGAGCCGCAACTCTCCCGGCCACGGCCTGGGGCTGAGCATGGTGAAGGCGATTGCCGATCTCCACGGGCTGACCGTGACGATCGAAGACAACGAGCCTGGCGCCCGCTTTGTCCTGACATGGCCGAGCCGGAACACGACGAACGCTCGAGGATAAGCAGGCCCCGTAACAATTGAAGCAGCGCAGCGTCCGAGATCGCAAGAGACTATTGACTAGCGCGTCTCTCCATCGAGCTTCGGCGACAGGAGCAGTAGCGCATTCATCGTGACGAGCACCGTCGCACCTGTATCGGCCAGAATGGCCGGCCAGAGCCCTGTGATGCCGACCACCGTCGTCACCAGGAAGACGACCTTGAGACCGAGCGCAATCGTGATGTTCTGACGGATATTCGCCATCGTGATCCGAGAGAGCTCTACCATGCGCGCGATATCGGCGACTCGACCATGAAGAACCGCGGCATCGGCCGTCTCAAGTGCAACGTCAGTTCCGCCGCCCATGGCAATGCCGACATCGGCAGCGGCCAGCGCCGGGGCGTCGTTGATGCCATCGCCAACCTTGCCGACGATCAGCCCCTGCGCCTGCAACTCGCCAACGATCCGTTGCTTGTCTTCGGGCAGAAGTTCGGCTCGCACGTCGTCCATGCCAAGCTCGGCACCGACCGCCTGCGCGGTGCGGCGATTGTCGCCCGTCAGCATCACGGTCCGGATCCCGAGACGCTTTAGCGCCTCAAGTCCCGCACGGGCATCCGGTCGTGGTTCATCGCGCATGGCAAGCACGCCAGCAACCTCGTCCCCAGACAGCAGGACCGACACGGTCTTTCCCTGCTGGTTCAGCGCCCGGATACGCTCCCGAAGCGCCTCTGACAAATCCGCCTTCTCTTCACAAGCCTGCGGGGACCCGAGAAAAATCTCGCGCCCGTCCGACATCGCGCTGACGCCCTTCCCGCCAATCGCCTTGGAATTGGAAACCTTTGGGACAGAAACGCCATCGGCCTCCGCTCTCGCCAGGATCGCCAGCGCAAGCGGGTGGCTGGAACCCGCTTCCAGCGCCGCCGCAAGGCCAAGAACCTCGTCTTCAGGCATTTCGGAGGCGATGACATCGGTAACCTTCGGCTTTCCTTCGGTCAGCGTGCCCGTCTTGTCGAGCGCCACAACAGTCAGCGTGCCGAGCCGCTCCAGCACCGCACCGCCTTTCATCAAGAGGCCGCGCCGCGCGCCTGCCGAAAGGGACGCGGCGATGGCGGCCGGCGTCGAAATGACCAGCGCACAGGGGCAACCGATCAGAAGTACGGCGAGCCCCTTGTAGATCCATTCGCTCCATGGCGCTGCGAAAGCCAGCGGGGGGATGATGCCAACAAGCGCCGCCACCACGAGAACGCCCGGGGTGTAATATTTCGAGAAACGATCGATGAACCGCTCGGTCGGGCTCTTCGATTCCTGCGCCTCTTCCACCAGCCTCACGACCCGGGCGATCGTGTTGTCCGCGGCGGCGGCAGTGACACGAACCTTGAGCACCGCTTCGCCATTGATCGTGCCGGCGAAGACATTGTCATCCGGCTCCTTGCGCACCGGTACGCTTTCGCCCGTGACGGGCGACTCGTTGATTGCGCCCGAACCATCGATAATGATCCCGTCGGCAGCTATGCGATCACCAGGACGCACGACAATGACGGACCCGATGGCAAGCGTGCCCGCCGGAACCTCGCGTGTGCCGCCTTCCCCCTCCAGCAGCGCCGTCTGCGGAACGAGGGCTGTGAGCGACTTTATGCTGGAACGCGCACGTCCGGCGGCAATCCCTTCCAGCAACTCGCCGACAAGGAAGAGGAAGACGACTGCTGCAGCCTCTTCGCTGGCATGAATGAGCACGGCGCCCACAGCCGCAATGGTCATCAGTGTTTCGATGGTGAAGGGAATTCCGGCAAGCGCGGCGAAAAAGGCCCGCCGCGCGATTGGAAAGAGGCCGACGAGCATGGCTGCGGCGAAGGCGTAAGGCGCAGTCACCGGAATTGCATGTCCAAGAAGATAGGCCCCGAGCAGCGCAAGACCGCTCGCTATCGTAAGGTGAACCTTACGTGATTGCCACCAGGGACCATCACTGCCGCCATGATCATGTCCATGCAACTCAAGCCCTGACGACGCTGCTGATCCATCGTCAGGTGACGGGCCGCCTGCATGATCGGGCGCCTCATGATGAGGTCCGTGATCATGATGTCCGCGATCATGGGCATCGTGATCGCAACAACCGCAGGCCTCTTCAGCATGAGCGTGACCCGCATAATCCGAATGAAGCTGCCCTACGGCTGGCTTGGTGTTGGGAGCCTCTGCGGCGCTCCTGGGGGTTACAGCGTAACCCAGCTTTCGTATCGTGACCTCCAGCGCCTCAAGATTTTCTTCGCCGGCAAAATTCACGGTCATGGTTCCCGCCGTCGCGGAAACGGACACATCCAGAATCCCGGGCAATTTGCGCACTGCCGTGTCGATCTTTGCCGCGCAGCTGGCACAGTCCATGCCGCCAATCCGATAGCGCATTTTACCCGACGACACCGCCATGATGACCTCCTGTTGATCCATTGGCTTAGGGATACACCCTCTAGCGGCTGGAGGATCAAGTCTGAAATCACGGGATGCGACAAGAAAGCTGCCGATGCGGGTTACCGTTCCTCCGCCTCCCAGCCGCCACCGAGCGCAACGATCAGGGAAACGGCAGACTGCAGGCGCTGATTGGTCGTCTCAAGCGCCTGCTCCTGGCTGGACAATGCAGACGCCTGTGCGGTGACAACGGCGGTGTAGTTCTGGGTCCCGGCCTTGTATTCGTTGAGCGCGATCTCGAGCGCCTGCTTGGAAGCCTCGACGGACTGGGCCTCGATGCCGGCCTGCTGGGCGAGTATACGCGAGGTGGACAATTGGTCGTCGACCTGCTGAAAGGCGGTCAGGACCGTCTGGCGATAGGTGGCGACGGCTGCGTCATAGCTTGCCCTGGCTGCCTTGACCTGCGCCTCCGTCAGACCGCCGTCGAAGAAGGTCTGCGCCAGCGACAGGCCGATGGACCAGACCGGATTGCCGGCTTTGACCAGATTGCTGGCCACGCCATAGCTGCCCGACAGCGAGATGTCCGGATAATAAGCGCCCATCGCAACGCCAATGGCAGCGTTCGCCGCCTGCATCTTGCGCTCGGCCGAAGCGATATCAGGGCGGCGTTCCAGAAGTGTCGAGGGCAGCGAAACCGGAACCTTCGGGATGGCGCGCTGCAGCGGACGCGGCGCAATCGAGACCTCTTCCGGCGGCTTGCCGATCAGATTTGCAATCGCGTGCTCATACTGAGCACGCGCAACCCCGGTATTGGTCAGGCTTACCTTTGCCGCCAGCATCTGAGCCTGCGCTGTAATCACATCCGAGCGCGCCACCGTACCGGCATTCAGCTGGTTCTGCGTAATCGCCAACGACTTCTCGTATTCTGCGACGGTGCGGGCGAGAAGATCGTGCATCGCATCCGTCTCGCGCAGATTGAACAGGGCTGCAGCGAGAGCTGCCTGCTCGGTCAGCTTGGCATTGGCGAGATCGGCAGCGCTCGCCTGATCCGTGGCCTTCTGTTCCTCAAGCCCGCGGCGAAGCTTGCCCCAGAGATCGAGCGTCCAGCCTGCCGTCACGTTTGCGGTGGCGGAGTTGGTGACTGCCGCCGTCTGGCCGCTGCGGGTGAGGCCCGAAGCACCGGTGATCGACGGCCAGACAGCAGCGCGGGCTTCGTCCATCAGCGCCTGGGCCTGCCGGTAATTCGCTTCGCTGACCTTGAGGGTCTGGTTGTTGAGTGTCACCTGCTTTTCGAGCTGGTCGAGCTCCGGATCGTTGAAGATGCCCCACCAATCGCCCTTCGGCGCGCCATCGGCGGGAGCAGCGGTGCGCCAGCCGGCCTGTTTCGGCAGCTCTTTGAATGCAGCGGGCGTGTCGACATTGGGGCGCAGATAGTCCGGCCCCACCATACTGCATCCGGCAAGGAGCGCGGGAATGACGATACCGGCAACGAGTTTCGATGCACGAGCCTTCATGGTTTGGCCTCCAGGGGCGTTTCATCGATACGGCCGAAATAGACCCTCTTCCACCACCGAGACACGAAACGGCTGAAGCGGTCGAGATAGAGGAAAACGGCGGGCGTGGTGTAAAGAGTCAAGATCTGGCTGACGATCAAGCCGCCGACCACCGATATCCCCAGCGGATGCCGCAGTTCCGAGCCTTCGCCCGTGCCGAAGGCGAGCGGCAGCGCGCCGAGAAGGGCCGCAAAGGTGGTCATCATGATCGGGCGGAAACGGCGGATGCAAGCCTCGATGATCGCCTCTTTGGGCGAGAGTCCGGTTTTCATCGCCACGAGCGCGAAGTCTATCATCATGATCGCGTTCTTCTTCACGATGCCGATCAGGAGGATCACCCCGATAAAGGCGATGATGTCGAATTCCTGTCCAAAGAGATGCAGCGCCAACATCGCGCCGACGCTCGCCGACGGCAGCGTCGACAGAATGGTCAGCGGGTGAATGTAGCTTTCATAGAGCACACCGAGTACGACATAGATGGCGGTCAAAGCCGCAAGAATGAGCATGGGCTCGTCGGAGAGCTGCTTGCTGAAGGTGCTCGCCGTACCAGCAAACGAGCCCTGCACGGATTTCGGCACACCGAGGCGGATCATGGCGTCTGCAATGGCGGCCTGCGCCTCCGAGAGCGAATGGCCGGGCGCGAGATTGAAGGAGATGGTCGTGGCGGCAAAGAAGCCCTGATGGTTGACCGAAAGCGGTGTCAGATCCGCGCCATAGCTGGCAAAGGCTGAAAACGGGATCATCTGCTCCTGGCTGGTCGAGACCGAGGAGCCCGACGAAGCCGCGCCCTTGCCTGTCGCGGCAATGGAATTGACCGCCTGATTGCGCAGAGCGGCGCTGGCAGCCGTTGCCGCACTGTTGCTCGCGCTGTCGCCGCCTGAAAAGGCCCCTGCGCTCGCATTCGTCTTCTGTGCGCCCGAGACGTTGGCTCCTGACGTGGAGACCCAGAGGTTCTTGAGCGTGTCCGGGTTCTGCCAGAACTTCGGCGCCAGCTCCATGACGACATGATACTGGTTGAGCGCGCTGTAGATCGTCGACACCTGACGCTGGCCGAAAGCGTCGTAGAGCGTGTTGTCCACCGCGCTCAACGACAACCCGAGCCGCGCAACCGCATCACGGTCTATCGATACGTTGATCTCGCGCCCCGCCTGCTGGCGGTCGGAATTCACGTCCGTCAGGATATCGATGCCCTGAAGTGCGGTCGTCAGCTTCGGGGCCCATTCATACAGCGCCTTCGTGTCGTCCGATTGCAGGGTGAACTGATAGGCGGCGTTGCTCTGGCGCCCGCCGGTGCGGAAATCCGCGGCCCCTTGCAGGAAAACGCGCGCGCCGGCGACCTCCGAAAGTTTCGGCCGCAGACGCTGGACCACGAGATCCGAGGAAATCTTGCGCTCCGAAATCGGCTTGAGCCCCGCGAAAATGAAGCCCGAATTTGTCTGACGTCCACCGATGACGCCGGCAACATGGGCAATGGCCGGATCGCTTTTGACGATCTCCTGCAATTGCGTGAGCTTTCCTTTCATGGCCTGGAACGAAATGCTCTGGTCCGCCTGAATGCCGCCGACAAGCACGCCGGTATCTTCGCTGGGGAAGAGGCCATAGGCGCTGATCGTGAAGAAATACACATTCAGCGCCACCGTCGCGAAGAGCGACAGGATGACGTAGAAGCTGTAATTGAGGAGAAAGCGCAGCGAGGCCGCATAGCCGCGTTGCACCGCGTTGAAGACGGCTTCCGTGGCGCGGAAGAGGCGCCCGTGCTTTTCCTCCCCCATCGGCGGCAGAAGCCGTGCGCACATCATGGGCGTAGCTGTCAGCGACAGCAGCAGCGAGATCAAGACGGCCATTGAGAGCGTGACGGCGAATTCGTGGAAGAAGCGGCCGACAATGCCGCCCATGAAAAGAATGGGCACGAAGACGGCGATCAGCGAGATGTTGATGGACATCAGCGTGAAGCCGACCTCGCGGGCGCCGTCGAAGGCCGCCTGAAGCCGGGATTTCCCCATCTCCATGTGCCGTACGATGTTCTCAAGCATGACGATGGCGTCGTCCACCACGAAGCCCGTCGAAATCGTCAGCGCCATCAGCGACAGATTGTCGAGGCTCGCGCCATCGAGCCACATGGCTGCAAAGGCCCCGATGATGGAAATAGGAACCGCGATGCTTGGGATCAGCGCGGCGCGGACAGTGCGCAGGAAGACGAAGACAACCACCGTCACCAGCAGAACCGAAATGACAAGCGTCTTTTCCGTATCGAAGAGCGAGGCGCGGATCGTGGTCGAGCGATCCAGAGTGAGCGTCAGATCGACATCGCCCGGCAAGGCGGCTTCCAGCTGCGGCAGCGAGGACTTGATGAGATCGACCGTCTCGATGATGTTGGCGCCGGGCTGGCGGTAGACCTGCAGGAGAACCGCCGGCTTTCCGTCTGCAAGACCGGCATTGCGCAGATCCTCGACGCTGTCCTTCACGTCGGCGAGATCGGAGAGCTTTACTCCGGCATTGTCGCGCCACGCGACGATCAGGTCGCGAAAATCGGCGGCCTTGCTCGCCTGGTCGTTGGTATAGATCTGCAGATGCTGGTTGCCGGGCTCGATCTGTCCCTTGGGGGCATTGGCATTTGCGGAGGCGAGCGCTGCGCGGATATCTTCGAGCCCGATGCCATATTTGAACAGCGGCCCGGGATCGAGTTCGACACGCACGGCGGGCAGAGAGGAACCGCCGACATCGACCTCGCCGACCCCCTTGATCTGCGACAGGGCCTGCTGAAGGATGTTTGAGGCGACGTCGTAAAGCTGGCCTTGCGAGCGGTTGGCCGAGGTGAGCGACAGGATCAGGATCGGCGCATCGGCCGGGTTGCTCTTGCGGTAGCTCGGATTGGAGCGCAGCGATGTCGGCAGGTCGGCGCGCGCGGCGTTGATGGCGGCCTGCACATCGCGCGCCGCGCCGTTGATATCGCGGTTAAGCCCGAATTGCAGCACGATGCGCGTCGAGCCTTGCGAAGAGGAGGACGTCATTTCGGTGACGTCGGCGATCTGGCTCAGATGCTTTTCCAGCGGCCCCGCCACATCGGCCGCCATCGTGTCCGGGCTTGCGCCCGGCATGGTGGCCGAGACCGAGATGGTCGGGGTATCGACCTGCGGCAGGGGCGCGACGGGCAGTTGCCTGAAGGCGATCAACCCCGCCAGCGCGAAGGCCGCCGCGATCAGCGCCGTGGCCACCGGTCGGCGGATGAAGGGGGCCGAAATATTCATCCCGCGACCCCAACGGCGCTTTCGTCCCGCTCACCGCGGATACGGCGGGCAAGCCCTTCGAAGGTGAGATAGATGACCGGCGTTGTGAAGAGGGTCAGAACCTGGCTCACGGCCAGCCCACCCACAATGGCGAGACCAAGCGGGTGGCGCAGCTCCGAGCCGACGCCGGTGCCGAACATCAGCGGCAACGCGCCGAACATGGCAGCCATGGTGGTCATCAGGATCGGTCGCAGGCGTAACAGGCAGGCCTGCCGGATCGCCTCGCGCGGCGACTTGCCTTCGTCGCGTTGCGCGACGAGCGCGAAGTCGATGATCATGATGGCGTTTTTCTTGACGATCCCGATCAGCAGCACGATGCCGATAACACCGATGATATCGAGACCGGAGCCGGAGATGTCCAGCGCGAGCAGCGCTCCGATGCCGGCAGAGGGCAGCGTCGAGAGGATCGTGATCGGGTGAACGAAGCTCTCATAGAGCACGCCAAGCACGATATACATCGTGGCAACGGCGGCGAGCAGCAGCAGAACTTCATTGGAAAGCGCCGACTGGAAGGCGGACGCCGCACCCTCGAAATGAATGTTGAAGCTCTTCGGCATGTCGAGCTTCGAAATCGCGGCATTGATCTTGTCCACCGCCTGTCCGAGCGATGCGCCGGACGCGAGATTGAACGAGAACGTCGTCGCCGGCAGTTGTCCAATATGCTCGATGGACAGCGGCGCCGTCTGATAGCTCAGGCTGGCAATGTTGGAGAGCGGCACCTGGCCGGTGGAGGATGCGGACGAAGGCAGATAGATCGCATCGAGCCCCTTGGGGCTCGTCTGCAAGGCGGGATCCACATCCAGAATGACGCGATACTGGTTGGCCTGCGTAAAGATGGTCGAGATGATGCGAAGACCGAACGCGTCGTAAAGCGCGCTGTCCACCGTGGCGGGCGTGATGCCGAAGCGGGCCGCCGTTGCCCGGTCGATGGTCAGCACGGCGGCGCGGCCCTGCTGCTGCATGTCGCTGGTGATTTCGGCAATGTCCGGAATCTGCTTCAGCTCTGCGAGAAGCCTCGGCTCCCATGTCTTCAACGTGGCGAAATCCGGGTTATTGATGGTGAGCTGATATTGCATGGCGCTGGCCGCCGTATCGACGGTCAGATCCTGCACCGGCTGCATGTCGAGCCGGATGCCCGGCACGTTTGCCGTCTCCTCGCCGATCCGCCGGGCAATCTGGCTGGCGGTGAGCGAACGCTGATCATACGGTTTCAGATTGATGAGGACGCGGCCCGAATTCAGCGTCATGTTCGTGCCGTCAACGCCGATGAAGGAGGAGACGGAGGCGACATCAGGGTCTTTCAGCAAAGCATCCACAACCGCCTGCTGGCGATCGGCCATGGCGCTGAAGGAAATGTCCTGTGCAGCCGTCGTGAAGCCTTGTATGAGCCCGGTATCCTGCGTTGGGAAAAAGCCCTTCGGGATGGCGGCATAGAACCAGACGGTGGCGACGAGTGTCGCCAGCGCCACGAGCAGCGTCAGGCCACGAAAATCGAGCACGACGTCCAGCACGCGCGCATACCGGCCGATCAGCCATTGGAAGAGACGGCCACCGCTCGCATCGTGGCGTGTGCTGCCCTCGGCTTGTGGTTTCAGGAACTTCGCGCAAAGCATCGGCACCAGCGTCAGCGACACGACCGCCGAAATCGCAATCGTCACGGCCAGCGTCATGGCGAATTCGTGAAACAGACGCCCAACCACATCCCCCATGAACAGAAGCGGGATCAGCACTGCGATCAGAGAAATCGTGAGGGCGATGATGGTGAAGCCGATTTCGCCGGCACCCTTGATGGCTGCCCGATAGGGCGTTTCGCCCATTTCCAGATAGCGCGCCATGTTCTCGATCATCACGATGGCATCGTCGACCACGAAGCCGGTAGCGATCGTCAGCGCCATCAGCGAGAGATTGTCGAGGCTGTAGCCCAGCTCGACCATCACGGCGAGCGTGCCGACGAGGCTCAACGGCACGGACAGGCTCGGGATCAGTGTTGCCGGCAGATTGCGCAGGAAGAGGAAGATGACGAGGACGACGAGGGCGACGGCGAGCGTCAGCTCGAACTCCACGTCGGAGACGGAGGCGCGGATCGTAACCGTCCGGTCGGTCAGCGGCGTCACGTGGACGGAGGCCGGCAGAGTCGAGGTCAGCTGCGGCAGCGCCGCCTTGATTGCATCAACCACGGCAATGACATTCGCGCCCGGCTGGCGCTGAATATTGAGGATGAGCGCGCTTTGGCCGTTCATCCAGGCGGCAAGGCGCGGATTTTCGGCAGCCTGCTCGACGGTCGCAACATCGGAAAGGCGAACGGGCGCGCCGTTGCGATAGGCAATCACCGAGGAAAGATAATCCTTCGGATCGCGGATCTGGTCGTTGGCGGTGATCGAAAAACTCTGCGACTTGCCGTCGAAATTGCCCTTGGGACTGTTGACGTTGAGATTGGAGATCGTTGAGCGCAGATCGTCGAGATTGAGCCCATAGGCCGCAAGCGCGCGCGGATTGGCATGAATCCGCACGGCCGGACGCTGACCGCCCGAAATGGAGACAAGGCCGACACCCGGCATCTGCGACAGCTTCTGGCTGAGCTTGGCTTCGATCAGCCCTTCCAGCTCCGGTAGCGGCATAAGCTGCGATGTGATGCCCAGCGTCAGGATCGGTGCGTCCGCCGGATTGACCTTGGAATAGATCGGCGGCGCGGGGAGGTCGGACGGCAGCAGATTGCCAGCGGCATTGATGGCGGCCTGAACCTCCTGTTCGGCGATATCGAGCGAGAGGTCGAGCCCGAAGCGCAGCGTGATGACGGAGGCCCCGGCGCTCGATTGCGAATGCATTTCCGCAAGCGAAGCCATCTGACCGAATTGCCGCTCCAGGGGCGCGGTGATCGCCGAGGTCATGACCTCGGGGCTTGCGCCCGGATAGAAGGTCTGCACCTCGATGGTCGGATAATCTACCTCTGGCAGGGCCGAAATCGGCAGATAGCGATAGGCGAAGAGGCCGACAAGCACGATGGCGACCATGAGCAGGGTCGTGGCAATCGGCCGATCGATGAAGATGCGGGAGGGGTTGGCCGCGCCGTCCACGGGTCAGTTCCCGCTGGTCGAAGGTTGCGCTGCCGGCCCGCGATCGGGCGCATCGCCGGCGTGCTTCTTGTGGTGGCGCGGCTGGCCGTCTTCGTCAGGCGCATCGCCCGCACTGCCATCCTTGTGGCCCGCCCAGTCGCCATGCTTGTGTTGGCCGGAATGCTGGTGCTGGTCTGCATTTCCGCCGGATGCGGGTATGGGCGCAGCCCCTGCAAGCTGCACTTCCGAGCCGTCCCGCAGCTGATCGACACCATCGATGACGACATGATCGCCGAGTGCGACACCCGAGGCAATCGAGACACTATCGCCTGCGGCGGGGCCGAGCGTGACGGGCGTCACCTTCACCTTGTTGTCGCTGCCGATGACGTAGACATAGTTGCCGCTCGCTCCGAGCTGCACCGCCTGTGCGGGAATCACGATGGCGTCCTTCACGGTGTTCACCAGCAGCCTGACATTGACGAACTGGTTCGGATACAGCGTCTGATCGGCATTGTCGAAGGAGGCGCGCATCTTCAGCGTGCCGGTGGTCGTGTCGATCTGGTTATTCACGGTGTCGAGCCTGCCCCTGGCGATCTCATGCACATTCGCGCGATCATTGAGGGCAACGGGCAATGAGCCGGAGGTTTTGAGGGCCGTTACGATGGGCGAGACGGAGTCTTCCGGAACCGAGAAAACAACGCCCATGGGCTGCATCTGCGTGATCACGACAATGCCGTTTGCATCGCCGGGAGTGACGTAGTTTCCCGGATCGACCTGCCTCAGTCCTGCGAGGCCGGAAATGGGCGAAACAATGCGCGTGTAAGCGAGATTGAGATTGGTCGCGCCGATCTGCGCCTCGTCACTGGCAACTGCGGCCTTGTCCTGCTCCACCAGATAGGTCTGGTCGGAGACCTGCTGGCTGGAAATGGAATCCTGTTTCGCCAGCGACTGGTAGCGCTTCAGGTCGTTTTCCGCCTGGTCGAGTGCGGCACGGTCCTTGGCGAGCCCCGCCTGCTGTTGCTGCAGGGTGGCCTGGTAGGGACGCGGATCGATATTGGCAATCGGGTCCCCGGCCTTGAGCGCCTGGCCTTCCGTGAAAGCGACTGATTGCAGCGTGCCCGAGACCTGGGTCTTGATGGTGACGGTGGCTAGCGGAGTGACCGTGCCGAGCGCATCGACATAGATCGGGATGTCGCCTTTGGCTGCCACGGCCTCGCGGACGGTCTGCGGCCCGACCCGGAAAAAGCGGCCACGGCCGTCGCGCCTTTCGGGCTGCGCCCCGAGATAGTGCCACGCCGCCCATCCACCCGCGACAAGGGCAACCGTGACGATCAGCCGCGCGACAAGGCGTCCGGCTCCGGAGGCGACGGCAGGCTTGGTGTTGCTCTCTGAGTTCATCGGTCTGACCACTTTGCAAGACGGGCTGCCGGCGAGGCGTCCCGTAGCTGTACAAAGCGCTGGCAGGTGCGGCAAATTAAATAATTTTAAGGAGTTAGCCTTAGCTAAAGTGAGCAGTCGGCGGCCGCGACCCCACTCGGTTCTTACTTCTTCTCGGCCGACGTTTTGAGTTCCTCCGCAATCTGCGCATAGCTGATGAGAGCGAAGAGAGCACTGCCGCCAACCACGTTCCCGAAAAGGGTTGGGAAATAGAAATGGGTGATGGCGCGGGCAACATCCAGATCGCCGGAAAACATCAGCGAAGCGGCTTCCACCGAGCCGGCAACAATATGCGCAAGGTGAAACAGTGCAATAAGATAGGTCAGCAAGGCAATGACCGGGAAACGAGAACTCTCCGCCGACGGCAACAGCCACACGACTGTCGCGATCAGCCATCCAGCTGCGATGGCGCGGAGGAACATGTAGCCTCGCGAGGGCTCCATGGCTTCGCTGGCGATCTCCAGCGCAGCTGCGCGAATTTCCGGCATATGAAGGATATCGAATGCAATTGCTGCTCCGAAAATCAACGTGCCAGCCAGATTGGCGGCGAAGACAAGCGCCCAAAGCCGCGCGATGGCAAAGATGCCCCGGATATCGGGCTTGGCCAGAAACGGCAGCATGGCCGTCAGCGTGATCTCGGTGAAAAGCTGCTGGCGGGCGAGGATGACGATCAGGAAGCCAACAGCGTAGCCCCAGCACTCCACCAGCGGCCGCCACCCCGCATCGGGCAGATAGTGGCGCAGCGCCGCCTGGCTGAAGACGGAAAATCCGATCGACAGCCCTGCGGCAAATCCCGACCATAGAAGGCTACTCGCCGGCCTCGCGAGCTCCGCCTCCCCCTCCTTTTTCACAACCTCGTAAACGGCGACGGGCCTGAGTTGAAGGCGTTCATCAACTTGCCTCTTCTCTTTGCGGCTCAAATGTCTGTCTTCACGATCCGCAGATGATGTCTCGTCCACCGGCTTTTTCCCGCCGGCAGGTTTTTCTGTTCCGGAAATCGAAGCCATGTCTGGTCCTTGCTCAAAAATGCTCGAATGAACCTGGGCAAGCCAACCTGGGTTTGCCCGTGTAGGAACAGTTCCACGCCGCATCCGTTCCCTCGGCCCGCGAGGAAACCTGGCAGTCGGACACGTTCATGCATCGCTTGGATGTGAGACGCCCGCGAACCGCTTAAGCCGGATCACTCGCCAGCTGACAGCGGTGAGCGGCAACGACAGCGACTACAGGGGCATCACATGCCTGTAACAAGAGGATTGAGCGCAGCCCCTCATGGGGCATCTGTTTTGGGGAGTTTTGGTTGCCTAGGCGCGAGGTCATGGTCGTTCGGCAGCGACGGGCCGGGGCGGGGCGGGTGAACTTTCCTTGCGAGGAATGAGTTTACGCCCAACCGCCCGCCGGTTTGACCTGAGCGGGCTTTTGCGGATGTGTGATGTTGGTTGCGGGGGGCCTGATTGCGCAGAGAGTAGCCAATTTGACCAGTTTCGCGGTCTGAAAAGACTGCTCAAAGTATTCGGCTTTGCCCAAGTTGCGACAGTCCCTAACCAACATGAATAGCAGGGATGCAAACTCACTCCGATCATACAGACCGTTACAAATCACACTGCAAAGTGCACCCAGAGCCGCCTGTCACGACAGCCCCGGCCCTGCACCAGGAATTCCACCACATTGATGGACATTATCCGCGAAGGAGGCGACGGAAAAGGCGGGTGCCTGCGAGACAGTTTCCTGCGGAAGACCACACTTCAATCGGTTCCCGCAGTATCAAGCTGAAGCACCCGCCTAGCAAAGTCCAGGTCACTGATGAAAACTTCCTTCACAGGTGCTCTCTCCTGCCATTGACGTTCCGGCGAACGACACTCCGGCACATTGCGATGCCGCCGGGAGGGGCACCCGCTTCATCAGTTCTTAATGCAAGTCAGCAGCTTCGTCCTCGATTGTGTTGCCGAGCGTACCGATGCCGGTAATCTCGACCTCGATCCGGTCCCCGGCCTTCATGAACAGCTTAGGTTCGCGGAAAAGGCCGACGCCGCTGGGCGTGCCCGTGGCAATCACGTCGCCCGGCAGGAGCTCGGTGACGGTCGACAGATACTCGATGAGGGTCGGAATATCGAAAGCAAGGTCGGAGATCGGCGTCGACTGGACCAATTCACCGTTGAGCCGGGTCGTCATGTGCTGCGCTTCGGGCGCCGACAGTTCATCCGCCGTTACAAGCCACGGGCCCATCGAGCCGCTCCGGTCAAAATTCTTGCCTGCCCAGAACTGGCTGGTATGGCGCTGGAAATCGCGGATCGAGCCATCGTTGAAACAGGTATAGCCCGCAACATGACGGAGCGCATCGGCAGCCTTGATGGCACGGCCAGGCTTGCCGATGACGACGGCGAGTTCGCCTTCGAAGTCAAACCAGTCCGACGCCTTCGGACGGATCATCGCAACCTCGTGACCGACGAGCGAGGAGGGATAGCGCGTGAAGATCGATGGCTTGGCCGGCCGCTCGCGACCCGTCTCCTTGATGTGGGTCATGTAGTTCAAACCTATGCAGATGATCTTGTCGGGCCGCGGGATGGGCGGAAGCAAGGTCACCTCAGATAGGGAAACGGGCTGCGATGCTGAGGCAGCCTTGCCAAGGTCTGCGACCGCATCTGCCTCAAGGACGGCGCGCAAGTCCGGATAACGCGAACGCATCACGCTTCCGGCGTCGAAGACCTTGTCGCCCTCGACGATCCCGTAGGAATTCTGGCCGTCGGCGGTTACATAGGAACAAATCCGCATAGTCTAATTCTCTCCAATGAATGCTTGTGGGATGGTTGTCATTCCTGCCGGATCACGCTGTCCAGCCAGGCGCAATTGCTGCCCGGGTTGGGCGCACGCAGACCTTTTTTCGCGGCGGCGAGCCGCATCTCGCGGAGGCGGATTCGGTCCACCGCGCCCTCCGGCAAGTAGAGCCTCTCGTGGCCCCAATAGCTCGGACCATCGAAGGTTTCATGGGGCGTCCACGTTTCGGGTTCGATTACAGTGGCGCCCCAACCGTACTCGACGAAGAAACCTGACGGTGAATTCGCATAGAAGCTCATCATGTGGTCGTTGGAATGACGGCCGAGCGTGTAGGCGAGACGGCCCTCTTCGGCTTGCGCCAGATCGTAGCCTTGGCCGACATCGTCCAGCGACAATAGTTCGACCATGAAATGATGCATGCCGCGCCGGCCCGAACCGACCATCGCAAAGCTGTGATGGCGTCCATTGATGTGGAAGAAATAGAGCTTGTAGGGCGTCAGCCCATAATCGGTGACACTGAAACCGAGCAGGTCGCGATAGAAAGGCAGCAGGATATCGACATTCGTGGCGTGAAGGACCGCATGCCCCATACCCAACGCCCCTGTCTTGAAGCCGGAAATCGGCCGGCCGGGCTTGAACGGCTCGGAGGCGATTTGCGGACCGTGAAAGACCTCGATCCTGTGACCCTCCGGATCATGAAAGGAAATCAACGCACCGACATGCCGCTGGTCTGCAAGCGCCGCGGGCTCTCGCATGACCGCGACGCCGGCATTCTCCAGCCGTCCCGCCAGCGCATCGAGATCCGAAAGCGAGCCAACTTCCCAGCCCAGAAATTCGAGACCCTCTTGCGCCTCGCCCGATACGATCAGTCGCTGTTTGCGATCGTCCATACGATAGGCCCGGACTGAAGCGCCCGCGTCGATCTTCTCCATGCCGAGAAGGCGCGTGGAGAAATGGTCCCACGCTTCGGTCTGGCGCGAGCCAATGCCGATATAGCCCAATCCGATGAGCGTCATGTGCGATTGCCTTTCGAGATGAGCCGTCCGCACTCCGCGGACGGCTTTGAAGACGGTTCAGTTGCTGCCGGCAGCCTTTAAGGCGGCGGCAAATGCGTCATAGAGCTTCTGGCCATCCGGGGTTTTGGCGATCCAATCGCTGGTGGCAATCTTCACGGCATCCTCCCATTTGGCCATCTGGACCTCGTTTGGCGTGAAGATTTCCGGCTTGAACTTCTTGGCGATACGATCCTTCGCTTCGACCATGTAGCCATCGAAAGACTTTCCGAATTGCCCGGCAAAAGCGACACCGGAATATTTGTCGATGGCAGCCTTCGCCTTTGGCGACAGCTTCTCGTATTTCTGCTTGTTCATCAGGACAAGCATGGGCGTCGCGCCGAGCGGAACCTCGTTGTAAAAGTTTGCGACCTCTCCGAGACGGAAGCTCTCGACCACGCCCCATTGCAGGAAAGTGCCCTGTATAAGGTCGCGGCTCATGGCTTCAGCGAGCGTCGGAGCGGTGATGCCACCAACGGGAACCGCACCCAAAGCGCTGATGGCCGACAGCATCGTCGGACCGGGCGCCCGCATTTTGCGATCTTTCAAATCGGCCGGTTCGCGCATCGGTTTGGTAGCGCCGATAAAATTCGGCGAGGAAGAGCAGATGCACAGCATCTTGAACTTCTCATAGTCGCCTTTGAGGAGGCCTTCTTCGTAGAGCTTCGACAGGGCGATGGAGCCGGCCGAGGAGCTTTTCACGAGGAATGGCAATTCTGCGACCGTTCCCTCGTTGAAACGGCCGGGCGTGTAGCCGGGAATGACCCACGCGATGTCGGCCACACCTTGCTCGACGAGCTGGATCTGCTGGGCCGGATCCCGTCCCAATGTGCCGCCAGGGAACATTTGGATCGTGAGCTCTCCACCTGAAGCGTCGCTCACTTCCTTTGCCCAGGGCGTAAGGATCTGAGCAGTTACATAAGCATTCGGCGGCTCAAAGCTTGAGAAACGCAACGTCTCGGCATGAGCGCCAAACAGTTGAAAAAACACCGCACATCCAGCGGCAAGACCTATACCGAATTTCATGGTTCCTCCCTCACATGTTGTATTCGATGAAACACCCTATCGCCCGATCCCAGCCGTGGCCCGCAGCCAGATCAAACTGTCCGCAGGCTGGACGCCGGATCTGGCTAGTTCAGAACTGACGGGAGCCAGAGGCTGATCTGCGGAAACGCGATGAGGATGACGAGGCGCACGAGATCCGCGCATATGAAGGGCACGACTCCCTTGAAGATCACGCCCATGGGTATCTCCTTGTACATCGTATTCAGCAGCATGACGTTGAGACCGATCGGAGGGGTCAGCATGCCGAGCCCGATCAGCACGATGTTGATGACGCCCCACCAGATCAGGTCGTAGCCAAAGTGCTGCATCAGCGGGATGACGAACGGCAACGTGATGACAACCGCGGCGACTTCGTCGAAAAATGCGCCAAGAAAGATGTATACCAGCACGAGGCCGAAAATGATCACGATCGGCGGCACGGACATCGCTGCAATGCTGGATATGACGAACGAGGCCCCGCCTGTCACCGCGATGAAATAGGAAAAAATGTTGGCGCCAAAAACCATGATGTAGATCATCGCCGAGGCCGAACTTGCGTCAGCAAGAACACGGACGAACGTATGCCGGGTCAGCCTGCCGCGCATCAGGACAAAGGCAAACGCGACGAACACGCCGACGGAGGCGGCCTCGTTGACCGTGAAGATCCCGGAATAGATGCCGCCGAGAACGACCGTCGCGAGGACGATGACACTCCAGGCCTGCTTGAGCGCGCGCAGCCTCTCGCCGAGCGGGAGCCGCGGGCCGGGCGGCGCGGCGTCTGGATCGCGCATCACCGAAATTCGGATGGCAATCAGATAAGAGATGACGGCCAGGGCGGCGGGAATGAAGGACGCGGCGAACAGTTGCAGGATCGATTGCTCGCTGAGGACGGAATAGAGGATGGCAATGCTGGAGGGCGGCACGATGATGCCCAGCGTCCCGCCGGCAGCGATCGTTCCCGCGGCAAGTCCCGGCTTGTATCCGCGCGCCAGCATCTCCGGCATGGCGACGCGCCCGAAGGTCGCCGTCGTCGCCACGGCCGAACCGCAGACCGAACCAAAACCCGCACTGGCCAGAACTGTTGTCGTGGCAAGTCCTCCGGGTCGATGACCGATCAGCGCGTCGGCAACATCATAGATATCGGTCGCAAGCCCTCCCGCCACCGCCAGGCTTCCCATCAGCATGAAAAGCGGGATGACCGACAAATCGAGATTGGACATGGCAGAGGCAGGCTCGCTGGCGATGAGCGAGACGGCCGCGCCCCAACCGGCCACCTGTGCAAATCCGACGACGCCGCAAAGCGCCATGGCGACACCGATGGGGACCCGCAGGAAAATGAGCAGGAGCATGATACAAAAGCCCATAAGGGCGAGATAAAGCGGATCCATGGGGTGCTCCGTTGATTTCTCTGGAAATTCTTCTTGAGACGGCGTCAGGAAAGCTGCGTTGCAGACTTGCCTTTGGCGACAGACAGGACGTCATCGACAAACACGACCACCTGCACAACCGCAGCGAAGATCAGCATTGCCGTCGATGCGGTCCACCACGGCCAGAGCGGCCAGTGCAGCACCCAGGTCGTGTTGCCGGAACTCTTCAGTCCCCATGTGTAGGGAATGAACTGCCACGAGATAAGAACGATGAAGACAAGCGTGAGGAAGCTTGCAAAAGCCTCCAGAACCCTTTCGACCGAAGGGCCGGCAGCGGCACCGAACATCTCGACGCGAATGTTTTGCTTGAACGCAAGGTTCGCAGGCACGCAGGACGAAATGACGACGGCCATGACGACGGCGCTCACGTCGTTGACTCCTTGCAGAGGCATGGCAAAAAGCCAGCGCATGAGAATGTCCAGCGTCGTCATGCTGGCCAGAACAAACAGGCCGAAAAAGCCGACCAGCGCGAGCAGGCGCGCAAGCCGCTCCGACAGATTTCGAAATTGGATCATGTTCTCCTCCGCGGCAGCGTCTCCCGGCAAGCTGCCGGCCGCAAGATTGACAAGGCGCAAGAGAGATGCAAATTGTCCGCCCGAAATGTCCGCACTGCGGACGATGGGGAGGACTACACATTTCGGGTTTCGGCGGTGTGCGCTCACTGGAGCGCGGCTTGGCTGTTCTACAGGCAGTCAATCATCACAATGGACTGAAGGCGGCGGACGTGGCAAAGGCGGTCGGAATACCGCGGCCGACAGCCTATCGGCTTCTTGAAACACTCGAAGCGCTGGGCTTTGTCATCAGAGCCGCCTCAGACGACATATGGCGGCCCACTCTCGCCACCCGCACGCTCAGCTCGGGCTTTCGGAGCGATTACTGGGTCTCGCAAAGCGCAGTGCCGCAAATGATGAAGACGGCAAGGCGGGTTCTCTGGCCGCTCGACCTCGTTGTCTTCCGTGATTTCAAGATGGAAATCCGCGAGTCGACCCATCATTTCAGCCCCTTCTCGGTCGACCACGGCATGGTCGGACGCAGCCTTTCCGTGCTGGAGACCGCTGGTGGCCGGGCGCACCTGGCATTCTGCGATAAGGACGAGCGCCTGCAGATCCTCTCGAGCCTCGAGGTCGAGACAGGGATTTCCAAGCCCTATTACCTGCAGGATGGCCCGCTCGATTACATTCTGGACCGGTGCCGCCAACTCGGCCTCGGCTACAGGATCAAGGGTTTCAACGACAAGACGATGAGCATTTCCGCCCCGATCATGCAGGGCGGACGTCCAGTGGCCTGCCTGACGCTGATCTGGATCGCGTCGGCCATGACATTCGAGCAGGCAGTGGAGGATTACCGGGCTCCACTCTTGACCTGCGCCGAGGCCATCGCTGCCGAACTACCGGCAGCTTTGGACGATGCCGTCGAGACGTAGCGAGCAAGTCCCGCGGAAAGCTCCGCCGGGCTGAAGACAGCAGCGCAATAGCGATCCGGCCGGATAAGCATGATCTGATCGCGATGCGTGAGCAAGGGGCGGGCGATCATCAGCTGATCCTTCCCAACCTGCCATGCCGTAACCTCACCATCGGAGGGACCAAATGAGAGGTTCACCGTTGCCAGCGGCAGACCGAGCAAATTCTGGTCCGCCACGTCCCGCACTGCCGCAACTGCGTCGGCACTTTGTGCAACAAGCGCAAATCCTGGGCCCAAAAGCGCGTCAAGCTTGCATCGGGTTTCGCCGCGCGAAACGACCGGCTGAGGGATCATTTCGCCGACCAGCGACGCCTCCAGCGCTTGTTCGTCGAGATCGAGATAGAACCCGCTCACATGCCTCGGCTTCGGCTTGAAGCGCATCGTCATCAAGTAGTCCTTGACTGCCGGAAAGGGGTCGAGTGCCTTCAAAAGATAGTCACGGAAGCGAATTTCCTCCTCGCTGACCGGCATGACGAAATTGCCCATGGAGACCGCCAGCAGGATCATGTCCCACGCGGGCTTGCGGCGTTCCGCGTCATAACTGTCGAGGAGTGTATCGCTCGCGTTCGACAGGATGTTTGCAGCGAGTTTCCAGGCGACATTATGGGCGTCGCGAAGGCCGGCATTCATGCCCTGCCCTGCAAAGGGCGGCGTCAAGTGAGCCGCATCCCCCAGCAGCAGGATCCGGCTGTCGCGGAAGCGTTCGGCAATACGGGCGTGGAACGTATAGACCGTCTTGCGCAGTACATTCGCCTCATCATAAGACCTGAAGGGCTTGAGCACCGACGTCAGAAATGCCGGATCGAGTACCTCTTCGCGCGTCTCGCCCGGCAGCAGCATGAATTCGTATCGGCGCCCGCCATGAGGCGCCGGCACGCTGACAGCCGGCCGCACATTGCTGCAGAAGAACTTTGAATAGCGAGACTGGTCAGGATCGTCGGTCATGTCGAGAACGATCCAGTCCTGCTTGTAGGTATTGCCGGACATGGCAATGCCAAGGCGTTCGCGCACGGGACTTCTGCCGCCGTCACAGGCCGCGACCCAGTTTGCACGAACCTGATGCACGACATCGTCCGGCCCCTTGATCGAGACAAGGGCCAGATCGTCAGAGCAGGCGATATCGATCACCTCGGAGGAGAAATACACGCAACCCGGCCTCTGCGCCTCAAGCCGCATGCGAAGCGCCGTCTCAAGCTCCGGTTGGTAGATATATTGTCGCTTAGCGAAACCATAGGTCATCGGACCCGCACCGGTCTCGGCAAAACAATCCCCGGCATCCGAGAAGTAGCGGGAGCCGACCGCGGCGACCGTGTCCTTGACATAGGTTTCGTCGAGCCCGAACACCTGAAGCGTGCGCGCGCCTTCATCGTCCAGAACGATTGCCCGCGGCAGCTCGAGCGGTTTCGGTTCGCGATCGACGACGATGAAATCCACCCCATAGGCAGCAAGAAGATTGGCCAGCGTGAGACCGGTCGGACCTGCACCGATGATGATGACCGGTACGGCTTGAGGATATCGCGTCATGTCATGCCCCTGTGAATGTCAAAGCGGACGGATGTGAAAGTCTGGGTAGAATTGCAGCCCTCCAGCGTCCACCCTGGTGGGCATTCCGTTCACAGGGCGGACACTCGATGAAGGTTTCTCCGGTGTCTGCATCGCTCCCACGAACACGCTGAAGGCTCAATTGCTGGCGCTCGTCATCGCGCGTGCGAGAGACTTCACGTCAAAATCCGTCCTTTGGAGTTCCTGGCGCGAAACTGGGACCCTGGCCTGCAAGATCTTTCTCGCGGCCATGTGATCCGATGGACCGTTGACAGTTTCCAGCGCGACGAAACGATCTGATCTGAAGCGGAAGACGGACAGAGATCCGTCGCCGCGTTCGACCGCAGCTTCATCATCACCAGGCAGCGAAAGTCCGGCGATCTGCAGCTTGTATTGGCCTTGGTCGCTCCAGAACCAAGGCAAAGCCGCGTAGGGAGCAGCCATGTCGGAAACAATGTTTTTGGCGATCAACCGCGCCTGATCAGTTGCGGCTTGAACGGATTCGAGCCGCACGCGTTGCAGGGTGAACGGGTCCGGAAACGATGCACAGTCACCGAGGGCAAAGATGGCAGGGTCGGAGGTCTGTAGCGTCTCGGTGGCACGCACACCGTTGTCAATTTCCAGTCCTGCGGAAACCGCAAGCAACACGTTGGGTCGCACACCGGTTGCAAGTAGAACAAGATCGGCTTCGACGCATTCGTGTTCAAGAACGATTGAGTAAACGCCTCGCTGGTCGGCGGTAATTCTCAGCACGCTTTCACTCAATTTGAGCCGCAAGCCGCAACCCATGTGATATTTTCCAAAGGTTTCCGACATATGCGCAGACAAAGCCCGGGCCATCAGCCGCGGCGCTGTCTCGATCAAGGTCACCTCGTGCCCCGCCTGCAGCGCAACGCTCGCGAATTCGAGACCAATGAACCCGCCGCCGATGACAACCACGCGCCTGGCCGTTTCGAGGCTGTGGCGCAACCTTTCAGCATCGCTCAGCGTCCGCAATTGATGAACACCCGGTAGCGCGGCACCGGGGATCGGCGGGCTGACACATGCGCTCCCGGTGGCAAGGATGAGGTAATCGAAGGGATATCGCGCACCATCCTCAGTGCGAACAACGCGATCGGCCCGATTCACGTCGACAGCCACATTCGGCATGGCGAGATCAATTCCAAGACGCTCATAGAAGCTTCGAGGCCTCAGTTCCAAGCGAGCCGGATCGCCCTCCTTCAGATAAGTCTTGGAGAGAGGCGGCCTCTGGTAAGGCAAAGCCGGCTCATCCCCGATCATCAGGATCGATCCCTCGAAGCCTTCCTGTCGCAAGGAGGCCGCGGCCTGGAAACCAGCCTGCCCCGCCCCCACGATCACCAATCGCTTGGCTATGCTCACAGTTGCGCCTCGGGCAAGTGAACGATCAGCCCTTCCAATTCGGCTGACACCTTGATCTGGCAGGAAAGGCGGCTTGTCTGCCTCAGTTCGCTTGCCGCACAGTCGAGCATTTCCCGCTCACCGTCCGACGGCGGCGGAACCTTGTGCTGCCAATCTGGATCGACGTAACAGTGACACGTCGCGCACATCATGGCACCGCCACACTCCGCGACAATGCCAGGCACGTCGTTCAGTATCGCTGCCTGCATAACACTATCGCCGTCGTTGGCATCGACAACAAAATCAAAACCGGTCGCGGAAAGAAACGTGATCTTGGTCATTGCGCTCATCGTTATTGCTTGACTTGAAAGGCGATGGCTTTTCCAGCGCGTTCAATCGCTGGACGCCTCCATGCATTCATGGCAAGACCACCTCGGAGCGTCTATGGACCTTCGAGCATGTGTCCGCATTGCGGACATGATGCCAAACAGCATTGTCTTCCGAACAAGGCCAAGGCTAATCAACGCTGGCATTTCGAGCGAAGCTGGGAGGAAGCGCGTGGGAAATCCTGATTTAAAGCCGGTCTATGACGTCGATCTCTATGACGAAAGCGTGCTGCGGGACCCCTATCCGCATTATGCGCGAATTCGCGATCTTGGACCGGCAGTCTGGCTGCCGAGAAACAATTTGTGGGCAGTCGGGCGCCATGCCGATGTTAGAAAATGCCTTGCCGACCACGAGCTGTTTCAATCCGGCAAAGGCGTGGCAGCCAACGCCAAAGCCAACGAAATGGCCCCGGGAAATCTCCTTGCCTCTGATCCGCCGCTGCATGACAAGCTGAGGAAAATCGTAGGGGCGCCGCTCACGACAAAGGCATTGCAGGATGTGAACGAGAGGATTGCGGCATCGGCCGATGAACTGGTTGCCAGGCTGGTTGAACGCCAGGAGTTCGACGGCATGCTGGACCTTGCGCAATATCTACCACTCTCGATTGTCACGGAACTGGTGGGCATGCCCGATTTCGGTCGAGAGAACCAGTTGAAATGGGCGGCCTCTGTTTTCGACATGCTTGGCGGAGATAACGAACGGGCAAGGAAGGCACTTCCCGTTGTTCTCGAGATGCGTGAATATACCAACGAAGGTGCCACGGAAGACAAGGTCCGGCCGGGCAGTTGGGTGGCAAAACTTTACGATGCAGCCCGAAGTGGCCTGATTGAAAGCAGTCGGGTGCAGGTCCTGATGCGCGATTATCTTGGCCCCAGTCTCGACACAACGATTTTCGCGACTGGCCATCTCATGTACCAGCTCGGAAAACATCCCGAGCAGTGGGCCTTGCTGCGGCAGACACCGTCCGCGATTTCCAACGCCATCAACGAGGCGGTGAGACTGGAGTCACCTATCCGCGGATTTACGAGAACTGTCTCACGAGATACCGACTTGGACGGCGTAGCCCTGAGAAAGGATGACCGAGTTCTGATACTTTATGCGTCAGCAAATCGCGATGAGAGACGGTGGAGCGACCCAGCCTCCTTCGATGTCAAGCGTGCGTTGCCCGACCACGTTGGTTTCGGCCATGGAATTCATGCCTGCGCAGGGATGCAACTGGCGCGGCTCGAAATGAAGTGCATTCTGATGGCTATGGTCAGGAAAGTGGCACGCATTGAGGTCGGCGAACCGACGCTTGCGATGAATAACGTTCTAAGAGGCTTCTCAAGACTTCCGATGCGGTTTGTCCCGGCATTGTGAGGTGACGTCAGAGATAGACGTGCGCCATTTTTCGGGTCGGGATTGCACTAGGATTCGCCTGAACCATCGACGTTCCGGTGGATCAGGCTTTCATCCTTGTGGCCGGAACCGAGCCATGCCCAAAGAGACTTTGGACCTTCCGACGCCGATTGTTTCCCAACACCCCGCTATCGCTTAAGGAGGGATTGCTTATGACAGTGCCCGACTCGCATCTGGAGGTTCATATCACCGGTCCCGGAGGACCCGAGACCCTTCAGATCCGCCGGCAACCGACGCCACACCCGGGGCCGGGCAAAGTCCTGATCAAGGTGGCCGCCGCAGGTGTCAATCGCCACGACTGCAACCAGCGTGCCCAGGGTGTCGCCCATGACGGAACGCTGGTTCCCGGCCTTGAGGTCTGCGGAGAGGTCGTCATGCTGGGTGAAGGTGCGGACGCTGGCCTCGCCGGGAAGCGCGTCATGGCGCTTGTGCAGGGCGGAGGCTATGCGCAATATGCCATTGCCGATCAGGCTCTGGTTCTTCCCGCGCCGGACGGCTTGAGCGATGCCGAGGTTGGCTCGCTTCCGGAAGCCCTTTTTACCGCATGGTACAACTTCTTCGTATTGATGAAGCTGGATCGCGAGGGTTTCGGCCTCATCCATGGCGGGACAAGCGGCGTCGGACATGTCGCCCTGCAGGCCATGTCGGCGCTCGGATATCGGGTTCTGGCGACAGCGGGGACGGATGAAAAGGTCGCCGCAGCAAAGCGCTTCGGCGCGTTCGAGGCCCTGAACTACAACGATGCCGCATTGGCCGACAAAGTACGCGCGGCAACAGGCGGGTACGGCATCGATGCCTTGCTTGATTTGTCCGCAGGCGCCCATATCGACACCGACCTCGCGATGATGGCGTCCGGAGGACGGATCGCGCATCTTTCCGGCGGTAGTGGCAAGGCGATCACAGTGCCGCTACGCAACCTCATGGCCCGCCAGATCTGGATCACCGGCTCGCTGCTGCGGCCGCTTGCGCTGCCACGCAAGGCAGAGGTGGCCGAGATGCTTCGCCGCGACGTCGTGCCGCTTCTAGAACAAGGCGCCATCCGTCCGCATATCGCCGCGCGATTTCCGCTCGCAGAGGCGTGGCGCGCCCATCACACGATGGAGCAGAACGGCCACATCGGGAAAATCGTGCTGGTCTGCGACGACGAAATCCATGAACGGGAGGATCAATCATGAAATTATTCTACGCGCCCGGCGCCTGCTCCATCGGTATTCATGTGCTGCTGGAGGAAATTGGTGCGCCCTTCGACACGCAGCGCATCAATATCCGCGAGGGCGAACAATTTGCCGACGGCTATGTCGCCATCAATCCGAAATCGAAAGTCCCCTCGCTCCTGCGCGATGACGGTTCTCTGCTGACCGAATTCCCTTCCATCGCCTTCTGGCTGGCACGAACAAACCCGGAAAAGGGACTTCTGGGCGACAGCCTGGAGGAGCAGACACGGGCTCTGGAAATCGTGGATTTTGTCGTCAGCACCATCCATATGCAGGGCTTCTCCCGCATCTTCCGTGCATCAAAGTTTACGCCGCGCGCCGAAGACGAAGCCTGGGTCCAGGAAAGGGGCAAGGACATCGCCCGGAACGCCTTCAAGGTCATCGAAAAGCTTCTGACCGGCAAGACATTTGCCCTCGGAGACAAATTCACAATCGCGGACGCAGCACTTTTCTACGTGCTGTTCTGGGCCTGCGACAGGGTCAAGCTCGAACTGCCGGAGCACTGCACCGCCTATTATGCGCGCCTCAAATCTCGGCCGTCCGTTGTGGCGGTACTCGCCCGCGAACAGATCGTCATCACATGATGAGCATGGCGATGCTGGAAGAAGGAACGCGTACGTTTGCACCGCTTGCGGATGAAGACTGGCCGGAATCGATCGGCCATCTGCGGGGCACGGTTGCCGGCCGATTGAACGTCTATCGGACCATGGCGCACCACTCCGCGCTGCTGGCGGCCTGGGAGCCGCTTCGAAACCACGTGGTCAAACACACGGCGCTGGGCAAGACGTTCAGCGAGATCGTCATCCTGCGCGCAGGGTTCAGGTTCGGTTCGGCTTACGAATGGTCCCATCATGTCAGCCGGGGGCGCGCCTGCGGGCTTTCTGATGACCGGATCGCCTCGATCGCCGGCCCGCCGGAGAACATGGCCGAGGACGATCGCATTCTGGCAAGCGCGGTCGATATGCTGGTCGCAGACCAGACGCTTTCTCCACTGGCTCAGGAACAGCTCCTCAGTCTCGTGGGGCCGGAAGGCATATTCGACCTGATCGCCACCTTTGGCTTCTACACCACGCTTGCCTGTGTGCTGAAGAGCTTCGGCACACCGCTGGATACCGACGTGGCAAATGAACTCGCAGAGCGCCCACTTTCGGCGGGCCCACCACAGATGGGCGCGCCATAACGACTCCCAGAGCACCAATCGCAGCCCAGACGGCGGTTCACGACGGGGGCTTCACACACGATCCGCGTCCGACACCACGCCTACTCGGATGGCGCCTGGAGCATTTCGATCCTGAAGCCCAGATATTGCGTTGCTCCTTTTGCTCTGAGCCCAGCAGGTCAAGGTCAGATGGTGACCGAGTCTGGCCGTCTATCCACGCAGCAGAAACAAAAAGAGTTCCTCGACGCTTGCGCGGAGGAACTCTCTGTTCGAGGACTTGCCTGGGGTAATTTACAAGTTTTGTTGGTTGCGGGGGCCTGATGGCGCAGAGAGTTTTCGAGCATCAATTGCCCCAATTCGACGGGCCCTGAAACTGCATGGCTGAGGACGGATCGATTGCCTTGACTTCCACAGCCACGTCCATCGATACGAAGGCGTCCGTGGCGCCCGTGAAGCTTCCTGAAACCGGGACGGCGTTGGCGATGTCGCGGGCCACAGCGACCGGGATGAGGTTGGCGCTGCCCATGCTGCGGTTTGTCGGATCGAATGTGATCCAGCCAGCGCCCGGAATGAACACTTCAGCCCAAGCATGCGTTGATCCGTCGCCGATCGAGCCGGTGAGTGATCCGCCTGGATTGAACAGATAGCCTGAGACGATCCGGGCGCCGAAGCCAAGGCTGCGGACCGTTTCGACGAATAACACGGCGAAGTCCCTGCAGGAGCCCCAACCGCGTTCAAGGGTGCCGAGCGGCGTCTGCGTGCCTTCCTCTTCCCGGCTCTGGTAGGAGATAGAGGATGCGATGCCCAGACTGATATCCTTGAGAAGAGACAGTGTATCAGTCGGACTGCCGGCGACGAAGCCGCGGGCCCATGCTGCGAGCCGGCCGTCGATGTCTTCGTACTGTTGCACCCCAAGCGCACCGAGATCGGTCCAATCGCCATCGGCGTAAGCGAAGGGATAGTGGATCGCGGATGCCGCAATGTCGAAGACGGGCCATGCCGATGCCGTCAAATCCACGATTGCCGTGCTGTCCACCACCAAACTGCGGGCGCGGGTCTGGAACGTCGCTGAAGCAATCGCGTTGCCGAATACATCGTTCGACCAGCTGAGTTCAGCCGGGGGGGAAGTGGAAATCTCATGGCTGAGAAGCCTCAGCTCGCGGCCTTCACGCGGCCTGAGCATGAGCCGGTGCGGCGACAGCGACACGTCCTCCCGGAAACTGTAGGTCGTACGATGACGAATACTGAGCATTGACATGGGTTAAGCTCCCTGAAGGCTGGTGGCGAAGCCGCTGCCCCGGACGGGAGGGCTAGAGCTTGTCGTCTGTGCGCCGCGCCAGCGGACTAACGGATCAGCCCTGCCGCGCGAAGCGCATCGTTGATGACTTTTCCCACACCCCGATCATCTCGACCTCCAGCCTTATGGACCACGTTTGTTTTTGCATAGGTCATGGCCTTGGCGATAATAGCGTCAATGCCTGACGGGGCCGTTATGTGCTCCGGGCCGATCATGAATGCGCCCTCCGCGTTGGCGACATCGGCGTCGTCTGCAAGGCCCCAGGTCCTGGCAATGCGCGCAGTCGAAGAAATCCCCGCGTCCAGCATGAATGGACCAGAGTTGCCCAAGGGAGCTTCCGCTGTGAAAGACAGGGGGACCCCATGCGCCATGCCCCTGACAAGGTTGACCTCGATGACCTCTTTGCCGCTTCCATTGAGCCAGACCTTGCGACTATGGCCATTGATCGATTCTGTCAGGTCCGGCGTGTGCGAGACCCCATGCGCGCCGGCCCACTGATGGGCGATCTGCTCGGCATTGACTGGCTTTACCGTCTGGTCGTGCGTTCCATGCCAGACAGAAATGCTGGGCCATGACCCGTTGCCGGGCGCTGCAGTCTCCAGGGCAGACCGCATCTGGCTGACGCTCGGAGCGTTCTGACCGCGCATCCGCTCGAAAGCCTGGCCTACGCCCGAGGCGGTTCCATAAGGAAGCCCACCGATGATCGCGCCACCCGCAAACAATTCGGGATAGGTCGCCAGCATGACATTCGCCATTGCGCCTCCGGCCGACAGTCCGGTGATGAAGATTCGCTTCGCGTCCAGTCCGTGCGCCTCGACGGCGTGTCCGACCATTTCCCGGATCGAGAGAGCTTCGCCCGAAGCGCGCCGGATGTCGCCCGGATCGAACCAGTTGAAGCAAAGGTTGGCGTTGTTGACGCGCTGCTGCTCGGGGAAGAGGACCGCAAAGCCCTTTTCCTCCGCCAGCTTCGACCAACCGGACCCGTGATCATACGCGGTGGCACTCTGCGTGCACCCGTGCAGGACGACGACGAGTGGTGTTTTGGGCGCAAGGATGGCCGGGAGATGCAGCCAGCACTTCAGCATGCCGGGGTTCGAACCGAAGTTCTTCAACTCGGCCAGCCGGCGAGAATTCATATGTTGCGTCACATCCGTCTCCCATGCCCGTGATGGACACAATACTCACATACCCGGAATCTCAAACCGAAACTCCTGTAGGCTGCATCGCTTCGAGAAGCCGGCTGATCCGGATCGTGGTGAAGTTGGAATAGGTGTCGGAGACGGCATAAGGCAGAGCGATCAGATCGCCATGGCGCATGGCGCCGCAGGAATAGACGACGTTGGGCACATAACCTTCCCGCTCCGTCGGATCCGGTTGCAGCAGAGGTTCGACCGTGCGGGAAAGGATGATGCTCGGGTCGTCCTTGTCGAGCAGAGTTACGCCAATCGCGTAGCGCCGCATCGGACCGACACCATGAGTGAATACCAACCACCCTTCATCGATCTCGATCGGCGACCCGCAATTGCCGATCTGCACGAATTGCCACGCAAATTCCGGCTTCATCAGGAGATGGCCCTCGTCCCAGTTGAGCAGGTCGTCCGAATAAAGCAGGTAGAGGTTCTCGCTATCCTGCCGGGCGATCATGGCATAGCGACCATCGATACGCCTGGGGAAGAGCGCCATGCCCTTGTTGCGCGCGGCAGGCCCGCGCAGGGGCGTGAGCGAGAAGTTCAGGAAGTCCATCGTTTCCAGAAGCTCCGAGCGGATGGATGAGCCGCTATAGGCGGTGTAGGTCGCATAGTAGATCGTCTTGCCTTCATCCTCGAACGCCACGAAACGCGCGTCCTCGATCCCGTTGGACTGGGCCTCGGTGACCGGAAAGATCACACGCTCGCCAAGATCGCTTTCGCTATTGAAGCTCAAAGTGATGCAGCCCGCAGGCGCAAGGCCGTCACTGGCATGAATGTTCGGCAGACCCGCCAGCCGTGTCGGTGCATCGATCGAAACCACCCCGTTTTCATCGATGACGCCAGAGCGGAAGGTCAGCGAAGATATGTGCCCCTCGCCAACCGCCCTGAGGCTGATGATCACCCGCAGGCTACCGTCCGCAAGGCCGGACTGATCCGGATGCGGCACGATGCTCGGATTGAAGAGCGCGGAGGACTCGAACGAATATTCGTTCATGAAGTAGGCGCCGACCAGCTGCCTCTGCTGCTGGCTGAACTGCTGATGGTGGAGAAAAGCATCCTCCATCGCATCGGCCCGCAGCTCGAACTGCCGCAGCAGATTGCGGTGCCGGCCCTCGAAATTGGCGAGGATGTCGCGCAACTGGTTGGCGGTCGATGCCGCGTCCAGCGACAGAACACGGTCGACGATCTCATTGGCTCTCGTCTTGTCACGCGGATTGAGATGCCGGGGCTCTGTCGACGGCTTGAACGGGCGCACGATGACCCGCGTCGGATCGGGCTTGAGATAGAGTGCCTGCCGATTGAGAATGTTCCGATGGGGCAAGGTGGATCCTTTATGGTCTTCCTGTTGAGCGGCTTTGGTCATGACAATTGCCGGAATTCGGCGCGCGGAAGCACGGGCGTCAGTTTCTGGTTGGTCTGCGCGATCTCGATGCAGGAGATCAGATAGCAAAGGACGGATTCGGCGCCGCGGTTCTCATTGGGGCGATCCGCATGGAGACCATCGCGGCAACTGCCCGTTTCCGGATCGACAAGGGAGACGCCGTGGTCATTGCTGCCGGTAAACCAGTCGAAGGTTCTGCAGGCGGCGGCAATCCAGTTCTTGTCCGAAGTGGCCTCATACGCAGCCAGACACGCCGATATGGTCGCAGTTGCCTCGACCGGCTGCTGATCAAACGGCTTCGGCGCCTGCCCGATCTCGAAGAAGCCATCGGTCCCGATTGCGCGAAAATGGCCCTTGTCCGATCTCTGCTGGGTCATCAGCCACTGCAAGGTGGAGAGACCCGTCTCAACGAAGGCAAAGACGTTTGTGGCGAGGCCGGTTAGGATCAAGGCCTGGCTCAGCCGGGCATTCTCGTAGGACAGCCCCTCCTCGAACCAGTGGCGCTCGCCATGTGAAACGCGACGTTCCAGGTCCATCAGGTTTTCCGCATGCCGAACGCGCAGCATGCTTGCGTGGTGGTCATTTGGATTGGCCCTGCAATACTCGTTGAGCCCAAGAAGCGTAAACGCCCGGGCTCGGGGGGAGCTGAATGTGAGCGTCACCGACATGGCCCGCGCAAAGAGCGCACTCGCCCAGCGACGACGCGGCGCATCGGCATCGGAGAGCGTGCAGGCTCCCAGTGCCCAGAGGGTCCGGCCGTGGCTGTCTTCGGAGCCCTCGCTTTCAAGCCAGCGGCGATCGAAGCCCATGAAATTCCGGAAGCGACCGGTATCGCGGTTCCAGGCATGTTCGACAAAGGCTGCGAAAGATGACGTCATCCGATCGCCTATGCCGGCGACGCCTGCCGCCGACATCAGAGACGAAAGCAGCAGCGCGCGTGCATTGTCGTCCACGCAATAGCCGTGGGACCGGTCGGGAACGGAATATACCGCGTGCTGGAATATCCCGGTGTCGTCACACATGGCATGGAAATGCCCGAGCTTGAGGGGCGCTCTTTGCAACGGAAGCTTCATCCGCAGCGAGGGGAGATCGCTGACGAGTTTCGGTCGAGAGGCTTCGCAGCCCCTTGCCATGCTATCGAGATAGAGCTTGGCGACATGCGACCAGATCATTGTGCGTCCGGCATCATAGGCGCGCCTGCGCATCGCCATCCGGGCATCGTCGTCGCCAAGCAGGTCCGCAATCGCCTTGCCGGTGGCCGTTGCATCACCGAAGGGAACGAGAAGGCCGCGCCCATCCTTCAGCAGTTCGCGAGCGTGCCAGTAGGGTGTCGAGACGACCGCGCTGCCCATGCCGAAGCTGTAGGCAAGCGTCCCGGACGTCATCTGCGCCTCGTCCAGATAGGGCGTGACATAGACGTCGCACATGGAAATGAAGTCGAGCAGCGTCGGCAAATCCACAAAGTGGTTGAGAAATTGCACGGAATCTTCGACGCCAAGGCTTTCGGCGCGCTGACGCAGGCTGTCGCGATAGGCCTCGCCCTGCTGGCGAAGGAGCGTCGGATGGGTGGCGCCGAGGACGATATAGAGGGTCTCCGGATTCTCCTTCAGGACCGCGGGCATGGCGTCGATGACCGTCTCGATCCCCTTGTTCGGGGAGAGCAGACCAAAGGTCAGGATGAGTGGCCGGCCGGCATAACCCCGTGCGACCTTGGCCGTTTCCGGATCGTGAAAGGGCCGGTCGGGAATACCATGGGGAATGACATCGATCTTCGGGGCCGCGACGCCGTAGATTTCCGTGAGCAGCGCACGCCCTTTCTCTGCCATGACGACGATACGGCTTGAAGAGGCGGCGACCTTCTGCAGCACACGGCGCTGGGAAGGCGTGGGGTCGGCAAGGATGGTATGGCAGGTGGTGACGATGGGGACGCGAAGGTGCTCAAGGAGCTTCAGGATAAGCTCACCATCGGGGCCGCCGAAAATGCCGAACTCATGCTGAAGTGACACGACATCGAATTGTCCCTCATTCAGGATCCGCGCCGCGGTCACATAGTCTTCGGGCTCGGCTTCGCGAATCTCGAAGATGACCTCCGCCGGATAGGCATAGCTCTGCTGGTCGTCCGTTATGGCAATGATGCTGGGCCTGATGTGTTCGGATAGGCCGGCCATGGCCTGGGAGAGATCACCGGTGAAGGTGGCGATCCCACATTGGCGGGGTGGGGAATTGCCGATGAAGGCGATACGCATTGGCTTGGTCATGGGCGTTCCCTTCAGAACATGGCAGTAATGTCCTGGCCACAAGCGGCCGGGACATCGGGTTCATTTGAGGTCAACCGCTTCGAGATCCCGCTCGCGGGCAACACGCTCCTGGTGACGTTCTTCATTCCACAATCGATACTGCGGGCTGTTGTTGTACACAGGCATCGGAGCCGCGACGGTGTAGATGACGGCTGCCGCGGGCGAGAGGCCCCTCGTGGCGACGAGGCGAACGACCTGTCCGACTGTAAAGCGGTGAGAAGGCATGGCGTTTCTCCAAAAAAGGTGGCGGGTTTCGTCTGAACTGTTTGCGACCGTTCACGGGACGGTCCCTACAAACACAAATCAGTCTCGTTTCGCGAAAAGGACCTTGTCCTTTTCCAGCGCGGCTTCCAGATCTGCGGGATCAATCGTGATCAGGCTTGTCTTGCTGCCGGCGACGACTTCGATCATGGTCGCCACCCGTCGATAGGCGAGCCACGAAATTCCAGTCATCTGCTCTTCGTCGTCCAGTACCCGGTAGTCTCCAGCCGGATGTGCGCCGTCGAGGCCGTTCAAGGTGAAGGGCGCGTCGAAATGCACGGTTCTCGTCTTCGTCCGCGTAAACATCGCAAGCTCCATCTCCGGAATGGTGACGGCGCGTGGGCGTCGCCGGACGGGATCATTTTCCTGGGTTGCGGCCCGGATCCGGGTGCGCTTTTCCTGAAAACTTGATGACGCTGCACTCCCGGCGCCCATCGTCACGCTCCATCCCGACATCATTCTGCTCGGGCGGTCGCCTCGCCTTGAGACTGTGCCTGACATCGGCCAAGACGACGATCTCATCAGATTTCTCCATCGTCATTCTCCGTGTCGGCTGTTCGAGCCGTTTCGCGATCGGCAAAACTGCCGCCGTCATCTTCCCAACGGGACAACGCCGGCCCCTGGGAAGCAGCAATCCGTCGCTGCGAAATCTGTCGCTTCGACAGAGGGTATGTTTCACTCATGATCATGCCATCGTTGATGTGCCCGATCATCAGGTGCTCGCGGGCGTGATCCGGTCCTTCCGCGGCTTTCAGGTCTGAAGTCGCATAACCCGACCGCTTGAGCATGGATCTCAAGACGCGCTGATCGGCGCCGGCGTTTCCGTCGCCGGGCGGCCTCCTGGTCACCATGATAGGGCGAAGACACGTCCTTCAGGACGTTCCAAAGCCTCCGAGGCTCTGAGCAGTGTGGGGACTTCGAAAGTCATGATTGTCTCCCGAGAGAATCTCGCTGGGCATTTCGAATGCCGCTACAGTCAGTTACCGAACCGCAGGGACGAGCCGACTGCATTCGCGTCGAGTTCGACCATGGAGCGCTTGTTCTTCTGATACAGGGCGCGAGCGATATCCAGAATCCGGGAATGTGCCCGGTCGAAGGCCATCAGATAGCGCTGCTCCCGCGGGTTTGTGTCAGACCCGCCCTGATCGAAGAGCCCAACGGACAAAAGGAAGACGATCTGCTTCAACCCGTCATGGCCGACAAAACGAATGGCGTCGCGGCGCTCGTCGTAGGTTCGCGTTGGATTTGCAAAGGAAAGGGTCATGCTTCAGCTCCCGGTGCAATGGACAGGCCCGGATTCTCGGAAACACGTTCCGCCCACACGCTGATTGCAGCGATGAGAGCCTCCGGCTCTCGCGTTCCCTGCTGATAAAGATCCAGGGCATACCTGGCCGCGGTCCGATCGAGCTCGCCCATGGGCTCTTCATACTGAAACCCTGTGCAGCGAAGAACTTCTCTGATGATGCTGATATCTGCGCTGGCGAGCATACGCTCATCGTAGTCGGAAGACATATCGTCCTCCTTTGCTGGGGCTCGGGTGAGTGCCACCCGTAAAATGACAACGCCCGTAAAATGGCTGCCATTGACCTTAAGATGGGGATGTTTATCAGAAATTGCAAGAGGATGCTGAAATCAGCGACTAGGTGTGCTGCGACGGTACTCGCTTACAGTACGCGGCTTAAAACTCCGCTTCATCAGCCATTGTCTCAACTAAATGCGCTCTTGCGATGCTCATCGCAAAGGCGTCTCACGGTCATTTTTCCGGCTTACCCGGTGGATCAACAATTTCGGTTGCCTGATGTTGTTGTTGCGTGAAGAGCGACCACGCGGAGATGAAGAGGGCCGCTATCAACGGTCCGATGACGAAGCCGCTCAAGCCAAAGAGTGAGATGCCGCCGACGGTCGAGATGAGAACGACATAGTCAGGAAGTCTCGCCCCCTGCCCGACCAGCGGGGGGCGGAGGAGATTGTCGATCAGCCCGATGACAAGCGCGCCGATCGCCACCATCAGGATACCCTTGACCCATGCTCCGACCAGAAAGAGCCAGATGGCGGCTGGCACCCAGACGAAGGCTGCCCCAACGGCCGGCAGCATCGACAGGAATGTCATGACGACGCCCCAGAGCAGAGCAGCCTCTATCCCGAGAGCCCAGAAACTGAAGCCGCCGATCGCGCCCTGGACGATCGCGATGATGACATTGCCGCGAACCGTCGCACGCACCACGGCCGAGAATTTATCGACAAACTGACGGGTATAGTCGTCGCTCAGCGGGATCGAGTGACGCAAGGTCGCTCCCAGCGACGCGCCATCCCTGAACAGGAAGAAGAGCAGGTAGAGCATCAACCCCATGCTGATGAAGAATTCCAGCGTGTTTTGCCCGAAGCTGAGCACACCACCTGCGATCGACCGACCTGCCTGCATGAGGCCCGTCGAAAGCTTCGACCACAATTCGGCAGAACCTGCGACCTTGAGTGAGACCAGCCAGTTGTCAAGAAATGCCGGAAGGATTGCCTGAAGTCTGAGGAGCTGTGCGTTCAGGTCGATTTCATAGTTGCTGATGCGCTGATAAAGGCTGGCACCCTCCTGGATGAGAGATGCCAGGATCGCGAGTGAAGGGAGAATGACAAGGCAGATACATAAAAGCACGGTGAGCAATGCGGCGATCGTGCTGCGGCCACCGGTCAGCCGCTCCAGCAGCTCGTGGACCGGGTAGAAGAGGATGCCCAGTATGACTGCCCACAGAACCGCAGTGTAATAGGGAATGAGAAGCCACACGAAGGCGATCGTAATGAGGAGAAGGAGCACATAAAAGCTTGCTCTTTGGATGGACATGGTGTCGCGTTCCTTCTGTACCGCCCCTGAACCTCGAGACTTCAATCTTCCGGAGTTCCACCAGCCCGCTCCCCGCCTGGCCATCCGTCAAGCTATTTCTTCGTGACGACGTCGAAATGCGCGATTAGCACCGGTCCGGAGGCCGTGTATATTCGTCTTCAGCAGTCTTTAGCCTCTTGGCTTCAGATGCGTCCATGCCACCATACTTCGCCTTATATTTGTAGAAGGTTGCATCCGACATGCCGTGCTTGCGGCGAAGCTCCGAGACCGGCGTGCCCGCCTCGTGCTCCTTCAATATCCCGATAATCTGCTCGTCCGTGAACGGTTGCTCTTCATCCTCGGGTCCTCTCAATGGGCCAGAGCATATTTGAAAATGGATTATTTCAACGGGGCAGGGCCAGATGGTGACCGAGTCTGGCCGTCTATCGACGCAGCAGAAACAAAAAGAGTTCCTCGACGCTTGCGCGGAGGAACTCTCTGTTAGGCGACTTGCCTAGGGTAATTTACAAGTTATGGTCATCGCGCAAAGGGAATTCGAGGCGCGCGTTGCATCTGGTGAGCTTGATACGGAGTCCAAACGCAAAAAGCTCCTCGACAGATATATCGAGGAGCTTAGGAGCAAATAGCCTGAATGGGCAGATTTACAAGTTTTG
>DATMTA010000018.1:0-21192 GCA_035565055.1 Ensifer sp.
TCGCCGTCGGCGCTACCACCGAAAAGATGCACCAGGGCCACCATTGCGCAAACCACCCGGTCAAGGACCACACGACCGGCAAGGTGGAGATCGTCTCGATGAACCACGGCTTTGCCGTCGCCTCCGCCTCCCTGCCCGACGGCGTGGAGGAAACCCACGTCTCGCTGTTCGACGGCACGAATTGCGGCCTGCGCGTTTCCGGCAAGCAGATCTTTTCCGTCCAGCACCACCCGGAAGCCTCCCCCGGCCCGCAGGACAGCCACTACCTCTTCCGCCGCTTCATCAACCTCGTGCGCGAGCGCAAGGGCGAGCCGGCGCTGAACGAACGCAACGCCGCCTGATCGACGAGCGCGCGACCTGAAACACGAAAGCCCCGTGCGTCGTTTCGATGCACGGGGCTTTTCTTTGACTTCTTGAGGCCGTCGGCGTCAGGCGAGCCTGTTGCGGCTCGCGAGATAATAGAAGCGGCCATTGAGCGCGATCGACGCCGCAGCCAGACCCAGCATGAAGCCATACCAGATGCCGATCCCGCCAAAGCCGAGCGGGAAGGCAAGCACATAGGCGCTGGTAAAGCCGATGCCCCAATAGCTGGCAATGGCCAGAACCATCGGGACCGTCGAATCTTTCAACCCGCGAGCAAGACCCGCCCCGATCGCCTGCAGCCCGTCGAAGAGCTGGAAAGCGCCGGCGACGATGATGAACGGCCCTGCCGTTGCGATCAGTTCAGCCGCGTTGCTTGAAGCCGGATCGACGAAAAGCCGCGCAAGCGATTCTCTTTCCACGATAAAGAGGATGCAGCTGGCGAGCGCAAAGCCGGTGGCCAGCAGCACCGCCGCGCCCCCTGCTCGCATCACGTCAGTCCGCTTGCCGGCACCCGCCGCAAGACCGACGCGCACAGTCGCAGCCTGAGCGAGCCCGAGCGGCACCATGAAGGACATGGAGGCGAACTGCAGTGCGATGCCGTGCGCGGCGAGCTCGACCGTGCCGATCCAGCCCATCATGAGAGACGCAACCGTGAAGAGGCTGACCTCCGCCAGAACCATCAGACCGACCGGAATGCCAAGCCGCACCACCTCGCCCAGCGCCTGCCAGTCCGGACGCCAGAAGCGCGTGAAGAGACCGTAGGCCGCCAGCATCGGCACGCGCTCGATATAGACGACCGCCGCCACGAAGCCGAACAGGTTCACGCCCGCCGCCACATAGGCTGCTGCCTGCATCCCGAAGGCCGGCATACCGAAATGGCCCAACACGAAGGCATAGGCAAAGACCGCATTGAGCACGAGGACCGCAACCGTCACATACAGGATGATGCCCGCGCGCTTGAGAGCACTGAGGAACGACCGCAGCACCATGAACTGCAACGCCGGAATGATCCCGAAGCCTGCAATGTGAAGGTAGGACGCCGCAAAGGCTGCCACATCGGGCTTCTGCCCCAGCGCAAGCAGGATCGGCTCGGAATAGAGAAACAGCGGAATGCACAGGATGGAGAAGGCGAGCGACGCCCACATGCCCATCCGTATCGCACGGCGCACCCCGCGCTCGTCACCAACTGCCAGCGCATGAGTCGCGAGCGGGATCGCCGCCGTCGAAAAACCGCTGCCCAGGATGAAGATGGTGAAGAAGAACTGCGACGCCAGCACGATGGCCGCCAGCTCGGCGGTTCCCAACTGGCTGATGATGAGCACGTCCGTTGTATTGATCGCCAGCTGCGCGATCTGGGCGCCGATCAGCGGTGCACCGAGCAACGCCGTGTCCGCCAGATGCCGGCTCCAGGAGCCGCCTGTTTTCAATGCCTGTTCCATAACGATTCTCTGGGCGCTTTATCTTAGCCGCCGGTCAGGAAAGCGCCAAAAGCATCCCGGCAGTAACAATATGCGCGGGAACCTAGCCTAAAAAAGCGGCAAATGGCACCCCGGAAAACTACCGCGATGATGAAATTTCTTGATGGAGCGCAAACGGCGGCGAATGGGAGAAACCCATTCGCCGATTGCAGACGCCTCAGATCGCGCCGCTGAACGTATCGCAAGCCGAAAGCTTGCCGGTGTCGAAACCGCGCTGGAACCACTTCATGCGCTGCGCCGACGTGCCATGCGTGAAGCTGTCGGGCACGACATAGCCCTGCCCCTGCTTCTGCAGCGCATCGTCGCCAATCTGGTGCGCAGCATTCAGCGCCTCTTCCAGGTCGCCCGATTGGAGGATGCCCTTCTGCTGGGTGAACTTGCCCCAGATGCCGGCGAAGCAGTCGGCCTGCAGCTCCACGCGAACGGACATCGCGTTCGCCTGCGTCTCGCTCATCTTGGCGCGGGCCTGGTTGAACTTGGGCAGGATGCCAAGCAGGTTCTGGACGTGGTGTCCGACCTCATGTGCGATCACATAGGCGTCCGCAAAGTCGCCGCCCGCCTTGAATTTCTGCTGCATCTCGCGGAAGAAATCCGTGTCGAGATAGACCTTGCGGTCGGTGGGACAGTAGAACGGACCCACGGCGGAATTCGCCTCGCCGCAGGCCGAACGCCACTGGCCCGAATACATGACGAGCTTGGGCCGCTCATAGGTCTTGCCCATGCTCTCGAAGATGCCGGTCCAGGTGTCTTCGGTGTCGGCCAGAACAATCGAAACGAACTTCTTCATCTCATCGTTCTGGGCCGTGCTGTTGCTGCTTGACTGGGACTGGTTGTAGCTCGAGCCCACGTGCCCGCCCGGCTCACCCGACAGGATCTGCAGAAGATCGACCCCGAAGAAGAGTTTGGCGACGAAATAGATGACCGCGAAGATGATGATGGTCCGGAATGAAAAACCGCCGAGCGGAATGCCGCCCGGGATGCCAAAGCCGCCGCCGCGCCCGATCGGCCCGCCGTCAGACTGCCCGCGCACGTCCTCGATATTGTCGGATTCCCGGCGTCCGTTCAGATCCATGGCCTGCCCCTCTCAACCGCTGTCTCTACCTTTAAAGCGTGGCGCGATCTTCGTGTTCCGCGCGAAGGCGTCAGATCGTCCATTTTCGCTTCCCGCCTCTGCAATCCCCGCAGATTGGGAGACATTGTTGTATTCGAATCCGGCCGAGCCGCAAATCGATTGCTGAGCAATCAACTGACCTTTTCTGCGGCGCGCTGGTAGGCGGGCCTTGTCTTGATGGCGTGGAGCCATGAATTGATCGATCGATAGTCGGAGCCGAGCCCTGCCCGCGTGATGGCGGCCTCCACCGGGAAGCTCATGATGATATCGGCTGCGGAGAATTCGGAACCGGCGAACCAGCCGTTTTCCGACAGTTCCGCTTCCCACAGATCCGCATTGTCCTTGAGCTGCGGATCGATCATGCGTCCCATGATCCCGCCGCTGATCGCCTTGGCAAAGGGTTTCATGAAGAAGGGCACCTGCTTCGGGATCATGCCGAAGATCAGCTTCATGACGAGGAGCGGCATGGCCGAGCCTTCGGCATAATGCAGCCAGTAGGTATAGGCGAGCCGTTCGGGCGTGCCCTTGGCGGGGACGAGACCCTTGGGATCGTATTTCTCCAGCAGATATTCGAAGATCGCTCCGCTCTCGGCAATCACCAGCCCGTCGTCTTCCAGCACCGGCGACTTGCCAAGCGGATGTACCTTCTTCAATTCGGCTGGCGCGCGATAGTCGGGGCCGCGCTTGTAGAACCTGATCTCATAGTCGAGACCAAGTTCCTCGAGCAGCCAGATGAGACGATGGGCGCGGGAATTGTTGAGGTAATGAACGATCAGCACATGTTTCTCCGTCAGGCATTTTCAATCGAGCGGGCGTTGCGGCGCGGCACGGACCGGAACCGCGTCGCATACATCGTATAGGCATATCCGATCCCGACAACCACTGCCGCCGCGACAATCGCGTGCCGAACCTGTTCGGGCGTTGCACCGGCAGAACCGCCGAAAAAGATCGCGTTCATCATCCGGCCCGGCCAGAAGGTGAAGATGCCGGCCCCGAATATGCCGCCGATATAGGCACTGATCAGGGCGGTTTTATGCGCCCGGACATTGCCGCGCCGAATCTGCCAGATCGCCGAAGCACAGGAGACAATTACGACAACGGAGAGGATATGGATCGGGCTGAAATCGCCCCACACCCGGATCTGGTGAATGAAGAAGGTGGAGATCGCCGTGAGCACCATCAGGATCATCCAGATCCGGCCGAGAAGCTTGTGCCGCGCTGTGCCCTTTCGGGTCAAAAGCACATAGGCGCCGAGAAAAGCCGCCGGTACCACGGTCGAAACGTGAAACTGTACGGCAAAAGATGCGTCAAGAAAGGGCTGCAGGTTCATTTGACTTGCTCCGGGGGATTGCAACTGGCCTCTGCTTCGTCCAATTGTGTCCGCCGATCAAATCCGTCTGCGCATGTTGAAGAGGCCGATACGTGAACGGTGGGAAATTGCAATCCGCGCGTCGCGAACTGCAGGACTTTGCAGGCTCCAGAAATTTCTGGATCGTGCTCGCGGCCGTCGTCGTGCTCTTCACCGCAATTGGTCCGTTCAAGACCGGCGAGCTCATGGGCGTTCTGCCCCGCTTCGGCTTCTGGCTGGTCAACATCTTCGTCAGCACCTGGCTCGCCGTCAGCGTCGTGGTATTCGCCGAACTCTATCTGGATAGGCTGATCGCGGCGCCCTTCCCGCGCATGTTGGTGGGATCGCTTCTCTCTTGTCCGCTGATCGGATTCACGACCATGCTGATCGTCTATTCGTGGCGCGGCCCGGAACCATCATGGGCAGCCTATCTGGAAAACACTGCCCAGGCCTTTCCGGTTGCTATCGTCTTCACGCTGATTTTCTGGGCCTCGATGCGCCATGAAAAGCAGGTCCGGCTGGCGAATGAAGCGGTTGCGCTCGGGGTCGCGCTGCCCGTCGCCGCCGCCGCAGAGCCTGCAACACCCACGCAAGCCCCGGCACCTGCCCCGGAGCCTCCGCCGATGCTCTCCCGTCTGAAGCCGGAAAACCGCGGGCCGATCCTGCGGCTATCGGCCGAGGACCATTATACGCTGACCGTAACCAGCCGCGGCCGCGAACTTATCCTGATTCGCTTCTCCGATGCGCTCTCCGAAATCGGCGACACTGTCGGCACGCAGATCCACCGCTCGCACTGGATCGCACGCGCTGCCTTCGACGCCTTGGTGACGAAGGACGGAAAGCTGTTGGCGCGTTTGAAGGACGGAACGGAACTGCCGGTCAGCCGCAGCTATGCCGGCGAAGTCAAGGCGAAGGTCGCGACCTGGACTTGAAGCCGGTTTGCACCGTCAGGCTGCTTTCGGTCGCGCCAGCCAGATGCCCCACAGGATGATCATGCCGCCCGCCGCCTGAAGCAGCGAAACCGGCTCGCCGAGCAGGACCCAGGCGATGATCGCCGCAGCAATCGCTTCCAGGAAGATCACCAGCGAGGAGAACACCGTCGGCAGCCGTCCGAGCGCGATGGACAGCAGCCCCTGCCCGCCCGCGTGGCTGACGAATGCCAGCGTCAGCAGAATGCCCCAGCCATAGCCGCTCTTCGGCATGATGTGCGGCTCCATGACATATGCCACGATGAAGAGGAGCGCCGCCGTGATGACGCTCATCTCGAAGGTGACGCGCGCAGCGCCGCTTTTCAGCCGGGCAGCACCCACGCAGAGAAAATAGAGGCCGAAGAAGACGCCGGTGACGATGCCCATCAGGTCGCCCAGTGCCCGCGCCGGGTTGAAAGCAAGGCTTTCGGCCACAAGGGCGCCGCCGCCGACAAGGCAGAGGCCCAGCCCGACAAGCGTCATCCGGCTGACCCGCTGGCGCAGCAGCAGCCAGCCGAAGATGACAACCCACAGCGGCGCCATGGTGGCGAAAAACGTACCGTTGGCGATGCTGGTGTGCATCACAGTGAGATGCCAGAAGAACAGATCGCCGGTGAAGGCGAGACCGGCAAGGATCGTGGCCAGCGGAAAGCGCGAGCGCGGCGCATCCGGTCGCTGGCGCTCCTCCTGCAGCATCCAGAACCAGAGAACCGGCAGAGCGAGGAAGACGCGCCAGAAGGCGCTGGCATAGGGCCCGACATCGGCCAGCCGCACCAGAGACGGCGAAATGCTCATCGCCAGCGCCGCCGAGATCATCGCGACGAGGCCCAGCGCAAAGCCCGCAGGGCGCGCCGAAACGGGGGCAACAGCTTGAGTGTCAGGCTTCGGCGAAGCGTCCATGGTCATGTCGGCAGGCTTTCGGGAGAACAATCGCTGCCTTCTGACAGAATCGCGACCTCAAGGAAACGTCTTTTTCGTCGCGGCGATCAACCGGAAAGGCCTAATCCGAGGAAGCCTTTGCCCGCGCTTCGAACTCGTCGACGAATTTGAGGTAGAGGCGGCCGAAATCGGCGATCTCCTCTGGCGTCCAGTCGGCGACGATCGATTCGATGAGTGCGCGCTTGATGCTCTGGGCTTCGCGGAAATAGGCCCGCGCCTTGTCGGTCAGCTCGACGACAGCGCGACGCGCATCGGCCTGCGAGACGCACCGCACGAGAAACTCGCCCTGAACCAGTTCTGAAATCAGCCTGCTGCTGCGCGAGGGATCGACATGCATCATGTCGGCGACGGCGCCGACAGTGACCTCACCGTGTTCGGAGAGCCGCCGCACCGCCTCGATCACGTCGAGATGAGACAGTTCCAGCGTCGGAGCAGCGCGTTTGATCGCCATGCGCCCGATGATGCGCCGCCCGATCATCAGCCGCATCCGCGACATGACCTGTGCGATCAGCGTAATGTCAGCGTCCGTTTTGGGCTTCGTCCGGCCAGGCGCGTGTTCCGTTTGAGCGCTCATCGAAAAAACAGGTCTCCTTGGTCTGGAGGCGACATAACAAATTTATTTGCACTTGTCACGCATATGAATTTGACATTTGTTTGCCAAGGGCACATAACTGCGCCGCTCGTCGTGAGCTACCCTGCCGAGAACGCCTTGCCATGCATAATCGTACCAAGACCGCCCCCGCGCAATCCGAAAGACATGGGGACGCGCCGATGGCGCTCGACCAGAGACGGCGACTGATCATCTTCGCCTTTCTCATGACGGGCGTCTTCATGGCAACGCTCGACAACCAGATCGTCGCCACAGCCTTGCCGACGATCGTCGGGGAGTTCGGGCAGCTTGAACGCTTCGGCTGGGTGGGCTCGGCCTATCTGCTCGCCTCCAGCGCCGTCATGCCGCTTTATGGCAAGCTCGGCGACCTCTTCGGCCGCAAATATGTCATGATGGCCGCAATCTTCATCTTCACGCTCGGCTCCGCCACCTGCGGACTGGCCGTTTCGATGGATACGCTGATTGCCGCCCGCGTGCTCCAGGCGCTCGGCGGCGGCGGCATCACCGTCTCGATCTTCTCGATCAACGCGGATCTCTTCGAGCCGCGCGAACGGGCGAAATACCAGAGCTATTCCAGCCTCATGCTGATGATGGCGAGTGCGGCGGGTCCCGTCCTCGGCGGAGTGATGAGCGATCTTTTCGGGTGGCGGTCGATCTTCCTGATCAACCTGCCCATCGGCATCATCGTGCTTCTCGGGATCGGCTCCATGTTGCCCTACAAGCGCCCGAACCGCAAACCGAAGATCGACTATGTCGGCGCGCTGCTCCTCGCCGCCGCGATCGCGAGCCTCGTGCTCTGGGCCGACAGTTCGGAACTGTTTGGCGGCCTGCTGGCACCGCAAAGTCTGGCCATCGTGGGCATTGGCGCCCTGTGCGTCGTTTTCTGGGTGCAAGTGGAAAAGCGGGTGGCGGAACCTGTCGTGCCGCTGAGCCTTTTCTCGAAATCGACCGTCAATCTCCTGCTTGTCTTTTCCATGGCCAGCGGTGCGATCGGTATTGGTCTGTCGACCTATTTCGCGCTCTATCTGCAGTCCGCCATGAGCCTGACGCCGACCACGGCTGGCCTCTTCTTCATTCCGCTGACCGGCGGCATCGCCATCGGCTCCCTGATCTCCGGGCGCATCATGTCGCACACCGGCCGCTACAAGATCTTTGCCGTGATCTCAGGCGTGACGGCCGTTTTGGCGCTCACCACGCTCGCCCTCCTGCCGCTCTCGACGCCGCTTTGGGTGATCGCGCCGCTTCTGCTGATCAACGGCCTCGGCATCGGCGCCGCGCAACAGGTCCCGGTCCTCGGGGTCCAGAATGCCGCCGACGCCCGCGATACGGGAGCCGCAACGGGGGTCGTTACCCTCACCCGCATGGGCGGCGCCTCCATCGGCATTTCGGTGTATGGCGCGATTCTCGCCGCGAGTGTCGCCCATATGAAGACCCCGATCCCCGGCGTCGACAATATCGAAAAACTCACGCCGAAGGATGTGTCGGGCCTACCCGACGCGACGCGCCAGGCCATCGCGATTGTCTACCACAACGCGTTCCACCCGCTGTTTCTCACTGGCGCCTTCATCGGATTCCTGGCGCTAATCTGCGCAGTGAGCCTGAAAAACGTGCAACTTCCGGTAAGGAAAGAGAGATAGCCTAAAGATTTCAGCATGTTGGATGCGCGTAAGTACACGCAAATATAAGCATTGCAGGAAATTCACATATAAAAAGTAGCGCTACTTCTGAAGTTTATGTTAACGGAAGCGACCTAGGATCGCGCAACGTCGGGGACATTAACTCAAGGTGGCGGCGTGCTGCAATCTCTGGTGTGCTTTATCGCCGCTTTCTGGCTGGTGGTCCTGGCCATTCTACCGTTCACAATCATTACGATTGACGCTAGCGCATGGACAACGGCGCTTCTGCCTGGCGTTCTCACGACCACCGTGCTGGCCACATATTGTCAGGCGCGCGGCTACTCGCGAATTTCCGCACCCGCTCTCGCGTTTCTTTTCAATATCCTGCTTCTTTTCCCGATCGCAGCCTTTGCATATGCGGCGATGCAGCTCTCCATTCCATTCGTAGACGCACAATTGGCGTCCATTGACGCCGCGATGGGGTTTGATTGGAATGCAACGATAGCATTCATTGACGATTGGCCACCGCTGGCCCACCTTCTCAACGGCGCATATCTCGCCTTCGCCCCTCAGTTGATAATTTTCCCGCCACTGCTCGCGCTGCGAAATGACCCGTCCCGCGCTTACAAGATGCTCATGAGCTATGGTGCGATCTCATTTCTCTCATTTTTCATTTCAAGCGCGGTGCCAGCACTCGGCACATTCGGTGCAGCGGGCATCGACTTTGCGAAGAACATCGATCTCGAACATGCGCTTAACTTTGTCCCCCAACTGCAGGCCTTGAAATACAGTCACGCATTTGTCCTCACTCCCTCGAGAGTGGCCGGGGTTATCTCATTTCCTTCGGTTCATGCCGCAGTCGCCATCCTGTGCATTTGGGCAATATGGCCCCTGAAACTATTCAGGTATCCGGTTCTTGCACTCAACGTATTGATGGCGATCTCCGCAATTCCAAATGGCGGTCATTATCTGGTAGATGTCCTAGCAGGCTTCGCTGTAGCGGTATGGACGATCCTGGCAATCGAGAGCCTGTCTGCGAGACTGGAAGCCAGGTCGGAATCTCGTTCGGGAAGAACAATCTTGTCGGAAGCCACAGCCGGCAATTCCTGACGGTACAAATCCCCAGAGACTTACATTTTCGGGGTTTGTTTCCATAAAGACATTCCCTATAAGGCCCACCTAGCCTTTAAGTCAGAAAGCCCGCACCCGGCCCGGTCCCGAACCGTCGCCGGTTTTTCATGCAGGCCCCATGCACGCTCCCGAAAACGCCTTTCGGACAGGAGCGTGCGGAAACAAGAAAGTTGGAATGACGCCATGCCGAAGCGCCAAGATATCAAATCGATCCTCATCATCGGCGCGGGGCCGATTGTCATCGGTCAGGCTTGCGAATTCGACTATTCCGGCACCCAGGCCTGCAAGGCCCTGAAGGAAGAGGGATACCGCGTCATTCTCGTCAACTCCAACCCGGCCACGATCATGACCGATCCCGGCCTGGCGGATGCGACCTATATCGAGCCGATCACCCCGGAAGTCGTCGCCAAGATCATCGCCAAGGAGCGCCCCGACGCGCTGCTTCCGACCATGGGCGGCCAGACGGCGCTCAACACCGCACTGTCCCTCAAGCGCATGGGCGTGCTCGACCGCTACAATGTCGAGATGATCGGCGCGAAGCCCGAAGCCATCGACAAGGCCGAAGACCGCGCCCTTTTCCGCGAAGCGATGGAAAAGATCGGCCTCGAAACGCCGAAGTCCATGCTGGCCAACGCCACCGACATCAAGAATGCCGACCGCAAGACGCATGAGGCCGCCCGCGCCAAGCTGCGCAGCGAACTCTCCGGCGCAGACCTCGACAAGGCGCTGGACGAACTCGAAAACCAGTGGAACCTCGGCGAGAGCGACCGCAAGCAGCGCTATATCAGCCACGCCATGGCCATTGCCGCGCAGGCGCTCGATGTCGTCGGCCTTCCCGCCATCATCCGCCCGTCCTTCACCATGGGCGGCACCGGCGGCGGCATCGCCTATAACCGCTCGGAATTCTACGACATCGTCTCCGGCGGCCTCGATGCCTCGCCGACCACCGAAGTGCTGATCGAAGAGAGCGTTCTCGGCTGGAAGGAATATGAGATGGAAGTCGTCCGCGACAAGGCGGACAATTGCATCATCATCTGCTCGATCGAAAACATCGACCCGATGGGCGTCCACACGGGCGACTCGATCACGGTCGCCCCTGCCCTGACGCTGACGGACAAAGAATACCAGATCATGCGCAACGCCTCGATCGCGGTTCTGCGCGAGATCGGCGTCGAGACCGGCGGCTCGAACGTGCAGTTCGCCGTGAACCCGGAAAACGGACGCCTCGTCGTCATCGAAATGAACCCGCGCGTCTCGCGCTCGTCCGCTCTTGCCTCGAAGGCCACCGGCTTCCCGATCGCCAAGATCGCCGCCAAGCTCGCTGTCGGCTACACGCTGGACGAACTCGAAAACGACATTACCGGCGGCGCGACGCCGGCCTCGTTCGAGCCGTCAATCGACTACGTTGTCACCAAGATCCCGCGCTTCGCCTTCGAGAAGTTCCCGGGCGCATCTCCAGTCCTGACGACGGCCATGAAGTCGGTCGGCGAAGTGATGGCGATCGGCCGCACTTTCGCGGAATCGCTGCAGAAGGCGCTGCGCGGCCTTGAAACCGGCCTGACCGGCCTCGACGAAATCGAAATCCCCGGCCTCGGCGATGGCGACGACGACAAGAACGCCATCCGCGCTGCCATCGGCACGCCGACCCCGAACCGCCTGCGCCATGTTGCCCAGGCCCTTCGTCTCGGCATGTCAGAAGAGGAAGTGCACCAGGGCTGCAAGATCGACCCGTGGTTCATCGCCCAGCTCAAGAAGATCGTCGACATGGAAGCCCGCGTGCGCGAGCACGGCCTGCCGGAAGACGAGCAGAACCTGCGGATGCTCAAGGCCATGGGCTTCTCCGACGCCCGCCTCGCCTCGCTGACCGGCAAGACCGCCAAGGAAGTCGCGCATCTGCGCAACCGCCTGAATGTCCGCCCCGTCTACAAGCGCATCGACACCTGCGCCGCCGAATTCGCCTCGCCGACCGCCTACATGTACTCGACATACGAGACGCCCTTTGCAGGCGCCGTGCGCTCCGAAGCACAGGTCTCGACCCGCAAGAAGGTCGTCATCCTCGGCGGCGGTCCGAACCGTATCGGCCAGGGCATCGAGTTCGACTATTGCTGCTGCCATGCCGCCTTCGCACTGAAGGATGCCGGCTTTGAAGCCATCATGGTCAACTGCAACCCGGAAACCGTCTCGACCGACTACGACACCTCCGACCGCCTCTATTTCGAGCCGCTGACGGCCGAAGACGTGATCGAGATCCTGCGCGCCGAGCAGGAAAGCGGCGAACTCGTCGGCGTCATCGTGCAGTTCGGCGGCCAGACCCCGCTGAAGCTGGCCGAGGCGCTCGAAAAGAACGGCATCCCGATCCTCGGCACCGCGCCCGACATGATCGACCTCGCCGAAGACCGCGACCGTTTCCAGAAGCTCCTGCAGAAGCTCGACCTGACCCAGCCGAACAACGGCATCGCTTACTCCGTCGAGCAGGCCCGCCTTGTGGCAGGCGAGATCGGCTTCCCGCTGGTCGTGCGCCCGTCCTATGTTCTGGGTGGCCGCGCCATGCAGATCATCCATTCGGAAGGCCAGCTCCAGTCCTACCTTCTGGACACCGTTCCGGAACTCGTGCCGGAAGACATCAAGGCGCGCTATCCGAATGACAAGACCGGCCAGATCAACACGCTGCTCGGCAAGAACCCGCTTCTCTTCGACAGCTACCTGACCAACGCCATCGAAGTGGACGTCGACTGCCTCTGCGACGGCAAGGATGTCTTCGTCTCCGGTATCATGGAGCATATAGAGGAAGCCGGCATCCATTCGGGCGATAGCGCGTGCTCGCTCCCGGTCCACACGCTTTCCAACGAGATGGTGGATGAGCTGGAGCGCCAGACCAAGGTTCTCGCCAAGGCCTTGAACGTCGGCGGCCTGATGAACGTCCAGTTCGCGGTCAAGGATGGCACGATCTACATCCTCGAAGTCAACCCGCGCGCCTCGCGCACGGTGCCCTTCGTCGCCAAGACCATCGGCGCGCCGATCGCCAAGATCGCCGCCCGCATCATGGCCGGCGAAAAGCTGGACGAGGCCATTGCCGCCTACGGCAAGAAGCCCGATCCGCGCGCGCTGAAGCACATCGCGGTCAAGGAAGCCGTCTTCCCGTTTGCCCGCTTCCCCGGCGTAGACACGCTGCTCGGCCCGGAAATGCGCTCGACCGGCGAAGTCATGGGTCTCGACACCGATTACGCGCTGGCATTCGCCAAGTCGCAGCTCGGCGCCGGCGTCGATCTGCCGCGTGAAGGCACCGTCTTCGTCTCCGTCCGCGATGGCGACAAGGACCGCATCCTGCCCGCCATCCGCATCCTCGCCGACATCGGTTTCCGGGTACTGGCGACCGGCGGTACGCAGCGCTTCCTCGCTGAAAACGGCATCGAGGCGATCAAGATCAACAAGGTTCTGGAAGGCCGCCCCCATATCGAGGACGCCATCCGCAACCGCCAGGTCCAGCTCGTCTTCAACACGACCGACGGCAACAAGGCGATCTCCGACTCCAAGTCGCTCCGCCGCGCCGCGCTGATGCAGAAGGTGCCCTACTACACGACCATGTCGGGAGCCCTTGCCGCAGCAGAGGCCATCCGCGCGCTGAAGCAGGGCCAGTTGGAAGTACGGCCGCTGCAGAGCTATTTCTGAGAGCTTTCAACCTTAACGGCCTCCGTATAATCTCGCGTGGCGAGCATCATGCGGAGGCCTTGAATGACATCTCCCGAAGTCGAATACGATCCTCAGGTCGATGCGGCCTATATCCGGTTTTCCAGAAACCCGATCGTCAGGACCGCGGAAATCACCTATCAGCTCCTGCTCGACTACGACAAAGACGGTAGGATTGTTGGCATGGAAGTGCTCGACGCCAGCACGCAATTGCCAGGCGATCTCCTTCACTCGCAGTAAAACAAAAACACGTCGCCCACCTGTCACAAGTCCTTCACACAACCCTGCTTCTCTCCGGCAAAACGTGGAAGGATTTGACGAATGCAATATGACCTCGAGCGCATCAAGACGGAGATCGCAGACAGCTTCGACGAGGAGCTGGAAATGCAGATGGACGAGGATCAGCTGGATGAACTCGTCGTCGAGGGCATGACCCACGAGGCCGAGCCGACGCTCGACCGCAAGATCTATTTCCGCGAACTCTTCCGCCTGCAGCACGAACTTGTGAAGCTGCAGGACTGGATCCAGCACAAGAAGCTCAAGGTCGTGGTGATCTTCGAAGGCCGCGATTCGGCTGGCAAGGGCGGCGCGATCAAGCGCGTCACGCAGCGCCTCAATCCGCGCATCTGCCGCGTGGCGGCCTTGCCCGCCCCGACCGAACGCGAGCGTCACCAATGGTATTTCCAGCGCTATGTGCCGCACCTGCCGAGCGCCGGTGAAATGGTGCTCTTCGACCGCTCCTGGTACAACCGCGCGGGCGTCGAGCGCGTCATGGGGTTCTGCACCAAGGACGAACTGGAGGAGTTCTTTCGCTCCGTTCCTGAATTCGAACGAATGCTGGTCCGCTCCGGCATCATTCTCATCAAGTACTGGTTCTCGATCACCGACGAGGAGCAGGAATTCCGCTTCAAGATGCGTATCCACGATCCGCTGAAGCAGTGGAAGCTCTCGCCCATGGACCTCGAAAGCCGCGTCCACTGGGAAGATTATACGAAGGCCAAGGAAGAGATGCTCGACCGCACGCACACGCCGGAAACGCCGTGGTGGGTGGTCGAAGCCGTGGACAAGAAGCGCGCCCGCCTGAACTGCATCGCGCATCTGCTCAAGCAGATCCCCTATGAAGAGGTCCCGCGCCCCGCCATCGACCTTCCCGAGCGCGTCCATCACGACGACTATTACCGCAAGCCGGTTCCGGACGAGATGTATGTTCCGAAACTCTATTGAGTTTCTGCATCGAAACGGCACGAAAAGCGGCCCTTTGTTACCATGACCTTAACAGGCGGCCGCAGACTTTACCCTGAGCATAGACGTTTCCTCAGCAAACTTGGCATATAACATGTCAGAAAGGGCGATTTGACCGCGGCGCGGGCCGAATGACATGATCGCCTGCACGGTCGGTTAGCGCAGGACTTCTCCTGCGGCGCCGACGCGAGGAAACCGTCGTGAAGCCAGTGAAGTTGAGCATGCGGGATTATGCGCTGATCGTGCTGGCCACGATCGGCTTCACCACGGCGGTGACGCTTCTGGCGTTCGCCATGGACTATGGCAACCTGATGACAGAAACGGGTGACTTCTTCTGGATGGACGTCCGTAACGACATCCTCATCCCGGTCAGTCTCGGGGGGCCCACCTTCTTCTTTCTGTTCTCGAAGCTCCGCCAACTGGCCATGACGCGGCAGGCGCTGGAGCGCCTGGCCTTTACCGACAGCCTGACCGGTGCCTTCAACCGTCGCGCTTTCCACAACGCGGTCGAGCCAATTCTGCTTTCCGACAAACCGGTCGCGGCGGCCATGATGGTCATTGATGTCGACCACTTCAAGAAGGTCAACGACACCTTCGGCCACCACACCGGTGACGAAGCCCTGATCGCCGTCAGCGACGCGATGAGGGCCTGCCTTACCGATGGCGAGGTCTTCGGCCGAATTGGCGGCGAGGAATTTGCAGTCTTTAGCTACTGTGCGTCGCCCGGGCTCGCGGCCCTGCAGGCCGAACAGCTCAGGGCCGCCGTCTCGGCATCCGAATTTGGCAGGCAGCTATTGCCGGCCGGGCTGACAGTCAGCATCGGCGTCGCCTTCAGCGATACGAAAACGACATATGAGCAGCTCTATCGCGAAGCCGACAACTGTCTTTACGAGGCCAAACAGGAAGGTCGCAATCGCGTGGTCGTAACATTCCGCGACCGCCATCGGAGCTTTACCGACAAAGTCGTCCCTGCCTTGGGCGCCGCCTGAAAAAATCGGCACCAGCGCCCTTGCATCCCACATCAACCGCATTTTCAATGGCAACACCGGAAGGAACGGGGCAGTGGACGGCAAGGGACAAGCGCGTGCAAGCGAGGAAGGATTTTCAGGCTGGCCTCGCCGCATCGTTCCTCGTCCACGGCATTGTGCTCGCTTTGATCCCGTTCATCCGGCCGACCGCGATCCCCGATATCGACGGTCCCGCCGTCTCGGTGACGCTGGTCGAGCCATCGCCGGCGCCCGAAGGCAGGCCGGTCCCGCAGAGTTCGGTGGAGCAATCGCGGGACCCGGAGGAGACACCGGCCAAGACGCCCGAGCCGGCAAGCCCCCCACCCTCGCCTTCGCCACCTCCGGCCGAGCATCCGACATCGCACGCACTCGGGACCGCGCCCGTCGTGCCGCCCCCGAGCGACCCAGTGAAAAAGATGACCGAAGCTGGCCGGCTCTACGCCGCCGCGGTCCTTGCCCGACCTGAGAACCGTGCGGCCCGCGACGCTCTGAAAACCCTGTCGGCGGAGGAGCGCAACGAGCAGCTTTGCGACACCGAGGCGATGGAACAGGTTCGCCGCGCCGACACGTCATTGCGTCCGGACCGTCTGATCGCCTATGCGCTCGAGAGCACGAAGGTCGATGGCGGGAGGCTCCATGCGCCGGGCGCGGCATTCCGAAGTGCCCATCGCTGGTTCAGCCTCACCTTCGACTGCACACTGGATCTGCAGCGCCAAACCGTGACGGCCTTCCGCTTCGCCATCGGCGCACCGATCCCGACGAGTCGATGGAGCGACCTGCAGCTCGAACGCTGAGTGCCGCGCGCAACTGCTTGTTCTCACAGCGTCTTTGAAGACCGCGTGCAACGGATGACAGATTTTCCTCGCTTTTTTAAAAAGCTTTCTGTTATATTGGTTTCCGTTTTGAACGGTTCCGTTGCGTGAAGCTCCGGGGACCGTTTTATTTTTGTGCCGCGCCCATCAAGAGACGTGGAAACGACAAGACATGCGGCCGCATGGGATCTCTCCATGCGTCAGCGACGGGAAGGAAATGGAAATGGTCGAAAAAGTTCCGATGACCCAGTCCGGCTTTGCGAAGCTCAACGAAGAGCTGCGCTGGCGCCAGCAGGAAGAACGCCCCCGCATCATCGAGGCGATCGCTGAAGCGCGCGCCCATGGCGACCTGTCGGAAAACGCCGAATATCATGCAGCCAAGGAAGCTCAGAGCCACAATGAAGGCCGCGTCAGCGAGCTTGAGGATCTGATTGGCCGCGCTGAAGTCATCGACCTGTCCAAGATGTCCGGCTCCAAGATCAAGTTCGGCGCCACCGTGAAGCTTATCGACGAGGACACCGACGAAGAGAAGACCTACCAGATCGTCGGCGATCAGGAAGCCGATGTGAAGGCTGGCCGCATCTCCATCTCCTCCCCGATTGCCCGTGCGCTCATCGGCAAGGAAAAAGGTGACAATATCGAGGTCAACGCGCCGGGCGGCTCCAAGGCCTACGAAATCCTGAATGTCACCTGGGGCTGATCGCCCGGGAATTCGATGCCGTGACAAAGTCCGCGACCGCCGCCGAAACCCGCGTCATCGCGCCGAATTTCAAGCGGCGACTGTCGGGCGTCACGTCAACCATCGTCCAGCTGGTGCCGGAACAGAACCGCCAGGGGCAGCATGTTGCCGTCCTTGGCCCCGGCCTGCCGGAGCATTTGCCACATCTTGGATGGTTTGCGCTTCTGAGCCTCTGGAAGCGCCCGCGAGGCGGCGGAAAGCGCGTCTGGCACGCACGCCGCAACAACGAGATGCTCTTCGGCCTCCTCCTGCGCGACGTGCTCCGGATGCCGGTCAGGCTCCTCTTCACCTCCGCCGCGCAACGCAACCACAGCCGCTATACCCGCTGGCTGATCGCGAGAATGGACGCGGTCGTCGCCACCAGCGCCCGCTCCGGTTCTTTTCTGAAGGTGCCACATACGGTCGTCTCGCACGGCGTAGATCTCGCCCTTTTCCATCCGCCGTCGGATGACAGCGACACGCTCGCCGCGACGGACCTGCCCGGCAAATATCTGGTCGGCTGTTTCGGACGCGTTCGCCACAGCAAGGGCACCGACCTCTTCGTCCGGGCCATGATCGAACTGCTGCCGAGATACCCCGACTGGACCGCCATCGTCACCGGCCGCGTTACGCCGGATAACAAACCTTTTGCGTCAAAGCTTGAGGCAGATATCAAGGCCGCCGGTCTCGGTGAACGCATTCGTATCCTTGGTGAAGTTGACGACATCAAGCCCTGGTATCGCCGCCTGACGCTCTACGTCGCCCCATCCCGCAACGAAGGCTTCGGCCTTACCCCACTCGAAGCAATGGCCTCGAAGACGGCAGTCGTTGCCAGTGACGCCGGCGCCTATGCGGGAATGATCGTCCCGGGAAAGACCGGAGAGATAGCGCCAGCCGGGGATTATGAGACACTGCGCGACGCGATTGCGAAGTATTTGGCAAACCCCGCCATGGCCGAGGCGCATGGGGAAGCGGCGCTGGACGACGTTCACGCGCGGTTCGATCTCAAGGGTGAAGCAGCGGCGCTTGGTGCGATCTACGAGACGCTATCAAAGAGCTAACACAGCACTTCAAATCTCGATCAGCCCGACCTTCTTGACCTGCCGGATCGTCAGCATGGTGCGCACCGTGTCGACATTCTCGTCTGCCGCCAGTTGTTCGATGACGAAATCCTGGAAGACAGTCAGGTTCTCTGCCACGCAATGCAGGAGGAAATCGCTTTCGCCCGAGACCATCCAGGCCTGCCGCACCAGCACCCATTTGGCGGTCGCTGCCGAGAAACTCTTCAGATTCGCTTCCGATTGATGCTTGAGCCCGACCATGCAGAACGCAGTCAGGTCCATGCCGAGTTTCGGTCCGTTCAAAACCGCCCGGTAACCCTCGATGATCCCGGTATCTTCCAGACGCCGGACGCGACGCAGACAAGGCGGTGCTGAAATGCCGGCGCGGCTTGCGAGTTCCACATTGGTGATGCGCCCGTCCGCCTGCAGCTCCCTAAGGATTCTGATGTCGATCGCGTCGAGTTCGGCACGGAACATGGAAGGTCCAAGGCTGGGGAATCGGCTGAAATGTGTGCTTTAGCTATGACAGGCCGCGAGTTTACGCACAAGCGGGCGCGGCTTTCTGTTGGTAAGCAGCACTCTCCCTTGAAACTACCCCCTTCCGCCCCATAAATAACGGTCAAGTTTCAAGGTCGCGGCGCGCATTCAATCAGTTGCGCTTTTTCAGTCCGCGCGAAAGGATCAGACAATGTCCAATCGTCACGTGAAGGTTCTCATCATCGGCTCCGGCCCGGCCGGCTACACCGCAGCGATCTATGCCGCGCGCGCCATGCTGCAGCCCGTGCTGATCGCCGGCCTCGACCAGGGCGGCCAGCTGATGATCACCACGGATGTCGAAAACTATCCGGGCTACGCCGATCCGATCCAGGGTCCGTTCCTGATGGAGCAGATGCTGAACCAGGCGACGCATGTCGGCGCGGAAATCGTCAATGACATCGTGACCAAGGTCGACACCTCCCGCCGCCCGTTCACCATCGTCACCGATAGCGGCGCGACATGGACGGCCGACACGCTCATCATCTGCACTGGTGCCAAGGCCAAGTGGCTCGGCATCGACTCGGAAAAGACCTTCCAGGGCTTCGGCGTATCGGCCTGCGCCACCTGCGACGGCTTCTTCTATCGCAACAAGGACGTCATCGTGGTCGGCGGCGGCAACTCCGCCGTTGAAGAAGCGCTCTATCTCTCCAACATCGCGAAGTCGGTCACGGTCGTTCACCGCCGTGACTCGTTCCGTTCGGAAAAGATCCTGCAGGAACGCCTCTTCGCCAAGGAGAACGTCAAGATCGTCTGGAATGCCGAGATCGCCGAAATCATCGGCGACGCCTCTCCCGTGTCCGTCACGGGCGTGAAGCTGCGCAACACAAAGTCCGGCGAGATCACCGAACACGCCACGAACGGCGTCTTCGTTGCCATCGGCCATGCGCCTGCGGTCGAACTGTTCGAAGGCCAGCTGCGCCAGAAGCCGAATGGTTACCTGTGGACAGCACCCGATTCGACTGCCACAAATGTCGAGGGGGTATTTGCTGCAGGTGACGTAACGGACGACACTTTCCGGCAGGCCATCACGGCCGCCGGAATGGGCTGCATGGCAGCGCTCGAAGCCGAGCGTTATCTTGCAGGTCATCTCGCAGCGCCTGCTGTTGCCGCCGAATAACGAGAGTTTGCCAGGGAAAGTGGAATCCGGCTTTCCCTAAAGACAAACGATAACAAAGCATCTGGAGACTTGCAGGTTCGTTCGGAACCGAGAAGTCTCCAGAAGTTCATGACCTCAAGGGGAACGGCATGGGCGGACCGCTGGACTGGGACAAGCTGAGAATTTTTCATGCCGCTGCGGAAGCCGGGTCTTTCACCCATGCGGCCGAGAGCCTGCACCTGTCGCAATCCGCGATCAGCCGTCAGGTCAGCGCGCTGGAAAGCGATGTCGGCTGCAAGCTCTTCCACCGCCATGCCCGCGGCCTGATCCTCACCGAACAGGGCGAACTGCTCTATCGCACCGCCCATGATGTGCTGATGAAGCTGGAGACGGTGAAGATCCAGCTCACCGAAACCACCGAGAAGCCGAGCGGCAAGCTCAAGGTCACGACCACGGTCGGCCTCGGCCAGGGCTGGCTGACCGACAAGATCCAGGAATTCCTGAACCTCTATCCAGACATGCAGGTGCAGCTCCTCCTCGACAACGAAGAGCTGGACGTGAACATGCGTCACGCCGACTGCGCCATCCGCCTGCGCCAGCCGCAACAGTCGGATCTGATCCAGCGCAAGCTCTTCACCGTGCATATGCACGTCTATGCCGCGCCCGCGTATCTTTCCCGCCACGGCGAACCGCAGTCGATCGAAGACCTCGACAAACATCGGATCATCACCTTTGGCGAACCCGCCCCTGGCTATCTGCTCGACGTGAACTGGCTGGAAATAGCCGGGCGATCGTCGGACAACCCGCGTACGCCGCATCTGCAGATCAATTCTCTGAGCGCCATCAAGCAGGCGGCGTTGAAAGGCATCGGCATTGCCATGCTGCCCGACTATATCGTCGGTCGCGATCCCGGTCTCGTGCAGCTCGTCACCAATGCCGATGTGCCGTCCTTCGACACCTATTTCTGCTATCCGGATGAAATGAAGAACGCGGCAAAGCTCAAGGTCTTCCGCGACTTTATTGTTGCAAAGGCGCGTAACTGGAACTTCTGACGTGCCTTCGACAGAGCGGACTCATGCCGCCCATATCGGAGGCAGGCATGGTTAATGCTCATATTTTAAGCATAAATCTATCACTGAACGTGAATTCAAGACGCCAGTCAAAAAACTTGCGTGATATGACACCCGGTTTTTGACCAACGGGTAAATTAAATAATCATTTAATTACAGCGACTTAAGAAGGGTGATCTAGAAGCCATGCGACGGCAGCATGGCTGACATGCACTCAGCGTCCTTGTTTACTGCCCAAATTACTACCATATCACGCTCAGTTGTTGAGCTCGGCGGTTTTCCTCCCAGTGCCGCTGCAACAACTGTTCCCCTCTGGAGGTTTTTACCTTCACAACTATACGGGCCCGAGAGCAATCTTGTGGCCCATTTTTTTATTCTTCGCTCAGATATCCGGAAGA